>NZ_FTMR01000001.1:0-933475 GCF_900156005.1 Rhizobium sp. RU35A | reverse complement strand
AGCGCACCGTCGACGTGCATGTCGGGCGCCTGCGCAAGGCGCTCAACTTCTCCAACATGCAGGATGTCATCCGCACCGTTCGCGGCGCGGGGTATTCCATGGAAGCCTGATCCGCAGTCTTTGCAATATTGATCATGAAGGCGCCCGGTTGCTTCGCTGCCGGGCGTTTTTCTGTCTGCGGAGCCTCCGCAACTCCTGCGAAAACGGGCAGCTGCTTCGCGCTCACGGCCCTGTAAAAACAAAGCAATAGACCGCTCCTGGGCGATCGTCTTTGCCGAAAGCGCTCAAGGGCAGTGCAAAATGGCCATCGCCGGATCCGTGCCTCCGTCCGGTGAGACATCCGGAATCCGCGCATAAAAAAACGGGCGCGCGGCCCGTTTTTCCGTCTTCGCTCTGGCACCCGATGCGATCAGGCGCGGGCGGCAGCGGCCATGCTGGCGGCCTTGCGACGCTCGTTGACTGGCTGATAGGCCAGCCGCGCATGGTAGCGGCAGTAGGGCGAGCTTTCGCCGGACTCCGCGCCGCAGAAGTGGAAGTCGTCCTTCAGCGGATCGCCCATCGGCCACTTGCAGGTGCGTTCGGTCAGATCCGTCAGGGACAGACGACGCGACATCGGAACCACCACATTCGCCGGAGCCTCGAATTCCGGCTGCTGGGTGACTTCGATCTCGATTTCTTCCTTGACGACCGTTGCGCCCACCGGACGGGTAACCGTCCGGGTCGCGCTGGCCGTGGTGGCACGGGCTGCAAAATTCGGTGCGCGCGGCGCCGAGGTGTTGCGGGCCTGCGGGCGGCTTGCCGCCTGCGTTGCACCGCCGGCCTTGGCCCGGCCCGGCAAATTCAGGCGATGCACCTTGCCGATCACGGCATTGCGACTTACCCCGCCCAGCTGTGCCGCGATCTGGCTTGCGCTCAGGCCATCGGCCCATAGCCTTTTCAACTTCTCGACACGCTCGTCTGTCCAGTTCATGCTGTCTCTCCGCCTTAGAGCACCTTGCGAGACAGAATCACTCACCCTCCGGCGGAAGAAATTCCGCCGAGCATACTACATCTATACTTTTGGTGACTAGTTCCGCCGCATGCAGTCTAGTAATTGATCTTTAACCTAATGGGCGGTGGACTCGCTGACAAGAGTCGCCGGAATCGTCGCGAATCGATTTTCGGGTTTTCCCCAACTTGCTGTCGTGGCGAGTCATTTTTGTCACATCGTGCAAGCCCCGCGCAAGTTTCGCGGCAAGCTTCGGAAAAGCCCGGAAAACCACGGGATTTGTTGACATCCCCTCGTGAAATGCCGATAGTGCCGCCGCCGCCCCTTGAGGCGGCATTTTTGATTTCAGGCGGCGATGTCCGCCGTCTTGTTCATAGTGCCCAGGGAGATGTCGCCATGGCTGAAGCCGCGCTTTTCGACACGTTTGCAAGGGCCCCTCTGCGTTTCGTTCGCGGTGAGGGCGTATGGCTCGTGACGGAAACGGGCGAGCGATATCTCGATTTCGGAGCGGGTGTTGCCGTGACCTCGTGCGGCCATGCCAACCCTCATCTCGTGGCGGCGCTGAAGGATCAGGCCGAGAAGGTCTGGCACCTTTCCAACCTCTACGAGATCCCCGAGCAGGAGCGTCTTGCCCGCCGGCTGGCCGAGGCAACCTTTGCGGACAAGGTGTTTTTCACCAATTCCGGCGCGGAAGCGCTGGAATGTGCGATCAAGACCGCGCGCCGTTATCACTATGCCAAGGGGCATCCGGAAAAATTCCATATCGTCACCTTCGAGGGCGCCTTCCATGGCCGCACCATCGCGACGATCGCCGCCGGCGGCCAGGAAAAATACATGGAGGGCTTCGGCCCCAAGGCGCAGGGTTTTGACCAGGTGCCGTTCGGCGACCTGGAGGCCCTGAAGGCTGCGATCACCGAGAACACCGCCGCCCTGCTGATCGAGCCGATCCAGGGGGAGGGCGGTATCCGCGTCGTCTCCAAGGAATTCCTGCGCGAACTGCGGGCGCTTTGCGATGCGCACGGCCTGCTTTTGATCTTCGATGAGGTGCAGACCGGCGTTGGCCGTACCGGCAAGTTGTTCGCCCATGAATGGTCTGGCGTGACGCCCGATATCATGGCAGTTGCCAAGGGCATCGGCGGCGGTTTCCCGTTCGGGGCATGTCTTGCCACTGCCGAGGCGGCATCGGGCATGAAGCCCGGCGTGCATGGCACGACCTATGGCGGCAACCCGCTGGCCATGGCCGTCGGCAATGCCGTTCTCGATGTCGTGCTGGGCGAGGGCTTCCTGCAGCATGTCAACGATGTGGCGCTTGTGTTCCGCCAGGGCCTTGCCGGGCTGAAGGACCGTTTCCCGGGCGTCATCGAAGAAATCCGCGGCGAAGGTCTGATGCTCGGCATCAAGGCCCGCGTGCCGGCCGGCGATCTCGTGCTGGCCATGCGCAACGAACATATTCTCGGCGTGCCGGCCGGTGACAATGTCATTCGTCTGCTGCCGCCGCTGGTGGTGACGGCCGACGAGGCGCGGGAAGGCATTGCCCGCATCGAGCGCGCCGCCGAAAAGCTGCAGAGCGAACAGTTGAAGAAGTCGGCCTGACGGCCAAAGAGGAGACGCGGGCCGCCGGATGGCGCCCCGGATGGATTTGACCATGGCATCACCCAAGCATTTTCTCGACCTCTCGGCGGTTTCGTCAGGGGAGCTGCGCACCATTCTCGACGATGCGCTGACGCGCAAGAAGGCCACCAAGGCCGGTACGGCCGACAAGCCGCTGGCCGGCAAGATGCTGGCCATGATCTTCGAAAAGCCTTCCACCCGCACGCGCGTGTCGTTCGATGTCGGCATGCGCCAGCTGGGCGGCGAGACGCTGTTCCTGTCGGGGACGGAAATGCAGCTCGGCCGCGCCGAAACCATCGGCGATACCGCCAAGGTGCTGTCGCGCTATGTGGACGCCATCATGATCCGCACCACGGATCATCGTCGCCTGATGGAGATGGCCGAGCATGCCACGGTTCCGGTCATCAACGGTCTGACGGACGAGACGCATCCCTGCCAGATCATGGCCGATCTGCTGACCTTCGAGGAGCATCGCGGCCCTGTCACGGGGAAAACCTTCGCCTGGACCGGTGACGGCAACAATGTGCTGCACTCCTTCATCGAAGGCTCTGCCCGCTTCGGCTACAAGATGAACATGGCCGTGCCGCTGGGCTCCGAGCCGCTCGACAGGTACCTCAACTGGTCACGCAACAATGGCGGCGAGATCATGCTCTGCCATGATGCCGAACGCGCCGTCGACGGCGTCGACATGGTGGTGACGGATACCTGGGTTTCCATGAACCAGGAGCACAAGGCGCGCGGCCACAACATCTTCCAGCCCTATCAGGTCAACGAGCAGTTGATGAAGCGCGCCAAGGACGATGCGCTGTTCATGCACTGCCTGCCGGCCCATCGCGGCGAGGAAGTGACGGATGCCGTGATCGACGGTCCGCAGTCCGTGGTGTTCGACGAGGCGGAGAACCGCCTGCATGCGCAGAAATCCGTTCTGGCCTGGTGCTTCGGCGTCCTCTGACGCCGATACCCGCTTCTCTTGGCAGTCACCGGACATGCCTTGATTTATGGCGGGCCTGCCCCCATTTGTCGGCTTTCCCAAACGCGCCTCAGCGCCTTGCGCGGCGGGTGCATCAACACGACAGCGTCGGCCTCTTTCCTGTGGTTGAGCGGTTCCGCTCGGCCGCCAATTGTGCGAAATGGGTGGCTCCGGCGCGAAGGAGCAAGACATGGCAGAAGCCACCGTGGAATTCAGCGATCTCAATCTGGCGGGCGATGACCGCGTGGTGCCGTTCCAGGTGGAAGGGCTCGACGTGCGCGGCCGCGCGGTTCAGCTTGGTCCGCTCCTGAACACCATTCTCGGACGCCACGATTATCCGGCCCCCGTCGCGCGCCTGCTGGCTGAAGCCATCGTGCTGACCGCCCTCATCGGCACCTCCCTGAAGTTCGAGGGGCGCTTTACCGTGCAGACCAAGGGTGACGGCCCGGTCGATCTGCTGGTGGCCGATTTCACCAGCCCTGAAAGCATGCGCGCCTATGCCCGTTTCGATGAGGATGCGCTGGCAGACGCCGTCGCGGCCGGTCGGACGTCGCCACCTGACCTGCTCGGCGAGGGCGTGCTTGCCTTCACCATCGACCAGGGACATGGCATGCAGCCCTATCAGGGCATCGTGCCGCTCGACGGTTCCTCGCTGGAAGAGATCGCGGGCGTCTATTTCCGCCAGTCGGAGCAGATCCCGACCAAGGTGCGCCTCGGTGTCGCCGAGCTGCTGGACCGCGATGCCGACGGCAAGCCGCGCCACAACTGGCGCGCCGGCGGCGTTCTGGCGCAGTTCCTGCCGCAGGCGCCGGAGCGGATGCGCCAGCCGGACCTGCATGGCGGTGATGGCGACGAGCGCAATCACGACCTGACGGATGACGATGCCTGGGCGGAAGCCCGCATGCTGGTGGAAACCGTCGATACGGACGAACTGACGGATCCGCAGGTGGCGATCGAGCGGCTGCTCTACCGTCTGTTCCACGAGCGTGGCGTGCGCATCTACGAGCCGCAGGGCGTCATCGACCGCTGCAGCTGCTCGCGCGACAAGATCAAGGGCGTGCTGGCCGGCTTTACCGCCGAGGAAATCGAGGCAAGCCAGGAAGACGGCCACATCTCGGTGACCTGCGAATTCTGCTCCACCACCTATCGCTATGAGGCGACTGAATTCGAGCCGGCGTAAGCGGAAGCCGATAGCGGCTGGTGCGCGGCGATCAATTCAGGACGCGCATCAGACCCGGCGAATCCAGCGAAAAGGCGGGAATGGTGACGATGAAGGTTTCGCCTTCGTCCGTTTCCATCTGGTAATGGCCAAACATCATGCCGGACGGCGTATCAAGCGGGCAGCCGGAGGAATATTCGAAGGTGTCGCCCGGTTGCAGGCGTGGCTGTTCGCCCACCACGCCCGGGCCTTCCACCTCGTCCACGATGCCGTTCTGGTCGGTAATGTGCCAGTAGCGGTGCATCAGGCGGACCGTCAGGTCCGAATGGTTGGAAATCACGATGCGGTAACCCCAGACATAGCGGCTGTCATCCGGATCGGACTGCTCCTCCAGATAATAGGGCTCGACTTCGACCTCGATATCCCTTGTCCGGGCACGATACATGCGCGACACCTTCACTGCGTATCGTTAGGCATATCGTACAGTATGGGCGCAACGTCAAGAAATCCGCCGGGTTCGACGCCGTGGATTGACAGGTTTTGCCGGTCTTTCGACCGGCAAAACCAAATTTTGCTCAGGCCGAGACCTTGGCAAGGGCCTGGGCCAGATCGTCCAGCAGGTCATCGGTGTCTTCGATGCCGCAGGACAGGCGCAGCGTACCGGCGGAA
This sequence comes from Rhizobium sp. RU35A, assembly GCF_900156005.1. Lineage (NCBI taxonomy): Bacteria > Pseudomonadati > Pseudomonadota > Alphaproteobacteria > Hyphomicrobiales > Rhizobiaceae > Rhizobium > Rhizobium sp. RU35A. Next base: position 928,078 of record NZ_FTMR01000001.1, on the reverse strand, counting down.
ATACCAAGCTCGGCGCGAGCCTCTTCGGTCAGGTTCTTGTGCGTCGTCGTGGCCGGATGGGTGATCAGGCTCTTGGCGTCGCCGAGATTGTTGGAGATCTTGATCACCTCCAGCGCATCCTGCAGGGCAAAGGCTGCATTCTTGCCCTTCAGCTCGAAGCAGACCAGGGTCGAGCCGCCGCTCATCTGGCGGGCAATGATGTCGGCCTGCGGATGATCCTTCCGGCCCGGATAGATGACGCGGGCGACCTTGCCCTGATCGGCGAGGAAATCGGCGATCCTGGCCGCGCTTTCCGTCTGCTGCTTGACGCGCAGCGGCAGCGTCTCGATGCCCTTCAGCAGCGTCCAGGCATTGAACGGCGACATGGCAGGGCCGGTGTGGCGGAAATAGTCGTGCAGGTTCTCGTCGATCCACTGCTTGTCGGAGAGGATCACACCGCCGAGGCAGCGACCCTGGCCGTCGATATGCTTCGTCGCCGAGTAGACGACGATATGCGCGCCAAGTTCCAGCGGCTTCTGGAAAAGCGGGGTGGCAAACACATTGTCGACCACCACCTTGGCGCCGATCTGGTTGGCGAGCTTGGCAACGCCGGCGATATCGACCACTTCCAGCGTCGGGTTGGTCGGGCTTTCCAGGAACAGCACCTTGGTGTTGGGGCGGATCGCCGCTTCCCAGTTGGCGAGGTCGCGGCCATCGACTAGCGTGCACTCGACACCATATTTCGGTGCCAGCGTTTCGACGATGTAGCGGCAGGAGCCGAACAGGGCGCGGGCGGCCACGATATGATCGCCGGCCTTGACCTGGCAGAGAATGGCGGCGGACACGGCGGCCATGCCGGATGCCGTGGCGCGTGCATCTTCCGCGCCTTCCAGCGCGATCATGCGCTTTTCGAACATGTCGTTGGTCGGGCTGCCGTAGCGTGCGTAGATGAAGCCGTCCGTCTCGCCCTTGAAGCGGGCTTCGGCGGCGGCGGAATTTTCATAGACGAACCCTTGCGTCAGGTAGATCGCTTCGGAGGTTTCGCCATACTGCGAGCGCAGCGTGCCGCCATGGACGAGTTGGGTTGCGGGGCGCCAGGTCTTGCTCATGCGTGTCACCACTTCGTAACAAAAAAAACCGGTCGCAAAGCAGACCGGTTTCGCACCCGGTCCTTTTAGCCACTTGTTTAACGTGGCTGCAAGCCGACCGGCCAAATCACCACGGGATAAGTTCGCATACGCCCGTGAAGCGCTTGCGTCAATTGCCTGCTTTTGCTTTTGTCGCGCGATTGAAGGATAGGGTCAATGAAACGCAACGCGGGCATTCTGGCAGATCGCGCCATCGGCGCTCTTTTCGCAGACGGCAGGCTGAAATCCGAGGCCGCGCTGGATGGCGACCAGATCCAGCCTGCGAGCCTGGATCTCAGGCTCGGTTCCAAGGCGCTGCGCGTGCGTGCCAGCTTCATGCCCGGCCCGAACCACAGCGTGGCCGACAAGCTGGAGCGGCTGACGCTGCACGAAATCGACCTCGAACACGGCGCTGTGCTGGAAACGGGCTGCGTCTACATCGTGCCACTGATGGAAAGCCTCGATCTGCCGGCCGATCTTTCCGCCTCCACCAATCCGAAAAGCTCCACCGGTCGCCTCGACATCTTCACCCGCGTGATGGTGGATCGCGCCCAGGAATTCGACAAGATCCCGGCCGGCTATCGCGGTCCGCTCTATCTCGAAATCTCGCCGCGCACCTTCCCGGTCATCGTGCGGCGCGGCTCGCGCCTGTCGCAGATCCGCTTCCGCACCGGCCATGCGCTGCTGACAGAAGCCGAGGTTCTGGCGCTGCACGAAGCGGAAATGCTGGTGGCGAGCGAGCGGCCGAACGTATCCGGCGGCGGCATTGCGCTGTCCATCGATCTGAAGGGCACCGGTCCTGACGGGTTGATCGGCTATCGCGGCAAGCACCACACCTCTGTTATCGACGTCGATCGCAAGGCCGACCATGACGTGCTCGATTTCTGGGAGCCGCTCTACAGCCGCGGCCGCGACGAGCTGATCCTCGATCCGGACGAGTTCTACATTCTGGTGTCACGCGAGGCGGTGCATGTGCCGCCGCTCTATGCGGCCGAGATGACGCCCTATGACCCGCTGGTCGGCGAGTTCCGCGTGCATTATGCCGGTTTCTTCGATCCGGGTTTCGGTCATGCCGCCGTCGGCGGGTCGGGCGCACGCGCGGTGCTGGAAGTGAGAAGCCACGAGGTGCCCTTCATCCTCGAACACGGCCAGATCGTCGGTCGTCTCGTCTATGAGCACATGCAGGAGCGGCCGGATGCGCTCTACGGCTCCGGCCTCGGTTCCAACTATCAGGCACAGGGCCTGAAGCTGTCGAAGCATTTTCGCGGCTGAGGCGTGCCGGACCCGCCTCTGGCCGGCGCTTTGCTCTTGATGGGACGAAAGCCAGATGCTAGGTCTGCTTCGCGTCGCGGGTGTAGCTCAATGGTAGAGCAGCAGCTTCCCAAGCTGAATACGAGGGTTCGATTCCCTTCACCCGCTCCATTTTCCTGAATGTTTTTCCAGAGTGCTTTTCGCAAGACCGTGTCGGCCCGATGCTGACGATCTGGTTTTTATTGCGCTTTCGGCGTGGGCAGGATTCCCTTGCGACGCATGTAGTAGATCGTGTTGGCCATGCGTGCCGGCACGCCCGACAGGCTCAGTGGCTGGCTGTCTGCGGCCAGCGCCGGGGCAATCAGCTTCTCCCGGAATTCGGCCATGACCGCATGTGGCGTGTGGGCGGCGAGAAACGCGGTGGGATCGGCGCGCATCGTGCGGTCGAAGGACATGAGGATATGCCTGAGTTCGCCCGGATTGCGATAGAGCAGCGCATCGGCGCCGAGATGATCGATATGCGCCTTCTCGCGGCTCAGCGCATAGGTGATGACCTTGCGTCCCGCCGCGAAGAATTCCGCACAGGCCAGGCCAAAGGTTTCCCCACGCTTGCGCGCATGCAGCATGGCGTCGGTGGTGGCAATGAAACGCGTCTTGGCGTCCACGTTGGTTGTGCCGGGAAGGAAGAACACGCGTGGGTGACGAATGAACGGCGTGATGTTCATGAACAGGAAGTGGATGTCCTGCCGTTGATCGAGAACCTGCGGGATCACCTGATCCTTCACGAAATCGATGTCGAAACTGGGCGCGCCTCCATAGCAGCCGAACACCGTTGCCTCGCTGGAAAGGCCAAGCTCGGCCCTGAGATCATCGGTCAGATGGGGTGCATGAACGATGTGCGGCACGCTCTGGCCGGCATGTCCCCGGCAAAAGCGGGCCAGCCAGGGTGAGACGTAGACATAGGAGCGTCCGTGGATTTCCGAGGGCCACGTCGGGAAAACGGCATGCACCATGGTCGGCACATCCGTGAAATCGACACCGTCGCGCCCGCCGCCCTTGATGGTGTAGAGCGCGTCCACCTGCCCCGCAAGGAGAAGCCGGTGCAGGTTTCCGTGGTCTGCATAAGGAACGAGTTCGACCTGCGCCGCAAATCTGGCGATGGCTTCTGCCACATTGGTCCTCGCACCCTGATTGTAGAAAACGATGCTGCGGTTTCCAAGCAGTTGCTCGTTGCCCAAGGCGTAGTCCAACAGCGCCACCGACGTGCCGCGTTCGCAAATCTCGTCTGCATTGAAGCCGATGATCAAGACACGTTCCGTTCTGCAACAGTCCAGCCGCCGAGCGGCACAGTTCTCGGTTGTCCACTTATCATCCGCCTGGCCGCGACAGCAAGCTGGCCTTGTACCGGCGAAAGCTGCGGCATGGACCTGCCATGCTCTGTCCGGACGCAGGGGGCTGGCTCTCCATATCTGCAAAAGCGCTTGTAAACCCGCGCGAAGCCACTAAGAGCGAAGCAGGCGGGCGCTACGAACAGGGTACGGCGATGAAGACAGTGCGAGTGTGGTACACGGATTTCTGGCCGGACTTCAAGCCGGAAGACCTCTTTCTGCTGGAGGGCCGCTCCGGTGATGTCGAGGTCGTGCTTGATCCGAAAAGCCCTGACGTCCTGTTCTATTCCTGTTTCGATACGGTGCACCGCACCTATGACTGCGTGCGGGTGTTCTACACCGGGGAGAATGTCCGGCCCGATTTCAATGTCTGTGATTACGGCATCGGCTTCGACCACATGTCCTTTGGCGACCGCTATCTGCGCCATCCCTTTTATCTGGAGGATCTGGCGCTGGCGGAGCAGGTGCGGGACCGTGCGCCGGTGGATGCACGCCTTGTCGAAGGACGCGGGTTCTGCACCTTCATCTATTCCAATGGACGGGCCGATCCCGTGCGAGACGGCTTCTTCCATCATCTGTCTCGGCATCGGCCGGTCAATTCGATGGGCCGCCACCTGCGCAACGATGACAGTTTTGCGCGCATGACCGGGCTGAAGCCGGTGCCTGCCAAGCTGAAGGTGATGGGTGATTTCAACTTCGCGATCGCCTTCGAGAATTCCGGTACCCCCGGTTATACGACGGAAAAGATCTTCCATGCCTTTGCGGCGCGCTGCATTCCGATCTATTGGGGCAATCCGCTCGTGGCGCTCGATTTCAATCCGCGCGCCTTCGTCAACCGTCATGATTTCCCGGATGATGACAGCTGCATTGCACATGTCATGGAACTGGCGCGCGATCCGCAACGCATGGTGGCCATGCTGAACGAACCGGTCTTCGCCGAGGGCAACGATCCCTCATTGCGCCGACAGCAGCTTGCCGATTTCATTAACCACATCTTTCATCAGGCGCCGGAGGAGGCCCGTCGCCGTACGCGGTATGGCTATGCACCGGTCTATCTCCGTCGCAACGAACCCCGCCAGCGTTCCTGGTTCAGCAAGCTCAACATGAAGCGCAAGGCCTGGCGCAAGGCGATGCGCAACCGCTGATCATCGCTGTCATCTTCCGGTCTGGTTGTTGACCGGTTCCGGTGCGCGCCCTCTGGCCGGCCTATGCGGTGTCTTCTTCCAGAAGAACGGGTTGGTGCGCAACTCGTTCACTGCCCGCCAGGCAGCATAGGAACTCATCATCCAGTGCATGGGGACGGCGATCCAGCGTCTCCCCACCTTCAGCTTTTCAAGTCCGATCATCGAGCCCATGCCGAGGCCGAGGAAGACGAGATAGCTTGCAACGACATTGAGGCCGTCCATCAGCATCAGGCCGAGGGTGAGGGTGGCAATGTCGCTGAGAGGGGTCTGGACGAGCAGCAGCACGGCCTTGAGGAACAGCACCACGATCAAAGGATGCATCAGTGCGGAAAACAGCATGCCGCCGATCAGCAGGTGGAAGACCAGCATGGCACGCCAGCCCATCTGCCTTGTCGTCAACAGGGGGTGTCGCGTCATGACCAGCCAGGTCTGCAGCCAGCCCTTGAACCAGCGGGTGCGCTGGCCGATCCAGACGCTGCGGGCGATCGGCGCTTCCTCCAGGGTCTGGCAGCGCAGTGTTTCCGACCGATAGCCGAGACGGTAGAGCCTGAGGCCGAGATCGGCATCCTCCGTCACGTTGAACGGGTCCCAGCCACCCACCTGGCGCAGCACGGCGGTACGGAAATGGTTGGAGGTGCCGCCGAGCGGCAGCGGCATGCGATATCGGGCCAGCATCGGCAGCAGACCGCGAAACAGTGCGGCATATTCCATGGCAAACAGCGCGCTGATGTGGTTCTCGTCGACATTCGAGATGATCAGCGGGGCCTGCAGGCAGGCAAGCTCCGGTCCGCTGGTGCGGAAGCGCCGATAGGCCTCTTTCAACTGGCCGGGGTGCGGCCGGTCTTCTGCGTCGTAGATCGCGAGAAATTCGCCGCGCGCTGCGCTGAGCGCATAGGCCAGCGCCTTCGGTTTGGTGCGTGGATGGTAGGGTGGAACCTTCACCACTTCGAAATGCGGTGGCAGTTCCAGCGCGGCAAGCGCCGCCAGGGTTTCGCTGTCGTCCCGTTCGCACACGATCTTGATATCGAGCCGCGAGCGCGGCCATTCCAGCCGCTGCAGGCTGGCGATCAGTTGCGGCACCATGTCCGCTTCGCGATAGATCGCGACCATCACCGAATAGACCGGCAGGGATGTCTCCGGCGGTAGCGCGACAACGGTTCCCTTTCGTCTCTGGTGCCGCTGCTCGATGATCGCGAGCATGCGCAGTGCCAGACAGGAAAAATAGAGGATCGCGATGATGCCATGCAGCAGCGGCAGCATTCGGTCTGGTGCGGCAATGCAGACCGCCACCAGCGCGGTGACAAAGCTGCCGACGACCAGGCCCTGGCTGCCCGTGGTGATGACGCGAGCGGAGAGATGCGGCTGCGTATCGAACAGCTCGGTGGCAGCCTTGCGTACCCGTCGGGCTGATCCCGCCTCCCACACGGCCGCCCGCAGCACGGATGGTGTGGTAATCACCAGACCATCGCGCAGTTCAGGCTTCTTTGCCAGAAGAGCGGCGAACTCCGGCAGCTTTTCCGCCCGCGGCACCATCGCAATCTGCGGGGCCCGGTTCGGGAAGATCATCCGCACCTGCAAGGGCTGGCAAAGCTGCGTATCGAGGCCATCCAGGTCCATCACCGTCGCAGGGTCGATATGCTCCAGGAAGGGCAGCCGGAAGAAGTGCGCAATCCGGCGATAATAAGCCTGTTCGGTGAGTTCGCCCGTGTGCAGAAGCTCTGCTTCGATGGTCGTACCGTTCTCCGCTGCGTCCGCCGCCAATTCCGCAATGCGCAGGGCTGAAAAGCCCAGCGTCACCAGCACGGAAGCTTCCGTGTCGTCCTCCTGACCGGCATCCAGGATATGTCGCCATCCCCGCTGTGCCTGCACCAGTTTGCGCAATTCCGCCATCGTGGGCGGATATTCCCCCGTCTCACTCAAGCTGATACACCATACCGCAAGAGTTGCGCCCATATCCCCATCATGATCATAATCAGACACGCAATGGTTTCACCTGGCAAAACTGAGGGTTTCTCGCAAAAGATGCAAAATATTCTCTTGCTCCTTGCGATGATCTTGATGGCCGGGGCGCCCGTTGCGCGGGCGCAGACGTCTGAAATGCCTGTTCTGTTCGATGCAGACGAGCGGCTGGGGCGCCCGGATCTGTCCACCTTGCCGCGTCTTCGGGTGTTGACCACGGTCGATTTCCCGCCCTTCAGCTTTGTGGACCAGACTGGTCGGTTGTCCGGATTTCATCTGGATCTCGTGCGGGAGATCTGCCGGGAACTGGCGATCGAGGCCAAGTGCCAGGTCCAGGCAATCCCCTTTGCGGATCTGGAAGCGGCGCTGGACGCGGGGGAAGGAGAGGCCGTTGCCGCCGGCATTGCCGTGACGCCGGCCCTGCGCGAGCGTTTTGCCTTCTCCCGGCCCTACATCACCATTCCTGCCCGCTTCGCGCGCAATCGGGAGGTGGACCTCAAGGGCAAGGCGGCAGATGCGCTGGCGGGGCGCTCCGTCGGCGTCGTGAAGGATACCGTGCATCAGGCAATGCTGGCGAGCTTCTTTCCAAAGTTGCGGGCGGTCCCCTTTGCGGATCAGTCTGCCATGCTGGACGCACTGAAGGCGAAGACGATCGATGCCGCCTTTTCCGATGGCCTGCGTCTGCCCTTCTGGGTTGCCGGAGAGGCATCCGGACAATGCTGTGCCCTCTATGACGGCCCCTACCTCTCCGAGCGCTTCCTTGGCGAAGGCCTGATGCTGATGACGCGCAAGAACACGCCGCAACTGGCGGAGGCCTTCGATTATGCGCTGGCGCAGCTGGCCCGCAAGGGCCGCCTGCAGGATATCTACCTGCGCTATTTCCCGAACGGCTTCTACTAATTCGACAATCGCCTGACGGCCGATTGTTCTCCTGATGGACCGCGGCGACCTGAGAGCCGGAACACCTCCGTCCGGGAACCGGCTCTACTGGCTGGCCCAGATGATCCGGGCGATCCATTCCACATCCGCCATTTCGAAGCTGCGATTGGGGTGGGATGGGTTCAGCGAGCCGAGTTCGATCGTCCGGGCGCTCTGGCGTAGCAGCACCTTGGCCATGACTTCGCCTTCGCGGGTCTTGAGAACGACACGGTCGCCGCGCCGGATCTGGGCGCCGGGCTCCACGATCAGCCGGTCACCGTCGCGGTAGAGCGGCAGCATGGAATCGCCCTGCACCTCCAGCGCATAGACGCCGGCCTTGCGGCCGGGATCTGTCGGGAAATCCACCACGTCCCAGCCCTGGCCCGCAGGAAAGCCGCCATCATCGAAGAAGCCGCCGGCGCCGGCCTGGGCAAAGCCCAGCAGCGGAATGGCGCTGGCCTGTGGCGGAAACGATCCTTCCGGCAGGCCGGTCCGCGGCGTCATTGCCTGCGGCATGTAGCTCATGAACTGATCGAGCGAAACGCCGGTCGCCTCCAGCACCTTGGCGAGTGATTCCGTCGAGGGCCAGCGCAGACGTCCGTCCGGTCCGTGCCGCTTGGACTTGTTGAAGGAGGTGGGGTCAAGCCCGGCGCGCCGCGCGAGTCCGGATGCGGTCATGTCGTGCCGTTCCGCCAGCGTATCAAGCGCCTTCCAGATCGATTCGTGCGACAACATTGCCGTTCGTGCTCCCAGCCTCTGTCCGGCACCTTTTACGCCATGCAGGGGCGCAAAACCGGCCCGGCCGGCCATGCTTGTCTGCACCATCGGCAAGAGAGCAGCCCACAGGATGCTCTCGTCCTGCTTCGCACAGGCGCTCGGGCTGCCTGCCGAATATGCGGGTGTTTCGACGGTTCCGACGTTAGGCGTCCGGGAACCCTAGTTTTAGTGAATGCTTGAGGTGGAGTAAAGCGGCAAAGGAATAAAATCCTTCTTTGCCTGCGGTTCCCGCGTCAGGCCACAAGCGCCATGTTGATCTTGCCCAGCTTGATCACGGCCTGGGTGCGGCTGTCGACATTGAGCTTGAGAAGGATCGCGGAGACATGGGCCTTGATGGTGGCCTCGGACACACCGAGTTCATAGGCGATCTGCTTGTTGAGAAGACCTTCGGCCAGCATGGAGAGCACGCGGCTCTGCTGCGGCGTCAATGTTCTCAGCCGCTCCATCAGGTCGGCGAGCGCGGGATCTTCGTCCTGCAGCGGCGCATAATCGGTGGGCGTCCAGACGCCGCCGTCCAGCACGGTGCGAATGGCGCTGCGGATATCATCCAGGCCGGAGGATTTGGAGATGAAGCCGGATGCGCCAAGTTCAATCGCACGCCGGATGGTCGCAGCATCGTCGCTGGCCGAAACGATGATGATGGGCAGGCTCTGCACTTCGGCACGCAGCGACATCAGGCCGGAAAAGCCGCTGACGCCCGGCATGGCAAGGTCCAGCAGCATGAGATCCGCCTCCGGGTGGGTTTCGGCTGCCTGTCTTGCAGCATCGAAGGTTCCGGCCTCGATCAGACGCGGCTGTTCGGCAATTCCGCTTAGGGCCTGGCAAAGGGCGCCGCGAAACAGGGGATGATCGTCCGCAATGATGATTGTCAGTTCCTGCATGTCCACACCCCCTCCCAAGGGCATAGTCTGCTTCCTACCCGTTTATATTCTTAGTCCTGCATTAACTGCGAAACAAGTCTAAGTTTCAGGGGGTGTAAACTGGCGTGCGGCCATGTCGTGCGTGCGGATGTCAGGTGCGATCGGGCTGTGGCGTCTCGTGTCCGCGAAACTCTTCGATCATGTCCATGAAGCGGCGCAGGAAACGCTCCATGATGGAGAGAGACTGCTCGATCTCCGTCTCGGTGGGCGCGGTGCGGGCGCCGATCTTCTGCTCCAGCGCGGCGATGCGCTTGTCCAGCCGGTCGATCTCCTGCTCCCAGGCCGCGCGTTCGTCGGCCGCCAGCCGGCAGGTGAGGCCGGTCGTCTCCTCGCGGCAGGCACTGACGGCGCCCGTCTGGCGGTCCAGCCGGATGAAGCCGTGGTCGGTGCGTTCCAGCTGATAGCGGGGCGCGCTATCGGCTGCCGGGCGGAGTGGCTGCTGCGCCGCTGCCGGTGAGAGGCCGGCAGCAAGAAGCATGCTCAAGGCAAATATTCCTGCGCGCATCGCGTGTGTCCTTCCTCTTGAACGAGGTGAAACCGCATCCATATCGCTGCGATGCTCGGCGGGCGGCATGGACAATGGCTGCGGTTTGCGGCAAAGCCTCAGCGTCTCCAGACGCAGAGGAGCAGCCGTTGAGCAGCATCATATACAAGATCGTAGCGGACGATTTATGGCAGGAGGCCAGAAAGGCCGGCGTTTTTGCCGGCGCGCCCGTCGATCATGCCGATGGCTTCATCCATTTTTCCACGGCGAGCCAGGTCATCGAGACTGCCGCCCGCCATTTCGCCGGGCAGAACGGCCTGCTGCTCGTGGCCGTCGATACAGCAACGCTCGGCGAAAGGCTTGTCTTCGAACCGTCGCGGGGCGGCGCCCTCTTTCCGCACCTGTATGGCACCCTGCCGCTCGGTGCGGTGCTGTGGGAAAGGCCGCTGCCGCTCTTGCCCGATGGTACCCACCAGTTTCCGGAGCTTTCCTGATGTCCGTTTTCGATCTGCTGCGCGCCCCGCTCTTCACTCTCGACCCGGAAACGGCGCATGGGCTTTCGATCGCTGCCCTGAAAACGGGTTTCGTGCCGTCCTGCAGCGTACCGCAGGACGAGCGTCTGCGGGTGCGCGTTGCAGGCCTTGATTTTCCCAATCCGGTCGGTCTGGCCGCCGGCTATGACAAGAATGCCGAGGTTCCGGAGGCAATGCTGCGGCTGGGCTTCGGCTTTACCGAGGTCGGCACGCTGACGCCGAAGCCGCAGGCTGGCAATCCGCGCCCGCGCATTTTCCGTCTGGTGGAGGATGAAGGCGTCATCAACCGTCTCGGCTTCAACAACGAGGGGCATGAGGCGGCCCTCAGCCGCCTGTCGGCCTTGAAGACGACGGGCATCATCGGTGTCAATATCGGTGCCAACAAGGACAGCGCGGATCGTATTGCCGATTATGTCGCCGGCATCCATCGCTTCGCCGGCGTTGCCCGCTATTTCACGGTCAACATCTCCTCGCCCAATACGCCCGGCCTGCGCGACCTGCAGGCGCGCGAAAGTCTCGCTGCGCTCCTGTCGGCGGTTCTTGCCGCGCGTGATGCGGAGACGGCAAGGCAGGGCCGCAATGTTCCGGTCTTCCTGAAAATCGCGCCCGACCTCACGGAGGAGGGCATGGATGACATCGCCGCCGAAGTGCTTGCGCATCCGCTCGACGGCCTGATCGTGTCCAACACCACGCTGTCGCGCGACGGACTGAAGGATGCAAGGCAGGCAGGTGAGGCCGGCGGCCTTTCCGGAAAGCCCGTCTTCCGTCGCTCCACCATCGTGCTGGCCCGCATGCGCAAGCGTCTGGGGCCGGATCTGCCGATCGTCGGCGTTGGCGGCGTTTCGTCGGCCGCGACGGCGATCGAAAAAATCCGTGCGGGCGCCGATCTGGTGCAGCTGTATTCCTGCATGGTCTATCGCGGCCCGGGCCTGGCGGCCGACATCGTCCGCGGTCTTCGCGACGAGGTGAGCAGGCTCGGCCTGTCTTCGATCCTCGAGGTCAAGTCCACCGCAACGGAAAAATGGGCCTCCGAAGCATTATAATGAAATTAGCATAATATAGAGGCGCAAATTTGAATATTGCGTCATGTCTTGACTTGCGTTCCATGAAAATCTAGGGGTTTTCCTGTTTGTTTTTTCGTGGGCGCGTGGTTTCAATGCAAAATTGTATTAGAAGACCATCATTCGTCATCTTGATGCTTCTGGCGTCGGCCTTTATGCTTCGTGGCGCGATATGGGCAGCGGACGTTCTCGTCCGGTAAGGCGGATGGATGTCGCTGGAAGCCGTGATGCGTCGAAGGCAGCACCGGTCCCGCCTATGCAGGGCCCCTGTGCCGGTGTCCATTAGGTTTCTGATGGTGAAGGGTATTGCGGCCTCAAAGAAAGATCAGGCCGAAAGCACCATGGCCCAGTAGGTGCGCGTCGTCGAGGGCGAGCGCGCCATGGCAACACCCATCATCCGGTAGCTGCCCAGCATGTTTTCCAGATGCTTCGGCGAGTTGATCCAGGCCTGTACGGCGGCCGTGACGTCGGCCTGCCCGCTTGCAATGTTTTCGGCGGCCGGCAGAGGCACGCCGTTACGCTTCATGCGCACGCCGAAATCGTCGCCGAGGCCGATCAGGTGGCTCATCTGGTTGGCGCGCGCCATCCGCACGGCCTGTTCGGCGGCGGCACGACCGGTCGGGCTGCTGGCAGCAACCGGCGGCAGACCGTGTTTTGCCCTCAGCGCATTGACGAGCGGCAGTGCGCCCCGCGTATCGTCGGTCGCGCCATCTACCGGCACGATCCGCGGCGTGACCGAGCAGCCGGCAAGGGTTGCAAGCGCGCCGCCGGAGAGGAGCAGCAGGCCGCGACGGGAATAAGGGGCATGGGCAAGGGTCATCAGCGTCGATAGCTCAGAATGCGCAGGATCACGAAGGCCGGGATAACGATGGTGGCACCCACCACGAGGTAATCGCCCACGGCACCCAGCGCTTTGAAGCCTCTGTGCCACAGGTCAAGAACGAAATCCCGGATGCCGTAGAACACATCCCAGGGCCGCACGTCAAACACCGTCATGACAAAGCCGACGATGAGTGACACCACGATCAGCTTCACGATCGTTCGCGCGGGGCTGTCGCCCAGAAACCTGTTCACCTCATCGGCCATGCCGTTCGTCCTCGGTTCGTTGGTGCGGAGCAAGACATAGGTTTGGCATGCTGTGCCCGCAAGCATTCTGCACTGCGGCATGCGATAGAACTTGTGTTTTTTTGTGGCTTCGTCCAGAAGCGCACATACCTCCGGAACATCGAAATCCATGACGCCCCTTCAGTTCTCGTCCGGCGACGTGATCGCCGACCGCCGCGCCGATTATGCCCGCATGCTGGCGGAGGCGGGCGACCCTGCGGCCGCCGCCGAACTGATCGAGCAGGCGCTGGAGATCGTGCCCGGCTGGACTGCGGGCTGGTTTCTGCTTGGCGATTATCGTGACAAGGCGGGCTTGCCGGCCGCTGCCGTCGAGGCCTTCCGACAGGTGGCCGAACAGGATCGCAGCGGCCTGTTCGGCGCGGACCTCAAGCTTGCACTGCTGGGCGCTGCCCCGACGCCCGATGCACCGCCCTCCGCCTATGTCGAGGGCCTGTTCGACGACTATGCCGACCGTTTCGAGACGGCGCTGGTCGAGAAGCTGAACTACAGCGTGCCGCAGAAGCTCCATGCCATGGTCGCGCCGCATGCGCCCTTCGATCTCGCGGTGGATCTCGGCTGTGGCACCGGCCTGTTCGGCGTCGAGGTGGCGGCGGTGACCGGCCGCCTGGAAGGCTTCGATCTCTCGGCCAACATGCTGGCCAAGGCCGATGAGAAGGGCATCTATCATCATCTCGGACAGGCGGATCTCTCCGTGCCGGAGGCGGCCGGCAGCCTGTTTGCCGAAGGCCTGCCGCGTGGCCGCGCCGATCTGGTCTGTGCGGCCGACGTCCTGATGTATCTCGGCCGGCTCGACATGCCCTTTGTGCTCGCGCGCGATCTTTTGAAACCCGGTGGTCTGTTTGCCTTCTCGGTGGAGGATGGCGGCGCGGCGGCGGAAGGCTTTTGCCTGCAGCCCTCGCTGCGGTATGCCCATTCGCAAGACTATGTGCGGGGCCTTCTGTCCGGCTCCGGCTTCACGCTCCTCGATCTCATGAAGACCGACATTCGCATGGATGCCGGGAAACCGGTGTTCGGCATTCTGTTTCTTGCCCGCCTGACCGCCTGACCGGTTGATTTCTTGCCTTTTCGGTCAGACCTGCTGTCCCATCTTGAAGGCAGTTGTTTTGCGATGCACAATCCCGGCAAAACAGCAGGGGAACATGGTCTTGTCGCAGAAGAAGACGCTTGGCTTCTACAGTGCCGATCCCTCGCAGCATACGCTGCTGGAGGACAGTCAGGGCCTCCTGACCGGCGCGCTGGTCTCCGCCCTCGGCTTCTACTTTCTCAATCGCGTCGGCCTGCTGACGGGCGGTACCGCAGGCGTCGCCTTTCTGGTGCACTACACCTTCAACATATCGTTCGGCCTGCTGTTCTTCCTCGTCAATCTGCCGTTCTACTACCTCTCTTTCAAGCGGCTGGGGTTCGCCTTTTCCGGCAAGACCTTCATCGCCATCGGCCTCGTCTCTGTCATCACCGAGGTGGAAAAGCGCTTCCTGCTGATCGATTACCTGCATCCCTTCTGGGGTGCGCTGATGGGCGGGCTGCTGCTGGGCTACGGGCTGCTGGCGCTCTACCGGCACCGGGCAAGCCTCGGCGGGGTCGGCATTCTCGCCATCTACATCCAGGAACGCTTCGGCATCCAGGCCGGCCTGATCCAGCTTGCCTTCGATACCGGCGTAATGGCCTCGGCCTTCCTGGTGCTTGACTGGCAAACCGTGGCCTGGTCGATCCTCGGCGCGGTGATCCTCAACCTGTTCCTGGCGATCAACCATCGCTCGGATCGCTATATCGTGGTGCGCTGATGGGAGCGGCCAAGACGCCGGTCGGCTTGCGGGCCTTCAGCTGACGCGTGCCACCAATCAACGCAAGGACAGGTATAGCGTGCGTTGATCTTGTCTTTTTCTGCCGGTGGATGTTTCCATCATCCGATGAGCTCGTATCAATTTTCCTGCGTGATTGATTTCTAATGCACGCGTCGCGCAATGACGCTGATGTCATATTCATCTATACGTTTTACTCTCGCTCTATCTGATTTTTTATTACCGTTATCACGCAATTTTGCTTTGAATGAACCTTGCGCATACTCTCCTCCTGACGCCTGAAGTCATGGGTCGGCCTGTCGTCGATCCGGAGTTTTCGCAAGTGTCCGACCGGACCTCTGGAGGAGCGATGAAGATGCGACGTGCAGCGGCAGCAATCATGGTGTGCACAAGCCTGGCAGGGTGTGTGACAGCGGGCCCCGATGGAGTGGCAACCTATGCCATTCACAAGAAGGTCGTATCCGGCGAGAAAACCTTCATCGGCAATTTCTGGAAGCTGGCTCCGGACTGCTCCTCTGCCGGGGTTCCGCAGATCTACGTGCTGACACCGCCGAAGCATGGCAAGCTCGTCTTCGTCAACGAGAAGCGTTTCCCGGCCGCGGCGCGTGGCGACTACAAGAAGTGTCGCACCGTCAAGGTGGACATGATGGTTGGCTATTACACGCCGAACCCGGGCTATGTGGGCGAGGACGATCTGAAATTCAGGATGTCGGCCCAGGATGGGCGGATCGGCGATGCCGCGGTGAAGATCGATGTTCTGAAGTAGAGCGGTTCGTCTTGTATCCGTGCGGCGGGCTTGCGCATGCCTGCCCGCTGCACGGCGTCGTCCGGCCCGTCAGGCGGCCTGTGCCGGCGTGTCGAGTGGATGCTGCGAGCGGAAACCGACGGCCAGCCGGTTCCAGAGATTGATCAAGCCGATCGCAATGGTCAGCTTGACCAGTTCCTCGTCGGTGAAATGGTCGCGGAGCGGCGCATAGGCGCTGTCCGGGATGCCGGTCTCGGCAATCTTCGTGACCGCGTCTACCCAGTGGAGGAGCGCCCGTTCCTTGTCGTCATAGACGGGCGATTCCCACCAGACGCTCATCAGGTTGATCCATTGTTCGGACAGCCCGTCATGGCGGGCTTCCTTGACATGCTTGTCGACACAGAAACCGCAGCCGTTGATGATGGAAGCGCGCAGCTTGATCAGATGGATGACACGGCGTTCGAGGCCGCAGGTCTGAATGTATTTTTCCAGGCCGGCAACGGCTTGATAGGCATCCGGAGCGGCCTTGGCGAAATTGATGCGGGGTTGCATGCGGTGATCTCCTGTGTGGCTGTGACCCTCAGCCTTTCCGGCTTGCGGCGCGTTGATTGTTTTGCAGGAAGAGACAGCCACGCTCGGCAATGCCTCCATCGTCCTCCGCGGCCAACTCCCTGAGGATATCGGCCATGGAAACTTTCGCGAGTTCCGCGCGGTAGGCGCGTTCCGCCTTCAGCATGGCGGCATTGATGCCGCAGGGTTTCGTGAAGTAGCGGCTCGGCAAGGGGTTCGGTCCCTGCTGGCGTATTTCGGCGCAGCGAAAGGCCGGCTGCGGGCCTTCGACGGCAAGCACGATATCGAGAAGGCTGATGTCCGCCGGCGATTTGGCGAGCCGATAGCCGCCCTTCGGCCCCGGCACCGTTTCCAGCAGGCCTGCACCCGAGAGCGCCTGCAGATGCTTCAGCAGGTAACTCGTCGAGACGCCGTGAAACTCTGCCAGTGCCGCGGCCGAGAGTACGCCTTCTCCCTCGACTCCGCTGAGCAGGCCAACGCAGTGAATAGCCTGTTCCACGCCGTCACCCAGCTTCATGTCGTTTTCTCCTAATCATGGATAAAATTTATCCGTGATTAGTTTTGCCGTCAAGCCTCTTCTCATTCGCCCGTCACCCATTACCTTGGGGCGCGTGGATACGAATTTCGCCGACGCCGCAAACAGCCTGCCCGATCTCCTGCCGCGACCCTTTCAGAAATGGTTCGCGGAGAAGGGATGGGCGCCGCGTGTGCACCAGATGGAACTGCTGGCGCGGGCGACGTCCGGCGAGAACATGCTGCTGATCGCGCCGACCGGCGCCGGCAAGACGCTGGCCGGCTTCCTGCCCTCGCTGACCGATCTTACCCGCCGCGGCAAGGCTGCGCCCGGCTCTCCCTTCGTCGGGGTTCACACGCTCTACATTTCACCCCTGAAGGCGCTGGCGGTCGATATCGAGCGCAATCTGATGAAGCCCGTCTCCGAGATGGACCTGCCGGTTTCCATCGAGAACCGCACGGGCGACACGCCGCAATCCAAGCGGCAGCGCCAGAAGCTCAACCCACCGGACATTCTCCTGACCACGCCGGAACAGCTTGCCCTGCTTCTGGCGAATGGCGAGGCGGAACGCTTCTTCAAGGATCTGCGCTATGTGGTGCTGGACGAGTTGCACTCGCTCGTCACCTCCAAGCGCGGTCATCTGCTGTCGCTGGGGCTTGCGCGGCTGCGGAAACACGCGCCGGGCCTGCGCACCATCGGCCTGTCGGCGACCGTCTCCGATCCCCTGGACCTGCAGCGCTGGCTGGTGCCGCAGGGCGAGAAGCCGGCCCCGCCGGCCGGTCTCGTGCATGTCACCGGCGGTGCGGCGCCCGATATCTCGATCATGACGAGCGGGGAGCGCATTCCTTGGTCGGGCCATGTGGCGACCTATGCCATTCCTGCGGTCTATGAGGAGATCCGCAAGCACAGGACGACACTGATCTTCGTCAACACGCGCTTCCAGGCCGAGCTTCTGTTTCAGGAACTCTGGACGATCAACGAGGACAGTCTGCCGATTGCGCTGCATCACGGCTCGCTCGATGTCAGCCAGCGCCGCAAGGTGGAGGCGGCCATGAGCGCCAACCGGCTGCGTGCTGTCGTTGCCACCTCGACGCTCGACATGGGACTGGACTGGGGCGATGTGGATCTCGTCGTGCATGTCGGGGCGCCGAAGGGCGCCTCGCGTCTTGCCCAGCGCATCGGCCGGTCCAATCACCGCATGGACGAGCCGTCGAAGGCCATTCTGGTGCCCGCCAACCGTTTCGAGGTGATGGAATGCCAGGCGGCGCTCGATGCCAACTATCTCGGCGCCCAGGACACACCGCCGGTCGGCGAGGGCGCGCTCGATGTGCTGGCCCAGCATGTGCTCGGCATGGCCTGCGCCGAGCCCTTCGACGCACTGTCCCTCTATGAGGAGGTGACGAGCGCTTCGCCCTATGCCGGGCTCAGCTGGGAGATGTTCGAGCGCATCGTCGATTTCGTCGCGACCGGCGGCTATGCGCTGCGCACCTATGAGCGCTATGCCAAGATTCGCCGGACGAAAGAGGGGCGCTGGCGGGTCTCCAATCCGCAGATCGCCCAGCAATACCGCATGAACCTCGGCACCATTGTCGAGGATACGGAACTCAACGTCAGGCTGGTGAAGCGCAACCAGTTGGGGTCGCTCGGGCGTGGCGGCCTGTCGCTCGGCAAGGTCGAGGAATATTTCCTCGAACAGCTGGTGCAGGGCGATACCTTCCTGTTTTCCGGCAAGGTCTTGCGTTTCGAGGGCATCCGGGAAAACGAATGCCTCGTCACCAATGCCTTTTCGATGGATCCGAAGATCCCGGCCTATGCCGGCGGCAAGTTTCCGCTTTCCACCTATCTCGCCGATCAGGTGCGGGTCATGCTGGCCGATCCCTCCCGCTGGTCCGTCCTGCCCGAGCAGGTGCGGGAATGGCTGGCGATCCAGAAGCAGAAGTCGATGCTGCCGAAGCGCGACGAACTGCTGATCGAGACCTTTCCACGCGGCAACCGCTTCTTCCTCGTCGCCTATTGTTTCGAGGGACGGCTGGCGCACCAGACGCTCGGCATGCTGCTGACCCGGCGGCTGGAACGGGCCGGCGCCCGGCCGCTCGGTTTCGTGGCCAATGACTATGCGCTGGCGATCTGGTCGCTGAACGATATGGGTGACATGATCGTCCGCGGGCAGCTTTCGCTTTCCGAGCTGTTCGACGAGGACATGCTGGGCGACGATCTCGAAGCCTGGCTTGCCGAATCCTACATGCTGAAGCGCTCGTTCCGCTATTGCGCGGTGATTTCCGGCCTGATCGAGCGTCGCCATCCGGGCAAGGAAAAAACCGGCCGGCAGGTCACCGTCTCCACCGACCTGATCTATGACGTGCTGCGCAGCCATGAACCGGATCACATCCTGCTCGAGGCAACGCGTCGCGATGCGGCATCGGGACTTTTGGACATCGGCCGGCTTGGCGCTATGCTGGCGCGAATCAAAGGGCATGTGATTCATCGCGGGCTGGACAGGGTCTCGCCGCTCGCCGTACCCGTCATGCTGGAGATCGGCCGCGAGCCGGTGGTGGGCGAGGGGCAGGATCTGGTGCTGGAGGAGGCGGCGGACGAGCTGATTGCTGAGGCGATGGGGTAACCAAGGTCTGGCTTCGATCGACGCGTCCCCCTCATCCGCTTGCCGGCACCTTCTCACCGTCGGGACGAAGGGGATATGCGTCAGCGTCGGCGGGGTGAGGGGCGATGAGAGTGGGGCAGGCAAGCGTTGAAACCGGTTTTCCAGAACCGACAAACGAGAACAAGCGCCCGCATGAGACTGCGATCGGCAAGATGTAAACGACGATGATGAACCACAGACTGGCGCTCTCCGCCGCAGACATTCAGCCCCCGGTTTCCGGCGCCGAGATCCGTGTGAACGGCGTTGCGGCCCTCTGCGATCCGCTGGGCGCGCTCTATCTGCCGGCGGAGGAATGTCTGGTCGTCTCGGATCTGCATCTGGAAAAGGGCGCCGCCTTGGCACGGCGCGGCATGATGCTGCCGCCCTATGATACGCTTGCGACGCTCAATCTTCTGTCGGCGGTGATTGCCCGCTACGACCCGAAGACCGTCATCTCGCTCGGTGACAATTTTCACGACCGGCGCGGTTCGCAGCTGATGCCGGAGGAATTCCGCGCGATGATCCGCGCGCTCGCTTCCGGCCGCGACTTCATCTGGGTCAACGGCAATCACGATCCGGATGGCGTGTTCGATCTGCCCGGCCGCTCGGCGGATGAGCTTGCGCTTTCCGGCCTCGTCTTTCGCCATGAGCCCAGCCTGATTTCCGGCCGAGGCGAGGTAGCGGGACATCTGCACCCTTCCGCCACCGTCAGCCGGCGCGGCCGCTATGTGCGGCGTGCCTGCTTTGCAACCGATGGAAAGCGGCTGGTGATGCCGGCCTTTGGCGTTCTGACCGGCGGGCTCGATCTCAAGCACAAGGCCATGCACGGCCTGTTCGACCGCAACGACCTGATTGCCCATCTTCTTGGGCGCGACCGGATCTATTCCGTGCGCTTCGGCAGCCTGATCGGTTGACGCGGCGCCGGCAAAGGTGCCCGAGTGGTTGCCGCATTGTGGGACAGGACGCCTCGACCGGCCCTATCTGATGGGAGGGCGGTAGTCCTGGTCAATGACGGCGTCCATGTCGAGCGTGGCGCGGGCGATCTGCAGGAAGCGGTCCAGCGGGCAGGCGCCGTTGATGCTCTCGCTTTCGCAGCCCGGTACCGCGATATCCGCCTGAACCGGCGGCGATGCGGCATTGAGATGCGAGGCGCTGCGGATCTGGTCCAGTGTCGGCGCGGTAAAGCCCAGCCGGACATAGGCTCTGCCCTTGTCGTCATGCAGCCGCTCGAAGGTCAGGGCGCCGTTCGGCGGCGTTTCGTCATCGAGATAGGGCGGAATATGCCAGTGAATGCCGAGCATGGCCGCCACCTCCGCCTGCTGCGTGTCGCTGGCCATGAACAGAACGAAGCGGGCATTCGGTGGTCCCGGCTGGTCGTCGGACCTTTTGCCGGGCTCCTGCGCCAGCGACAGCAGGACCTGATTGAAGAAGCTGGAGGCGTCGCGCGCGGCAAGATACGGAACGCGATTGCCGATGTCGTACTTCATCTGGCGTAGCGCCGAGAGGCGAATGATGTCGTCTGCCCCCTTCAGCTTGCCGAAAGCGACCTGCCGCATGGGGAAGCCATTGGCATATTCCAGCATGAACAGCTCGACCAGCGTTCCCGCATCGGCGATCGGTCCTTTCACCGAGACGATGGCGGGAATGGCGCCCTTTGCCGGCGCGACGTCGATCGTCCAGGGGCGGTTGACCATCGAGCAGGGATTGCTTTTTCCCTCGCACTCGGTGATGGCATCCAGTTCCTTCATCAGCGGTTCGGCCTTGGCCTTCAGCGCATTCAGATCGCCACCGGCAGCTTCAAGAATGGCCTTGCTGGCCTTTTCCGGATCAACAGCACCGTAGGGCGTGCTGGCGGTGTCGTAGAGTGGATCGATGTATTTCGTCTCGTTGTGGCCGACCGTCAGGCCGCAGCCGGGAAACATGTTCTCCAGCAGCACGTTTCCGGTATCAAGTGTACGCTGGACCGCGCCATTGCCCCAGGCGAACACGTTGCCCGCTGTCGGGCAGCCTTCGGTGGGGACAAGTCCCTTCTGTCGCAGCATCGCCACCTGCCAGGTCGCCAGACGCTGGGTCACGGCGGCGCCATGCGTCGTCAGCATGCCGTCCGCGACATCCCAGAACGGCCAGTCGTTGCGCTGGTAGATCGCAAGCTTGCGGCTGTTCGTCGGCGGGCGAACGCCGTGGCGCATGATCGAGACATGCTTGTCGACGGTAAAGTTTGCGGCGCTGGCGACGCCCCCGTCGAAAAGGGCAAGACAGGCGGCCAGAAGAAGGGTTGCGCGTGACATCGGGGCTCCGCGGGTGATGACGGTGGCGAACAGGCGAGGTGCGAACGGCAGACCGGTCGCTCGCGCCTGTCCGGATCAGGACTGTAGGAAGACGATATTATGCCGGTGCGACAGTGTGCTGAAGAGGGGGCTTTCTTACTCCCTGCGAAACAGCACGCTCGCACCCCAGCCGGTCACGAGGGCGATCAGAACCGAGACCAGACCATACAGCAGCGGCTGCTGGTGCGCGGCATCCGTGATCGTCTGCTCAAGACCCGTCTTGACCACGCGCAACGGCAGGTCGCGCTGCAGGATCAGTTCGCCGCTCTTGAACAGATAGGCGTGCACCACATGCACCCCGTCGGGCACATTGGCGGGCAGGCGCAGCGTGGCGCGAAATAGGCTCGGGCTGACAAAGCGCACCCCGGCCGTATCGCGCTGGTAGAGCCCGCCCGACAGCTTCAGGCGTCGATAGGCCTCGCGGAATTCCGCGACCGAGAGGGCATTGCCGACATAGCCGATCGGCGAGAGTGCCAGATGCTCGATGCCGACGGCCATGCGCGGTGCCGAGGGGGATCGGGGAATATCCTCCAGCGGTCGCGTACTGGCCATGGAATAGGATTCCGGCACCTGCTCGAAGGTTACCGACTGGGTGTTCATCCAGATGCCGAAGACGCGTTCCTTGCGTCGCACGGTCGCCGCATCGCGCGGCCCCTCCAGCGTGACCACCACGTCATACTGGCCAATGGCGAGAAAAAGCTCGTCCGCATTGGTCAGCGCGCCGAACACGGTAAGGTCCGCACCGCGGAATTCCGAGGTGATGGCGATCTCGCTGGTGGAGGTGCCGATCTCCAGTCCTTCCCGTATGGAGGACGGCCCTGTGCCGAGCGGCACCTGGGCGGCCGCCGGCAGGGCGTTGCAGAGACCGGTCAACAGGAGCGCGAAAAGGCAGGGGACAACAGGCATCCTCATCGGCTGGCAAAGCCTCCGATGGAGAGCGAATAGAGATCGGCAGGCGTCACGACGAGGTCCACCGCCAGACGCAGGCCGACCGCCAGCACCAGCAGGCCGAGAAGCGCGCGCAACTGCTCGCCACGCAGCTTCTGCCCCACCCGCACCCCGTATTGCGCACCGATGACGCCGGCGATCATCAGGATGCTGGCGAGCACGATATCGACCGAATAGTTGGTGGCCGCCTGTACGATGGTCGTGTAGGCGGTGACGAAGATGATCTGGAACAGCGAGGTGCCGACCACGACGCTGGTCGGGATGCGCAGGAGATAGATCATCGCCGGCACCATGATGAAGCCGCCGCCGACCCCCATGACAGATGTGAGGATGCCGATGCCGAAGCCGAGCGCCACCACCGGAATGGCCGACAGATAGAGCTTCGATTTCTTGAAGCGCATCTTGAGCGGCAGGCGGTGCACCCAGTTGTGCTGGCCCGGACGCCGCAGCGGCATGGGTTCGTTGCGGGCCGCACGGCGCATGGCGCGCAGGCTTTCGGCCAGCATCAGGCTTCCGATCGTACCGAGGAAGGCCACGTAGAGCAGGGAGATGATCAGATCCAGCTGGCCGACCCGTCGCAGCCAGGAGAAGATCCATACACCCGCGGAAGCCCCGGCCAGACCGCCGACCAGCAGTACCGAGCCGAGCTTCATGTCCAGCGTGCCGCGCCGGAAATGGCTGATGGCACCGGAAACGGAGGAAGCCACCACCTGGTTTGCCCCGGTGGCGACGGCCACGACGGGGGGGATGTTGTAGAAGATCAGAAGCGGCGTGATCAGGAAACCGCCGCCGACACCGAACATGCCAGACAGGAAGCCGACGGCCGCGCCCATGCCGAGAATGATGAAGATGTTCACCGACAGCTCTGCAATCGGCAGATAGACAGTCACGGGCGCCTCTCGAACAGAAACAGCAACGCCCTCGCGGGCGGCATCGCGGTGAGGGTCCGCCCGTTGCGGCGTTTACGTCGGTCTTGCCCGTGCCAGTCGCTTTGCCGCACGAACACAGGCTATCGTCATGCGACGGGCAGGCATGGGAGTCAATTGACAAGCCCCTCAGGCGCCGGCTTTTTCGGTGCCTGTGGTGAAAAGGTTCATGCGCCGCGCGCCTCGTTCTGCGCCAGGAGCTTGCGCACCAGCGCCTCGCTGATGTTTCCGTCATCCGGCAGCCCGTTCTGACGCTGGAAGGCCTTGATGGCGGCCAGCGTCTTGCGGCCCATCAGCCCATCCGGCTGGCCGGCATCATAGCCGCTGCGGTTCAGGATGGCCTGGATGTTGCGGATCGCCTTGTCCATGTCGATCGAGGCGGAGCCATTGCCCTTTTCCACCCAGTCCTGCGGCATGTTGGTGCCATTGGCGCGGGCATCCAGCGGCTGCGGCTGCCAACTGGTCGCCTTCTGGCGGGCGGCGTCCAGCTCGGCCGGCTTCAGGGCGCGCGCCACGTCGTCACGTTTGGCGGCGGCATCGCTGTCACCGCCGGCGGCGGCGATGGAGAACCACATGTAGGAGTCGGCAAGATTCTGCGCGGTACCGTTGCCTCGGGCATAGAGGATGGCGAGGTTGAACTGGCTGTCCGCCACGCCGTGCTCGGCCGCTTCTGCAAACCAGCGCACGGCGGTGGTGTAATCCACGCTGCCGGTCGCACCCGAGGCATAGAGAACGGCGAGATTGTGCATGGCGCCGGCATGGCCGGCCTTTGCGGCCGCCTCATACAGCAGCCGCGCCTGGCCCAGATCGCGCACGACCCCGTTGCCCTTTTCGTAAAAGCTGCCCAGACGATACTGCGCCGGCGGATAGCCGCGATCGGCGGCCATGCGATACCAGCGGGCAGCCTCCTGCGCATCGGCAGCCACGCCATGGCCTTCGGAAAAGCGCGTGGCAACCTCGAACAGCGCCTGCGGATTGCCGGCCGCGGCGGCGTCGGCAAGCGGCTGCGGGCGGATGCCAGGCGGAACGGCAATGCCGTCGCCGGCCGCCGGTGCAGCAGCGAGGGATGCCTGCGGTGCAGGGGGGGCATTGGCCTGCGTCGCGGCAGGCGCGGCCGTTGATGCTGCCGCTTCTGTCGGGGAAGGCATTGCGGGGGCAGTCTGGGCCGTGGTCTCGGGCGTCGTTTCGGCCGGTTTCACCAGAGCAGCGGCCGGCTTTGCTGCGGCGGGAGCCGTCGTCGGTGCGGTCGTTGCCGGGATCTGGCGTTGAACCTTCTCGCCGCGTGTCAGCGTGCTGGCCAGCGGCACGGCCATCAGGGCGAGCAGCACCGCACCGATCGCCATCAGGATCGGCCGGCGATGCCGGGCAAGTGCTGCCTTCAGGCCACGTTGCGTCGAACTAGCCTGCTTGCGCCCGGCGCGCGCGGACAGATCGGTCGCGGCTGGGTTCACTTCCTGCACGGCGGCACGGGCGGCGCGGCGGGCGGCGGCAATGTAATCGATCCGTTCGCCATCCTCGCCGACCTCGGATGGTCCGGTAGAAGCAGATGCGGCCTGGGCTGCGCGCACGCGCTCCAGGATCTTGCGGACATCCGGCACGCCTGAGCCCGGCTCCAGCAGTTCGGTTTCCTCGGTGTCGGCAGCGATCGCCTCGACCGGGTCAAGGGCGGGGGCGGGGTCCACCAGGGTGCGCTCAGATGGCCGGACGGCCTCCTGGGTGTGCGCGCGCGCCGAGGGGCGCAGCCGATCGGACAGCTTTGCGAGGAGACCCTTGCGCGGGGGCTCGTCGTTGTGCTCCGGATCATGGCCGGCGTCCGGCGTCAGAAGATCGGTGCCGGCGGCGGTGTCTGCATTGAGCTGTTCTGTGACGCGCGCCAGCAACCCGCGCGGCGCCTCGTCGGCCTCCACCGGCTCCCGTACGGCCATCGGCGGGCGATGGGCGGTGGCATCCTGCCGCTCGCGCGGGAGAGAGCCCGCGCCGAACAGCGGGCGCTCAGACAGCCGGTCCTCCATCTTGTCCAGACGTTCGGCAATCTGAACCAGTGTCCGGTGAAGTCCGCTGAAGGTTTCCTGCGCACGCTCTTCGGAGCCGCGGGCCAGTTCCTCCAGTTGCCTGAGGTCGCCGGCAAGCGCCAGAAGCGTTGCCTGCTCGCCGGAGGGCTCCCTGTTGCTGGCCGGCTGGCCGCTGCGGGCATAGGCCTCCGCCACGGATTCGGCCGCCTGACGTGCCGCTTCCAGCACATATTCGTCGCTGGTCGCCATGTAGTTTTCGATCGCGGCCATGCGCTGGTCAAGTTCCGGGGACAGGCCGGCATCCGGGCGCTGTCCATTCAGAAGACCGGACAGATGCGTGATCTGCGCTTCGAGATTGCGCAGCGCCTGCTGGTCGTCGCGAGGCGCGCGCGATGCTTCATCGAGACGGGTGGCAATCGCATCAAGACGGCTTTCCAGCCGCTCCAGACCCGGCTCCGTTGCGGCGGGCGCGAAGCCATCGAATTCGTCCAGACGGCGGGTCAGCCGGTCAAGCCGTTCGGCCAGCGTGTCTGCGTTGCGCGTCTCGGAAAGCGCATCGATCTTGCGGGCGAGGTCTGAGAGCGTGCCGGTCAGTTCCTGCTGCGGCTGGCGGGCAAAGACCTCCGCCAGTTCCTCCAGCCGCTCCTCCAGCCGGAAGGCGTCCTGCATGCGCGACAGGCCGTCGATCTTGTCATTGAGATCGACCAGCCTCTCTTCGAGGATCCGCAGCGCCTGATGTTCGGCCGCCTCATTGCGGGACCGGTTGTTGTTGATCGCCACGGCGCGAGTGATCTCGTCGAGCCGCATGTCGATATGCGACAGATGACCGGCCACCTGCTCGCTGTCCTGCGGCCGTGCCGACAGGTCCTCGACCGCAGCGGCCAGCATCATCATCTTGTCTTCCAGCGCACGGATGGCGGGGCTGTCAGCCATCACGCCAAGCTCCGCCTTCACGCCATCGATGCGGTAGGCGAGTGCGATGAGTTCCTTGCGAATACCGGCAGCGTCCAGTTCATCCAGCCGTGCCTCCAGCAGCGTCCAGCGGCTTTCGGCCGGTTCGGCGTCGGTGCGGCTTGCCATGTCATCGATCAGGCCGCGCAAGGCGTCCAGATCGGCGCGCAGATTCTCGGCAGCCTCCGGCATGCGCCGGCTCACGGCATCGACGCTGTCTGCCAGCCGCGCCAGTTCGTCGCGCAGGTCGTCATCCAGCCGCTTGCCGTTCGCCAACCCCTGCATGGACTGCACGTCGGCACGCAGCACCTGCATCTCGCGGGCAATGTTTTCGCTGATGTCATGGCGCAGTTCGCGCCGCAATTCGTTGAGAGCCTCCGCGACGCTGCCGATGCCGGCATCGGCTGCGGGATGTGTCCTCGCGGCGTGCCTTGCCGGCGCATCGGCATAGGGCGGGCGGGCGTCGGTTGCACGGCCTCTTTCGGCAAACATTTGCGGTTCGGCCAGCATGTCGCTGCGCAGCGGACGCTCGGCCATGTCCGTGCGGCGTTCGCGGGCGGCTTCCAGCATGCGCTGACGCTGGCGGATTTCCTGCAGCGTATCCTGTTCCACCGCACGGCGGCGCTCGGGCAACCGCCGTTCGGACATCGGTGCCTCCACCCGCTGGCGCAGTTCGGCAGCCCTCGGATCACGCGAAGCCGAGGTTTTCAGCAGGTCTTCGATGCGCGCCTCAAGCCCTTCGATGGTGCGGTTCAGCGCATCGAGCGAGGAGCGTTCGCCGCGGAGATTCGGGTTGAGGCGTGATCCGTTCATGTTCTACTCGTTTCGACTGCGCGCGTCCGGCTCGTGTTGCGGCGTGGCCACCGGTTCGGCTGTCGGAATGGTCAGGAGCCCGCGGTGTCTTGCGCCTGCCGTGCAGGGCACATTCCCATGAGCCATGGCCCGGCAATCCCTCTGCCCAGTGGCCGAAGCACGAACGCAACGGCGTGGCCCATCATTTCGCCTGACGTAGTTAATACCGTCTTAATGGTGGACGAAGTTTTAACCATGGCGTCTGCTTTCCGGGTCTGGCGGTGCCGGTATGCTGCTTCTTCGGGCACCCGTCCTTCCGGTACCGCCGGTGTGGCCCTGCCGCATCCGGGATCCGCGCCGAGGCTGACGAGAATGTGCGATTTCTTCAATTGACGTTTACGCGCACGTCAATATTTTGTAGGACTATGGATGCCGGTCCATCCGGCCGCTGATTTGGAGGAGTTCGCGAATGCCTGTCTACAAGGCCCCCGTTGCCGATACGCTGTTTGTCCTCAAGGATGTGCTCGGCATCGAGCGCTACAATAATCTTCCCGGCTTTTCCGATGCGACCCCCGAAATGATCGAGGCGATCGCCACCGAGGCTGCCCGCCTCTCGGAAGAGGTGCTCTTCCCCGTCAACCATTCCGGCGATCAGGAGGGGTGCACGCGCGCCGAGGATGGTGCGGTGAAGACCCCGAAGGGCTTCAAACAGGCCTATGACGCCTATCGCGAGGGCGGCTGGATCGGGCTTGCCGTGCCGGAAGAGTTCGGTGGCCAGGGCCTGCCCTACACGCTGCACGCCGCCGTCGGCGAATATACCTCCGCCGCCAACATGGCGCTGATGATGTATCCGGGCCTTACCCAGGGCGCGATCGCCGCGATCCTCGTGCATGGCAGCGACGAACAGAAGCAGACCTATCTTCCGAAGATGGTCGAAGGCATCTGGTCCGGCACCATGAACCTGACGGAACCGCATTGCGGCACCGATCTCGGCCTGTTGCGCACCAAGGCGGTGCCGAAGGGTGATGGCAGCTACAAGATTTCCGGCCAGAAGATCTTCATCTCGGCTGGCGAGCACGACATGACGGACAATATCGTCCATCTGGTGCTGGCCCGCATCGAAGGCGCACCGGCGGGCACAAAGGGCATCTCGCTGTTCATCGTGCCGAAATTCCTGGTCAACGAGGATGGCTCTGTCGGCGCGCGCAATTCCGTCGTCTGCGGCGCCATCGAGCACAAGATGGGCATTCACGGCAATGCCACCTGCGTGATGAATTATGACGAGGCGACCGGTTACCTGATCGGCGCCGAAAACAAGGGCCTGAACGCCATGTTCGTCATGATGAACGAGGCGCGGCTTGGCGTCGGCCTGCAGGGCCTGGCGATTGCCGAGATCGCCTACCAGAATGCGGTTGCCTATGCGAAGGATCGTCTGCAGGGCCGCGCGCTCTCCGGCCCCAAGGCACCGGACAAGGCGGCCGATCCGATCATCGTCCACCCCGACATCCGCCGCACGCTGATGACGATCAAGGCCTTCAACGAGGCCGGCCGCGCCTTCATGCTGTGGACGGCGCTGAAATCCGACATCGCCCACCGCTCCTCCGATGAGAAGGAACGGCAGGCGGCGGACGATCTGCTCGGTCTCGCCACCCCGATCCTGAAGGGCGTCATGACCGACAAGGGCTTCGACCATGCGGTGATGGCGCAGCAGGTCTATGGCGGGCACGGCTATATCGAGGAATGGGGCATGAGCCAGTATGTGCGCGACGCCCGCATCGCCATGATCTACGAGGGCGCGAACGGCATCCAGGCGCTCGACCTCGTCGGCCGCAAGCTGGCGCTGAACGGCGGCCGCGCCGTGATGGCGGCCTTCAAGGAGATCGGTGATTTCTGCGAGGAAAACCGTGCGAACGAACAGATGGCCCCCTTCACCAAGGCCCTGAAGAAAGGCTTGAACGACCTGCAGGCCTCGACCATGTGGTTCATGCAGAATGCCATGGCAAAGCCCGACAATGCCGGGGCCGGCTCCACCGATTACATGCATCTCTTCGGTCTGGTCATGCTTGGCTACATGTGGGCGAAGATGGCGAAATCGGCACAGGATCTTCTGGCCGCCGGCGACGAGCGCACCGATTTCCTCAACACCAAGCTTGCCACGGCCCGCTTCTACATGGACAAGATCATGCCGGAAACGGCGCTGCGCAAGACCCGGATCGAAGCCGGCAGCGACACGCTGATGGAACTGGCGGCTGAGGCATTCTGACCTTTCCTTCTCCCCTCGGGGAGAAGGTGGCCCGAAAGGTGGGATAAGGGGGCAAGCAACGGTGAGGCCCCTTTGGCCCTGCATGCGCACGACACGTCTCCCCATCGGGGAGACGGGAAAACAGGCGGCGCTGTCCGCTAACTGATGGAAAGCGCGCGGCAACGTCAGCGCGCCCAAGGGAGAGAGACAATGACCGAAGTCTATATCTACGACCATGTGCGCACGCCGCGCGGCCGTGGCAAGAAGGATGGTTCCCTGCACGAGGTTCCCTCCGTCCGTCTCGCCGCAAAAACGCTGGAAGCGATCCGCGACCGCAACGGGCTCGACACATCCACCGTCGATGACATCATCATGGGCTGCGTCGATCCGGTGATGGATGCGGGCGCCGTGATCCCCAAGGCCGCCGCCTTCGAGGCCGGCTATTCCACCAAGGCGCCGGGCATGCAGATTTCCCGCTTCTGCGCCTCCGGTCTCGATGCCGTCAACTTCGCGGCCGGCAAGATTGCCGCCGGCTCGGACGAGATCGTCATTGCTGGCGGCGTCGAATCGATGTCGCGCGTCGGCATGGGCATGTCGGGCGGTGCCTGGTACATGGACCCCTCCGTCAACTTCCCGGGCTATTTCATGCCGCAGGGCGTCTCGGCCGATCTGATCGCCACAAAATATGGTTTTTCGCGCGATGACGTTGATGTCTATGCTGTGGAAAGTCAGAAACGTGCGGCGAACGCCTGGGACAAGGGCTATTTCAGCAAGTCCGTCATTCCGGTGAAGGATCAGAACGGCCTTGTCATTCTCGACCGTGACGAACACATGCGGCCGGGCACCGACATGCAGGCGCTGGCAGCGCTCAACCCGTCCTTCCAGATGCCGGGCGAAATGGGCGGTTTCGAAGCCGTCGGCATTCAGGCGCATCCGGAGGTGGAGCGCATCACCTACGTGCATCATGCCGGCAATTCGTCGGGCATCGTCGATGGCGCGGCGGCCGTGCTTGTCGGCTCGAAGGCGGGCGGCGAGAGCATGGGTCTCAAGCCCCGTGCGCGGATCAAGGCCTTCGCCAATATCGGCTCCGATCCGGCCCTCATGCTGACCGGCCCGGTCGATGTGACGGAAAAGCTTCTGAAGAAGACCGGCATGTCGATCGCCGATATCGATCTTTTCGAGCTGAACGAGGCGTTTGCCGCCGTCGTGCTGCGCTATTGCCAGGCTTTCGACATTTCGCACGACATCATGAACGTCAATGGTGGCGCGATCGCCATGGGCCATCCGCTGGGGGCTACCGGCGCAATG
Source organism: Rhizobium sp. RU35A (assembly GCF_900156005.1). Lineage (NCBI taxonomy): Bacteria > Pseudomonadati > Pseudomonadota > Alphaproteobacteria > Hyphomicrobiales > Rhizobiaceae > Rhizobium > Rhizobium sp. RU35A. Next base: position 897,600 of record NZ_FTMR01000001.1, on the reverse strand, counting down.
ATCCTCGGCACGGTATTGGACGAGCTGGAGCGGCGCGATTTGAACACCGCGCTGGTCACGCTCTGCATCGGCGCCGGCATGGGCACGGCAACGGTGATCGAGAGGGTCTGATGGGGTTCCAACCCTCCCCCTTGTGGGGAGGGTGGCCGGCAGGCGGGAGGGGTTTTCTCGGCAATTTCCCCTCCCCAACCCCTCCCCACAAGGGGGAGGGGCTTAACCCGCGCCAGATCGCACCGGATGTGGAGCGGCGGCGACATCGGCAAAAACTTAAGGGAAGAGGTACCCCAGCATGAGCACCTACAGGAATTTCACCGTCGAGACCGACGCAGATGGCATTGCCCTCGTTACCTGGGACATGCCGGACAAGAGCATGAACGTATTCACCGAAGAGGTGATGGATGAGATCGACGCCATCGTGGACCAGACGGTGGCGGATGCGGGCGTCAAGGGCGTGGTGTTCACCTCCGGCAAGAACGCCTTCTCCGGCGGTGCGGACCTGACCATGATCCGCGGCATGTTCTCGCTCCTTCAGGAAGAGCAGGCGAAGAACCCCGAGACGGCCATGCAGAAGCTGTTCGATGTCGCCGGCCGCATGACCTGGCTGTGGCGCAAGATCGAAACCAATGGCAAGCCGTGGGTGTCGGCCATCAACGGCGTGTGCATGGGCGGTGCGCTGGAACTGTCGCTTGCCTGCCATGGCCGCGTCGTTTCCAATGCGAAGTCGGTCAAGCTGGCGCTGCCGGAAGTCAAGGTCGGCATCTTTCCGGGGGCTGGCGGCACGCAGCGCGTCTCGCGTCTCGCCAACACGCAGGATGCCCTGCAGATGATGACGACGGGCCAGACGCTGACGCCGCAACGGGCAAAGGCGATGAACCTCGTGCATCAGGTGGTCGAGCCCGACCAGCTGGTAGCTGCGGCAAAGCAGATGATCAAGGACGGGTTGAAGCCCGTCGCGCCCTGGGACGAGAAGGGCTTCAAGGTGCCGGGCGGCGGCATCTGGACGCCGGCGTCGGCCCAGCTCTGGCCAGCCGCCCCCGCCATCCTGCGCCGTGAAACGGCCGGCAATTATCCAGGCGCGCTTGCCATCCTCAAATGCGTCTATGAAGGCCTGCAGGTGCCCTTCGATACGGGCCTCAGGATCGAGCAGCGCTATTTCACGCAGGTGCTGCGCTCCACCGAAGCCTTCTCGATGATCCGTTCGCTGTTCATCTCCATACAGGAACTGGGCAAGGGTGCGCGCCGTCCGGCCGGTCCCGAGAAGAAGAAGTTTTCGAAGATCGGCGTCGTCGGCGCTGGCTTCATGGGCGCCTCCATCGCCTATGTTTCTGCGGCGGCCGGCATCGCCGTCTCGCTGATCGACCGCGATGAGGAGGCGGCTGCCAAGGGCAAGGCCGTCTCGGAAAAGCTGGTGGCCGACAGCATCGGCAAGGGCCGCATGACGAAGGAGGAGGGCGAGAAGCTGCTCTCGCTCATCACGCCGACGGCCGATTATGCGGCGCTGTCGGATGTCGCTCTCGTCATCGAGGCGGTGTTCGAAGACCGTCAGGTCAAGAAGGACGTGATCGAGAAGGTCGAGGCGGTGCTGCCGGAAGGCGCGATCTTCGCCTCCAACACTTCGACGCTGCCGATCACCGGCCTGGCGCAGAATTCAAAGCGCCCAAACCAGTTCATCGGCGTGCACTTCTTCTCGCCGGTCGAAAAGATGATGCTGACGGAAGTGATCCTTGGCGAGGAAACCGGCGACGAGGCGCTGGCGGCGGCGCTGGATTACGTCGCCCAGATCAAGAAGACGCCGATCGTCGTCAACGATACGCGCGGCTTCTATGTCAACCGCTGCGTGTTCCGCTATATCAACGAAGCCTATGACATGCTGATCGAGGGCGTGCCGGCGGCGATGATCGAGAACGCCGCCAAGATGGCCGGCATGCCGGTCGGTCCGCTCTCGCTCAACGACGAGGTGGCCGTCGATCTGTCCCAGAAGATCATGAAAGCCTCGATTGCCGATCTGGGCGAAGCCTCGGTGAAGCCGGAGCGTATGGCGCTGGTGGACAAGCTGGTGAACGATCTCGACCGTCGCGGCCGCAAGAATACCCGCGGTTTCTACGACTATCCGGCGAAACCTGCGAAAAAGTCGCTGTGGCCCGGCCTCAAGGATTTTTATCCGCAGAAGCCGGCCGCCGAGGTAGATGTGACCGTGCTGAAGCAGCGCCTTCTCGTCACCATCGCGCTGGAAGCGGCCCGCACCATGGAAGAAGGCATCGTCACGGATCCGCGTGAGGCGGATGTGGGCTCGATCCTCGGTTTCGGGTTCGCGCCCTATACCGGTGGGACACTGTCCTATATCGACGGCATGGGTGTGAAGGCCTTCGTGGCCCTTTGTGAAACGCTGGCCGCACAATACGGGGAACACTTCAGGCCGACGCCGCTGCTGCTCGACATGGCCGCGAAGGGCGAAACCTTCTACACGCGGTTCAATCCCTATGGCGCCGTGACCAAGGCGGCGTGATCGGCCATTCACCGGTTGACATGAAAGGAGATAGGCTCCGACGTGCCTATCTCCTTGATGCTTGCAGCCCGCCTTTGTCCGCCCGTGTTTTCCTGTTGCGGTTTTCTGAGCGGCTGCGATAGTGGCGCCACCGCATTTGTCGAATGGAAACAGCAACCTGTGGCCCAAGAGCGGGCATGCTGGGTCTGGCCATCATGGCTTTCGGGGGGGATAATGTCGAATACACGCGAAGGCCGGCCGGGCAAGGCCAGCGCTGCCGCACGATCCGCCGCAGCCCTCAACCGTCTGGCGGCACGCGACAACCGTCTCGTGCAGCTTCTGTCGCGCCTGCCTGCCTTCCGCTCGACAACGCAGAGCATGACGGTTCAGGAACGGCTGTTTGCCTATGCCATGTCACTCGTCATCGAGGCGGTGGCTGTGGCACTGCGGTTCGTGGTGGACGATTTCCTGCCGCCCGGTTTCCCCTATCTGACCTTCTTCCCGGCTGTCATCCTGACCGGTTTCTGCTTCGGCATCTATCCGGCGCTGATGAACACGCTGATTTCCGCGCTGGTAGCCTGGTACTGGTTCATCGGCCCGCCCGGCAGCTTTGCCCTCAGCGTGCAGTCCATGACGGCGCTCTGCTTCTTCTTTCTGGTGATTGCCATCGATCTCGGCCTGCTGCAGCTGCTGCTGGCGGCTTATGCCTCGCAGGTCAGGGCGCGCAACGACCTCGCCTATAACCTGCAGCTCCAGCAACTGGTGTCGGAAGAGGTGGACCACCGCATGAAGAACCTGCTGGCGACCACAAGCGGGCTGATCGCCCTCTCCCAGCGGCATGCCACAACGCCGGCGCAGCTTGGCAGCCAGTTGCGCCAGCGGATCCAGGCCATGGGCCATTCGATCACGCTTCTGCGCGGTTCGCTGCACGGTGGCAGCGCCGACATGCGCGAGGCGTTGCTTGCCACGCTTTCGCCGCTTGGGCTGTCGGAGGGCGAGCGGCTGGTGTTCGAGGGGCCGCATCTCAGCCTCAACGGTACGACCATCATCGCGCTCAGCCTGATCATCCACGAACTCGGCACGAATGCGCTGAAATACGGTGCGCTCTCTCAGGAGGCGGGGCAGATCGCAGTCTCCTGGCGTCGCTATATGCCCGATGATCCCGAGGATGGCGACGAGGGCGAGCGCATCGACCTTTTCTGGCGCGAAAGCAACGGGCCGACGGTTTCTGCGCCCAGCAGACAGGGGTTTGGCACGGATCTGGTCACGCGCATGTCGTCCGGTCTGGGCGGCGAATGCACCTTTGCCTATGAGCCGACCGGTCTCGTCGTCCATTTTTCCATGCGCGCCTCGAGTGTGCTGGCATAAACCCTTTCCGTATCATGCAAAAGGCGGCCGGGTGGCCGCCTCTCGTGTGTGGCAGAGTGGAAGCGTCCGGTCAGGCCGTCTTCGGGCGGATCTTGGTCGCGTTCGGGCGTGATGTCGGAGCCGAAGCGAACTGTGCAGGCTGCGCTGCAGGCTCGGCTCCCATGAGCGCCGGCAGCCACCTTTCCCGTTCGCGCCACAGGGCCGGGATGGAAAGGAGCGCGATGCACGAGAAGGCGATGACCGTCTTGGTCAGTTCCGACAGTTCCGGCGTACGGCCGTCGAAATAATAGACGGCGTAGACGATGCCGACGTGGAACACGTAGACATAGAGCGAGTGGCGGCCGAGAAGCTGCAGGAATTTCAGCGACAGAACCCAGATGATACCACCTGCAATGTTGCGCACCACCGCCGACTTGTGCTTCGGGCCGGCAATGATCATCCAGGTCAGAAGCGTGGCCGCGGCCGCGAAGTTGATGAGATAGACCGGGCCGAAATCGGCGCGGATTTCCATGGTCGAGAACTTCGCCGCCAGATCGGCCGGCATCAGGCCATTGGCGGTCATGATGCGCAGCGGCAGGAAGAAGGCGCAGATCAGGCCGCTGATCGTCGGGATATAGCTGTTTTCCGGCGAGAAGATGCGGCCCCATTCGATCTTGTTGAGCGAGGTCATGGCGCCCAGCACCAGGCCGGAATAGAACACGATCTGCCAGCCGAGCAGGTTGAAGGAGGCGCGCATGCCCTGGTCGTCCGGGCGCATGAAGAACTGGTTCAGCGGATCGGTGACGATCTTCTGCAGGCCAAGCTGGCCGGCCATCCACAGGATCAGCGAGCCTGCCATCACATGTGCCCACTTGCCGTCGATGACGAGCTTCACCAGCATCGGGGCGGCAAGCATGTAGATGATGTATTGCGGCAGGATATCCATGAAGGTCGGCTGGAACACGAAGCTTGCAATGGCGGCAAGACGCAGCGGATCGTCGAAATTGGTATAGCCCAGCCAGTTGTACCAGATGTAATAGGCGCCCGGCAGCAGCATCTGGGCGGCGAGCACGCACAGCACGATGCCCATGGCATAGCGATACAGTTCGAAGGCGCGGGAGTAGATGGCCTGGCGGCCGGCCGCATAGCCGTTCTTGGCCATCTTGCGCACATAGACCATGCCGATCAGCAGGCCTGAAAGAAAGACGAAGCCCTGCGCATCCTCCACGAAGGCTAGCTGGTTGTGGTTGATCTTCACCAGCCAGTAACCGCCGGCAAAAACCAGATGGTTGATCAGCATGAACACGAGGAAATACCCCCGCATCCCGTCAATCAGGTCATAGCGTTTCATCGGTCGAGTCTCCGTCTTGCGGTCGCCGAAGGCTCGCGCCGGTCGGTCCGTGGTGCCTCTGCGGGCAGGAAATTTCCCCAGTAACGCGGCGTAAGCGAGGCGGTTCCCATGATTCGGGCTCCACTTTGGGGTGGGCCTCTTCACATTGACGTCATGAACAACTCTTTAACGAGGGGGAAAGATCGTGCCTATTCGGCAGCAGTGCGGCGCAGGCCGACGGCCTGGGTGAGGTAGGCGCGCAGCGCTGCCGGCTTCACCGGCTTGTGTTGCAGGCCAAGGCCGTGGCGCTCAGCTTCGCTGCGCACCTCCTGGCTGCGGTCGGCCGTCAGCAGCAGGGCGGCGACGGGCCGGCCGATAATGTCGTGCAGCCGCAGGATTGCCTCGATGCCGTTACCGTCATCGAGATGATAGTCGGCCACCAGCACGTCAGGGGTATGGCCCATGGTGGCAATCCGGCTTTTGGCTTCCTCCAGCGAGCGCGCCGAGACAACGCGGCAGCCCCAGCCGGAGAGGAGGAGCTCCATGCCCTCGAGAATCTTCGGCTCGTTGTCGATGCACAGCACGCTGAGGCCCGAGAGAGGCTGCGGGAGGGCAGCATTCGGCTTGTCCGGCGCAGATGGTCGCGTGCGGCCCATGTCGCGCGGCATGCGCACGCGAAAGATCGTGCCTCGTCCCGGCGTGGACGCCAGCTCCACGGGATGCGAGAGCACACGCGAGATGCGGTCGACGATGGACAGGCCGAGCCCAAGACCTGCCGCGGTGCGTGCGCCCTCGTCCAGCCGTGCGAACTCCCGGAACACGGTACGGAATTTCGAGGAGGGAATGCCGATTCCGGAATCGACCACCTCGATCACCACCTCGCGTCCCCGCCGCCTGGCGCCGACCAGAACCTTGCCGCTGATCGTGTACTTGATCGCGTTCGACACAAGGTTCTGCACCAGCCGGCGCAACAGGTTGGGGTCGGTCTTGACGATGAGCGAGGAGGGCATCACCCGGAATTTCAGGTTTTTTTCACGCGCGACCGGCGCGAAATCCGTCTCGATGCGGCGCAGCAGATCATCGAGCGGCACGGCGGTGACGCGCGGCTTCATCGCGCCGGTATCGAGGCGGGAAATGTCCAGCACGGCGCCGAGAATGCTTTCCACCGATTCCAGCGCGGAATCGATGTTGCGCACCAGCGCGCTGTTGTCCGATTGGCCGAGACGCTCCACCAGTGTCGAGGAATAGAGGCGTGCGGCATTCAGCGGCTGCAGGATGTCGTGCCCGGCGGCGGCAAAAAAGCGCGTCTTGCCGAGATTGGCCTCGTCGGCCGCGGCGCGCGCTTCGGCCAGTTCGCGGTTGACTCGTGTCAGTTCGGCGGTGCGTTCCTCGACGCGCTGTTCCAGCGTTTCGTTGGCCTGCCGCAGCGCCTGTGCCGCCGCCACGCGCTCCGTCATGTCGGTGAAGGTGGCGACGATGCCGTCATCCGGCATGGCATTCGAGCGCACTTCGATAATGCGTTCGCCGCCCTGCAGCACCAGCGGGAAGGGGGTGTCGAGCATCTTGATCCGCTCGATCAGGGCCCGGCCATCTTCCTCCGCGATTTCGCCGCGATCGGTGAGGATGCCGACGATGTCGCTCAACGGATACCCAACCTGTCCCACCTGTTCCGGCAGATCGAGCAGGGTGCGGAACCGCCGGTTCCAGATCGCCAGCCGTTCCTGGCTGTCGAACACGGCGACGCCCTGGTCCATCTGGGACAGCGCCGTCTGCAGGATGTCCTGATTGTATTGCAGCGCTTCACTGGCCTGGTCCAGCAGCCAGGCGGTGTCCGAATTGGTGTCCTCGGCCTTCTGCAGGATCAGCGACAGCACCAGACGGGCCGAGGAGGAGCCGATGGCGCTGCCGAGCAACTGTTCGGAAAAATGGATGAAGGCCATGTCGGCGGCCTCGCGGTCGGCGATCTTACGGCCGGCCGTCCGTTCGTAATGGGCAAAGGACCGCCGCATGCGCTCCTCGCCGAGATAGCGGGCGATCGCGGCCTTGAGATCGCCGACGGAGACACGTGTCTTCCAGCCGCGGGTGGCGAACTGCGATCTGAGGTGCCGCTTGACGAAGATGCCGGCCTGGATCCGCTCGACCGGGCGCGGATTGCGCGACAGCGAACCGATGACGAAGGCGAGGCTGTTGATGATCAGGCTGAGCAGGACGGCATTGACCAGCGGATCGGTGGCCGGCCCGGAAAACAGGCCGGTGCCGGGGAACAGGAAATCGAGAACGGCTGCGGCAATGGCCGAATTGTCCTTGCCGCCGAGACTCGGCAGGAACAGCAGGTAGGCCCAGGCGAGGAAGCCGAGGCTCATGCCGGCAATTGCGCCACGCGCATTGGCCCTGCGCCAGAACAGGCCGCCGAGCAGGGAAGGCGCCATCTGCGCCACCGCCGCAAAGGACAGAAGGCCGATAGACGCAAGGCCCGAGGAGGAATCGGCCATGCGGTAATAGCCATAGCCCAGCATCAGCACGCCGATAATGGCCATGCGGCGGATGCGCAGCAGCGGCCTTGCGAAATCCGCTCGCTGGCCGGCCGATGTCATCAGCTTGCGGCGCAGGAAGATCGGCATCACGATGTCGTTCGACACCATGATCGACAAGGCGACGGAGGCGACGATCACCATGGCGGTGGCCGCCGAGAAGCCGCCGATGAAGGCGATCAGGGTGATGATTTCCATTTCGTGCGACAGCGGCAGTTGCAGCACATAGAGATCGGCATTGCCGGTGCCGCCGAAATGGATGAGGCCCGCCAGTGCGACCGGCAGCACGAAGAGGTTGATGGCAACGAGATAGGCCGGCAGCAGCCAGCTGGCCATCTTCAGTTCCGCCTGCGTGCGGTTTTCCACCACCGCAACATGGAACTGGCGCGGCAGCATGACAATGGCGAAGGCGGAAAGCCCGATCAGCATCAGCCAGCGCGGCAGCGGCGTGCGGTAATCCAGCGCCTGTTCCACCAGCCGGTTTTCGCTGGCCTGCCGCCACAGATCCATGGGGCCATCGAACATCAGGAACAGAACGGAGAGGCCGATCGTCAGGAAGGCCAGCAGCTTGACGACCGATTCCATCGCCACCGCCAGGATCAGCCCATCCTGGTGTTCTGTCGCATCGGTATGGCGCGTGCCGAACATCACGGCAAAGCAGGCCATCAGCATCGTGACGATCAGCGCCAGATCGATGAAATAGAGATTGCCGCTGCCGATGCCATAGGCGGAGGGATCGACCATGGCCGCCACCGAGTTCGACACTGCCTTCAATTGCAGCGCGATGTAGGGCACGGCGCCGACCAGCGAGATGACGGCGACGATCAGCGCGACGGAGGAGTTCTTGCCGTAGCGCGCGGCGATGAAATCGGCCGGGGAGGTGAGTTTCTCGGTCTTCGCCAGCTCGATGATCCGGCGCACCAGCGGCAGGCCCAGCGTGAAGGTGAGGATGGGGCCGATATAGATGCCGGTGAACTCCAGCCCGCGCTCCGAGGCAAGCCCCACACCGCCGAAATAGGTCCAAGAGGTGCAGTAGACGGCAAGGCTGAGACCATAGACCAGCGGTCGGCCCTTTTTCGGCACGCCGAATCGCCTGCTCTTGCGGTCGCCATAGCTCGCCACGGCAAACAGCAGCAGGATATAGGCGCAGGCCGCCAGCAAAATGATCCAGCCAGGCAGCATGACACCTCCGCAACCGGCCTCCCCGGATTGCTATCCTAGGCCAAAGCACAAGCTTTGGGAATGAATGGGCTCTTGGCATAAAGTTCAATGTCGCGTGCGCCGCGAGTGCCCATCTTTCCGCGCGTCGGACGGCTGCTATATTCGCCTCATCAGCCAAGCGACGATGAAAGGCCTCCCATGTCGATGATCTCCGAATTCCGTTCCTTCATAGCCCGAGGCAATGTGATCGATCTTGCTGTCGGTATCATCATTGGCGGCGCCTTCACGGGAATCGTCAACTCGCTGGTCAACGACGTGGTGATGCCCGTGGTCGGCGTCATCATCGGCGGCTTTGATTTTTCGAACTACTTCATTCCGCTGAACGACAAGGTCACGGCTGCGACGCTGGAGGCAGCCAAGGCGCAAGGCGCCGTCTTCGCCTATGGCAAGTTCCTGACGGTGGTGCTGAATTTTCTCATTCTCGCCTGGATCATCTTCCTGATGGTCAAGGGCGTAAACAGGATCCGCGCCATGGAAGACAAGAAACCCGCCGAGGCCGCCCCTGCCGCGCCGCCGCCGGCCGACGTGCAGTTGCTGACCGAGATCCGCGATCTCCTGAAATCGCGCTGACGCAGGCTTTCGCAAACGCATCACCGATTTCGATCTGCCGCTCACCGAAACTCATGGGATTTTGCAGCTGCTCTGCGCTATGAGGGCGGTGAGCTGGAGACCCTTGCATGACACTTCTGGAAAGCCTGAGCGCGCGTGCGCTCGCCGCCCCGCAGAGCGGGATCGTGGAACTGGTCAACTATGCCCGTGGGCGCGAGGGGCTTATCCCCCTCTGGGCCGGCGAAGGCGACCTGCCGAGCCCCGCCTTCATCAACAAGGCCACCAAGGATTCGCTCGATGCGGGCGAGACCTTCTACACCTGGCAGCGTGGCCTTCCCGAACTGCGCCAGGCGCTGTCGCGCTACTACCAGCGGCATTTTTCCGTCTCGCTGCCAATGGAGCATTTCTTTGCGACGAGTTCCGGCATGCATGCCATCAATCTCTGCGTCCAGGCGCTGACGGCGCCGGGCGACGAGATCATCTATCTCACGCCGAGCTGGCCGAACATCGTGGCCGCGATCGGCGTCGCCAGCGCGAAGGCCGTGCCGGTTGCGGTGGATTTCGTCGATGGCGGCTGGTCGCTCGATGTCGGCAAGATCGCCGCGGCGATCACACCGCGCACCCGCGCGTTCTTCATCAATACCCCGTCCAACCCGACGGGCTGGACGGCGACGCATGAGGATCTCGAAGCCATCCTGGCGCTTGCCCGCCAGCACGGCCTGTGGATCATCGCCGACGAGATCTATGCGCTCTATTATTACAATGGCGCGCGCGCACCCTCCTTCCTGGATGTGGCGACGCCCGAGGACCGCATTCTCTACGCCAATTCCTTCTCGAAGAACTGGTCGATGACCGGCTGGCGCGTCGGCTGGATCGTGGCGCCGCCGGCCATCGGTCAGGTGCTGGAAAACCTCATCCAGTATTCCAGCTCGGGACTGACGCCTTTCATGCAGCGTGGCGCGATCGCGGCCCTTGATCATGGTGACGATTTCCTGCGCTCCAATATCGAGCGGGCCCGCACCTCGCGCGATCTGCTCTGCGACGCCCTGATCGCCACCAATCGCGTGCAGACCCGCAAGCCGGACGGCGCGATCTATGCCTTCCTCAAGGTGGATGGCATCGATGATCCGCGCGCCGGCGCCTTCGACATCGTCGACAAGACGCTGGTCGGGCTGGCACCGGGCACCGCCTTCGGCCCGGGCGGCGGCGCCTTCCTGCGTGCCTGCTTCCTGCGCGATCCGAAACAGATCGAGGAAGCCGCCGGCCGGCTGGCGGCGTATATCGCCAGGCTCTGAAGAGTGCTGCAGGGGGCCTGCGATCGCTCGCATTTGAGCGATCGTGGCAAGCCTCCATTTTCCCTCGCGCGAACAATGCCTTGGCGAATCTTTCGCCGGTAAGGTGCGGTGAAGATCCCGCATGGTTCGATGCTGCCGACACTCAGGCAGGAGCATTCGACCATGGCAGTTCTTGTGACCGGAGGCGCCGGCTATATCGGCAGCCACATGGTGCTTGCCCTGCTCGACGCGGGCGAGGAAGTGGTGGTGCTGGACAGGCTCTCCACCGGCTTCCGCTGGGCCGTGCCCGATGCGGCCCGCTTCTATCTCGGCGATGTCGGCGACCGCACGCTGGTGGCCCGCATCCTTGCGGAAAACGACGTGGACGCCATCCTGCATTTCGCCGGCTCCATCGTGGTGCCGCAATCGGTGCTGCATCCGCTGGATTATTACGAGAACAACACTGCCAAGACCGCGCTTCTGGCGGCAATGGCCATCGAGGCCGGCATCCGGCATTTCGTGTTTTCCTCGACGGCGGCCGTCTATGGCGATGTGCCGGATGGCGTGCCGGTGGCGGAAAGCGCTGCGACATTGCCGAAGAATCCCTATGGCCAGTCGAAACTGATGGCCGAGCAGATGCTGCGCGATGCGAGCGCCGCCCATGATTTCCGCTATGTGGCGCTGCGCTATTTCAATGTGGCGGGCGCCGACCCGAAGGGCAGGGCGGGCCTTTCCACCGAAGGGGCGACGCATCTCATCAAGATCGCCTGCGAGGCCGCTCTCGGCGCCCGCTCCCGCGTGGACATCTACGGCACCGATTATCCGACACCGGATGGGACCGGCATCCGGGACTACATCCATGTCAGCGATCTGGTCGAGGCGCATCTGGCGGCGCTTGCCTATCTGAGGCGCGGCGGTCCGCCGCAGGTCGCCAATTGCGGCTATGGCCGCGGCTATTCGGTTCTGGATGTGTTGAATGCCGTAATGAGGCTGGAAGGGCGCCCGTTTGACATCCATTACGCGCCACGCCGGCCGGGCGATGCGGCTTCGGTGGTGGCCGATTCCACCCGTGCCCGCAGGTTGTTCGGCTGGATGCCGCGCCATGATGATCTCGATCAGATCGTCGCCACGGCGCTTGCCTGGGAACGCCGTCTGATCTCCCGGCAGGTGGGCGGTCTGCGGGTGCTGCACGGGCGGCTGGCAGCAAACTTCTGACGCTGTCCACGAACGAAAAACGGGCGCCGTTTGCGGCACCCGTTTGCAGTTCTCTCATAAGGGGAGGGCGGCCTGCCTCAGGCGACCATGCCCCAGTCGTCGGCATCATCCAGCGCAAACATACGCTCCAGATTGAGGAAGCAGATCATGCCGCTGTCATGGGCGATGATGCCGTCGGAGAAGGCCGAACTGGAACCGGCGGCCATCGGCACCGGCTGAAGGCGGCTGGACGGGATGGTCATGATGTCGGAGACGCGGTCAACCAGCAGGCCGACGGTCATGCCCTTGATGTCCGTCACCACGATGGCGCTGCGCTCGTTGACTTCGGTGTTGGGCATGCCGAGCTTGACCGCGAGGTCTACGATCGGGATCACGGTGCCGCGCAGGTTCATCACGCCGATCACGTCATAGGGCGCATGCGGCAGCGGCGTCACTGGCGCCCAGCCGCGGATTTCGCGGATGGAGGTCGTGCGCACGCAAAACTCCTGGGCATGCAGCCGGAAGGCGATGATCTCCAGCAGTTCGTCACCGGTGGTGGTCTGGGGCACGCTCATGGGCGGAAGTCTCCGAACTTCGGTTGCAGGTCAAGCCAATCGATTGTTCGCCAGAATAGCCGTCCGATCCTGCGCCGGGCTGGAAACGCGACCGGCAGACATTGCCGCGCGAGAAGGCAGGCGCTTGCTTGGATTCGGCATCATGCCGTCGACAGTCTTTTCGACGCTACCAATTGCATGGTTGAGTCACGATAGTGCGTCTTTGCTAATGAAGTCTTAGTGGTGCGTGCAATTCCTTGGCCTCGCGCGTAGGTCGCAGTGGTTGTCAAGGACGGCAGAAATGCCGAAATAAAGTTCGCACACCTGTGCACATTAAAGGAACTGTCATCGAAGGATCATTTGTCTGTCATCCAGCCTGCCTAGGGTCGCCGCGTTATTGCCGGCCCGGACAAGCGGGCAAGGCCGTCCCAGATCCGGAGACAGACCCATGAACAGACGCGAATTTCTGGCGGCAGGCTCTGCCGTTGCCGCAGCCAGCGCCCTTCCTTCCTTCGCCCTCGCCGATGACAAGACGATCCAGGTCTATAGCGGCTCGGACAACAACATCATCGATTTCTGGAACAACACCATCATCCCTGCTTTCCAGAAGGCCAATCCGGGCCTGAAGGTGAAGCTGATCGATGCCGGCGATGACAACGGCCTTCGTGCCATTGCCGACCGCGCGCTCGCCGCGCTGAAGAGCAAGGCCGATCCGCAGGCCGACGTCTTCGAGAACTTCGATGCGCGCCTGCCGGCCGGCGGCGTGGATGCCGGTCTGTGGGTCACCTTCTCGGCTGCCAACGTTCCGAACTTCGGCAAGGTCAACCCGAAGGCCATCGACATGCCGCAGCAGCTGCCTTATCGCGGCTCGCAGGTTCTGCTCGCCTACGACAAGACCAGGCTCGACGCCAAGGACGCGCCGAAGACCTGGGAACAGCTGGTCGCCTGGATCAGGAAGAACCCCGGCCAGTTCATCTACAACCGTCCGGACAAGGGCGGTTCCGGCGGCAATTTCGTGCGCCGCGCGATCCATGAGGTGAACGGCCGCGACCCGTCCAAGTTCACCATCGCCAATTTCTCGGCCGACTATGCCGAAAAGTCGCTGACGCCGGCCTGGGCCGTACTGAAGGATCTCGCTCCCTCACTATACGAGAAGGGCGCCTATACCTCCGGCAACACCCAGTCGATCCAGCTTCTGTCGCAGGGCGTGGTCACCATGGTGCCGGTCTGGTCGGACCAGGTGCTGCAGGCGATTTCGCAGGGCGTTCTGCCGGAAACCACCGGCCTCGTTCAGCTGACCGATCTGGCGCTGTGCGGCGGCTTCTCGCGCCTCACCGTCTTCTCCAACGGCGCCAACAAGGATGCGGCCCTCAAGCTTGCCGACTTCCTGCTGACCAGCGAGATGCAGTCGGCCGTCATCACCCAGATCGGCGGCTTCCCGGGCGTGACCTGGGATAACATCGCGGCTGATCTGCGCGAAAAGTACAAGGACGTCGTGCCGACCTCCATCCCTACCTTCCCAGGTGGCGACTGGAATGCCGCCATCAACGATGGCTGGTACCGCAACGTCGCGACCGGGCTCGCACGCGGCTGATCATGGCAGACACGGCAATTCCGTCCGCCATCGGCGGATCCGAGCCGGCAATCGGGAGGGGGCTGAAAGGCCTCCTCCTCGTTGCCATTCCGGTCTTTCTCGTCGGCTGGCTGATCATCTACCCGATCATCGCCGCGATCCTCTCGACCCTGTTCGTTGACGGGCCGCAGGGCGTGCATTTCAGCACCGCCTCCTATCAGTTCTTCTTTTCCGATCCCTATAGCCGCGCCAATCTGGCGCTGACGCTGTGGACCACCGGCCTCTGCGCCGTGCTGCTGCTGCTCGTCGGCCTGCCGATTGCGCTCTACCTGCGCTTTTCCACCAGCCGCTTTGCCGATCTGGTGCAGAGTCTCGCGATCTTTCCGATGTTCGTGCCGTCGATCATCCTTTCCTATGCGCTGATCCGCACCATTGGCCCGAACGGCACGCTGGACATTCTGCTGAATGCCATTGGCCTGCCCAAGATCCCGAGCCCCTATCTGACCCCCTGGGGTCCGGTGATCGGGCTTGTCTGGGATAACCTGCCGCTCACCGTGCTGATGCTGACGGCGGGGCTTGGCAGCATTTCGAACAGCGCCGTCGAGGCGGCGCGCGATGTCGGCGCCGGCCCGATCCGGGTGTTCTGGCACATCATCCTGCCGCGCATGGGCAATTCCATCCTTGTGACGATCTCTTTCACGGTGCTCGGCATCTTCTCGTCCTTCACCCTGCCTTACGTGCTGGGCCCGGCCTCGCCGGAAATGATGGGCCCCTTCATGCTGCGCACCTTCAACGATCTCTACGATCCGCTGAACGCCAAGACGCAGGCCGTGATTTCCTTCGTCTTCTGCCTGTTCTTCGGCCTCTTCTATGTCTGGTCGATCGCCCGCAACCAGAGGAGCCAGACGCGATGATCCGGACCTATTCTTCCACGTCCGGCCGCTTCGACTGGACGGGCTTCCTCTTCGCCGTCGTGCTGGCCATCGTCATCGCTGTGCCGCTTCTGGTCGTGTTCACCTGGGCCTTCACCGAGATCTGGCGCTATCCCGCCGTCATTCCGCAAAAGTTCGGCCTGCGCTTCTGGAACCAGACCCTGTCGCGCGCCGATGTGTGGGATGCCTTGTCGATCAGCCTGCAGCTCTCGGCCACCGTCACGGCGCTGTCGGCGCTGATCTGCCTGCCGGCAGCTTACGCCTTCGCGCGGATGAAATTTCCGGGCCGCGACCTGTTCTTCCTCTCCTTCCTGGCCTCGCACGCTTTTCCGAAATTCGGCCTGCTGGTGGCAATTGCCGCGATCTTCCTGCAACTGAACCTGATCGCCACCTTCTGGGGCGTGGTGCTGATCCAACTGGTCGGCACGCTGATGCTGATGATCTGGATTCCGGTGGCAGCCTTCCAGGCGGTGGACCGGCGGATGGAAGAGGCCGCGCGCGATGTCGGCGCCGGGCCGCTGCGCGTCTTCTGGTCGATCACCCTGCCACAGGCCGGCCCGACGATCTTCGCCGCCGTGTTGCTCACCTTCGTCTCCACCTTCTACGAGACGGAAGGCGCCTGGCTGATCGGTGCGCCGCAGATCCGCACCATGCCGGTGCTGATGATCAACTTCATCAACAACCAGGTCGTGATCCAGTATGGCGCGGTGCTCTCCGTGATCCTGTGGGTTCCGTCCTTCATCGCCCTGATGTTTGCCCGCCGCGTCATCGGCACCGGTGCCTTCGCCAAGGGCTTTGGCGCCTGAAGCGCCATGCAATCATGAAAGAGTAGACCATGGCCAGATTGACGATCGAGAGCCTGCGCAAGTCCTTCGCCAGCACCGTGGCGGTCGATGATTTTTCGCTGGATGTGGCGGATGGCGAACTCGTCTGCCTGCTCGGACCCTCCGGTTCCGGCAAGTCGACCATCCTGCGCATGATCGGCGGCTTCGAGCAGCCGACCTCGGGTGCGATCCGCATCGACGGGCAGGATGTCAGCCGGCTGTCACCCGACCGGCGGCCGACGGGCATGGTGTTCCAGAGCCATGCGCTGTGGAGCCATATGAACGTGTTCAACAACATTGCCTTCGGCCTGAAGCTGCGCCACCTGCCGCGGGCCGAGATCCGCCGCAAGGTGGAGGCGGCCCTGGAACTTGTCGGGCTTGGCGGCTACGGCCATCGCCAGACCTTTCAGCTGTCCGGCGGCCAACAGCAGCGCGTGGCACTCGCCCGGTCGCTCGTGCTGGAGCCAAAAATCCTGCTGCTGGACGAACCCTTCGCCAGCCTCGACCAGCATCTGCGCGAGCGGCTGCGCGAGGAGGTACGCGATATCCAGCAGCGGCTCGGCATCACCACGCTCTTCGTCACCCACGGCCAGGACGAGGCGCTGGCGCTCGCCGACCGGATCGTGGTGTTGCGCAATGGCCAATGCGAACAGGCCGATGCGCCAGACGTGATCTACCGCAATCCGCAGACCCAGTTTGTGGCCGGCTTCATCGGCCAGATGAATTTCATCGCCGCCAATGTGGAAGGCGGCACCTTCCGGCATCCGGAGATGTCCGTTGCCATCGGTGCTCAGGACGGGCCGGCGGTTCTCGCCGTGCGCCCGGAGGCGCTGGGCCTTGTTGCGGCCGAGGGCGGAGCGGGTGTCACGGTGGTGCGCTCCACGGATTTCGGCAGCCATATCATGGTCGATGTGGAACTCTCTGACGGCACGCGCCTGAAGGCGATGACCAGCCCCGCGATGCGTTGGGAACGGGGCACCCGCGCCCGGCTGGTTCCCTCTGCCTATGCGCTTTACCGCGATAACAAGCTGGTCGTGTCCGGTACCGTCGGAGCTTCAACTGCCGCGCCCGCCTTCGGGGCGGCGCCGCTGGTGGTCTGAACCGGATCACGCCTGGATGTGCAAGAGAAAACGGCGGGTCCTGGGCCCGCCGTTCGTCGTTCTGGGGGGCGGACCGGCCGCGTCAGTCCGCGGCGAAGCCTTCCAGCAACCAGGGATGCAGCGTGCCGTTGGAGGCGAGGATATCGCCGTGCTGGCCGATCTCGCCGCCGGAAAAGCCGGTGACGCGGCCGCCCGCGTCAGTCCGCGGCGAAGCCTTCCAGCAACCAGGGATGCAGCGTGCCGTTGGAGGCGAGGATATCGCCGTGCTGGCCGATCTCGCCGCCGGAAAAGCCGGTGACGCGGCCGCCCGCCTCGCGGATCAGCAGCACGGAGGCGCCGTAGTCGTGCAGAGAGAGTCCATCCTCGAAGAAGCCGTCCAGCCGCCCGCAGGCGACATAGGCAAGCGAAAGCGACGCCGAGCCCAGCCGGCGGACGCCGGCGGTGTTGGCCATCAGCCGCCGCAGCGCCGCGAAAAAGGTGTCTTCGCCTGTGCTCTTCACCTGTCCGGGGATCGGCAGGCCGGCGCCGATCAGCACGTCCTCGATGGCTGCGACCGGCCGGCAGGCCAGCCGCTCGCCATTGAGGAAGGCGCCCTGACCCTTCTCTGCGACAAACAGTTCGTCCTGCATGCTGTCATAGACCACGCCGCAGGTGACCTCGCCCTCTTCGACGATGGCGATCGTCATGCCGAAATGCGGAATGCCCCAGGCATAGTTCGTGGTGCCGTCGATCGGATCGATATAGATCCGCGGCGCACCTGCCGCCGCCTCGTGATTGGCGACAGCCTCCTCGCCGGTGATGGCGTGATCGGGGAAATGTTCGCGCATGCGCCGCACGATGATCTCCTCGACGGCGACGTCGATCTCCGTCTGGTAATCGCGCGGCGCCTTGGCCACCATCTGGTCGGCATAGCGCCGTTTCAGGGAACGCCGCGCCAGTTCGCCGGCTTCCAGCGCAGCAGCGGCCATCAGGCGCACACGGTTCGAGGCATGTTCGGGCAGGCGAGGAGAGAGCTGGGGGGAGAGCATCGCGACTGTCTTCATAGGTGCGGCAAAGAGGCGCCGGCACGGCTTCAAGGAGACCGAAAATTCTCCGATTTGTGCGACAAGGGTGTGAAATTTCCCTGAGATTTCAGGGCAAATATACACAAGTTGCAACAACCAGCAATTGAATCGCAATTGACAATCTGAAGAAAGAATGGTGCCCGGAGGCGGATTTGAACCACCGACACGCGGATTTTCAATCCGCTGCTCTACCAACTGAGCTATCCGGGCATCTTGGTCTTTTGCGAGACCTTCGGGCTTCTCTCGAAGCCGCCGGGGCGTTTCCCCCGGGAGCGAGCGGGGTTATAACATCTTGTTCGGCCAAGGCAAGCACGTTGACGCACTTTTTTGACGGCTCTGTGAAAAACTTGCCAAGGCTTTGAAACTGAAAACGAAAAACGCGCCGTGCGGCGCGTTTTCGGTGTTGCGTCCTAGTCGTCGCCGGGTTCGGCGCGGGTTTCATCCTCGGCCACAGGAATGGCATAGGCGCCATTCAGCCACCGGGACAGATCGAGTGTCCTGCAGCGATCCGAGCAGAAGGGGTAGTGATCGCGCACGGAGGGCTTGCCGCATTCGGGGCAGGGGCGCGTCTTGCGCAGCGGCGCCACCTTGGCGCCGGTCGGGGTGGTATCGTCGGATGCCATGGCCTGTCCTCAGCCGTCTGCCCACTGGCGGGAGACCTCGAAGCCCTCGCCATTGAGCAGAAGCGACGTTTCATAAAGCGGAAGGCCCACCACATTGGTGTAGGAGCCGACCAGTTTCTGCACGAAGCTTGCCGCGATGCCCTGGATGGCGTAGGCGCCGGCCTTGCCGCGCCATTGATCGGACGCAAGATAGGCCGCGATCTCGCGTTCGGAGAGCCGCTTGAAACGGACTTTGGTTTCCACCACCTTCTGCCGGAACTGGCCTCCGGGAGTGACGAGGCACACACCGGTATAGACCCAGTGGCCGCGACCGGAGAGAAGATGCAGCGCGGCGGACGCTTCGTCCATGTATTCCGTCTTGGAGAGGATGCGCCGTCCGACGGCGACCACTGTGTCGGCCGAAAGGATATAGCTGCTGCGCCAGGCAGCGTCGCCCTGAATGGCGGCAAGGGCAGCCTCGGCCTTTTCGGAGGACAGGCGTCGTGCGAGCGAGCGGGGATGCTCCGATTTCTTCGGGCTCTCGTCGATATCCATCGGCATCAGGCGCGCGGGCTTGATCCCCACCTGGTTGAGCAGGTCGAGGCGACGCGGCGAGCCGGAGGCCAGGATGAGCTTTTGATCCAGAGACATGGGGTTTCCTGCAGGCAGCGCGCCCGGATGCGGAAGGCCCGCTTACTTGAAGCGGTAGGTGATGCGACCCTTGGTGAGGTCGTAGGGGGTCATTTCGACGAGAACCTTGTCGCCAGCCAGAACGCGGATGCGGTTCTTGCGCATGCGGCCGGCCGTGTGGGCAATGATCTCGTGTTCGTTTTCGAGCTTCACGCGGAATGTTGCATTGGGCAGCAGTTCCGTTACGATGCCCGGGAATTCGAGGACTTCTTCTTTCGCCATCTAGAGCTTGTCTTCCTGTCGTTGATAGGGATGTGGCCGGAAAGCGGCCGCAGCTTGAAAATTGCGCGGAAACTACACGTTCCCCGCCAGTTTGTGAACCTTGCATCTGCGCGAATCTGGCGGCGCCGTCAACGCTTGTCTTGCAGTGTCAGATCCGCTGTTCCTGCTGGACGCCGGTTCGTGCGAAACGCGCCTCGATCCGTCGCCACAACTCGTCGCGCACGCTGCGATAGGCCTCGAGCACCTGGTCGCGGGTGCCGGCTTCCACCGAGGGATCGAGGGTCGGCCAGTAGATCACCTCCACCGCACTGGAACGGGTGAGTTCCAGCGCCTGGTGATGGGCTTCCGGCGAGAGCGTGACGATCACGTCGAAATAGTCGTCTTCCAGTTCATCGAGCGTGCGCGGCTGGTGCCTCTTCGGCATGGTCAGACCGATTTCGGAGAGCACCACCTCGACGAAGGGATCGTGATCGCCAGCACGAACGCCCGCCGACTGGACATAGATATCGTGCGGCAGCAGGCGTTTTGCAATGACCTCCGCCATCGGCGAGCGAATGGCGTTCATGCCGCACATGAAGAGAATGGCGCCCGGCCTTGCGTTCTGTCCGTCGGCGGCCGGCGCTTCCTCCACGCTCACCCCCGCCAATAGAGCACGCAGACAAGGGTAAACAGACGCCGGGCGGTGTCGAAATCGAGGGCAATCTTGCCCTTCAGCCGTTCCTGCAGCGTTTCCGAGCCTTCATTGTGAATGCCACGGCGGCCCATGTCGATCGCCTCGATCTGCGAGGGTGTCGAGGAGCGGATCGCCTCGTAATAGCTCTCGCAGATCATGAAGTAGTCCTTGATGATCCGTCGGAAGGGGGTGAGCGAGAGGATGTGGGTGGCAACCGCCTCGCCGCCCTCGGTGGTGATGGTGAAGACGAGCTTCTGTTCGACCAGCGATATATTCAGCCGATAGGGGCCGCCCTCATGGCCCGTGGGCTCGAAGCGGTTCTCCTCGATCAGGTCGAAGATCGCGACGGCCCGCTCATGTTCGACATCCGGCGTGGAACGGCCGATGCTGTCGTCCAGCACCACGTCGCACAGCCGGAAGTCGCCCTTGGCCATCAATCATCGCCCTCGGTTCAGACGGATGGAGACCGAGCGCGCATGCGCGTCGAGCCCTTCGGAATGGGCCAGCGTGATCGCGGCGGGACCGAGCGCGTTCAACTGGTCCGGTCCGAGCCTGAGGATCGAGGTGCGCTTGACGAAATCGAGCACCGAAAGGCCGGACGAGAAGCGCGCCGAACGGGCGGTCGGCAACACGTGGTTGGAACCGCCGACATAATCGCCGATCACTTCCGGCGTATGGCGGCCGATGAAGATGGCGCCCGCATTGCGGATGCCGGGCAACAGCGCATCCGGATCGGCGACCGCCAGTTCCAGATGTTCGGCGGCGATGCGGTTGGCCAGCGGCAGCGAGGCCGCAAGACTCTCGACCAGAATGATGGCCCCGAAATCGCGCCAGCTGGCGGCGGCGGTCTCGGCGCGCGACAGCGTCTTCAACTGGCGCTCCACGGCCTGTTCCACCGCTTCGCCAAGCGCCCGGTCGGTGGTGATCAGGATCGATTGGGCGCCGGCATCATGCTCGGCCTGGGCCAGCAGATCTGCTGCCAGCCAGTCGGGATCGTTTTCCGCATCGGCGATGACCAGCACTTCCGAGGGGCCGGCGATCATGTCGATGCCGACGGTGCCGAACACCTGCCGCTTGGCGGCGGCGACATAGGCATTGCCGGGGCCGACGATCTTGTAGACGGGCTTGATCGTTTCCGTGCCATAGGCGAGTGCTGCCACCGCCTGCGCGCCGCCGATCCGGTAGATCTCGCTGACGCCTGCAATCCTGGCGGCCACCAGAACCGCCGGATTGATCGCGCCGCCGGAGGCCGGGCAGACCATCACCAGACGCTCGACGCCGGCCACGCGGGCCGGCACGGCATTCATCAGCACGGAGCTCGGATAGCTCGCGGTGCCGCCCGGGACATAGAGCCCGACAGCCTCCACGGCCGTCCAGCGCGAGCCGAGGCCAACGCCGATCGCATCCTCGTAAATATCGTCCTTCGGCATCTGGCGGGCATGGTGGCGCTCGATGCGCTCGGCGGCGAGCGTGAGAGCCTCTACCACTCCGGGTTCGACGGCTGCGAAGGCCTGATCGATCTCCGCCTCGGTCACCTGCATGCCGACGGCGGCGAGATCGACCTTGTCGAAGCGCAGGGAATAATCGTGAAGCGCTGCATCGCCTCTGGCGCGCACATCCTCGATGATGGAGCGCACCACCGTGTTGACGTCTTCGGAAACTTCCCGCTTCGTTGTCAGGAAGGCGGAAAACTGCGTTTCGAAATCCGCCGACGCCTGCTCAAGCCAGATTGCCACTCTACTCGTCCCCTCGTACTCAAAACACCTCGGCCGCCCGCCCGGCGCGGCCGCATGCCTTGCACCTCAGTCATGCTTCGGCAGGTTGCCGGTTCCCCAGGCGCCACCAGTATCGGCCAGCTGCGCCTCGATACATTCCACATCGAGGCTGATCGCCGCGCCTCCCGAAAGCGTCAGCTCGATCACGCCATCCGGGCCTTCACCGTTCTTCGTGAAGCGGATCGCGAGAAGCGCGTGGACATCGTCCCTGCTCCGGCGATCGACACCCAGCGCCCGCACGCCCTGCACCCGCTTGAAGGTAAGGGCGGCGCGTCGCCGTTCATAGCCCTTGTCACCGCGATCGGCCACTTCCCAGACGAAACGGTTGACCACCAGCGAGAAGTGCCTGCGCTTCGGGCTCCAGTCAATATCATGCGGCTTGAAGACGCTGTCCTGCATATGCGCGGAAACGATCTTCAGGTCTTCCTCGTCCAGCGCCAAAAGCTTGAGATCCGTCATCGTATCCATCATGTCCTCATCGGGCCGCCATGGCTCGGCGGCATTCTCCGTCAGGTCCTGGAGATAGGATGGCACAGGCGCGGGCGCAACAGGAGAGCCTTATTCGCTGACGCGCTGAACGATAGCACCACAGCGACCGAGCTTTTCTTCCAACCGCTCGAAGCCGCGGTCCAGATGGTAGACGCGGTTGACCACGGTCTCGCCTTCCGCCGCAAGGCCGGCGATCACCAGCGAGACGGAAGCGCGCAGGTCGGTCGCCATCACGGGCGCGCCCTTCAGGCGGGAAACGCCTTCCACCCGCGCCATCTGGCCGGACAGAGAAATCCGCGCGCCGAGACGCGCCAGTTCCTGCACGTGCATGAAGCGGTTCTCGAAGATCGTCTCGGTGATGTGCGACACGCCGGAGGCGCGCGTCATCAGCGCCATGAATTGCGCCTGCAGGTCGGTCGGAAAGCCCGGGAAGGGTTCGGTCACCACATCGACGGGATGAATACCGCCGCCATTGCGCACGATGCGCAGGCCCGTCCCGGTCGCGGTGATCTCGGCGCCCGTCTGGCGCAGGATGTCGAGCGCATTGTCGAGAAGGGCGGCATCGGTGCCTTCCAGCACGACGTCGCCGCCGGTCATGGCAACGGCCATTGCATAGGTGCCGGTTTCGATACGGTCCGGCAGCACGCGGTGGCGCGCGCCCGACAGCGTGGTCACACCTTCGACGGTAATCGTCTTGCTGCCGGCGCCAGAAATCTTTGCACCCATGGCGTTGAGGCAGTTGGCGAGATCGACGATTTCCGGCTCGCGGGCGGCATTCTCGATCACCGTCGTGCCCCGTGCCAGCGTCGCCGCCATCATCATCACGTGGGTGGCGCCGACGGAGACCTTCGGGAAGCGGTAGCGGTTGCCGATCAGGCCGCCCTTCGGCGCCGTCGCGTTGACATAACCGCCGTCGATCTCGATCTCGGCGCCGAGTGCGGCGAGCCCCTCAAGAAACAGATCGACCGGACGGGTGCCGATGGCGCAGCCGCCCGGCAGCGACACACGGGCGCGGCCTTCACGGGCCAGCAGCGGGCCGATGACCCAGAAGCTGGCGCGCATCTTCGATACCAGTTCATAGGGAGCCGTCGTATCGACGATCGTCCGGCAGGTGAAATGGATGGTGCGCGAATAGCCTTCTTCCTGGCGTTCGCGCCGGCCATTGACGGAAATATCCACGCCGTGATTGCCGAGGATGCGCATCAGACCCTCGACATCGGCGAGATGCGGCACGTTTTCCAGCGTCAGCGTATCGCTCGTCAGCAGCGAGGCAATCATCAGGGGAAGCGCGGCATTCTTGGCGCCGGAAATCGGGATGATGCCATGCAGCGGGTTGCCGCCGGTAATTCTGATGCGATCCATGTGATTGCAACGGGCAGGCGCCCGCCCTTCCTGAAACTGCGCGAAAGATGGGGTCCTTAGCCGAATTCCCCGTATGCTTCAATTCGGATGCCCCGGTCAGCCAATCCGGGCTCCGGCGTCATGTGGATGATTCGTCCGCCCTGGCGGCCGGCAGGCCCTCCGTCAGGTCAGCCTGGCCGGAACGTCTTGCGCGGGCCTGTTGCTTGCGCCGCATCAGGTTCTCGCGCAGCTTCTGCGCCGCACGCGCCGTGCGAAGCTCCGCTTCGGTAGGCTGGTGCCGCCGTTGATCCTGATTTTGCGGGTTTGATTCGTCCGTAGCGCTCATGTGTCCTCCATAGCGGAAAAGCGATCAAAAGCCAAAGAGGGCGACGGAATTCACCGCTTTCCGCAAAGAAGTGAAATTTGCGGCTTGCGCTCCCGGATCAGCTATGGCAATAGCCCGCTCACCGCAGCGCAGACACGCTCTGACGCACAACTGCTGCCGTAGCTCAGTGGTAGAGCACTCCCTTGGTAAGGGAGAGGTCGGTGGTTCAATCCCACTCGGCAGCACCAGTTTTTCAAAATATCACCCGGAAGAAGAAGAGACAGCAGGCAGATCCTGCACGCGCTATACTTGACTGTGTCCGCGATCTGGCGTGATGGTTCCGTCAGTCAGTCTCGACAGGCAGGTTTGCTCAAACCCGTCTGTCATGGTTCGTTATGCGTGGTGTTCGGGTTCACTCGATGGAAGAAAGCAAGAAGAACTTCGCGGCCTATCACGATGCCTATCTCAGGCAGTATATCCAGCAGGCCGATACGAAATCTTCCTGGCTGTTTGCCGCATCCTCGACGATCTCGCTGTGGATCGTTTCCAACGACCGTTATGCGGGCTTTCTGCAGGGCGGGCCTTTTTCGTGGGGCGCCGCACTGATCCTGGTGCCGCTCGCGCTGCTTTTGATCTCCTGCTTCTTTGCCTTCAATGCCATCCGGCCTCGGTCGCGCACGGCAAAAGCCAAGGGGATCATCTATTTCAGCAATGTCGCGAACTATGCGAGCCCGGAGGATTTCATCGCGGCGGTGGAAGGTTGTTCCGACACGGACATTTTCCGCGAAAGGCTGAAGGCGCAGTATCACATGAGCAAGATCTGCGCGCAGAAATACCAGTGCCTTTACTATGGTTCGTATACCGCGGTGGCGGGCATCACGCTGGTGGCGATCGTCCACCTGATCCTGATGTTCATGTAGGCGAGCTACCACGGCCGCCGACCCATGCGTCGATGCCTTGCGCTGCGGCGCGCCCCGTTGCAAGGCAGGCCGTCAGCAGATAGCCGCCGGTCGGCGCTTCCCAGTCGATCATCTCGCCGGCGACGAAGGTGCCGGGGCGAGTACTCAGCATGTAGTGGTGGTCGATCTCCTCCCAGCGCACGCCGCCGGCCGACGAAATCGCTTCCTCGATCGGGCGCGGCCGCCGCAGCGGCACGGTGAGCGCCTTGATCGTCATCGCCTGCGTGGCTGGATCCGCATCGGCGATGGACGGCACACATTCTCTGACGAGCGCTGCCTTGACACTGTCGAGGCCCGCCGCCTTGCGCAGCCGGTTCGACAGGCTGGTGCGCGCCGGCAGGCGTGCAAGGGCAGCCGAAATCTTTTCCAGACTGCGTCCGGGCGCAAGATCCAGTTGCAGGCTCGCTGCGCCCTCTGTGGCCAGACGGTCGCGCAGGGCAGCGGCATGGGCATAGATCAGGCTGCCCTCGACGCCATGCCGGCTGATGACGAATTCACCCTGTGTGGTGCCGGCAGAGGAGGTGAGGCAGACGGACTTCACGGGCTCGCCGGCAAAGCGGGTGCGGAAATTTTCACTCCAGTCCACGTCGAAGCCGCAATTGGCCGGCTGGAAATCGGCAATCGCGATGCCGAGATCGCGAAGCCCGGCCACCCAGGCGGCGTTGGACCCGAGGCGGGGCCAGCTTGCGCCGCCGAGCGCCAGCAGCGTTGCCCTGGAGTGGAACTCGCGCTCGCCGTCCGGCGTCTCGAACACGCCGCCACCGGGTACGAGCCTCAGCAGGCGATGGCGGGGCAGAAGCGCTACGCCCATCTCGGCAAGGCGCTTCAGCCAGGCGCGCAGCAGCGGTGAGGCTTTCATCACGGTGGGAAAGACCCGGCCCGACGAACCGACGAAGGTTTGCGTGCCGAGCCCGCTGGCCCAGGCGCGCAGGTCGTCCGGGCGGAAGTCATCAAGGGCGGCGGCAAGACGATCGTTTGCCACGCCGAACCGCGTCCGGAACCGGACATAATCCTCGGAATGGGTCAGGTTGAGACCGGACTTGCCGGCCAGCAGAAATTTCCGCCCGAAGGTGGGCATGGCCTCAAAGACACTGACGCGATGGCCGGCGGCTGCGAGAACCTCGGCCGCCATCAGGCCGGCCGGCCCGCCTCCGACGATGGTGATGTCTGACTGCGTCATGCTGTGCTTTGGCCTGTTGAAGACGGATCGGCGCCGGTTCCCCCGAACCGCGCCGATCCTCTCTTAGCTCAGCCGAAGAGCGGCGTCAGGTAGGGAAGCACCTCGACCGTGCCGTGATACACCATGTTGACAGTCACGTAGACGATGACGGCGAGGCCGACATAGGCGATCCAGCGATAGCGGTGCAGCAGGCGCGCCACCAGATTGGCGGCAAGGCCCATCAGCGCGATCGAGATGACGAGACCGATGATGAGAACGGTGGTGTGGTC
The DNA here is from genome assembly GCF_900156005.1 of Rhizobium sp. RU35A. Lineage (NCBI taxonomy): Bacteria > Pseudomonadati > Pseudomonadota > Alphaproteobacteria > Hyphomicrobiales > Rhizobiaceae > Rhizobium > Rhizobium sp. RU35A. The sequence continues at coordinate 871,097 of NZ_FTMR01000001.1, read as the reverse complement.
CTGCGCTGCGCCGGCCACGGCCAGAACGTTGTCGAGTGACATGGACACGTCGGCGACCACGATCTGCGTCGCGGCCTGCAGGAAGGTCTTGTTGGCCTTCGTCGCATGCGGCTCGGCTTCGCCGAGCGCGTCCGCTGCGGCGGCCTCGGCATCCTGGGCGCGCAGTTCCACCCACATCTTCCAGCACACCCAGGCCAGCAGCACGCCGCCCAGCAGCTGAAGGCCGACGATGCCGAGCAGATAGGCCGTGACGGTGGCAAAGGCGATGCGCAGCACGGTTGCGGCAATGATGCCGACCAGGATCGCCTGGCGCCGCTGGTGGACCGGAAGGCCGGCAGCGGCAAGGCCGATCACGATGGCATTGTCGCCAGCGAGAACAAGGTCGATGGCAATGACCTGAAAAAGCGCCGCGAGGCCTGCGGCGGTCAGAATTTCCATGATGAAATCAATCCCCATTGGCCGGCAGCGATCATACCGCCTGTGCCGGCAGTCTCAACTCTCTGTGATGGCTACAGAATATTTCGGGGAGCTTGGCAAGTGGAAATTACAGGATGCAGATATGCAGAAGGGCGCAACCCATGGCCGCGCCCTTCGTGTTTTCTGCCGTTGCGGCGGCGGTTACTTGCCGAGCCGGTTCTTCAGGGCGGTCAGGATGATCTGCGCCAGCTTCTCGTAATCCTCGTCGAAATGGTGGCCACCTTCGATGCCGAGCGTCTCGATACCGCGATCGGCCAGTCCCTTGCAGGCATCGCCATCGTCATCGGTGCCGTAGACGCACTGGACGAGCTTCGGATTGATGCTCTTCAGGTGATCCGTCGGGTCGCCCCCGGTGCCGGTGCCCTTGCCGCCCAGCCAGCCGGAGACGGAAATCTCGAAATTCGACTGATGGGAGAGGCCGAGGAGGCTCAGCATCACAACCTTGCTCTTGTCCGTATCCGGCAGCTTGTTGAAGGTGGAGGGCAGCACGTCGGCGCCGAAGGAATAGCCGATCAAAAGCACGCGCGAGACGTTCCACTGCTTGCGATAGGCGCGGATGATGCGGCTGAGATCGGCAGCGGTCTCTTCCGCCGTCTTCTGCGACCAGAAATAGCGCAGCGCATCGACGCCGACCACCGGCACGCCATCCTCCTGCAGGGCCGCGCCGACATCGCTGTCGATGTCGCGCCAGCCGCCATCGCCGGAATAGATGATCGCCATCGTATCGTATTTCGGCTTGGCATCCAGGATGGTGAGCGGCAGGCCAAGCGGTTCGTCATCGGTATTGGCGGCATCGATGGCGTCGGACAGCGCCTGCATCAGCGCATCGGTGGCCGCCGCATCGGTGCCCTCGATGTCGATGTCGTCATGCGTCTGCTGCAATTCCTTGGCGTGATCGCGCCCGGCCGGATCAGCGGCCTTGGACAGGAAGATGCTGATCGGCATCGGCAGGTCGCCGTCGCTCAGGCCGTAGACCGTGGCATCGCCTTCGGTGCGCTTGTCGGCCGGCGTGCAGAGCACCTTCGGCAGTTTGATCGCGGCTTCCGGATCGACGGCGATCGCCTGGCCGATCGTGGCCGGCGGTGTCTGTGCCGCCATGCCGAGAACCACGGCACCACCGGCGCCGATGCCGGCAATGATCGGCGAGCGGTAGCTGCCGCTGTTCAGCGAGCGCTGGACCTGCTGGGCAAGCGATTCCACGTCGGAAATCATGTAGATGCAGTCGTCGCTATCCTTGCCGAGGGAGGCGAGGTAACTCGGCAGGTCGATGCCGATCACCAGCGCGCCCTTGGCCGCCAGTGCCTGCGCCTGCTTTTCCTCCAGCGCGTTCCATCCGTCGCCGTCGGACAGGAGGAAGATGTTCGCCTTCATCGCGCCCTTTGGCTTGATGATGTGCGGCGAGGGGATCATGCCCGTGTCAAAGCCCTGCTGCTGCGGCGCGGTCTGCGCCTGTGCCAGCGATGCGACGGCGGTAAACGCCATCGCACAAAGGCCGAAGATGTATTGCTTCATTTCCCGACTACTCCGCGCACGCCGCCGCTAATCAGCAGCGTGACATCCATCAGCGCCAAAACGACGCCCGTGCCGCCCGACACCGCCATGTAGCGCGGCTGCCAGTGCGGGTGGAATTTTGATTTGAAGGCCCTCAGGCCCTTAAAGTTGTAAAAACGCTCGCCGTGTTCGAACAAGGTGCCTCCGATCCGATCCCAGACCGGCGCCACTTCTCGCTTCGACATGCCCGATAGCGGCGCCATTCCGAGATTGAACGTGCTATATCCGGCATTTTTCAGGTATTCCAGCAGGCTGACGAACAGGAAATCCATGGCGCCGCGCGGCGCATCCGGTGCAAAGCGCATCAGATCGACGCTGCCTTCCTTCAGCGTGTCGGTCTTGAAGATGGTCGCGAAGGCGACGATCTCGCCCTCCTTGCGCAGCACGGCGACGGGGAGCGACGACACGTAGCTCTCCTCGAAAACGCCGAGCGAAAAGCCCTTTTCGCGAGTGTTGTGATGCGCAAGCCAGCTGTCCGAAACCCGTTTCAGTTCGGGCAGGGCGGCAGCGACATCCGCCTGTTCGATGATCTCGAAGTCCAGTCCGTCGCGGCGCCCCTTGTTGAGGGCCTGGCGCAGGCCGGCGAGGCGTCCGCCCTTCAGGTCGAAATGCACGAGATCGACAATGGCCATCTCGCCCAGCTTGAAGGCGCGCAATCCGGCATCGGCACAGAAGGAAAGAAGGGCCGGCGAGACCTGGTAGAGTACCGCACGGCCACCGGCGCCGCGGGAATTTTCCACGAAGCGCCAGATCATTTCCGCCCGCTCCGAGGGATCACCGATCGGGTCGCCGAGCGCAATCCAGGAGCGGCCCTGGATGGCGAACATCATGAAGCTTCTGCCGCTGTCGGAGAACATCACCCGCTTGTCGCCCATGCGCACGAGGTTCGCATCGGCATTGTCGCTGGCGTTCAGAATGGCAACCGCCTTGTCCAGATCCTCCTGTGCCAGCGGTTCCGGATGGTGGAAGGCCGGGCGCAGCAGGCTGAAGGTGACGGCGGCGATCGAGAACAGGGTGATACCGAGCAGCGCACGCAGGCTTCGCGGCGCCTCGTTGAAGAATTCGAACTGCCACCAGAGATCCTGGCTGTAGTCGACGTCGCGATAGACGAGGAAGAGAATGGTGGCGGCACCGGCGAGGATCACCAGGATCGCCATGATCCACGGCAGGCTCAGCACCTGGTTGAGCAGCGAGGCAGGACGCCGGAAGCGGCGGCCATTGGCGGCGAGTGCGATGACGAACAGACCGAGGAAGGTCGCCTCGCCGAGCGCCAGCGCACGCATGAAGGAAAAGACAAAGGCACAGCTGGCCGAAACGAGTGCCACCCACCAGGCGCCGTCCAGCCGCTGCGCCAGACCGCGCGAGGAAATGACCAGCGCCATGCCGAGAAGACTGGAGAAGAAGTGGGCGGCCTCGATCACCGGCAGAGGCAGGAATTTCGAGATGATGTCCAGATCGCCGTCCGGCGTCGGCGTGACGCTCGACAGGATCAGCATGGTACCGAGGATCAGCGCGAAGGCCGAGAGCAGCGGCGGCGAGACGCGGCCGGCCACGGTTGCCATTTCGCGGGCCAGCGGATGCTTGGCCATGGCACGCGCTTCGGAGAAGACGATACTGATAATGGCGATCGTCAGCGGCAGCACATGGTAGATCATGCGATAGAGCACGACACTGCCGAGCAGCTGGTCGACGCTGACCTGCCCGCCGAGCGCGCCGAGAATGACCGCCTCGAACACGCCAAGGCCGGCTGGTACATGCGAAAGGACGCCAAGCCCGATGGCCGCGGCATAGATCGCGAAGAACGAGGGCCAGCCGACATTGGTCGGCGGCAGCAGCACGTAGAGCACGGTTGCGGAAACGGCGATGTCGAAGGCGGTGATCAGGAACTGGCGCGACGAGGTCAGCGTATCGGGAAGGCGCAGACGAATGCCGACGATCTCCACCCGGCGCCCGTTGCGGCCAAGGAAGAGCAGCAGCGCAAGCGCGATCAGCACTGCAGTCGCGCCGGCGCGCAGCCATTCCGGATCCATGCCGGTGATCGTGGCAAGCCGCGGCGCCGTCATCAGAGCCGCGATGGCGCTGACGGCAAGAAGACCAAGGCCGAAGGCAAAGGTGACGAAGGCGATGACGCGGGCGATGTCTTCCGGGGAGAGGCCGAGCCGGCTGTAGGCCCGAAAACGGATCGCGCCGCCGCTGAGGGCGCCGAAGCCGGCGGTGTTGCCGATCGCATAGGCGCTGAAGGCCGTCACGGCCACCGGTGCGACCGGCAGGCGGCGGCCGATGTAGTCGAGCGCGTTCAGGTCGTAGTAGATCAGCGAGGCGAAACTCAACGCCGTAAAGAAGATGGCAAGGCCGATGGCCTGCCAGCTCGTGTCCTTCAGGGCATTCACGACGTCATCGTACCGCACTTCGCTCGTCAGCCGGTAGACGGCCACCGCCATCATGACGGCGACCAGCAGCATGGCAAGCGAGGTCAGATAGGTACGGAACCGTGCCAGCAGCACCATGACGACATGGCGCGGCGGTTCGCTGGGAATAACGATCTCTTCCGGTTCGGTCATGGCTTCCGGGCGCTTCCTCGATAACCTGCGGTGATGGCTAGTTTCTAGCTCTGATGCATGACGGTTATTCGTGGATGCACCGGCGCGCTAGTCCTCTGACGCGGACTTCGACAAAAATGCGGCCGATCTTCAAGCAGAAGGTGCTTTCCTCACGATCAAGCGGTCATCCGGCGGCAGGTGCAAGGAACATCTTCGTGATCAGGCCGCTCTGCCTGTCCGTGGTTGCATCAATGCGAAACAGAATCACGTTTCTGTGGCGATCTCTACAGGTCGGTCATGACCATTTTCAGGCAACCTGTTCTGCGGCGTTACCTCAGCGGGATCGCAGGTGCCGGTCCGGGCTGATCCGCAGGCTGTGCATCAGAGAACGCGGGTTGCTACGGCCCGGCGATGTGGATCGATTCTGGCGACCATCACCATGGTGAAGAAAATCATCGCCGCGATCAGCAGGGCGCTCAAATGGAGAACAATCATGGCGCAACTCCGAAGACATCATGTTTCAGTAACCCGGATATTCTATGTCTGGACTTGTCCGGAGCTTGCGTCTTGACTTGGGGCGACGTCCGGGAAAACCTGTCGCATGAAATCGTCCGTGCCGGGGGCGCCATTAACCTTCAGGCAAGGAATTAACCATACAAATACTCTGACACGGCGAAATGGGACGATCCCGACATCTCCCTTTCAGGCATGACGCCGCCCCGCCGTACCGGTTTCGATCCGGTATCACTTTCCATTTTTTCTCCAGGATGGCTTCCGGCTTCGGCCCGGAGCGCTGCATGCGTCCCTGTTGCGGGCTCGTCATGCCCGCGATCCGGCCTCGCACGGTCTCCTGGCTGCCTCGGGATGAAGATGCACGGCTCCAGAAGGCCGGCGGTTCATTGAGGGCTTTGGCATGGGCAGCTGACGGCGCAAGGCCTGCGGCTGCCAAAGAGGGGTTTCATGCTGCCTGCGGGCAGCGGCAGGAATTGGGGACGGGCATTGGCTCAGGACATGCCATCGGATCAAGCACGAAAGGCCCAGGCGGGCAGCCTGAGGGACCGGCTTGCATTCGCAGGGCTGGACGCGGAGGCGTGCGAGCTTCTGCGTCGCTTCCGACCCGCGCTCGAGACCTGCCTGAAGGACGGATTGCGTGATTTCTTCCACCGCCTGCAATCCTCCGCCGAGGCCATGCGCCATTTCGACAGCGACAACCAGCTGGTGCGGCTGCATGATCTGCAGGCCTCGCACTGGAGCGTGCTGACAGACGCCCGCTTCGATGCGCTCTATGCCGAGCGGGTGAAGGTTCTTTCCGACGCGGAAGGCCGGATGGGCCTTGATCCGCGCTGGCACATCGCCGGCCATGCTGTGATGCTGGAAAATCTGGTCTCCTGTCTGTTCGACCAGCTGGCGTCGAAATCGCTGTTGCCGGCGGCCCGCAAGCGCGAACGCGAGATTGCCGATGCGGTGCGCGCCGTGATCCGGCTGGTGCTGGTCGACGTGGAGATCGCGGTGTCGCTGCGCATCAGCGACATCAGACAGAAGCACCAGAGGAGCCTTTCTGCCCAGCGCGAGCAGGATCAGGCCGAGGCGAACGATCTGTTCGGACCGGTGGTGGCGGCACTTGCTGCACGCGACCTGACGGCCCGCATTCCCGACGATCGGCCGGATGTCTATGCCGAGCTTTCCGCACTTCTCAACCAGGCGCTCGACGCGCTGACGGCAGCCATGGCAACCGCCTCCGAGCGGGTCCTGAATGCCGAGGCCCTGTCTGGGCAGGTGGCCGCGGATGCCCGCGAGGCTGCGGCCATGATGCGTCACGATGCCGAGGATCTGGCGGCCGCCGCAGCCGAGGTTGCAGCCCTTGCCGAGCGGCTGCGCGAGAGCGCCAACGACAGCGCCAGGGCAGAACAGGCGGCCCTCGAAACCCGCCGGTCGGCGGAGGAAAGCGGCGAGGTCGTCGGCCTCGCGATTTCCGCGATGTCGGACATCGAGCAGTCGGCAGAAAAGATCGGGCAGATCATCGGGGTTATCGACGAGATCGCCTTCCAGACCAATCTCCTGGCACTGAATGCCGGAATCGAGGCCGCCCGCGCCGGCGATTCCGGGCGGGGCTTTGCCGTCGTCGCGCAGGAGGTGCGGGCGCTTGCCCAGCGCTCCGCCGAAGCGGCACGTGAAATCAAGCAGCTTGTGACCGGCACCAAGGCGCAGGTCGATGCAGGCGTGAAGATGGTTCATCGCACCCAGGATGCCATTGGCGGCATCGTCAACCAGGTCGCGGGCATCAATGCGGCGATTGCCGGCATTGCCCGGGCGACCGATGACCAGGCCCTCAGCCTGCAGCGGGTGGCGGGCGAGGTGAAGGCGCTGGATGGCCGGCTTGCGGCAGGTGCTGCGGTGGCTCAACGCGCCGCCGAGGGCAGCGATACGCTCAGCACCGTCATCATAGAACTCGGCCGCACCGTGCGGGAATTCCGCATTGCGCGGGAAAGCGAAAGCGGCCAGCGCGTCTGGCAGCCGAAGGCCCGCGATCCGGGCGAGGCTTTGGGTGCCGAGGCTGCGGAGACCGGAGGCCTGCAGCCGCCGGGCGGACTGTTCATAGCCCCGCAGCTTGCGGGGTTCGGTCGCTGACCCCCCCGGGTTTTCGACCGGCATGAGAATACCAGCTGCGGGACGATCCGGCAGCTGTGGCGACAACGATGAGGAATGAAGCGATGGCGAGCGGGAAAGCAGTGACGGGAAGCCTCAAGCTGGTCTCAGTCCTGGATCTCAACGAGGCTTCCGTGTTGCACGGCCAGTTGAGCAGCATGCGGGGCAAGGATCTGTCGATCGACGCGTCGGGCGTCGACCGCGTCGGTGTCCAGTGCGTGCAGGTGCTGATGGCGGCAGCCAACGCCTGGGAGGAGGACAAGAAAAAATTCGTCTTCGAGACTGTCTCGGACGCCTTCCGCAAGACCATGCAGCTTATCGGCATCAATATAGATCATCTGCTCGCTAAGGAGATTCAGCAGTGAAAAAGAAAGTACTTACCGTCGACGATTCAAGGACGATCCGGAACATGCTTCTGGTCACCTTGAACAATGCCGGCTTCGAGACCATCCAGGCCGAAGACGGCGTCGAGGGCCTCGAGGTTCTGGAAGAATGCAACCCCGATGTCATCGTGACTGACATCAACATGCCGCGCCTTGACGGCTTCGGCTTCATCGAGGGCGTGCGCCGCAACGAGCGTTATCGTGCGGTCCCGATCCTCGTGCTCACCACGGAAAGCGATGCGGAAAAGAAGAACCGTGCGCGCCAGGCCGGCGCAACCGGCTGGATCGTCAAGCCCTTCGACCCCGCAAAATTGATTGATGCGATCGAGCGTGTAACCGCCTGAACCGGGAATTCCTGCGATGGATATGAACGAAATCAAAGAGATCTTCTTCCAGGAGTGCGAGGAGCAGCTCGCCGAACTGGAATCTGGTCTTCTCAAGCTCAATGACGGCGACCGTGACCCGGAAACGGTGAATGCCGTCTTCCGTGCCGTCCATTCGATCAAGGGCGGTGCCGGCGCATTCGGGCTTGATGACCTGGTCTCGTTCGCCCACGTGTTCGAAACGACGCTGGATTGCGTCCGCTCAAACAAGCTGGAACCCACGCAGGACGTCCTGAAAGTGATGCTGAGGTCGGCCGACGTTCTGGCCGACCTGGTGAGCGCCTCCCGCGACGGCGGCAGTGTGGAGGAATCGCGCACCCGCGGCCTGCTGAAGGAGCTCGAGGCTCTGGCCCGCGGCGAGATGCCGACCGGCGTTGGTGCCGCCGAAGCGCCGAAGCCTGCTCCCGCCAAGGCCGCCGCGCCCGCCCCGGTACCGGCTGCCGCGCCCGCCCCGGCTCCCACCGACGAGAGCGGTTTCCAGCCGATCCCCTTCACGTTCGATGGTTTCGGTGCCGACGAGCCGGCCGAGGATCTCTCCGTTTTCGAGGTCTCCTTCAAGCCCCGCCGCGATCTCTATGCCAAGGGCAACGAGGCCGCCCTCTTGCTGCGCGATCTCTCCCGCGTCGGCGAGATGAGCATCAACTGCGACATGGACCAGCTGCCGGCCTTCGACAAGATGGACCCGGAGGGCGCCTATTTCAGCTGGACGATCCAGGTGAAGACGGCCAAGAGCGAGCAGGATATCCGCACCGTCTTCGAATTTGCCGAATGGGATTGCGATCTCGACGTCAAGGTCGCCGATAGCTCTGCCGAAGAACTGCCGATGGTTCCGGTTCCCTTCGACCTGTCGATCCTCGATGACGGCACCTCCGACGCGGATGGTGATGATGGTGGTGCCGCCGAAGCCGCAGCCCAGGCCGTTGCCGCCGCCGAGACGGCCACCAACGTGACCAAGATGGCCGCTGCCGCTGCCCGCGTTGAAAAGAAGGAAAGCCAGGCTGCCGCTGCGGCCGCCGCCGCTGCTGCCAACGCCGCCAATGCGGCCAATGCCGCCAATAGCGCCGGCCAGACGATCCGCGTCGATCTTGATCGCGTCGACCGGCTGATCAACCTCGTCGGCGAGCTTGTCATCAACCAGGCCATGCTGTCGCAGAGCGTCATCGAGAACGATACGACCGGCACCTCCTCCATCAACATGGGTCTCGAAGAGCTGCAGCAGCTCACCCGCGAGATCCAGGATTCGGTGATGGCGATCCGCGCCCAGCCGGTGAAGCCGGTCTTCCAGCGCATGTCGCGTATCGTGCGCGAAGTGGCCGACATGGTGGGCAAGTCGATCCGCCTCGTCACCGAAGGTGAAAACACAGAAGTCGACAAGACGGTCATCGACAAGCTGGCCGAACCGCTGACCCACATGATCCGCAATGCCGTTGACCACGGCATCGAAAGTCCGGAACGCCGCGAGGCCGCCGGCAAGAATCCGGAAGGCACGGTCAAGCTCACCGCCAAGCATCGCTCCGGCCGCATCGTCATCGAACTGTCCGATGACGGCGCCGGCATCAACCGCGAGAAGGTCAAGCAGAAGGCGATCGACAAGGATCTGATCCCGGCCGATTCCAACCTGACGGACGAGGAAATCGACAACCTCATCTTCATGCCGGGCTTCTCGACCGCCGACAAGATTTCCGACATTTCCGGCCGCGGCGTCGGCATGGACGTCGTCAAGCGTTCCATCCAGGCACTCGGCGGCCGCATCTCGATCAGCTCGCGGCCGGGCAATGGCTCGACCTTCACCATGAGCCTGCCGCTGACGCTCGCCGTTCTCGACGGCATGGTGGTGACGGTCGCCGGCCAGACGCTCGTGGTGCCGCTGACCGCCATCGTCGAGACCCTGCAGCCGGAAGCGTCTGCGATCCATTCCTTCGGCGCCAACCAGCGGCTGATCTCGATCCGCAATTCCTTCTGCCCGCTCGTCGACGTGGGGCGCATCCTCAACTTCCGGTCCATCCAGGCCAACCCTGTCGAGGGGGTCGCACTTCTGGTGGAATCGGAAGGCGGCGGCCAGCGCGCGCTGATGGTGGACGCGATCCAGGGCCAGCGCCAGGTGGTGATCAAGTCGCTTGAAGCCAACTACACGCATGTTCCGGGCATCGCCGCGGCCACCATCCTTGGTGACGGTCGGGTCGCACTCATCCTCGACGTTGATGCCGTGGTCGCCGCCTCGCGCGGCCAGTCGTTGCGGCAGGACAGCGGTATGAAGGCGGATATGTCTTTGGCAGCAACGGGTTAACTGACGGATTGTAGAGTATGTCGTACGCCGTGAAAAATCTTGCTCAGGGAAGCCGGGAGCTCATTGCCTTCCGGATCGGAGACCAGGAATTTTGCGTCAACATCATGTCGGTGCGGGAAATCCGGGGGTGGACGAAAGCCACCGGCCTTCCGCACTCCCCGTCCTATGTGATGGGCGTGATCAACCTGCGCGGCGCCGTTTTGCCCATCATCGATCTCTCCGCACGCCTCGGGCTGCGGCGGGCTGAGCCGACCCCGCGCCATGTCATCATCGTGGCGCAGGTCAAGAACCGTGTCGTGGGACTGCTCGTGGAAGCCGTCTCCGACATCCTCACCGTCACCGATGAAAACATTCAGCCTGTTCCCGAAGTCTCGTCCGACCTGGAGAAGCAGTATGCCCGCGGCATCCTGGCGATCGACAAGCGGATGATCTGCCTGATCGAACTGGATGCGCTCTTCCCCGACACCGAAAGCGAAGTAGCATGAAGGCCACCGGCGTCATCGACAGCAGGCAGTCCCCGGACGAGGTCCTTGCCAGTGGCGAATATCCGCTGACGCGGCGCGATCTCGCCGAGATCGCCGCCATGATCTATTCCGATGCCGGCATCTATCTGAACGACACCAAGGCGTCGCTCGTCTATTCGCGCCTGTCGAAGCACATCCGCAACCTCGGCCTGAAAGGCTTTCGTGAGTATTGCACGCTCGTCTCCTCGCCGGAGGGGGCCCATGTGCGTCGCGAGATGCTGTCCCACCTGACGACGAACTTCACCCGTTTCTTCCGGGAAAACCACCATTTCGAGCACCTGCGCGACGAGGTGCTGCCGGGGCTGATCGCGCGCGCCAAGAGCGGCGGGCGCGTGCGCATCTGGTCTGCGGCCTGCTCCGACGGGCAGGAACCCTATTCCATCGCGCTGACCGTGCTCGCGCTGCTGCCGAATGCGGCGGATTACGACTTCCGCATCCTCGCGACCGACATCGACCCGAAGATCCTCGCGCTTGCCCGCGCCGGGGTCTACGACGAAAATGCGCTGGAGACGGTCAGTCCGGCGATGCGAAAGCAGTATTTCCGCGAGGTCGATGCCAACGGCCGGCGCAAGTTCCAGGTCGATGACCGCGTCAAGAAGCTGATCACCTACAACGAGCTGAACCTGATGGCCCAGTGGCCGTTCAAGGGCAATTTCGACGTGATCTTCTGTCGCAACGTGGTGATCTATTTCGACGAACCGACGCAGATGAAGATCTGGTCGCGGTTCGCGCAGCTCTTCCCGATCGGTGGCCACCTCTACATCGGCCATTCCGAGCGGGTCACGGGGGAGGCAAAGAACCTCTTCGACAACATAGGGATAACCACCTACCGCTATACTGGCAAAAGCGCGGGGAGGACTGCATGACCATGCCGGCAAGAGTACTCGTCGTTGATGATTCGCCCACCATGCGCGGCCTGATCACCGCCGTCCTCAATTCGGATCCGGAGGTCAACGTCGTTGGCCAGGCGGGCGATGCGCATGAGGCGCGTGCGGCGATCAAGCAGCTGAACCCGGATGTGGTGACGCTCGACATCGAGATGCCCAACATGAACGGGCTGGAATTCCTCGAGAAGATCATGCGCCTGCGGCCGATGCCGGTCATCATGGTCTCCACGATGACGCATCAGGGGGCAAACGCCACGCTGGCGGCGCTCGAGATCGGTGCCTTCGATTGCGTGAGCAAGCCGGTGCCGGGCGATGCGCGTCCCTTCTATGATCTGGCCGAGAAGGTGAAGGCGGCTGCGCGCTCCAAGCGCGGCCGCATGGTCACGGCTCCTCAGCCGGTTCTTGCGCCGACGGCGGAGTATCGCGTCGGCCGCAAGGTGGTGGCGATCGGTTCCTCCACGGGCGGCGTGGAGGCGCTGATCGCGGTGTTGCAGAAATTCCCCAGGAACTGCCCGCCAACCGTCATTACCCAGCACATGCCGCCCACGTTTACCAAAAGTTTTGCTGAAAGGCTTAATCGTATTTGCGCTCCTGTGGTGCAGGAAGCAACCGACGGCGCCCGGCTCGAGATCGGCAAGATCTACCTGGCGCCCGGTGGTGAACGGCACCTTCAGGTCGTTAATCCCTCCGCGCCCAGCTGCCGGCTCGTCGAACGCGACCCTGTCAACGGTCACCGCCCGTCGGTGGACGTCCTGTTCGAATCCGTGGCGGAACTGGCCGGTCGGAATGCTGTCGGGGTGATTCTGACCGGCATGGGCCGGGACGGCGCCTCGGGCCTGCTCAAGATGCGCAGTGCGGGCGCACGCACCATTGGGCAGAACGAGAAGACATGCGTCGTCTACGGCATGCCCCGTGTCGCGCATGATATCGGCGCCGTCGAGCAGCAATTGCCGCTCGGTGCGATCGGAGAAGAAATCTTGAAATTAACCGCTGCCCGAAAAGAAGGTACCGAATAAATGTCTCTCGCTGAAAAAATCAAAGTTCTGATCGTGGATGATCAGGTGACGAGCCGGTTGCTGCTCAGCGACGCCCTGACGCAGCTCGGGTTCAAGCAGATCACGGCCGCAGGCGATGGCGAGCAGGGCATGAAGATCATGGCCGAGCAACCGCATCATCTCGTGATCTCGGACTTCAACATGCCCAAGATGGACGGTCTGGGCCTCTTGCAGGCGGTACGCACGAACCCGGCAACGAAGAAGGCGGCCTTCATCATTCTGACTGCGCAGGGCGACCGTGCCCTGGTGCAGAAGGCAGCCCAGCTCGGTGCCAACAACGTGCTCGCAAAGCCATTCACGATCGAAAAGATGAAAGCTGCCATCGAGGCGGTGTTCGGAGCGCTTAAATGAATGAAATGGCCGCAGCCAAGCGGATAAATATTATCCAGGGCGAATATAAGGTAACGGATGAACCCAATGCCGTCATTACGACGATCCTGGGCTCCTGCGTGGCTGCGTGCCTGAGGGATCCGGTCGCGGGCATCGGGGGGATGAACCACTTCCTCCTGCCCGGAACGGGGCCTGGCGGGATGTCGGGCGGGGACATGTCCCGGTACGGCGTTCATCTGATGGAACTTCTGATCAACGGCATCCTGAAGCGCGGCGGGCGGCGCGAGCGGCTGGAGGCGAAGATCTTTGGCGGGGCGAAGACGATTGCGAGCTTTTCCAATGTGGGTGAGCAGAATTCGGCCTTTGCCACCCAGTTCCTGCGTGACGAAGGCATCAAGATCGTCGGCTCCTCCGTCGGTGGCGAGTTCGGCCGCAAGCTGGAATACTGGCCTGCCAGCGGGCGGGCTCGGACCTATCCGCTGACCGGGGCGGAAACCCAGAAGACGGTGGCCATGGAGCAGCGTCCGGCCCGGCCCGCAAAGCCGGTCGAGAGTTCAATCGAGTTTTTCTGATCGAGGAAGCAATGACCGATATCTATTCGAAGCCATCCGGCTTGCTCGACGAAAAGCTGCCCGACGTTCTGATGCGGATCGTGTCGGAACTCTACGACGTGGCCTATCTGATCGAACGGGTGGAGCCGCAGCTTCTCGAAGTGGGCGGCGCTGCCGTACTGCAGTCGCCCGACAGCATGAAGGTGCTTCAGGGTATCGACCTTGCGGTGCAGAAGACCCGTGGTCTGGCCGAATACATCGACACCATCACCGGCACCATTCCGGACGAATGGACGGTCGATGTGTCGACCGCACTCAGTCTCGTGAAGCTGGCCGACATGCACAAGGCCCTCAGCCAGGGCCTTCGCCACGGCCATTCCCAGCCGCTCAGCAAGACGGCCGGCGATATCGACCTGTTCTGAGGCCGCGTCCCGCGGCCTTGGAAGAAACACCGTCAGACCACCGCAGCGAAATGCTCGCACAAGCTTCGCTTCCTAAGGTGCGGTTGGGCAAAGGGCTCTTTAATCCTTTTTGACGGTGCGGGAACAGAATGAATCTGTTAGCTCAATTCACACAAATCCTTAAGAATTTGGGATCGCTCGGACAGACCAAGCTGCTCGCTCTGGCAGGTGTCGGTGTTCTGTCGATGGCGATCGTGATCGCGGCGGCACTGTTCGTCAACAAGCCATCCTATGAGCCGCTTTACGTCGGTCTGGAGCGTGGCGATCTCAATCAGGTCAGCGTCGCGCTGGCTGAAGCCGGTATCAATTTCGAGGTCGGGCAGGACGGCAGCAGCATTCGCGTTCCCGTCGGCATGACCAGCAAGGCGCGCCTGCTGCTGGCCGAACGCGGCCTGCCCAACAGCAGCAATGCCGGTTATGAACTCTTCGACAATGTCGGTTCGCTGGGTCTCACCTCCTTCATGCAGGAAGTGACGCGTGTGCGTGCGCTGGAAGGGGAGATCTCGCGCTCCATCCAGCAGATCAGCGGCGTTGCCGCCGCCCGCGTCCACATCGTCATGCCTGACGTCGGCAATTTCCGCCGGGCTGGCCAGAAGCCGACGGCCTCCGTGATGATCCGCGCCAGCAACGAGACAGGCCGCAAGGCCGCGACCTCGATCCGCCATCTGGTCGCCGCGGCCGTGCCGGGTCTGGAGGTGGACGATGTGACGATCCTCGATTCCACCGGCCAGTTGCTTGCGGCCGGCGACGAGGCGGGCAACAGCTCGGCCAGCCGTTCGCTGAACGTCGTGCAGTCCGTTCAGCAGGAACTCGAAAGCAATATCGACAAGGCGCTTGCACCCTTCCTTGGCATGGACAATTTCCGTGCCAGTGCCACGGCGCTGCTGAACCTTGACAGCCAGCAGGTCCAGGAAGTGGTCTATGACCCGGAATCGCGCGTCGAACGGTCGGTCAAGGTCACCAAGGAAGCGCAGAAGTCGCAGCAGCGCCAGTCGGATTCGGCTGCAACGGTGGAGCAGAACATTCCGCAGGCCGCCCCCCAGCCGGGTGGCAACAACGGGCCTGAATCCTCCGATCAGTCTGACAAGAAGGAAGAGCAGACCAACTACGAAATCAATCAGAAGACCACGGCCACGACGCGCAACGGCTACAAGATCGAAAAGATCTCGGTTGCCGTCGTCGTCAACCGCGGCCGGGTCGCCAAGATGGTGGGCGAGCCCGCCGACCAGGCCAAGATCGATGCCTATCTTGCCGAGATGCAGAAGATCGTGGCAACGGCCGCCGGTGTCGATACGGCCCGAGGTGACGTGGTGACGATCACCGCCATGGACTTCCTGGAAAGCCAGCTTCTCGATGAGGCAGCCGCAGGTCCGGGCTTCTCCGAAATCCTGATGCGCAACATGGGCGGGATCATCAATTCGCTCGCCTTCGTCGCCGTCGCCTTCCTGGTCGTCTGGCTTGGCGTTCGGCCGGTGCTGCGCAGCGTCGGCGGCACCGCGGCCGTGGCCGGCGAGGCCGCCACCGAGAGTGCCGGCCTGGAACTGCCGGACTTCTCGCCGGGCGGTGCAAGCCCCGCCCTCATGGATGGCTTCGGCTCCGATTTCGGGTTCGACGGTTCCTCGGATCTGTTCGGCGGCGAGGACGACCCGAATGGCGGCTTCAACCGCCGCGTCAAGGAAGGTCCGGAGAAGCGTCTCGCCCGGATGGTGGAAATCAGCGAGGAACGTGCTGCCAAGATCCTGCGCAAGTGGGCCGTCGAGCGGGCAGCGTAAGTGGAACAATGATCACGTTTTCGTGAAAACAAGGGCCGGCTCTGCCGGCCTTTTGCTTATCAGTTACATATCCCGTAACGTGCGATTGCAGAAACTGTACACTTGTTACCAAGCTTTTTAGGAAAACTGAATCGGGTTGTGGCAATTCCGTGGCAGGTTCCTAAAATGACCATGATTCGGACGGGCGCTTCAAAGCGTTCTGATTCGAAACAGGGGTCGGTCAGCGCAGATGGCATTGGCGTTCGGATATGGCACGCGAGTAGCGAGTTTGTCCCTCGAAGGGGGTTGATGCGGAATGGAGTTGCGCAGCGCAGAGACTACATTGGAAGGGCGGCATTTCGTTGAGGCCAGTCCGCCAAGAACGTTGCTGCGAGAGCAGGTTCTGCGCCGTCTCGCCCTTGCCGGCGCCTGCGGCAACATCCAGGCCGCCATGCGCATCCTGTCCGATTATGTCGGCGCCTCGCATTATCTTCTCGCGCGGTACGACTTGATCCAGGAGCAGGGTCTCGATTTCGTCGTTGCTTCTAACTGGCCCTTCGATCTCGTCCGGCGGTTGGGCGCGGAACTCGCCCGTGGCTATTCCCGCTCCACCGAGGTCGAGAAGTGCCTGTCGCTGCTGACTCCCCAGTTTGCGCTGCTGCCGGAAGATTACAGCCTGCCGGAAGACATCAGCCGGCAGTATTGCTCGCTCACCTTCTGCGCGGGCCGGACGCGCTTTTCGGTCATGCTGCTGTTTCTGGACGGCATCATCCTGTCGCAGGACCGCCTGCGCGAGATCGGCCTGCTGGCCGGCTATGCGCTCAGCCTCGGCGATACGCAGAATGCCCGCGTCGAGCGCGATTTCGAGCTGACGGACCGCGAACTGGAATGTCTTTTCTGGATTGCCGAAGGCAAGACGAGCGACGAGATCGCCGTCATTCTCGGCATCTCGCGCAACACCATCAACAACTACATCACCAGCGTCATGCGCAAGACCGCGACCAAGACCCGCTCAGAGGCCATCGCTTATGCCGTACGCAACAATCTTGTCTAGGGAAGGCTGAATGGGCTACTCGCGAACCACGGGAGGAGAGCCGGAGACGGGAATGCAGTATCTTCGCGTTCAGCGTGCGTCCAGCCGTTCCGATATCTTCCCCAAGCTCGTGGGAATGCAGAAGAGCATGCGGGCGAATCACTTCGCCGTTTTCCGCATCGCCGGCGCCGGCCTGCCCAACAAGCGCAAGCTGGTCTGCGAGCTGGACAACTGGGGCAGCAGCGCGAGTGAAAACATCAATGTGATGATCGAAGCCTTCGGCGAGATGCTGATCCATCACATCGATGTCTCGCTTCTGCCGATGAGCTGGTCCGGTCCCGAAGGCGGTCGCGCGGCCGAGACGGCGGCCGACGAGCCATCGCCGCTCATCCGCCATATCGATGATCTGCACCGCATGCCCTATGGCGGCATCGCCTTTCCGGTCCGTCTTGGCGCCGTCGGCAACGGTTACGTGGCCTTCAGCGGTGCCGGGCTCGACCTTTCGAGTGACACGGTGATCGACCAGCATGTACGCAGCTGTCAGATCATGATGGACCTTCTTGCTCTCGACGAGCGGCGTGCCGTGCCCTCCGAATCGCTCAGCGAACGCGAGATTGCCTGTCTGCAGCTTGCCGGGGACGGCCAGATCAGCGAAGAAATCGCCGAGAAGCTGGGCCTGTCCGTCCACACCGTCAACGCCTATCTGGGCTCGGCGACGATCAAGCTCGATTCGGTCAACCGGATCCAGGCGATCGCCAAGGCGATCCGCCTGGGGTATATCCAGTAAACCTTGCGTTTTTTGTCGAGGGAGTGTCAGCCGGCGAGTGCGGCGGGCTCCTTCACGAAGCGTGCGTCATGCAGGCTGCGCGACAGGAAGGCGGTGTTTTCCTGCGGGTCTTCCGAGGGAACCTGGAAGCTGATGTGGTCGATCTCGATGCCCGCCGTCTGGTCGGTCAGTGTCAGGCGGGCATAGACGGAGACGCCACGCGGCTTGATCTCGAGATCGAGCACGACCTGCGGCGGGCCGTCCCATTCCAGGCGGTATTCGCCGCCGGAGCCGAAGTTGACGGTGCCGGGGTGAAAATAGAGCTCGGCCGCCGAGGACACGAGATCGGCAATGCTGCCATAGCGCTCCAGCCGCAGGAGCGAAATCAGGTCACCGGCATCCAGAAGCCGTAACTCGGTCGCCACCGGGTTGATCGCCTGCGCCAGAATCTTTTCTCTTTCTAACGAGTGGTTGCATTTTCTCATGTGCTCTAGTGCATCCGTTGCTTGGGCGACCGCGAGGCGTAAACCCGGTGGATCAGTTCTGCCACGGCCTTGTAGAAGACCGGTGGAATGACACTATCGACCGAGACTTGCGCAAACATGGAGCGGGCAAGCGGGGGATCTTCGAACACGGGAATGCCGGCTTCCTCGGCCAGCTCGCGGATTTTCAGCGCCACCAGGTCGGTTCCCTTGGCCAGAACGATCGGCGCATCGCTTTCCTCGCGCACATAGCGAAGGGCTACGGCATAATGGGTCGGGTTGGCGATGACGAGCGTGGCGCGCGGCACGTTCTTCATCATGCGGTTGCGGGCGCGGCTGCGCATCAGCGAGCGCTGGCGTGCCTTGACGGCGGGGTCGCCCTGCGCCTGCTTGTTCTCGTCCTTTACCTCCTGGCGGGTCATCTTCAGCTCGCTGTACCAGTGGTGCCGCGTCCAGAAGAAGTCGGCCACCGCCAGCGTGGCCGTGGCGAGAAGAATGATGACCATCATCTTCTTCACCGAGCCGTAGAGAACGCCCGGAATGGTCAGCGGATCGGAGAACATCGCATCGATCGCGTGCACGAAGTCGTTGCGCATGGCGAAATACATGACGACGCCGACCAGCAGCACCTTGAACAGCGACTTGCCGAATTCCACCATGCCGGGGATGGAGAAGATGCGGCCAAAGCCCTTGGTGAGCGACACGCGCGACATCTGCGGCCGGACGCGCTCCAGGACCGGCGAGGGCATGTTCTGCAGTACGGAGGAGGCGATGCCGAACAGGCAGAACATCAGCATGGCCGGGGCCAGGAAACCGGCCGAGGCCCAGGCGAGGTGCAGGCCGATCGACACGACGTCGGTCGCGGTTTCGAGCCGCCACTGCTCCGGCTTCTCGAACAGGTCCTTCAGCGTTTCGCCAAGCGCTGCCGTGCGGTCGGGGAGAAAGAAGAGCACGAAGAAGTAAAACGCAAGAGACGACGCAAACAGCGTCGCCTCCTTGGAGAATGCCACATTGCCCTTTTCCGCGGCGTCGCGCAGTTTCTTGTGTGTCGGGCTTTCTGTTTTACTGTCTTTATCCTCAGACAAGGCGTCATCCTTGCGTCAGGCGGCATGCGCCGCGTCGGAGCGTTCCGGTCATGCCGCGCCCTCATGGAGCGGCAAGGGCAAGGACGGCCTTGCCGTCCTTGCCCAGGTCGTGTGCCGTCAGGCGGCTGCTTCGGATGCCTTCTCGCCCTCTGGCTTGGCTTCCTTCAGCTGGATCTGGCCGGCATTGGCCAGGCGGATCGCTTCCTGCGCCACCGCACGGCGGGCGATTGCCACTTCGCGCGGGTTGATGGCGACGTTGGTCGCACCCAGATCCGATTCGATCATGCGGCGCTGGCGGGGGCTGATGGCCGACAGCACGGATTCCTTGATGTCGGCCGGCGCGCCGCGCAGCGCCATGGTCAGGATGTCGGCGGCGATGTCGTTCAGGAGCATCACGCGGCTGCGCTGCGGCATGGCCAGCAGATCCTCGAACAGGAAGATCTTCGGGCGAACCTTGTTGACCGATTCCTTGCTGATGGTCTCGAGCGAGCTGAGCAGGGTATCGACCTGCGGCTTCTCCAGCTCGTTCATCAGTTCGGCGACCTTGTTCGAGCCGTTCGAATTGCGCTCGGCCTCGATCATCTGGATGAGCTCCATCACCCGGTTCTCGATGATCTGGGCGGCCTTCGGGCTGACATCCTTCATGTTGACCGTGCGGTTCATGATGTCGGCGCGGCGGCTGTCCGGCATCTGCAGCAGAAGCTTGGCACCGAAGGACGAAGGCAGCATGGAGAGGATGTAGGCGATGGTCTGCGGATGCTCGCGCTGCAGGAACTTGCCGACGAATTCCGGATCGGCATCCTGCAGGCGGTCCCAGATCGAGGTCTCGTAGGCCTGGAAGGCGGTGCGGCGGCCGAGCAGGCCATCCACTTCCTCCGGCGTCAGGCCCTCCTCGAGAATGCTCTCGATGGCCTTGGCATTGTCCATCAGGCCGGCGCCCTCGGTGAAGAGGTCCTCGAATTCGTTGACCAGCTGGAGGAGTTCGTCCGGCGGAATTTCACGCAGTGTCTGCGCCGATGCGATGATCGTCTGCAGCTCGCTCTGCGTGAAATACTTCAACAGCTTTCCAGCCACCCCCTTGCCCATCGCAAGAAGGACGGCAGCGGCCTTTTCAGCTTGGGATAACGGTTTCGTGGAGACGGCGCTTCCGAAATCGTCAAAGTCCATCATGGTCTTCCCTCACTGTCCCTCATGGGATCAGACTTTCTTTGTGCTTAAGACTTCCGTCAGCTTCACGCCGAAACGCGTATCGTCATTTTCCAGAACGGTGATCTCGCCCCTGGCGATCCGCCGTCCATTCACCGTGATTTCCACCGGCTCGCCGATCTTCTTGTCGAGCGCGATGATGGCGCCCTCCTCGAGACCCATGAGGCCGGAAACCTGCATGCGGCTGGTGCCAAGGACGATCTCGACCGTGATCGGGATGTCCATGATCAGATCGAGATTGGCCGTCAGCGCGCTGCCCGGCTCCTGCATGCTGGCTGCGCCGGTATCGCCACCGAAGCCTGCGCCGCCGAAACCGCCACCGCCAAAATCCCCGCCGATATCGCCGCCGCCAAAGGCTGTGCCCCCGAGGTCCGGACCGCCGAAATCGGAGTCCAGGCTGGAGCCCATGCCAGCGCCCATGTCGAGCCCGCCGCCGAAATCGGAGGTGGGCATTGCCGTGTCGGTGCTGCCGAATTCGGAACCGAACTCCGCACCGAAATCGCCTGGTGCGCCATCCGAATCTGCCTTCAGCACCCCACGCAGGTCATCGATTGCCTGGTCGAGCTCCGACTCGTTGCCGAGCGGCGGGAAAGCATCCTCATCGGTCGCGGGTGTTTTCTTCGTAGCCATGAGACCATTATTCCTGTTGAAACTTGCGCCAGGCTGCCCATTTGTGCGCTGCGGAAGGGGCGGCCCCGATTATCCGATCAGGTGACGGATCAGCTCGTCCTCGGTGCTGACATTGTCCCTGACCCTCACCGTGTACCGCTCGCCGGAGCGGCCGAATTCACAGTTGTACATATCCTTGCCGTTGGCCCGGACCTGTACCTTCACATCGTCCTTGTCCTCGAAGGGGATGACATCGCCGACGGCGAGCCTGGAAATCGTCTGGAGCGCCAGTGTCTGCAGACGAATGCGGGCTTCCAGCGTCACCTGCGAGCGGTGCACCTGCTCCATCAGCTTGTCGTGCCATTCCTGCCTGTTCTTGGCGACCTGGCCCTTCGGTTTCGGCACGACGACCTTGGTCTTCAAGAGCGCGCGCTGGGGAATGATCAGCGCGATTTCCGAGGTGACCTTCCCGAGATCGATCGCAAGCCGGATCGTCGCGCCATATTCCAGCGGCGCCTCCGGATCGGGGGGCGGGCGGTCGCCGGCATTGTGGGGACGCTCCAGCAGCGGCTCGAAGCTGCCGGCCGCATTGACGCCGGAGCGCAGCACGTTGGCGATGCGCTCGAACACCATGGTTGCCAGGTCCAGCTCGATGTCGGAAAGCGGACGCTCCGGCGGTTGCTGCACCATGGATTCCTCGGCGCCCAGCATGCGTTCCATCAGCGCAATGACGAAGCCGCTGCCGCAGGCCAGCACGAAGTTCGGGCACCAGTTGCGCAGCTGGCCGTCACTGAAGGACACCGTGTCGCCCAGTTCGGCGATCAGGTCGCGCATCAGGCCGGACTGGAAGCCGACATAGGAGACCTCGATGCCGATGCCCGTCTCGCTGTGGAACACATCCGGCAGGAAGACCGAATAGAGCTGGCCGAAGTCGCCGCAGATCTTCTCGACGGTCTTGCGGTCGCCCAGCCCGTTGGTCAGCTTGGCGAGAAGCGCGTGATCGATGCGCACAGCGCTGTTCTGTTCGTCGCTCATGGATCAGGCCGCCTTGCTTTCGCCACCACCACCGGGGTTCATCATTTCCTGCTCCACGGCGTCGATCGAGGGACGCTCGTAGCCGGAAATCGTCTTGCGGCCATATTCCAGCGCCACCTGCGGCACGGAGCCGTTCATGTAGGCGATCAGGGTCTGCTTCACGACGATGTAGAGACGATGCTGCTTGTTGCGGACGATCTTGATCTGCGAGCAGAGCGGGCTGACCAGGCAGTAGGACAGGAAGATTCCGAGCATGGTGCCGACGAGGGCTGCCCCGATCAGGCCGCCCAGCACTTCCGGCGATTCGTTGATTTTGCTCATGGCCTTGATGACGCCGAGCACGGCGGCGACGATACCGATCGCCGGAAAGGCGTCGCCCATCGTCGCCATGGCGTCATAGGCCTTCATCTTGTCGTGCAGGATGGTCTCAAGCTCCTCGTCCATCAGCGCCTCGATCTCGTGGCTGCGCGCATTGCCGATGATGATCAGGCGCACATAGTCGCAGATGAATGCGGTCAGTTCCTTGTTCTTCAGCACCGTCGGGGCCGCGAGGAAGATCGTGGATTCATCCGGGTTGTCGATATGGGCCTCGATCTCGTTGCGAGACTTGGTGCGCAGGTCGCGCATCAGCGAGTAGAGCACGCCGAGAACATCGAGATAGTGACGTTCCTTGGGAACGGCATATTTGAAGGCTTCGCCGAGCGCCTTGCCGGCATCCTTCACCGTTTTCATGGGGTTGGCCATGACGAAGCCGCCAAGGCCTGCACCGCCGATAATCACGAGTTCGAAGGGCTGTATCAGCGCCTCGATGTGACCGCCCATCGCCATGAAGCCGCCGAGGATGCAGCCAAGTGTGATCACAAATCCGATAATGATGGTCATCGCGTGCCCGTGCCGTCGTTGTAACAGGTGTCGGAATAGAGGGCGTGGCTTGCGTGAGGCTGGGTTCGGGTGCCGTGCTGGGGCATCCCGAAGCAAACAGTTTCGCGCAAGTCTGCCTTCCTAAGGTCCGCTGCATCGGGGAGGCATCATCCCCTCTCTTCCTGGTGGAGGGGCGCCCGTCATGGGCCGTGCCTTCGCATCGACTGGTAAAGTGACACGGAGGCAGATGACATGCAGTCCGGATTGTATGTGGGCATTTCGTCGCAAATCGCACTCGAGCGGCGGCTGAACACGATCGCCGACAATATGGCCAACATGAATACGGTCGGCTTTCGCGCGACCGAAGTCAAGTTCGACGAGGTGTTGAGCAACACCCGCAACGACCTGAACGCCAAGGTGGCCTTCGTTTCGCAGGGCAACGACTATCTCTCCACGCGCAGCGGCGCGCTGGAGCGCACCGGCAATCCGCTGGATTTCGCCATCAAAGGCGATGCCTGGTTTTCCATCAGCACGCCGGCCGGCCGGGTTCTGACCCGTGACGGGCGCTTTACCATGAAGGAAACCGGCGAACTGGTCTCCGAGCGCGGCTATCCGGTGCTCGATGCCGGCGGCGCTCCGATCCAGCTCAACCGCGCTGGCGGGCCGCCGGAAGTGGGCGCCGATGGCCGCATCACCCAGGATGGCCGTCCGGTCGCCACGCTTGGCGTCTTCAACGCCGACATTTCCAAGGGCTTCCTGCGCTACGAGAATTCCGGGGTGATCCCGGTCGATCAACCGCAGCCGGTGGTCGATGCCTTCAATGTCGGCGTATCCCAGGGCTATCTGGAGCAGTCCAACGTCAACGGCATCGGTCAGATGACGCAGCTCATTCAGGTCAACCGTGCCTTCGAGGGCATCTCGGCCATGATGCGCGACACCGAACAGAGCTTCGGCGAGGCGATCAAGACGCTCGGCGGCTCGCGCTGAGCGCCTGAGGGGTAGGACATGGAAATCAACCCGGCTGAAACGGCCACCGTCGGCAAGCTGTCCCACATGGCCGACCTCGTGCGGCGCTTTGCCGATCCGGGTGTCGCCATTGCTCCCGGCGGACGTGTGCGCACCATCGCGGCTGGTCACTATACGGTGGCCGGCCTTTCCCGCCATGTGCGGCTTGGCGAATTCGTGGCCCATCGCAGTGCGACCGGCATTCATCTCGGGGAGGTGGTCCGCGTCGAGCCCGATCTCGTCTATGTCTGTCCGATCGAGCCGGGTGAACCGATCGGCATCGGCGACGTGGTCATCCGCAAGGGCGCCTTCCGGGTGGCACCCGACGACAGCTGGTGCGGCCGCACGATCAGTGCGCTCGGCGAGCCGATCGACGGCAAGGGACCGCTGCGCAACGGGCTGAAGAAGCGCTCCATCTCCAACACCGCGCCGCCGTCCATGACCAGACGGCGCGTCGAGACAGGCTTTCGCACCGGCGTGCGCGCCATCGATATCTTCGCGCCGCTGTGTCTTGGCCAGCGCCTCGGCATCTTCGCCGGTTCCGGCGTCGGCAAGTCGACGCTTCTGTCGATGCTGGCGCGGGCCGACGCCTTCGACAAGGTGGTGATCTCGCTGGTCGGCGAACGTGGTCGCGAAGTGCGTGAATTCATTGAGGATACGCTTGGCGACAACATGGCGAAATCCATCGCGATCGTTGCCACAAGCGACGAAAGCCCGATGCTGCGCAAGATGGCGCCGCTCGTCGGCATCACCATTGCCGAGCATTTCCGCGACAAGGGAGAGAATGTTCTCTTCATCGCCGATAGCGTGACCCGCTTTGCCCATGCGATCCGCGAGGTGGCGGTGGCTTCCGGCGAGCCACCGATCGCCCGCGGCTACCCCGCTTCTGTCTTCACCGAGCTGCCGCGGCTTCTGGAGCGTTGCGGTCCTGGCGCCGAGGGCACCGGCACGATCACCGCGATCATCTCGATCCTCGTCGACGGCGACAATCACAACGACCCGATCGCCGATTCCGCCCGTGGCATTCTCGATGGTCATATCGTGCTTGAACGCAGCCTGGCGGAGGAGGGGCGCTATCCGCCGATCAATCCGCTGTCCTCCATCTCGCGTCTCGCCCGCAAGGCCTGGACCGGGGACCAGGAAAAGCTGGTATCGCGGTTGAAGGCGCTGATCCACCGCTACGAGGAAACGCGAGATCTGCGCCTGATCGGGGGCTACCGCGCCGGCAGCGATCCCGATCTCGACATGGCCATTAAGCAGGTGCCGGTCATCTACGACGTGCTGAAGCAGACCCCCGGCGAACCGCCTGCGGCCGATTCCTATGCCGATCTTGCTGCGGCCCTCAGGGCCGGTCAGGCGCAGCCGGCCGCCAACATGCGACGAGGATAAACCATGCACGATCTCGACGACGACGACGACGTTCCGTCGCATCCTCGCGCTGGCGGCGGATCTGCCCCGGGATCGTCCGGGCGGGGGGACCGGCTGCTTGCGGGCGCCGGCATCCTGCTGGCGGTCGCCTCGGCTGCCTTTCCCTGGTACGTCTTCTTCAATCAGGACAAGTTCGGCATCCGCGTCTCGCCGATCGGCTGGACGCGCGACCTGCCGGAAGGGCCGCCGCGTCCGGTCTTCAGCGTTTCGCCGCTCGCCATGGTCGACAATGACAGCACCACAACGCCGCCTGACACACCACTCGATCCGATCGATACGCTGACGACGGCCACCACGGCGGCCCCCGGACGTCCCGGTGACAAACAGAACGAGGAAGGCAGGGACCAGCCCTTCCCGGGCGGCAACAGCTTCAAGCTGATGCATGTCGCAAACGGTCGCGCCCTCATCCAGGACAAGGGCGGCCTGTATATCGTCCGCGTCGGCTCCGTGCTGCCCGACGACAGCCGGCTTGCCAGCATTGAAAAACGTGACGGCCGCTGGGTGATCATCACCTCCAAGGGGACGCTTTACGACGAAACGACGGGCGCGGCCCGCTGAGGCCGCCTTCGCAAGTCTGACGCAAGATTACGCGCCTAGGCTCTGACCAGAAAATGGAGAGAAGCCTATGCAACCCATCCAATTGTTCGATCTGGCCTCGCGCCAAGCCGAATGGCTGTCGGTGCGCCAGGAGGTCGTTGCCGGCAATATCGCCAATGCCAGTACGCCGCACTACAAGGCAAAGGACGTCACGCCCTTCGCCGCCGTGCTCAATTCCTCCGGCCTCACCATGGCCCGCACGCAGCCCGGTCACCTCTCCGGCACCTCGGTCAGCAGCCGCATCGATGTGAACGTGGAAGAGGAACAGCTGAACAATGAAATCGGCGAGCAGGAATCGGGCAACACGGTCTCCCTTGCCCAGGAGCTTTCCAAGACCGGCGAGATCAAGCGCCAGTACGACCTGAGCACCAATCTCGTGAAGTCCTTCCATCGCATGATGCTGATGACAGTGAAGAGGTAGAACCATCATGGATCCGCTTTCAGCCGCTTCCAAAATTGCAAGTTCCGGCCTGGAGGCGCAGGCCACCCGCCTGCGCATCGTCTCGGAAAACATTGCCAATGCCCGTTCCACCGGCGACACGCCGGGCGCCGATCCCTACCGTCGCAAGACGATCACCTTTGGCGCCGAGCTCGACAAGGCGTCGGGCGCGGAAGTTGTCGGCGTCAAGAAGCTCGGCACCGACCAGTCGAAGTTCATCGAGGAATATGATCCGGGCAACCCGGCAGCGGACGAGCGCGGCATGGTCAAGATGCCGAACGTCAACATGCTCATCGAGATGGCCGACATGCGGGAAGCAAACCGCACCTACGACGCCAATCTCCAGACCATCAAGCAGACGCGCGAACTCGTTTCCGCGACGATCGACCTTCTGAAGGCCTCCCAATGATCGACAGTGTTCAGTCCGCCAGCGCGCTTTCGCTGACCCGCAACCTCGGCGCCACTGCCAGCGAAAGCAGCCTCGGTGCCGGCCTGACCGGCCAGGCTTCGGAAGCCGCAAGGCAGGCGCTCAGCTTCGCCAGCGTCATGGGCGACATGGCAAGCGGGGCCGTCACCGACCTGAAGCAGGCCGAAGTGAAGTCCTTCGAGGGCATCCAGGGCAAGGCCAATACCCGCGAGGTCGTGGATGCGGTCATGCAGGCGGAGCAGTCGCTCCAGACGGCGATCGCCTTCCGCGACAAGATCGTCAACGCCTATCTCGAAATCACGAAAATCCAGATCTAACGGCTTGAGGACGAAGACATGAGAGCGCTTTCCGTCGCCGCGACGGGCATGGATGCCCAGCAGACCAATCTCGAGGTCATTGCGAACAACATCGCCAATATCAACACCACCGGCTACAAGCGCGCCCGCGCCGAATTCTCGGATCTGCTCTACCAGACCGAGCGTGCCCAGGGCGTTCCGAACCGCGCCAACCAGGCGATCGTGCCGGAAGGCGCCAATATCGGCCTCGGCGTCCAGACCTCTGCCGTGCGCAACATCCATACCCAGGGTCAGCTGACCCAGACCCAGAACGACCTCGACATGGCCGTCGTCGGTCGCGGCTGGTTCCAGGTCCAGTCGCCGGATGGTACGACGCTCTACAGCCGCGCCGGTTCCTTCAACACCAATGCCAATGGCGAGCTGGTGACGATCGACGGCTATGCCGTCGTGCCAAACATCACCTTCCCCGCCAACGTCACCGAAACGGTGATCAGCCGCAGCGGCCAGGTCAGCGTGCGCATCGGCAATGCCTCGACCTTCACGCAGGTGGGCCAGCTGACCATCGCCAACTTTGCCAACGAAGCCGGCCTGAAGCCGCTCGGTGACAACCTGTTCCAGGAAACGGCCGCTTCGGGCACCGCCACGGTGGCGGCGCCTGACGATCCGGGCTTCGGTTACCTGAAACAAGGCTATCTGGAAGCCTCCAACGTCGACGCCGTCAAGGAAATCACCGACCTCATCTCCGCCCAGCGCGCCTACGAGATGAATTCGAAGGTGATCACCACCGCAGACGAAATGGCATCGATCGTCAGCAAGAACCTCAAGTAAGGAAAAAGGGGTAGAGACATGATGTTTCGCCGGACATGCCGCAGAATGCCGCCGATCAGCGCGGCCTCGGTGCTGCTGGCCGCCCTGCTGGTGGCCGGCGGCGCGGCAGCCGATAAGGGCGTTGCCGTCGTGCCGACGCAGATCATCTATCCCGGTCAGGAAATCCCGGCCTCCGCCCTCAAGGAGGTCGAGGTCACCAATCCGAACCTCGCGGAAGGCTATGCCACCCGCATCGACGAGGTGGCCGGCATGATCAGCCAGCGCACGCTGCTGCCCGGCCGCACCATCCAGGTCGGCACCCTGCGCGCGCCCTTTGCGGTGAAGCGCGGCGCCACCGTGCGCCTGACCTTCGCGGTTGGCAATCTCACCATTTCCGCGTCCGGCACGCCGCTTGAAAACGCTGCGGTGGGAGACGTCATCCGCGTGCGCAACCTCGATTCCGGCGTCACCGTGTCCGGCACCGTGATGGGCGACGGCTCCGTTCAGGTGATGGCAAAATGATCAAGAAACTCCTGTTCGCCACCGGTCTTCTTCTTGCCGGCCTGTCCGCTACCGGATCGGTCATGGCGGAATCGCGCATCAAGGACATCGCCTCGCTGCAGGCGGGCCGCGACAACCAGCTGATCGGCTACGGCCTGATCGTCGGCCTGCAGGGGACCGGCGACGGCTTGCGCTCCTCGCCGTTCACCGAGCAGTCCATGCGCGCCATGCTGCAGAATCTCGGCAT
The DNA here is from genome assembly GCF_900156005.1 of Rhizobium sp. RU35A. Classification (NCBI taxonomy): domain Bacteria; kingdom Pseudomonadati; phylum Pseudomonadota; class Alphaproteobacteria; order Hyphomicrobiales; family Rhizobiaceae; genus Rhizobium; species Rhizobium sp. RU35A. The sequence goes on along the minus strand of NZ_FTMR01000001.1, from coordinate 842,447 downwards.
CTCCACGCAGGGCGGCCAGTCTGGCTCCAAGAACACGGCAGCCGTCATGGTCACGGCCAATCTGCCGCCCTTTGCCAGCCCCGGCAGCCGGCTGGATGTGACGGTCAGCTCGCTCGGCGATTCGACGTCGCTGCGCGGCGGCACGCTGATCATGACTTCGCTCACCGGTGCAGACGGGCAGATCTATGCCGTGGCCCAGGGCTCCGTCGTCGTCTCCGGCTTTTCGGCACAGGGACAGGCGGCCTCCGTTACTGAAGGCGTCACCACCACCGGCCGCGTGCCGAACGGTGCCATCATCGAGCGCGAGCTGCCGTCCAAGTTCAAGGATTCGGTCAATCTGGTGCTGCAGCTGCGCAATCCGGATTTTTCCACGGCGGTGCGTATCGCAGATACCGTCAACAATTTTGCAAGCCAGCGTTACGGCGGCCCGATCGCGGAATCGCGCGATTCGCAGGAAGTGATCGTTCAGAAGCCGAAGATGGCCGATCTCGCCCGCCTGATGGCCGAGATCGAAAACCTCGTGGTCGAAACCGATACGCCGGCCAAGGTGGTGGTCAACGAGCGCACGGGCACCATCGTCATCGGCGCGGACGTCAAGGTGTCGCGCGTGGCGGTCAGCTACGGAACGCTGACGGTGCAGGTGACCGAGACGCCCCAGATCGTGCAGCCGCAGCCCTTCTCCAACGGTGTGACCGCCGTGCAGCCGCAGACCGACATCAGCGTGATGAAGGCCGGCAGCAATGTCGCGATCCTCAATGGACCGGACCTGCGCAGCCTGGTGGCGGGCCTCAACAGCATCGGCGTGAAGCCGGACGGCATCATCGCCATCCTCCAGGGCATCAAGTCTGCCGGCGCCCTCCAGGCGGAGCTGGTGATCCAATGACGGGAACCGAGATGAAGGGCGATCGCGCCATGAACCCCATCATGCCGTGCCGGGCAAATGCAGTGCGCCCCGGCCTCTTGCTGAAGCTTCTGGCGGCAGCAACGGTGCTGCTTCTGGTGCCGCAGGTGAATGCCCAGCAGCAGGACCCGCGCCTGCCGACAACCACCTCGGAAGACATCCAGAAGTTCTGCACCAACATTGCCGATCCCGCCCGCGACCAGCGATACCTGCTGCAGAAGCAGGAGCTTGAGAAGCTGCAGGGCGAGGTGGATTCCCGCATCAAGGTGCTCGAAACCCGCAAGGCGGAATACGAGGAATGGCTGAAGCGCCGCAATGATTTCCTTGACCGCGCCCAGGCCGGCCTCGTCGATGTCTACAAGACGATGAAGGCCGATGCCGCCGCGCCGCAGCTGCAGGAAATGCTGCCCGAGCTTGCCGCAGCCATCATCATGAAATTGCCGGCGCGCCAGTCGGGCCTGATCCTTGCCGAAATGGACCCGAAGAAGGCCGGGATCATCTCGATGATCATTTCCAGCGCCGCTGACCCCAAGACCTCGAAGGACCGTTCATGACGAAGCGCGCACCCGCCCTGCTGGCCGTTCTGTTGCTTGCCGGCTGCCAGAGCCAGACCCTCAAGGAAATCGGCAATGCGCCGGCCATGAGCCCGATCGGCAGCGGCCTGCAATATGCGCAGACGCCGCAGATGGGGCTCTATCCCAAGCAGCCGCGCCAGATGGCGAGCGGCTATTCGCTGTGGAGCGACAGCCAGGCGGCGCTGTTCAAGGATTCCCGCGCCTTGAACGTCGGCGACATCCTGACCGTCGACATCCAGATCAACGACAAGGCGGATTTCGACAACGAGACCGACCGCAGCCGGACCAATTCGACCAATTTGAAATGGGATGCGACGGCGAGCTTTCTCGGCATGAAGCCGAAGACCAACGGCGACATGGGCACCGATTCCGATACGTCCACCAAGGGCAAGGGCTCGACCAAGCGCTCCGAAAAACTGAACCTGCTGGTAGCCGCCGTGGTGACCGGTGTTCTGGAGAATGGCAACCTTCTGATCAGCGGCTCGCAGGAAGTGCGCGTCAACCACGAGATCCGCATCCTGAACGTGGCCGGTATCGTGCGCCCGCAGGATGTCAACGCCAAGAACACCATCTCCTATGACAAGATTGCCGAGGCCCGCATTTCCTATGGTGGCCGCGGTCGCCTGATGGAAGTGCAGCAACCGCCGGTCGGCCAGCAGGTCGTCGATCTGTTCTCGCCCTTCTGACGCGCGTCGCAGGCGAGGAAAGGACAGGAATCATGGAAGAGGAAGCCGAAGGCCAGGGCGAGAAGAAGAAAAGCGCCCTCGTGCCGACGATCGCCGGGGTTGCCATCGCCACGCTGGTGGCTGCCGGCGGCGGCTGGGTGGTGGGCGGCATGATCGCCCCGAAGAACCCGGAAGCGGAAAAGGCGGCTGCCGAGGCGAAGGCCAAGGCCGCAGCTCCGGCGCCTGCCGCCGATGCCCATGGCGGAAAGAAGGAAGAAGGGCTGCCGCACATCGCGACGGCGGCGGCCGGCGTGGTGCAACTGGAGCCGATCACCACCAATCTTGCCTACCCGTCGGAGAACTGGGTGCGACTGGAAGTGGCGCTGGCCTTCAAGGGGCCTCCGGAACTGGCGCTGGCCGAAGAGATTCACCAGGATATCCTGGCCTACATGCGCACCGTCTCCCTCCAGCAGATCGAGGGCGCGCGCGGCTTCCAATATCTTCGGGACGACATCCAGGAACGAGTTGACCTGCGTTCGCAAGGCAAAGTATCCAAGGTGATGTTCAGGACCTTCGTGATCGAATGATTCGACTCCTCTCGCTGCTGATCGCGCTTCTGGCGATACCGGGTGTCGCGCTTGCCCAGCAATCGCCGACCTCGCTTCTCAATTTGCCCATCGATGGCTCGGCGGCGGCCTGGATCATCCGCACCTTCGGCCTGCTGACGGTCCTGTCGATCGCGCCGGGCATTCTGGTGATGGTCACCAGCTTTCCGCGCTTCATCATCGCCTTTTCCATCCTGCGCACCGGCATGGGGCTTTCAACCGCGCCGTCGAACCTGGTGCTGATCTCGATGGCGCTGTTCATGACCTTCTACGTCATGTCGCCCACCTTCGACCGGGCCTGGAATGACGGCGTTCAGCCGCTGCTGCGCAACGAGATCAACGAGGCCGATGCCGTCCAGCGCATCGCGGAGCCCTTCCGCACCTTCATGAGCGCCAATACGCGCGACAAGGATCTCTCGCTCTTCGTCGATCTCGCGCGCGAACGCGGCCAGTCTGTCGGCACGCCGGAAGCGATCGACTATCGCGTGCTGATCCCGGCCTTCATGCTGTCGGAAATCCGTCGCGGCTTCGAGATCGGCTTCCTGATCGTGCTTCCCTTCCTCGTCATCGACATGATCGTCGCCGCCATCACCATGGCCATGGGCATGATGATGCTGCCGCCGACCTCGATCTCGCTGCCCTTCAAGATCCTGTTTTTCGTGCTGATCGACGGCTGGAACCTGCTGGTCGGCAGTCTGGTACGCTCGTTCAACTGATTGATCCCCGCACAAAGGCCCGCGGCTTCGGGTGGGCGCGGGCGTTCTTGCGGTGCGCGGAATTTAGAGCGATCCGTCTGCCAGCCGTGCCAGCGCCTGGCGCTGCGTTTCCATCATGCCCTGCAGCAGCCGCGTGGTTTCCACGTAGATGTCGATCAGGGTCTTCTGGTTTTCCGCGATCTCGGTGAGATCGGTGACGGCCTTCTGCATGGCCGCTGCCATTTCTGCCGCACGGGCATTGTCGTGGGGTGTCATCACAATCTCCGATCAGGCTGCAGCCCGGGGGGCCGGCAGCAGGCCGGCCGCATCATGCCGCAGGTAGAGCGATAGAACGGCCGTCTGCTTGTCCTGCAGATAGGCCGCCAGGTAATCGTCGTCGCCGTAGACGGCAAGATTCTGCTCGACGCGCGTCAGAAACTCCGCATGCAGCCCCGGCTGAAGGTTGAGCGAGATCCAGTTGAGGATGTCGAGCTTGAAGGCCAGAAACCAGACATAGTGGCGCGTCCTGAGGTCGGGGCGGGCGGCAAACAGCGCTTCCACCTCGTCCAGCGCCTGGAAGATGTCGAAGCGCTGGCGGGTGAAGTTGTGGGAGAGCTGGGCGCTGCCGGAGGCTTCCACATGATTGATCAGGTGTTGGTTGAGCAGGCCGATGCGTCGGGCATGAAGATAGATGTGCCAGTGCGCATAGACATCGTTATGCACCCGCGTACCGGAAAAGCAGAGGCCGTTCTGCCGGTACAGCCCGGCATCGATGATTTTGTTCCAGGGATAGTTTACCGTCGTCAGGATGCGCCCTCCCTCATCAAGGCTCATGGTGCGGAAGGGGGCGCTGCCGCACAGCATGGACCAGATGTTGGTATCAATCGGCTGCATGGGCCTGACCGGCGAATATGCATTGTCCACCAGTCCGTAGCGGAAGGCGAGGACATCCACGCCGGATTGTGCGATCGCCTGTGTTGCCGTGTCGATTGCCCCCGGCAGCAGCAGGTCGTCGGCATCGAGGAAGTAGAGATAGTGTCCGATGGCAGCATGCAGCCCGGTGGTGCGCGCAACCCCCGCACCGCCGTTTGCCGGCTGGCGAATAAGGCGCACGCGCGGCGTGCGCGCGGCCCAGGCCGCTGCCACATCTGCGGTGGCATCCGCCGAGCAATCATCGACGACGATTGCTTCCAGGACACTCGCATTCGAAAGCACCGCATTCAGGGTCCGGTCGAGCTTCTGGGCAGCATTATAGGCGGGGATGATCACACTGGTTGCCGACATTCAGCCTCCGATGGCGCTTGGCTTTTCGTTTCCAGTCGTAGCCACCGGAACTTGTGCAAGGCTTTCAGGGCGGCAAGCCTCGAAAGGTCGGGGCAAGGCTGCGTGCCGATAACACACTGAGGGGAACCGCGTGGCCCTATCGGATGCGTTGGCAAGGAGAGCTTTTGACCATGCAGCAGGATCATCTGTCCGGATCGTTTGTCGCCGGTGGCATGCCGCTTGCCGCGCAACTGCGCCTGCGGGTGCAGGAGGTCGCCGGACAGCAGCAGATCCTGACCGATTTCCAGGTGGAGACGGTGCGCGCGCTACAGGTTCTGCGCCAGCAGCAGACTGATCTTCTGGCGCAGTTGAATGCCAGGTCCGCGCGCCTGCCGCTTTCCGCCGATACGGCGGCCTTGGAAGCGCCGCTGCCTGCTCTCGAGGGGCTGACAGTCATCTCCGTCGGCGGTCGTCCGGAGGACAATGCCCTGCTGGAGGGCGCTTTTGCGACGGCAGGTGCCTTTGGCGCAGGAGCGATCGAGGATGCGATTGCGTGTGTGAAGAACCGCACGGGGCGTGAACCGGTGGTGGTGCATCTCTTCGATCCCGAGGCCTCTCTGCGGTCCGCGCCGGATTTGCGTCAGGGCGAAGCCATGGCTGATGCCCTGATCCACAAGCTGAAGATCTTTCGTCGCCTGGGCGGTCAGGTCGTCTGGACGATTGCGGCCATGCCGGCGACGACCGGACCTTTGTCGGTCCTGGTCAGGGAGATGACGGCGGGGCTGCTTGCCAACAGCGTCGACCGGGTTCATGTGCATGCGCAAGCCCATCGCCTGCAACTGGAGGCGCGCTTTGCGGCTGCCGCCGGCAAGGTGGTGGTCAGCGCCCATCCGGGCCATGCCGGTTTCGTGCCAAACCACGTGTCGCGCGATGCCGCCCGGCGCCAGCTCGGTATCGAGGCGTCCACGCGGCTTGTCCTGATTGTTGCCGATGGCCTGGACGAGCCGACTTGGCGCGACATTACGGGGGCCGCGCAGGATGTCGCCGCATCCGGCCTGCCGCTGCGGCTTCTGCCGGTTGCGCTCGAGGCGGGAGCGGTTCCTTCCGCCCTCGCGCCAATGATGCGTCCGCTCGGCGATCGCAGCCGCCATCCGTGGCTGTTCAAGGCCGCTGACGCCCTGCTTGTGCCGCCGCGCGCGGCCTTCTCCTCGCAGGATCTGGCGCTCGCTGCAACCTTTGCAACGCCTGTCCTGGCCGCCGAGGGATATGGTCCATCCGACGGGACCGGTCTCGTCTATGATGCCCGCCAGCCGCAGGCACTGCGCGATGCGCTGGCGGCCTTGGCAAACCGCCCCGATGCTGTCCGCTCCGTCGCTCCTGTCAATGCCAGCGCCGGCTGGACACGGCTTGCCTCGACCCTTTACTGCTTCTGACCTCTCTTCATAGCCGAGCGCTCCTGACCCCGCTGCCGTGTGCCGCCGCGTGGCTGCATGCACGCGGCGGTGGATCACATTTGCGCGTCATGACGAACAAAAAAGGGGATGGCAGTGTATTGCCATCCCCTTTTTCAGTCTGTCGGCTGCTGGAGCGGCTTACGCCTGCACCATCAGTTCGGCCTGCCGGATCGCGTCAAGGAAGCTCAGGTCCTCGGCGTCATCCTGGGCATAGACGAAGAAATCGGCCTCGGTCTGCAGCTTGAACTTGTAGGGGTTCTCGATGATCTTCTTCAGCGTCCACTGCGGATAGCGGCTGTCGATGAAGTCCGTGAACTTGCGATGGCGCACATGGTTGGCGCCGCGCTTGTCGGCGGCATCGAAGTTCGAGGCGTAGATCACCACATAGCGACTGGACAGCGTGAACAGCCGGTCGAGATAGCCCTCGAAGATCCGGTCGTCGATCAGGTGATAGAGCACGTCGAGGGACAGCGCGCAGTCGTAGTTGTCTTCGTGCAGTTCCCAGTCGAGCGTCGGATCATCCATCCAGATGAAATCGTAGCCGGGCTTTGCCGCATACATCGCCTTGGTGCGCTCGATGGCCGTACGGGATACGTCGAAACCGGTATAGCGCGGAAAATCGAAATATTGCAGCTGGTTGCCATCGCCGGAGCCCAGTTCGACGAAGGATTTCAGCTTGCGCTGCCGGGCGAAGAAGTTGAGGACCACCGCCTTGTAGCGGGCCAGCACGTCATAGGAACCCGGACCGGAATTGCCGCCACTGCGGTAGCGTTCTTCCCAGTAGCGGGAGGAATCGAACACAAGCGGGGCCTCGGCGGGTTGCCGGACCGGTTGCGTCGGTTCACTCACCGGCATGCGGTTGACTTGCACGTCGCTCTGCACCGGTCTGGTGGAAACCGGGGCGGCCAGCGGAAGATCCTGCCCGATCAGGTAAGATGAGGCTGACGTTGCCCAGGGCTGCTGCGGCGCCAGCGGCACGCTCTCCACCACCTTCGCCGGCGGCGACATGATCGCGTCCAGTTCGCGCAGCTGCCTCGACAGCGGGAAGTTTTCCGCCACGTAGTCGATCCACTGGTGCGTCTCGCCGTTCAGGATCAATTGCACGGCTTCGGCGATGGAAGAGAAGCGGATGGCATCCGGCCAGAACTCCTCGGCACCGGGATAATCATGCACCACCGGCAGCGCGCCCACTGCCATTGCCTCAGCAATGTTGTAGCCGAAGCTTTCATGGATGGAGGTGGAGAGGATGACACCCTTGTCGGCCAGGAAGGCCGGCATGTTCTGCTGCCAGCCATAGAAGCGCACATTGTTCGCAAGCCCCAGCTTCTCGGTGGTGCGCTGGAGATAGGGCATGGTGACGAATTCTTCCTGCGCGCCGGCGACATGCAGCGTGTAGGAGGGATCGACCTTCACCAGTTCATGCATGATCTGCAGGAACATCGGCTGGTTCTTGCGCAGGAAGGGTTTTGCCACCCAGGCGATCTTCTTGCGATCCAGCGTGGCGATCGGCTTGAACTTGTCGAGATTGAGCCCGTTCCAGAGCACATGGGTGCGCGTCTTGGCATCCAGCTGCGGCACGCGGTTCTTCAGAACGCGCAGCATGTCGTGCGAGACGAGGATCAGATCGTCGATGTAGTCGAAGCGAAGCCGCTGCGGGAAGCTCGATTCGACGATTTCGAACCGGTGCCAGCGCACGATCACCCGCTTGCCCATGCCGCGAATGTTCTGGTTCAGCGCCTGCAGGAAAAGCTCGTTGCAGAATTCGAACCACACGACATCCGCCCACTGCACGACCTTGTCGATGTCCTGCATGTTGCGCGGGCTGATCGCCATGATCTCGTAGGTGTCCGACAGGTGGCGTGCGATGTCGCCGATGAAGCTGTCGACCTCGATCAGAATTCCCAATTTCTTTTTCTGCATCATGGAGGATCCAATATCGGTGCTGGAAAGGTCTGTCCTGAAGGCGGTGTGACGCGCCGGACGTTCGGGGCGCATGCTCGCATTCTTCTGATACCGGATTACGCATCCTAGCTTTCGCCAGGCTGGTGCTTGCGGGCACCTCCCTGCAGCGGCGTTGCGCGCTCCGTCACCGCCTTGTCAGCCTGGCACAAGCTGGCCCGGATATGCCGACCGGACGTTGGTGGAGCCGTCCGTCCTGTCGCGGGGCGCATGTCCCTCACGCTTCCAAGGCTGCAATCCCGGAGACCTGTCGTGACTTTTCAACCGAAGACCGGTGACACGCTTTATCTGATCGGTGCGCATGGCGAGACCGCCACGCCGGTTGCCTCGGCGCTTCCGCAGGCGGCAGCCGCGGAGAGGCAGGCAACCGAGGCGGTGCCAAACGCAGCTGCTTCTTCCGATCCGAGGCCGCTGGTGCGCACCTTCGATGTGTTCGATACGCTGATCGCGCGCCGCTGCATCGAACCGTCCGGTGTCTTTGCCATCATTGAGGAACGGTCCGGCCTCAAGGGCTTTGCCGCCGCGCGGCGCAAGGCCGAAGCCCATGTGCTGGACCGGCCGCATGATCTCGACGTGATCTATGCGGAACTTGCCCGTCTTCTCGGCGTCGAGCCGGTGAAGCTTGCGGCACTCAAGGCGCTGGAAGTGGATGTCGAGAAGGAGCAGGTGATCCCGATTGCCGAAAACCTGGCGCGCGTGCGCCATGGCGACGTGCTGATCTCCGACATGTATCTGGGCGCCACCCATATCCGCAGCCTGCTCGACCGTGCCGGTCTTACCGCCCGCGTCGGACTGGTGGTGACGAATGACGGCAAGAAGACCGGCCGCATCTGGCCGGACATTTCCGCCAACCTGCGCATCGAGGAACATCTCGGCGACAACGAGCATTCCGATGTGAAGATGCCGGCATCCTTCGGTCTGACAGCCCGCCTGACGCGGCTCGACAAGCCGTCCGCTGTCGAAACGGTGCTCATCAATCTCGGTCTGCGCCAGCTGGCGGAACTGTGCCGTGAAGCCCGCCTGCGTACCTTTTCCGAAGATGCCGGCATCCGCACGGTCCAGCTCATCCAGGCCAACCTCAACTTTCCGCTGATGCTGATGGCCAGCATCGAGCTTGCCAATCTGGTGCGCCATCTCGGTCTTCGCCGCGTGCTGTTTTCCAGTCGCGATTGCGACATGTGGGTGCCGCTGTTCGAGGAGGTGGCGCGCCGCAAGGGCGTCACCTGCAAGGCGGAGTATTTCTACACCAGCCGCCTTGCCAAGATGCAGCCGTCCGAAAGCTATCTGGCCTATGCGCGCGACCGCATCGGCCAGGACAGCATCGTCGTGGATCTCTGCGGCACAGGCTGGTCGCTTTCGCATCTGGCCGAGCGGCTTGGTCTGTCGAAGGTGCCGGTCTTCTTCCTGCATAAACTTCCGTCAGCGAAGGCTTACGAAGAGCTGTCGCAGACACCGGATGCCTGCGCCTTTCACGCATTGATCCGGCCGGATGCGCCGGATGTGTTCAATACCATTCTGGAAATGTGCAATTATTCCGATCACGGCATGGTGCGCGATGTGCGCATGGTCGAGGGTTTTGCCCTGCCTGTTCTCGCCGAAGACGAGCGGGGCGCTGCCGATCATGCCGCTGTCCGGGCGCAGAAGGAGACCTTCGCGCTGGCGGTGTCGCTGGTGAAGCATTTCGATCTTAACCACGTCCTGCAACTGGACCAGCCCTCGATCTCGGCGGTCAGCACCGCGCTCTACCAGAGCCTGTCGCGCCAGCAGTCACTGCGCGGGCTCTACGGCAAGAGCCACATGGACGAGGAAGTCCGCGTACGCCGCCAGATCGGCTGCAACTGATGTCAGACGCCAATCACCAGGAGACACGGCCGATGGAGCTTGTGGAACTCGCCGATCATTTCCAGACGGACAAGGGCACGCGGACGGGCCATGCGCACAACTACGCGGTCTTCTACTCCTTCCTGTTCGAAAGCTTTCGGCATGAAGCCTTTTCCATGCTGGAAATCGGCTTGCAACGCGGCGGTGTCGAAGCCGGCGCCTCGAAGGATCGTGTCGGCTCGGACGTGCCCTCGATCCGCACCTGGCTGAGTTACTTCCCCAAGGCTGATATCTTCGGGTTCGATCTCTCGGATTTCAGCCATATCCATCTCGACCGCTTCCGCTTCTTCCGCGGCGATCTCGGTAGCGGCGCGGATCTCGACCGCGTGGCCGGCGACCTGCCGGAGCTGAAGCTGATCATCGATGATGGCTCGCATGCCTCCTTCCACCAGCAGTTCGCCTTCCTGAAGCTGTTTCATAAGGTGGCGCCGGGCGGCTTCTACATCATCGAGGATTTCCACTGGCAGCCGCCCTTCGAGGCCGACCTGCCGCCCTGCCACAAGAGCGCCAAGGTGTTTCAGGATTTCGTCGAGACGGGGCGGTTCGACATACCCTTTGCCCATCCCGATTATCTCGCTGCCATTGCCGGCCAGATCCAGCACGTCTTCATCCACCGCAACAATCGCGGCGGCATCGACAGCTGGCAGACCAAGATGATCGCTATCCAGAAGAAGGCCTGAGACCGCGTGAGCCCGCAATCGATGAACCAGATCTCCTACAGCGTCGTCACCGGCTGGTATGCCGATCACAAGATCCGCACCTATGCCACGCGCGGTGATGAATTCGTGCGCTCCACCGAATGCTTCGATCTCTGGTATCGCTGCATCGATTCGTTCACCGCGCCGGAAAGCATCCTGATCGTCGATTCCGCCTCGCCGGTCATGCCGGTTCTCCCGGACGATCCGCGCATCAGCGTCGTCCGGCTGAAGCAGAATTTCGGCCATGCGGTGCAGGGCTTGAGCTATCTCTGCGGCTGGTCCAAGGCGCTGCTCTGCGGCCTGATGTACGGCTTCACCAATGGCTCGGACTATACCGTGCTGATCGAGCAGGGGTCGTTGTTTTACGGACGTGACATCATCGAGCGGCAGATCGCCGCCTTTCCGGATGCCGATATCATCGCGCCCGACGGGCGCGGTACGCCGCAGCCGCTGCAGACCGGCATCATGATCTTCCGCAGCGCCATCATTCCCGAATTCATCGCGGCCTATTGCCGTGTCGCCTCTGCCGATAAGTCGCTGAGCCCGGAGGTAAAGTGCGCGATTGCCGCGGAAGGCATGAATCTCGTCTTCTCGCCGCTGCCTTATGGCCGGCGCCGACCGCTCGATTTCAGCGCCGGACACTTCTTCTTCCGCCACGGCACCACCGAGGAAATCCGCGCCTTCACCCGGCATCTCGGCTGGGGCGAACACCTGGTCGACAGCGTGCTCGCGCGCGAGGCGGTCTGAAGGGGGACGCGCCTGGCATTTTCGCCCTATCGATCCTGATTCCATGCAAAAGGGCGGCCATCGTGCCGCCCTTTTCCGTTGCTGCGTGGTCTGGCTATCGTCGAGGGGGGCAAACCGGGGCGCGGTAATCCGGCCCCGGTTCGTCTCAAGCCTCAGAGAACGCCCGGAATGGGCTGCAACTGGAAGCCGTAGGTCGCAAACACCGCCTGCTGTTCGGCCAGTGCCACGCCGAGATTGTAGTTGGTGGCAATCGGCCGTGTGTGCTTGACGCCGAACTGGTCGAGGATCGCCATGCGGGTCTGCGGGCGGCCGAGGAAGCTCGGCCACAGATGGTCGAGACCGTAGCCGCTTTCGGAATCCCGGAAGCTTTCGATGCAGATCTTCAGTGCGCGACGGGAGAAGAGCGGGCACATGATCTCGATGAAGGGTTCGTGGCGCAGACCACCGCCCGGCTTCTGGAAGGTGATCGGATGCGTCGGATGGCTGCCTTCGCCGGTGGAGAGTGCCGGCTGGCAGAGGTCCAGTTCGTGCAGGCGGCTGAGGTGGAACATACGGTTGATCTCTTCGCCGGAGATCAGCAGGTCGTCGTCGGGCAGCCAGATCCGGTCATAGCCCCAGAGCGGGCTTTCCGCGTAGAAGAGATCGTAGATCAGCTTGAACTTCCGCTTCTGCGGCAGATGCGCCAGATATTCGACGGCGGCCGGCAGGAAGGGACGCTCGGTGCCATAATAGCCGACGCAGATGTCCCAGTTGCGCTTGCTGTCGGCAATGCCCTCCTGCCACTGGCCATGCAGCGAGCCTGCTCCGGCCGGGACGACGACGAGGTTCGGCCGGCGCGGCCTTTGTGCCGCCACGAGGAATTCCGCCCGGCGCGGCATGCTCTTCGGCGTGGCGCGGATCGGATGTTCGGGATGGTCCGTTGCCGTCAGGATGAACAGCGCATTGGTGCTGCCGATGGTGCCGCGGCCGCCGAGCGCCACGATCCGACCGTCCTCGATCTGGGCAGCAGTGAAGATCGCCGAAGGCTGACCATCGGCGTTGACCAGGCAGAGATGGCCGTCGAAGACGTGCCAGTACTCGACGGCCGGGTTGAAGAAATTGCCGATGCGGCCTTCCGGTGCCAGCACGAGGAAGGGGCTGATCTCGCCGGTGTCGAGGCTGCTCAGCCGCCAGAAGCTGCCGCTCAGGCTTTCCTGCGAAAGCGCGGGCGCCTTCATCCAGTTGTCGGAGGCCGATGGTGTGGCCAGCGGGCCGGCGGCTATGGTCATGATGTCTCCTTCTGGCACGGCCGTGCCGCCGTGGCGTGTTGCGCGGAAGAACCGCGGCCGGATGCGAAGATCCGGGCTGCCGGCCCTGTCTGCAGACGTGTCCATCCCTTGTGCTTCCGTCGGCGTGGAGGACGGAAGCGGTATCCCGTGCGGCGCATGACGCCGCAAACTCGATGACGATCCTGCCGGATCAAGCTTGCTCAGGGCTGGACGGCCGCTGCACGGGCTGCGCGACCAGCCTCGCGAAAGCAAGGAGGCTTATGGGCTGTTAGCCAAGACCCTTTGCCGCGACGTCCGGCAAGGCCACGAGGAGACAATCATGCTCAACCAAATGCCCGTTCTCTCGATCTGCGTGCCGACCTACAACCGCAGGCCGATGCTGGAGCGCAATGTCCGCTTCCATCTGGATGCCTTCCGGCGGCTTGGCATCCCGTTCGAGATGGTCATCGTCGATGATCGCTCCACGGACGGCACGCATGAATATCTGGAATCGCTGGCCGGCGTGCCGGAGATTTCTCATCACCGCCGGGTCAAGAATTCGGGCTTCCTCAGCAACTATGCCTTCGCCATGCAGCGGGCCCGCGGCAAGTATGCGCTGTTTCTGGGCGACGACGACCTCTTGATCCCGGAAAAGGTGCTCGAATATCTGCGCATGCTGGAAGCCGATCCCGCGCTCGGCATGATCCAGGCGCCCTGGATGCTGGTGAATGAGCTGGCGGGTGGCGCAGACATGCAGCCCTTCTACCACATTCCCGGCCCCTCGCGGTTCCGCCAGGGCGAATACCAGCAGATGCTGGATTTCATCCTGACCAACCACGTCTTTCCGGAATTCCTGATCATCCGCCGGGAAATCCTCGACCAGACGATTTCCAGCCTCGGTCCCTTCATCTTCTGGGCCTTCCTGTTCACCACGCGCGCGCTCGGCAAGGGCGACGTGCTGTTCTTGCCGGCACCCTTCGCCCGCGTGACCGGTGTGCCGGCCGATGGCGACGTGCAGCAGGGCAAGAAGGAATGCATGTTCCAGTGGGATACCTATCTCGGCGGCCTCGAATATCTCGCCTCGCATGCGCAGATCTCCTCGCGCCTCAGCAATGCCGAGCGCATGAATTTCCACGAGCGCTTCGTGCAGTTCATGCTGGTGCGCAAATCGGTCGCGCTGCGCCTGCTGATGGCCTTCCGCTACTGGCCGGAAGCCTACATCCTCTATCACCGCATGGCAGCCTATCATGCGGCGCCGGCCACCAAGGAAGCCTTCGACCAGATCTGCACGCTGGCCGCGATCGTGACATCGCTGACGGAAGCCTCCGGCTATAGCGGCGGCCCGGTCGTGGTCGATCCGCTGATCACCGACGAGGCGCTGCAACTCCTGCCCGATCATCTCAAGGGCAGCGTGGTGCGCCAGCCGCCGTTCGGACATGCCGGTCCGCGTTCCTGGCTGGTGATGCACCCCGATTTCGCAGCGCAGGTGCCGCCCGGTGACGGGGTCTTCCAGCTGCGCCACTACATGGCGCAGTTCGCCTGATCGGGCAGGGCCGTCGGGCATCGTTCCGCCCGGGTACCGCTCCTCCACCACACAGATCCTCCGTTTACGGGTATCGTCGAAAGCCGGCGATACCCGTTTTGCGTTGGTGTTCTGGTGCATCCGCCATCACGCACATAAAAAAGCGCTCCCCGGGAACCGGAGAGCGCTGGACGGACGACCGGGGAGGGGACCAGGTCGCCGGCCGGGTTCGATGTCTCAATCGGCTTCGATGAGGAAGGGCTCGGTGCGGGGGGCTAGCGCCGGAACGTCGAGGTGATCGGGTTCCAGCCCCCGGCGTGCCCTGTCCGCCATCATCTCGTAGGCGGTTTCCAGGTGGCGGCAGAAACGGTCGGCGTCGAAAAGCGGCTTCACCAGCCGGTTTTCGTCCAGCCGTTGCTTGAAGGCCTTCACGCGTTCCGGGTTCTCGTAGAGATCGATCGCCATGGCAAGATAGTCAGCCTCGTCGCGGGCAATCAGGTCCGGCATGCCGATGGCGTTCAGCAGGCTTTCCGAAACGCGGGAGGCGAAGTGCTGCCCCTTCATCGTCAGCACCGGCAGGCCCGCCCACAGCTGCTCTGAGGTGGTGGTATGGCCATTGTACGGATAGGTGTCGAGCCCGATATCCGCCAGCGACAGGCGCGCCAGATGCTCCTCGTAGGAGACGACCTTCGTAAAGACGATCCGCCTGCTCTCGATTCCGGCCGAGGTCAGTTTGCGCAGGATGTTGTCATGCGACTCGTTGCTCTTGCACATGATCCACAGCACGCTCTTCGGCGTCGCTTTCAGGATGCGGATCCAGAGGTTGATGTTGGCGATGGAGATCTTGCGCGTCGCATTGAACGAGCCGAAGACGAAGGCGTCCTCCGGCAGGCCGGCATCAGCGCGGGTGAAAAGGTCGCGGCGCGGGCGCTGGTAGGGGTCGTTCGGCTGGTAGGTTTCCGGCAGTCGGCAGAACTTTTCCCAGTAATGCGGCTTGGATGCATCCGGCAGCACGTGATGGTCGCCGATGATGTAGTCGAGGTCGGTATTGACGGTGGTACCGGGGAAACCGAGCCAGGCGACCTGCACGGGCGCTGCCTTGAAGTTGAGGATGCCGGGGCGCCCGCCGCGGGTATGCCCCTTCATCTCGACGAGGATGTCGATCTCGTGCTCGCGGATGACGGCTGCCGTCTCCGGATAGCTCAGGTCGCGGACATCGACGATCCGGCCCCAGTCGTCGCGGCCGGTCTCACGTTCCAGATGCTGCAGGTCCGTATAGCAGAACAGCGTGATGTCGAAGCGCTCCGGATCATGGGCCGTCAGCACGGCGCGGAACAGCTTCATCGTGGCATGCTGCGACCAGAAGTCGGATGAGAGATAGCCGATCCGGAGCTTCTTGCCCCAGCGATGCGGCATGCTGCGCCGCTCGGCCGGATGACTTGCCGGGAAGGCGTCCGCCTTGTAGCCGACGCGCTTGTTCAGCGCCTCGTCGGTCAGCCAGTGCAGGTTGTAGAACGGTGTTTCGACCTCGAGAAGGCGCTGGTCGTTGGCACGCAGCAAGCGGTCGAGGCGCGGCTGCAGGCGTTCCATTTCGATGTAGTTGTTCACCTCGCGCTGCGCCACCAGATGCGCCATGATGAGGATCAGGCTGTTCGGCATCCTGTTGAGGAGATTGGCAACGGATTCGCGGTCGCGATCGTTTTCCGGCGTTCCGGTCAGGAGCAGGAAGGCCAGGCTGTTGTGCTGCGAATTCGAGCTCATGGAGAGTGCCGGCAGGAACACCCGGATCATGTCCTTTTCGCCGCGTTTCCAGAACAGCGAGGCAATGATGAAGGCAAGATCCGGATCCTTTTGGGCCCGCTGCAGCAGGTGGTTGCCAAGGCTGAGCGCCATGTCCTCCTGGCCAAGCTCGAAATAGAGCTTCATCGCTTCGGCATAGTAGTCCTCCGCCCGCGAGCCGCCCAGTTCGGCCGCCAGCACATAGGTGCGGGCGGCGTCTTCGCGAAAGCCGAGCGCCACCAGCGTGCGGGCCAGCAGCGTATAGGTCTTGGCGTCCGTTGCGTGGTCCAGAAGCTTGTTCAGGGAGGCCAGTGCCTCGGTGTAGCGGCCGCGATGGAAACTCTTCGAGGCGTCGGAAAACAGGGTCTGCTGGCTCAACATCCGGACTCCGGAAATAGGGTTGCCGATGATCAATCGCGGCGCGCTGATCCACGTTCGGTTAACCAAGCTAGGCGGCAGACCTTGCCCGAAACAGGTGCTTACACAGGCTTGACGAATCAATGCCGTTTTAGCGCCAATTGTCCATAGCCACTTAAGGAATCCGCAATGAATGTCTGCGACTGTCATCCTCACATGACGGGTTTGGTTTCCCAGAAGATCCGGAACCGAGTGGGCATGAGGCCAGACGTCATCACCGGTATTAACAGCCCGGTATGTCCCCCAAAAGTAATCCGTCTAACAAGGGACTAAAATCACTATGACCAGCATTCTTACGAACAACGGTGCAATTGCCGCGTTGTCGACCCTTCGCTCGATCAACAGCGACATGGAAACGACGCAGAACCGCATTTCGTCGGGTTACAAGGTCCAGACCGCAGCAGACAACGCCGCCTACTGGTCGATCGCAACCACCATGCGCTCGGACAACAAGGCCCTCAGCACCGTGCAGGATGCTCTCGGTCTCGGTGCCGCCACCACGGACGTTGCCTACACCGCGCTCGAAAACTCGATCAACGTCGTCGATGACATCAAGGCGAAGATCACCGCCGCCTCCGAACCGGGCGTCGACAAGTCCAAGATCCAGAAGGAAATCAAGCAGCTGCAGAACCAGCTGGTGTCGATTGCCAAGTCGGCTTCCTTCTCCGGTCAGAACTGGGTCTATCACACCGCCTCCGCCGGTGCCGGCACGCAGTCGCTCGTCGGCTCGTTCAACCGTGACAACAGCGGCAATGTCAGCCTGACCACGCTGACCTACGACACCAACAACTCCTCGCTGATCGAAGTCAACTCGGCCGGTGCCTACGTGACCTCCGTCGGCAAGGGCCTGCTGTCCTCGAACATCGAGTACACCAATGCCAGCGGCTCGACGGCCACCACCTCGTTCTCGGTCCTGACCCTCGACGTCAGCACCAACGACCTGACGACCGCCCTGAAGGCCGTCGACAAGGTCCTGCAGAACATGACCGATGCGGCCGCCGATGTCGGTGCTCTCAACAGCCGTATCGACATGCAGGACAAGTTTGTTGCCAACCTGATGGACTCCATCGACAAGGGCGTCGGCAAGCTGGTTGATGCGGACATGAACGAAGAATCGACCCGCCTGAAGGCGCTGCAGACGCAGCAGCAGCTGGGCATCCAGTCGCTGTCGATCGCCAACAGCAACTCGCAGAACGTTCTGTCGCTCTTCCGTTGATCCCAACGGGTTCATCGAACGACATCGTTTCCGGATCGCGCCCCGCAAGGGGCGCGATCTTTGCGTTTCAAGGCCTGCCATGGGTGGCTCGTCTCACCATGCCTGTCCCCGCTCCAGGCCGAGACGGCTTTCGCAATCCCGTCAGCCCTGTTTCAAACTTTTGCAGATATTAAAGAAATCGCGGACCGGATTTACCCTTCGTTAAGGACGTTAGGGTTAACTGATCCCACTCAAGCGGTGCGTCTCGCTGCTGTGTTCAGCTGAGACGGGCATGAAGCATACCACCTCTTGCCGGAGAGAAACCGGAATGTCCCTGAACTTTTCGTCCGCAACAAGGGGCACTTTCTATGACGAGCATTCTGACCAACACCGCTGCGATTGCAGCTCTCTCCACGCTGCGCTCGATCAACAGCGACATGGAAACGACGCAGAACCGCATTTCCTCGGGCTACAGGATCGAAACCGCTGCTGACAACGCTGCCTACTGGTCGATCGCAACCACCATGCGCTCCGACAACAAGGCACTTTCCACGGTGCAGGATGCCCTCGGCCTTGGTGCAGCGACCACGGACGTTGCCTACACCGCGCTTGAAAACTCGATCAACGTCGTCGACGAAATCAAGGCGAAGATCACCGCCGCCTCCGAACCGGGTGTCGACAAGTCCAAGATCCAGAAGGAAATCACGCAGCTGCAGAACCAGCTGATTTCGATCTCCAAGTCTGCTTCGTTCTCGGGCCAGAACTGGGTCTATCACACCGCGTCCGCCGGCGCCGGCACGCAGGCCATCGTCGGCTCGTTCAACCGCGACGGCAGCGGCAATGTCAGCCTGACCACGCTGACCTACGACACCAACAACTCCTCGCTGATCCAGGTCGACTCGGCCGGTGCCTATGTCACCTCCGTCGGCAAGGGCCTGCTGTCCTCGCACATCGAATACACCAACGCCACCGGTTCCACGGCCACCAGCTCCTTCTCGGTCCTGACCCTCGACGTCAGCTCCGACGACCTGACGGCCGCCCTGAAGGCCGTCGACAAGGTCCTGCAGGACATGACCGATGCGGCCGCAGACGTCGGCGCGATCAACAGCCGCATCGATCTGCAGACCAACTTCGTTGCGGACCTGATGGACTCCTTCACCAAGGGCGTCGGCAAGCTGGTTGATGCGGACATGAACGAGGAATCGACCCGCCTGAAGGCGCTGCAGACGCAGCAGCAGCTGGGCATCCAGTCGCTGTCGATCGCCAACAGCAACTCGCAGAACATCCTGTCGCTCTTCCGTTAAGAGCAGCCTGATCCCCGATATCGAGGCCGCGCCCCCAGCGCGGCCTTTTTCCATTTCTGAGCCAGCTTCACGAAAGCTTCGCGCAGGCTTCGGCATATTTACTGCGTCTTAAGAAATCGGCCTTGCGTTCATGTCTTGTTAACCATATACGCAAGTTCCGCTGCTTAAGAACGCCGAGCCGACCAACAGGGCAATGATCTCTGGTCGGCGAGCATGATGCGCCCGTGCGTTACCGGTTCAGCCTCCGGTATGTCCCGTTAATCGTCAGGGGCAATCCTCAATGACCAGCATCATTACGAATACCGGGGCGCTTGCCGCCCTCCAGACCTTACGCGCCATCAACCAGAACATGGAGACGGTGCAGAACCGCATCTCCTCGGGCTACCGGGTCGAAACCGCTGCCGATAACGCCGCGTACTGGTCGATCGCGACGACCATGCGCTCCGACAACAAGGCCCTCAGCACCGTGCAGGACGCGCTCGGTCTCGGCGCGGCCAAGACCGATACGGCCTATACCGGCCTCGAATCGGCGATCAGCGTCGTCGACGACATCAAGAGCAAGATCGTCGCGGCCTCCGAACCCGGTGTCGACAAGACGAAGATCAACAAGGAACTGAACGAGCTGAAGAACCAGCTCGCCTCGATTGCCAAGTCGGCGTCGTTCTCGGGCGAAAACTGGCTCTACAACACCTCGTCTGTCGGGGCGACCACCAAGAACATCGTTGCCTCGTTCAACCGCTCGGCCGATGGTGCCGTGTCGCTGACGACGCTGGAATATGATGCGTCCGCCTCGGTGATGATCGATACGCACAGCGCCGGCCGCGGCCTCCTGACCAAGGACTGGGCCGTGACCCAGCCGAACGGCACCGCCGGCACGACCACCGCCAACTATTATCTGCTCGATGCCAATTCGACCCTGATGGGCACCGGCGCCGAGATCTCCATCAACAACAGCACCAGCTCCGACCAGCTGGCCGGCATGCTGAGTGCCGTCGAAGCCATGCTGCAGCAGCTGACGGATTCGGCAGCGACGCTCGGTGCCATTACCAGCCGCATCGACATGCAGGATCAGTTCGTCTCCACCCTGATGGACGTGATCGACAAGGGTGTCGGCCGTCTCGTCGATGCCGACATGAACGAGGAATCGACGCGCCTCAAGGCCCTGCAGACGCAGCAGCAGCTCGGCATCCAGTCGCTGTCGATTGCCAATGCGAATGCGCAGAACATCCTGCAGCTCTTCCAGAAGTAAGCCTTCGCCCTGATCCCGGCCACGCCGTCGGTCATCGGCGTCGGCAATGCCGGATCGCGACTTGCCCTGTCGCGGTCCGGCATCTTCATTTTCGCACAAGTTTGGCTGCCTAAGGTTCCAATATATTCACGCTCTTTGTCTAAAAACTGGCTGAGTGCGCCGGTATTCCAAACGGGACAGTGTCATGATTGCGTTGGCGAAATTTCCATCCTTCCACGGCCGCTGGCGCCTGCGAACCCGTGCTTTCCTCGTCTTCGCCACCCGCGCCGAAGGAGCCCGCCCATGAGCGCATCGCTGTCACGCTATCTGAAGGATTTCGGCGCGATCCAGCCGCCGGCAGCACCCCTGATGGCTGAAAGCCTGATCGAGGATGCAGGCCCTTCCTTTTCCTTCGATGCCTTTCCTCCGGAACCCGCCATCGACATCGATGCGGAGCGCGCCGAGGCGCGTGCCGAGGGGGAGCAGGCGGGCCGCGCAGAGATCCGCGCCCTCTGGGAGGCGGAGAAGGCCGAGATGGAGGCCAGCCATGCCGCAGAGCTCGCGGCCCTGCGTCGCCAGCTGGAAGAAGCCGCTGCCCAGCGGGTGGACGAGGGCTTCCGCCGGATGGTCTCGACGCTGGAAGCCAGCCTTTGCGACCAGGTGGCCGCAGTTCTCGCACCCGTCATGAGCGAGGCCGTTGCGGCAAGGGCCATCGCGCAGCTTGCCGAAGCCATCCGCCAGGCACTGGGGGGCGGGCAGGCTGCGGTGCTGACCGTTTACGGCCCCACGGATCTGTTCGAGCGTCTGAAGGATACGCTGGGTGAGGATGCGCCGACGCTGCGCCATGTTCCCGCCGCCGATCTCGACATCGCCGTCGATCTCGATGATGCCGTTCTCGTGACTCGCCTCTCGGCCTGGGCAGCCAGCCTGAGGAAGGTGCTGGCATGAGTGAGCAGAACCATCATCACGGCAAGAACGAAATCATCATCGTCAAGAAGCATGGCGGCGGTCACGGGGGTGCCCATGGCGGCGCCTGGAAGATCGCCTATGCCGACTTCATGACGGCGATGATGGCCTTCTTTCTCGTGATGTGGCTGGTCAATGCCTCGAACGAGGAGACCAAGGCCTCCGTCGCGAGCTACTTCAATCCGATCAAGCTGTCCGACGAGACGCCTGCCAAGAAGGGCCTGCAGAAACCGGTGGAATCCTCCGACGGGCAGGAGAAGCGCGAGCGTTCCAAGGTCAAGGCCGATGCCGACAAGGTCGGAGCCTCGGCGGCGACCGGCGAGGACCAGACCTCCAGTTCCGGCGACGAAGCCAATTATTCCGAAGCGGATTTCTTCGAAAACCCCTATTCCGTGCTGGCCGAAATCGCCCAGGAAGTGGGCCAGCAGGCCAATGTCAGCGCCAAGGGCGAGGGCGGGGCCAATGATTCCGGTCCGGCGACCGGTGCGGAGGGTGGCGAAGCCTTCCGCGACCCGTTCGATCCGGATTTCTGGACGCAGCAGATCGAGACCAGGCGCGCCGACGGAAAGCAGCGGGCCGATGCCGCGAAGGCGCCCCCCAGTCCGGAGACGCCGCCGGCCGATGCTGTCCCGGCTGAAATGCTGCCGCCGACGCCCCAGCAGATGGCGGCGGTTCAGCCCCCGGCGGCGACCCAGGCGGCGGCGCAGGCCGCTGCTGCGGCCGATGCCCCTGCCGAGACGCCACCCGATCTTTCTCCGGCTGCCGCGGCGGCCAAGCCGCCTGCCGCATCCGCGGCCGGCGATCCCTCGGTGCAGAAGCCGACGCCGGCCCAGCTGGCGCTTGCCATTCCGCGCCCCCGTCCCGACGCAACCCCGGTCGAGCCGAAGCCGGATGGCAGTGCGGCACCGACGCTCGCCGACCGGCAGAAGGCTGCGGACGAATTGCGGCAAGCCATCGAGAACCAGATCGCCGGCGTCTCCGGCAAGCTCGCCGAGGGGCTGATCGTGACGCCTGCCGAGGGCGGTGTGCTGATCACCCTTTCCGACCAGACGGACACGCCGATGTTCAACATCGGTTCAGCCGTGCCGCGGCGCGAAATGGTTCTCGCCATGGAAAAGATCGGGGCGATCCTCAAGCAGCGGGCCGGCGACGTGGTCATTCGCGGCCACACCGACGGGCGGCCCTTCCGCGATATCGGCAACGATAACTGGCGCCTGTCTGCGGCGCGCGCTCACAGCGCCTATTTCATGCTGGTCAAGGGTGGGCTCGAGGAAACGCGGGTGAAGCAGATTTCCGGCTTTGCGGACCGTCGCCTGCAGGTGCCCGCCGATCCCCTGGCGGATCAGAACCGGCGTATCGAAATTCTGCTTGAGGATGGCAAGGCCTGACGATGCGGCGAAAAAGGACATCGACCTTTCTGTTTGCCGGTGCGCTTGCCGCCCTCTGGGGATCGGCCATGGCGGCCGAGCCGCAGACTGCGGATGGTCTTGAGCCCTACCAGATGATGCGCTCGCTGCAGTTCGTGCAGGATACCGTGGTGATGGGTGACCATTCCGCGGCCGAGATGCAGCGCTTCATGCTGTCTGCCCTCGACAAGCGGCTGCGCACCATCAATCCTGCTGCGTTTGACGATCCTCGCAATGTCGATGCCGCGCTGATCTATGCCATGAGCGGGGGCAATCCCGCGACGCTCGAATTTCTGGTGGCAAAGGATGTGTCCGGCCATTTCGATACGCGGGTTGTGGACGCCCTGCGCAAGTATCTGAACGGCAAGGGCATGCTGGCCTCGCACAGCTTTGCCAAGATGGTCCCGGAATACCGCAACCAGAGGATCGGCCCCTATCTGGCGCTGGTTGCCGGGAATGTGGCCGTTGCCAAGAGCCCCAAGGATGCGATGGGCTTCTATGACTGGGCGCGCCTGATGGCGCCCGGCACGATCGTCGAGGAGGCGGCGTTGCGCCGTTCCGTGGCGATTGCCGTCGAAGCCAATCTGCCGGACAAGGCGCTGTCCTATGCGCGCCAGTATGCGCGCCGTTTCGTCTTTTCCCCCTATGCCAGCCAGTTCGCCGATCTCTTCGTCCGGCTCGTGGTGGATCATTTCGGCACGATCCATGAGGAGGATGTGGACGGCACGCTCGAGGTGATGAACGACGACCGCAGCCGCGAGATCTATCTGCGCATCGCACGCCAGGCGACGATTGCCGGCAAGAGCGATCTCGCCCGCTTTGCAGCGGCGCGTGCGGCCGAACGGGGCAAGGATCTGCCGGCCCGAGACGATTCGCTCGCCCGCCTTTTCGGCGGTGTGGCGCAGCTTCCCGGCGGCAAGGCTCTCGATGCGGCGAAGATCCTGGCCGATATTCCCGATGCCGTGCTGAGCCCCGAGGACCGGGCACTGAGAGCCGCTGCCCAGCGGGTTGCGGAAGAGGTTCTGCGGCCGCCCGTGGCCGAAAGCTTCGGGCAAGACGACGCTGACACAGTGAAGAATGACATCAGCGGAGAAACCGTCTCCGCCGTCTCCGGCGATGGCAAGGCCGGAACCGCCGCATCCGCCAGCCCTTCGGGCAAGGCGGGCGCTCCGAAGCTCGATCCTGACTTCCAGACCTATGTCGATAGGGGCCATTCGACGCTGAATGCCATCGACGATCTGTTGAAGGAGGAGAAGTAATTCCATGGTTGCTGTTGATGTGACGGCGCGGGCTGCGGCCAGCGATCCCTCCTCTGCGTCCAAGATTCCCGCCGGCGGCCGCTCCGAAGGCGGCGAGGGCGGGTTTGGCAGCGCACTGGAAAGCCTGGAACAGGGCAACCGTCGCATGGCCGGCGAGCGCGGCGATCGGGACGGGCATTCATCCTTCGGACAGAAGGACGAGGGCGGGCAGGACGCAGGCCAGACATCCAGAAGCCGTATCGATCTCAGCGCCGCCGCGCTTGCGCGGTCGCGAAGCCTTGCCGCCGGTCAGTCCGGGCAGGCGGTCGCACGGCAGAATGACAAGGCAACCGCCGACACCGACACCCTTCATGCGGAAGCGCCGGAAAGCTCCCGTCTCAGATCGAACAAGTCCGCAGACGCGGCCGCCGGCACAACGCGGCGCCCGTCGCGCGAGGCCGGGAGATCGGCCGGCGATGAGAGCGAGACGGTTGACGCCCGCATGCCTGAGCCCTCTGAGGCCAGAACGCCGACAGCCGAACTGGCAAGCGTGCTGACCATGCTGGCCGGGGGAGGGCAGGCGGATGGGGCTGCGATGCCGAAGGCCACCAGCATGCCCGTGCGTACCGGTGGCCGCTCGTCGGGCGAAGAGAACCGCGGTGAACGCAGCCAGATGGTGTCCGCCACGGCAGCCAACGAACTTGCGGCGCTGTCCGGCGAACCGCAGAGTGTCGTCCTGCCGAGCGACCAGAGCCTTTCGACGGACGAGCGGACCTTCCGCTTCTCCTCCGGACGCGGCAAGGGCGCCAGCATGGACATGGTGATCGGCACGGACCGGCAGGGTCTTGCCACGGTGGAGACCCGCAGTGGTACGACCGGTCAGGCGGAAACCATCGCCGTGCTGGATGCGCGCCGCTTCCTGGGCTTTGGCCAGTCGGTCAACGGCGCCGCGCTGACGGCCGCGATGTCTGGCGATCCGGAATGGGCCGGCGCCATGCAGCCCGGTGCCTCGCTGTCCAATGCGGCGGCACAGAGCAGCACCGGCAACGTGGTCAATACGCTGAAGCTGCAGATGACGCCGATCGATCTTGGCACCGTCACCGCCACGCTGCGGCTGGTGGGTGACGAACTCAGCGTGCAGCTGACCGTGGAGAACCGCGCGGCGCACAAGCAACTGACGCAGGACAGCAGCGGTATCCTGGACGCACTGCGTGCCCAGGGCTTCTCCGTGGACCAGGTGACGGTTTCCATCGCACCGGCGTCCTCGGTGACGCAGCCCGCCCAGCAGGACGCGCTGGGACAGCAGGCGGGGCCGGGCTCCGGCCAGGGGCAGGGTGGCCAGCCGGGACGTGAACAGCAATCCTCCCAGCCGGGAGGCGGATCTACTGCGGGAATGTTCGAGAATGAAACTGCGACGGATCATGGCGCTGCCGGCACTGGCAGCGCTCGCCCTGACCATCTCTACGTCTGAGGTCCTTGCCGTTGCGCCTGGCGCCTGCGAGACGGAAATCCAGTCGGCCGCCGCCAAGTATGGCATACCGGAAGGCATCCTCTATTCGGTCGGTCTCACTGAGACCGGCCGGAAGGGCAGCCTCTATCCATGGGCACTCAATATCGAGGGCAAGGCCTATTTCCCGGACAACCGCGCACAGGCCATGCAAGCCTTTCTGGCGGCAGAACGGGAGGGGCGCAAGCTCATCGACATCGGCTGCATGCAGATCAACCACCATTTCCACGGCGAGAATTTCCGCTCGGCAGACGAGATGTTCGATCCGAAACGCAACGTGGAATATGCCGCGCAGTTCCTGCGCAACCTTCATGACAGGCACGAGACCTGGACAATGGCGGTAGCCCGTTACCATGCGGGACCCAACAACGACCCTGCCCAGAAGCGTTACGTCTGCCGCGTGATCGCCAATCTGGTGGCCACGGGCTACGGAAAATGGACGCCCGGCGCGGCCGATTTTTGTCGTTGATAGCAACCTTGAGTTGATTGACTGGTGCTTCGAAGCGCCTTGCCATGCCTTTGCCACGGGTTGGTTCAAAACGTGGCAGGCTAGAGGTGTCGTCATAAAAAATTAACGTTTCTGCGTCACGCTTGTGCCGTTTCGGGGTTTTGCCTACTAAATGTGGGCCAAATCGCGACACAATGGTTAATCAACTCTTAAATTCTATGGTTAACTTTGTGTAGTTGTCCGAGAATCCCTCGATTCGTACGCATACTTCATCGAGGCACCACACTGATTCGGAGGCGGACGAATGATCGTAGTGGTTGATGAGCGTGAGCTTGTTAAAGACGGTTACACTTCACTGTTTGGGCGCGAGGGAGTTCCCTCGACAGGGTTTGACCCGAAGGAGTTCGGGGAATGGGTCAACACGGCGGCCGATACCGATATCGACGCTGTCGAGGCATTCCTCATCGGGCAGACCGAGCGTTCCCTGGAACTGCCGCGGGCCATCCGCGACCGGACCCAGGCCCCGGTGATCGCAGTCAGCGATCATCACTCGCTGGAAGCGACACTGGCATTGTTCGACAGCGGCGTCGATGATGTCGTGCGCAAGCCGGTGCACCCCCGCGAGATCCTGGCACGCGCTGCGGCGATCCGCCGGCGCCTGAAGGCCATCGCAAACTACACCGATATCGGCCCGATCCGCGTGTTCTCCGATGGACGCGATCCGGAAATCCAGGGCGAAATCTTCCCCCTGCCGCGCCGCGAGCGCCGCATCCTCGAATACCTCGTCGCCAATCGCGGCCGTCGTGTTTCGAAGACGCAGATCTTCAACGCGATCTACGGCATCTTCGACGAGGAAGTTGAAGAGAACGTGGTCGAAAGCCACATCAGCAAGCTGCGCAAGAAGCTGCGCAAGAAGCTCGGCTTCGATCCGATCGATTCCAAGCGCTTCCTCGGTTACTGCATCGACTGGAACTGAGACAGCTCACCCGCCAGAAAGGCGGGACTTCAGCAAAAGTTAAACATCTGCAACCCCGGAAATCGACGTCGGTTTCCGGGGTTGTATTTTAGGTTCTGCCGAAGGGAAGGCGAGGCCACTCGCGCAAGCGATGCGGGTCGATCGATCGGGAAGGGCTGCAGAGGAGGTCTGCCACGGGAGCGACACAGACAGCTTCACGCAAGGCCCGTGATCTAGGGTCGCCAGCATAGGCAGAACGGGGATTTGATATGAGCCTTTATGGAACGATGCGCACCGGTGTATCCGGCATGAACGCCCAGGCGAACCGCCTTGGTACGGTCGGCGACAACATCGCCAATTCGAGCACGATCGGATACAAGAAGGCATCCACCCAGTTTTCATCGATGATTCTGCCCTCTTCGAACGGCAGCTACAATTCCGGCGGCGTCGATACGGTCGTCCGCTACTCCATCAACGACCAGGGCTCGTTCAGCTACACCACCTCCAGCACCGATCTCGCGATCAACGGCGAAGGCTTCTTCATCGTCGAGGGGGCAGATGGCGCCGACTACCTGACGCGCGCCGGCAATTTCGAGGTGCAGGACGACGGCACGCTGAAGAATGCCGCCGGCTACAAGCTGATGGGCTACCCCTATTCCTCGACCGAGGATCCGACCATCGTCATCAACGGCTTCCAGGGTCTCAGCGAGATCAATGTCTCGGCCGGCGGCCTGCAGGCAACACCGTCGAAGCAGGGCAGCCTGTCCGGCAACCTGCCGACCAACGAAGCGGTGGGCTACACCAAGTCGTCATCGGTCGTCGCCTATGACTCGCAGGGCAATTCGCGCCTGCTCAACCTCACCTACACCAAGACCGCAGACAATACCTGGACCCTCGACGTCCAGTACAACGGCGTCTCGGTGACCGGCCAGGCGGTGACGGCTTCGACCACCTCGGCCGTCAGCGGCAACCTCAACAACACCGCTGCGACCGGCACCACCTACACCACGAAGTCGATTGCCTATGGCAGCGACGGCGCGGCCCATACGCTGAGCTACAACTATACCAAGACGGCGGCAGGCTGGAACCTCGACGTGCTCGACGGCACCACATCGGTCGGCACCTCCGCGCTGACCTTCGACGGCGCCGGCAACCTGACCAGTTCCTCCTCGCTCACCACGACCGCGAACGGCACGCTCGGCGCGCTGACGGTCGACCTTTCAGGCCTCAAGGAAGGCAGCAGCGTCACATCCGTCTCGGGTTCCACGAACGGCAACGGGTCGGGTTACGAACTCAGCTTCGGCGGCAGCGGCAAGCTGACCTCGCCGACCAGCATCACCACCACGGCGCAGTCGATCGGGGGAGCAACCCTCAGCGGCCTCACGATCGATCTCACCGGGCTTTCTCAGCTGGGCTCCGCCTATTCGGCGGAAGGCGATATCGACGGCAAGGGCGCCAGCGCTGTCGACAAGGTCGAGATCAGCAAGGATGGCATCGTCTCGATCCTCTACAAGAACGGCCAGTCCATCCCGAGCTACCGCATCGCCATGGCGAATGTGCAGAGCCCGAACAACCTCACGCCGCTCGCGGGCAATGTCTACACGCAGAGCAACGATTCCGGGGTCATCGTCATGGGCTATGCCGGCACCAGCGGCTACGGCCAGATCCTGTCCGGCGCGCTGGAGAACTCCAACGTCGATATCGGCGAGGAGCTGACCTCGATGATCGAGGCGCAACGCAATTACACGGCAAACTCGAAGGTTTTCCAGACCGGTTCCGAACTCCTTGAAACGCTGGTCAACCTCAAGAGGTAACCGTCGTCCGTTCCGTAAAGGCTTAGTACAATGTCGCTTTCCACAGCACTGTCCACGGCTCAGTCGATCTTCAACAACACCGGCTCCCAGACGGCGGTGACATCGACGAACATTTCGAACGTGCAGAACCCGGATTACATCCGGCGGACTGCCGTTCTGGTCACCGCGGGGAACGGCGCACTCGTTGCCAGCACGGAGCGGGCGCAGAATGCCACGCTGTTCCGTCAGACCATCACCAGCACTTCGCAGGCGAGCGGTCAGGAAACGCTTCTGTCGGGCCTCAAGGAACTGCGCAGCCTGCTCGGCAACAACGACTATGACAGCTCGCCGAGCGCGCGGCTGTCCAAGCTCGTCAGCAATCTCGATGCCTATGCGGCCAAGCCGAATGAGGGGACGCTGGCCTCCACGGTGGTTTCGTCCGCCCAGGATGTCGCGGATACGCTGAACAATGCCTCCGCAGAAGTGCAGGGCGTGCGCGCTCGCGCCGACGCACAGATCAAGACGCAGGTCGACAAGCTCAATACCCTGCTGTCGAAGTTCGAAAGCGCCAACAACGAGGTGATGCGCGCCACCATCTCCGGCTCGGACGGCAACAACGCCCTCGATACCCGCGACGGCCTGCTGAAGCAGATCTCCGATATCGTCGGCATCTCTACCGTCACCCGTGCCAACAATGATGTGGCCATCTATACCTCCGACGGCACCACGCTGTTCGAGACGATCCCGCGCACGGTGTCCTTCAGTGCCACAGCCACCTATACGGCGACCGTCACCGGCAATTCGATCTATGTCGATGGCGTGGCCATGCAGGCCGGCACGGGCGCAGATACCGATGCGCAGGGCTCCCTGCAGGCGCTTCTGCAGATCCGCGACGACGTGGCCCCCAAGTTCCAGGCGCAACTGGATGAGATCGCCCGCGGCGTGATCGTTTCCTTCGCCGAAACGGGCCCGGGTGGCACTCTGCCCGCCAAGGCCGGTCTGTTCACCAACGGCATTGATGACAGCGTGGCGACATCGGCCACCATCGTGCCGGGTCTTGCTGCCTCGATCTCGGTCAACGCAGCAGCCAAGGCCAAGCCGCAGACCGTGCGCGACGGGGGCATGAACGGGGCGGCATACCTGGTCAACACCACGGCCGCCACCGGCTTCTCGACCCTTCTCGACGGCTATTCCCAGGCGCTGCAGACCAAGCAGAGCTTCGATCCGGCAACAGGCATTGAGGGAAGCTTCGACGTCATCTCGTTTGCCTCGGATTCGGCCGGCTGGCTGGAAAACCTGCGCAGCACGGCAACTGCTGCGGATGAAACCAAGTCGGCCGCCAAGTCGCGCGCCGTCGAGGCGCATTCCAGCGAGAGCGGCGTCAGCCTCGACGAGGAACTCTCCCTGCTGCTCGACATCGAGCAATCCTACAAGGCCGCGACGAAACTGGTCAGCACCATCGATGAAATGATGAAGGCGCTGCTGGATATGGCGAGGTAAGATCATGAAGACATCGTTCACATCCACCGTCTCCGTCCAGACCAGCCTGCGCCAGGCCATGGCCAAGGCCCAGAGTGATCTGGTCAAGGCCAATACGGAAGTCACCACCGGTGTGCATGCCGACATGGGCGTCGCACTTGGCGGCGCCACCTCGCGCAACATTGACCTGACCCGTGACGTCCAGCGCATCGAGGCTCAGCAGACCACCAATTCCGTGGCCAAGCAGCGTCTCGATTCCTCCGAAGAATCGCTGAAGCGTCTCGGGGATCTCAGCCAGAAGGTGCTCGATTCGCTCGCGGCGCTGACCAGCAGTACCTCGACGCTCGGCGATGCGCGGGCCACGATCTCCAACGCGCTCGATGCCTTCACCGACATCGCCAACACATCCGTGACCGGCGAATACCTGTTCTCCGGCACCAATACCGATGTGAAGCCTCTGGTCTCCTTTTCCGCCAGTGGCTCGCCGTTCAAGGCAGCGGTTGATGCGGAGCTGAACAATTATCTGTCCACCAACGGCATCGCGGCCGCCAAGGACATGACGCCGACCCAGATGCAGACATTCCTCGATGACCTGCAGTCGAAGTTCAACGGTACCACGCCGCTGACCGACCCGCCGCATACGGGGCTGGGCGGTCAGGACTTCTGGTCGACCTTCGTCTCCGACGCCTCGTCGACCAACATGACGACGCGGATCAGCGCGACGGAAGTGGTGGCGACATCGACCACCGCGAACACGCCGGGCTTCCGCAACTTCGTCTTTGCCTCGGTGGTGGGCAGCCAGTTCCTCAGCGACGACATGCCGGAAAACGTCCGCACCGTCATCAGCAATTCGGCCACCTCGGCCATCGGCAAGGCGATCTCCGGCATCAATTACCAGCGCTCGGACATCGGCCTGTCGTCGCAGCGCGTCAAGGAAGCCGACGATTCGCTGGCGGCGCAGAAGACGATCATCGAGACGCATCTCAACGATCTCCAGGGTGTGGATGCCTACGAGGCCTCCACCCGCGTGACGTCGCTGCAGGCGCTGCTCGAAGCGGCCTACACCCTCACATCCCGAATTCAGAAGCTGAGCCTCGTAAACTTCCTTTGATGGCAAAGGGAAGTTCGTGAAAATGAAGGATACATGAATGTACCAGTTTTCATATGCCGAGATCATGGAGGACAACGTCGCTGACGCCAAGTCCCGTGAGCGGCAGGCCCTCGATCGATCGATAGAGCTGCTGAAGGCGGCACGCGACGCACCGGACTATTCGCGCGCTGCCATCGAAGCTCTTTTTTATACCCGGCGCGTTTGGATCAGGTTCATCGAGGACCTGCGCCAGCCGGAAAACGAACTGAATGTCGAACTTCGCGCCAACCTGATCTCCATCGCCCTGTGGATTCTCAAGGAGTGCGAAAAGATAAGGCGGCGCCAGTCCGACAACTTCCAGGGCCTCATCGACGTGACAACCATCATCAGGGATGGACTTAAATGAAAAGCACTCTGCGCATCTCGCTGAAATCGGGCGAAAGAATCTTCATCAACGGGGCCGTTTTGCGCGTGGATCGCAAGGTCGCGCTCGAATTCCTCAACGACGTGACCTTCCTGCTCGAAAACCATGTCCTGCAGCTGGAAGACGCCACGACGCCGCTGCGCCAGCTCTACTTCATCGCCCAGATGATGCTGATCAACCCGGAAGGCAAGGAGCAGTCGCTCTCCATGTTCCGCAAGTCGATCACCATGCTGCTCTCCTGCTTCCAGAACGAGGAAGTCCTGGCGGAACTGAAGCGCATTGACGCCATGGTGGTGAGCGGTCGCGCCTTCGACGCACTGAAGGCCATCCGCGGCCTCTATGCCATCGAGGACCGCATCCTCAACAGCCATGAGATGACGCCGGCGACCGTGGAACAGATTCGCCGGGAGATCGCTCCATGGCGGTAGAATCGGTCACGTCCAGCACGGCGGCCTCCAATCCCTGGGCGGGGGCTGCGGCCTCCACCAGCGATGCCAGCAAGGCAAGCCTGAACTACAACAGCTTCCTGAAGCTGCTCATCGCCCAGATGAAGAACCAGGATCCGACCTCGCCGATGGACGCGTCCCAGCAGATTTCCCAGCTGGCCTCCTTCTCGCAGGTGGAGCAGACGATCCAGACCAACACCCACCTGAAGAGCATGCTTCAGGCCGAGGCTCTCACGCGCGCCGGCGACCTCGTCGGCAAGTACATCATGAGCGCCGACGACAAGGTGATGGGCAAGGTCAAGGAAGTCCAGGTCTATTCGGACGGCGTGATGGCTGTGACCGAAGGCGGCGACAAGGTCCTGCTGCAGGCCGGCGTTGTCGTGTCGGACCAGGCGATCCAGGCGGGAACGTCATCCACGGAAACCCAAACCAGCGGCTCCTGACCGGGAGCCGCCTCGACGCCGGAACCGGATCCCGGTAGAACGGGATCCATCGAATCGCTGCCATGACGGCAGCCACGGAGTGGCTCTCATGAATGAAGCCGATGCACTCGAAATCATGCAGGCGGCCATGCGCACGGTCCTGATCGCATCAGGCCCCGCGATCCTTGCCGCCATGGTGGTGGGCGTCGGCGTTGCCTTCCTGCAGGCGCTGACCCAGGTGCAGGAAATGACGCTGACCTTCGTGCCGAAGATCGTCGCCATCCTGCTCGCGGTCGGGTTGACGGCGCCGTTCATCGGCAGCCAGATCAACCTTTTCTCCCAGCTCGTCTTCTCGCGCATCCAGTCCGGCTTCTGAGGTCGGGGCCGCACCTGCCTCGCGCAAGCTTCACCGTCTAGGCTTCAGATGAACCGGCGTGACATGCGTTGCGCCGCCATCTCATGAAGAGACGGATTCCATGGCGCAACCACCTGCACTCTCCATTCCCAAGGTCAGTCCCAACGGCCGGGACATTGGCTTCGCACTTGGCATCATCGCCATTCTCTGCATCCTCTTCCTGCCGATCCCGACCTTTCTGATCGACATGGGACTGGCCTTTTCCATCGCCTTTTCCGTGCTGATCCTGATGGTGGCGCTGTGGATCCAGAGGCCGCTGGACTTCTCGTCCTTCCCGACCATCCTGCTGATTTCCACGATGATCCGCCTGTCGCTCAACATCGCGACGACGCGCACCATCCTGACGCACGGCCACGAGGGGCATGATGCGGCAGGCGGCGTGATCGCGGGCTTTGCCTCGCTGGTGATGTCCGGCGACTTCATGATCGGGGTGATCGTCTTCATGATCCTCGTGACGGTGAACTTCATCGTCATCACCAAGGGTGCAACACGTATCGCCGAAGTCGGCGCCCGCTTCACCCTCGATGCCATTCCCGGCAAGCAGATGTCGATCGACGCGGATCTTTCCGCCGGCATCATCGATGAGAAAGAGGCGCAGCGCCGCCGCCGGGAACTGGAAGAGGAGAGCATGTTCTTCGGCGCCATGGACGGTGCCTCGAAATTCGTGCGTGGCGATGCGGTCGCGGGTCTCATCATCACCGCCATCAACATCTTCGGCGGCATCGTCATCGGCTATTTCCGCCATGGCATGCCGATCGGCGAGGCGGCCGACGTGTTCGTCAAGCTGTCGGTCGGCGATGGCATCGTCTCCCAGGTGCCGGCCCTCATCGTTTCGCTGGCAGCCGGCCTCCTCGTGTCGCGCGGCGGCACGCCCGGCACGGCCGACAAGGCGGTGCTCGACCAGCTGGGCGGTTATCCGCGTGCGCTTTCTCTGGCTGCTGCCCTGATGGGCATTCTGGCGCTCGTCCCGGGCCTGCCCTTCGTTCCCTTTGTGGCCCTCGGCGGCATCATGGCCTTTGGCGCCTGGATCGTGCCGCGCCGTCTGGAGGCGGAAAACAAGCTGCGCCGCGAGACGGAGGAGAAGAAGGTCAGCCAGACGAAGGAGGCCGACAAGGATTCGGTCAAGTCGATGCTGCGTACCTCCGAGATCGAGCTGGCGCTTGGCAAGCAGGTCTCCACCCGCCTTCTCGGCGCGCACCAGGAACTGGCCTTCCGGGTCGGCAAGATGCGCAAGAAATTCGCCAGCCAGTACGGCTTCGTCGTTCCCGAGATCAAGGTCACCGACGACATCTCCATTCCGGAAAAGTCCTACCAGATCCGCATTCACGGCACGACGATCGCCTCCAACACGCTCAGGGTCGGCGATGTGCTGGTGGTGACCGGGTCCGGCCGCAAGCCGTCGATCCCCGGCGACGAGATCCGCGAGCCGGCCTTCGGCATGCCGGCGGTCTCGATCCTCGAGGCCTTTGCCGACGATCTGAAGCGTGAGGGTTTCCACCCCATCGACAACGTGTCGGTGGTGCTGACGCATCTCTCCGAAGTGATCCGCAACAACCTTCCGCAGCTTCTCTCCTACAAGGATGTGAAGATCCTGATCGACCGGCTGGATCCGGAATACAAGAAACTGGCCGACGAGATCTGCTCCTCGCACATGTCCTATTCCGGGCTGCAGGCGGTGCTGAAGCTGCTGCTGGCCGAAAGGGTCTCGATCCGCAACCTTCATCTCATCCTGGAAGCCGTGGCCGAGCTTGCGCCGCATGTGCGCAAGACCGAGCAGATCGTCGAACATGTGCGCGTGCGCATGGCCCAGCAGCTGTGCGGCGATCTGGCCGACAATGGCGTGCTCCGGGTTCTGCGCCTTGGCAGCAAGTGGGATCTCCTTTTCCATCAGGCGCTGAAGCGCGATCCCAAGGGCGAGGTCGTCGAATTCGACATCGATCCGCGCGCGCTCGAGGAATTCAGCGAGCAGGCAAGCCGCGTGATCCGCGAATTCATGGATCGCGGTCTGCCATTCGTCCTGGTGACCTCGCCTGAAACGCGCTCCTATGTCAGAATGATCATCGAACGCCTGTTTGCAACGCTTCCCGTTCTCTCGCATGTGGAACTGGCAAAGGGGCTCGACATCAAGATTCTGGGCTCGATTTCATGATTACAGACCCGCAGGGGACGATGCTGGCGCTCTTCCTGGCCTTTTGCCGCATGGGGGGCTGCATCATGACCCTGCCGGGTTTTTCAAGCGCCAGGCTTTCGCCCAATGTACGGCTGTTCCTGGCGGTCGCGGTGTCGATGGCGATCCTTCCGATGATCTGGGACAGCGTCTATCCGGCGGCATCATCGCCCGGCGCCACCTATGTCGGGCTGATCTTTTCCGAAACCATGATCGGCATCGTCTACGGCATGATCGCCCGCATCTACGTGCTCGGCCTGCAGTTTGCCGGTGCGATCCTCACCATGGCGATCGGTTTCACGGCGCCGGGCGGTCACGACATTCTGGAAGACACATCGGAAACCTCCGTCACCAGCCTGATCGTGTTCTGCGGCCTGATGCTGCTGTTCATCATGGACTTCCACCACATCGTCTTCCGGGCGCTTCTCGATTCCTACGGGGCGACCCCGGTCGGCGCGATCATCGAACCGCAGAAGATGCTGATCACGCTCACCGATACGCTGCGCGCCTCCACCTCCATCATGCTCCGGCTGGCAAGCCCCTTCCTGATTTTCGGCCTGCTGTTCAACGTGGCGATCGGCCTGGTCAACAAGCTCGCGCCGCAGATCCCGGTCTATTTCATTTCCACCCCCTATCTCGTCACCGGCGGCATCTTCATGCTCTACCTTGCCATTGCCGCGCTCATGCGGCAGTTCGCGCAAGGGTTCGCGCCGGTCTTCAACTCCTTCTGAGGCGATCATGGCAGACAGCGGTCAGGTCCGGTCCCGCAAGCTGAAACGGCTCGTTGCCGTGCAGCGCCATCTGGAAAAAATGGCCGAAAGCGAGCTTTCCGCGGTGACCCGGCAGCGCGCCGAAGTGGGCGAGCAGATGGATCTGGTCATCGAGGCCATCGGCTCCATGACGCCGCTGCACATGCAGTTCTCCCGCCACCATTCGGAACGTTTCGGCCGGCTGATGATCCGTGACAGTCAGCTTGGCGGCGTGCAGCAGGTGCTGGAAGCGCAGGTGCTGCGCGAGCGCACCAAGGGCGACCGGCTGGAGGAGCACATGAAGGAAGCCCGCAGCCTGGAAGACCGCGAACAGGATGATTCGACCCTTTACGACCTGCTGGACCTGACGATGGCCGGCGCAAAACGCGAAAATTCCGAGCCTTTGTAAGTTTTAGCCGGCGCTTACGCCGTCCTTCGTCGCCACGCCAGCCTAAAGCAAGCTTCATCCCGCATAGTCTCGCCACTCAGACGAAAGGAAGTTCTAGTGGCGATCTCTCCTCCCAGCGATCTCGTGATGGATGTCCTGCGGGCTGCAGACCCGACCGAGGTGCAGGCAGCCCAGGCAAAGCTCAAGGCAAACCGCGCGGCCTTTGCCGCCACCAGTCTCGCATCGGCCGACAAGGGGTTTGCGGTAACCGTCGACCGGATCGACCAGACCGGCACCCGGGCCAGCCTGCACCGCGCCGAGGGTGCGGACAAGGCCGCCAAGATGCCCGAGGAATACCGCAAGTTCGAAGCCTCGGTGCTGCAGACCTTTGTCAACTCGATCCTGCCCAGCGACAGCGAGCAGGTCTATGGCAAGGGATCTGCCGGCGAATTCTGGAAGAGCATGATGTCGGAGCAGATTGCCAACCAGATCAGCAAGAGTGGCGGTGTCGGCATTGCAGAGCAGGTCTATTCGCAGTCCCTGCAGAAGCTGCGCAACGAAGGCGAACTCAACGCCCGCACCGATGAGACGGAGCGCAGCCGCACTCTGTCCATGATCAACGATTTTGAACGAAAAGCCCTCAACCTGGCACCGGCAGATCGGAGCGAGGCATGACAACGCAGCACGGCGGGACCGAACATATGGAAGTTATCTCGAATGATTATCGCATCAAGACAGTCCTTGGCCGGCTGGAGATGATCATCGACAATGAAAATGAGCGGATCGGCAAGGATCCGCAATTCGACCTGAAGGTCTCCAACGCGCACAAGAGCCGGTGCCTCTACGAGCTGACCATGCTGTTCCGCAGCACCAGCCCGGAGGAATTCGCCGTCAACCACATCGAGCAGATGCATGCGCTGAAGGGCAAGCTCGCACTCAATGCCCGCCGTGTGGAAGCCCATCTCAATGCCGTGCGCACCGTGGCCGATCTTCTGAAGAATGCCGTGCGCGATGCCGATGGCGATGGCACCTACACCCAAGAACAGTTCTACTATAGCGAATCCTGATGGTTAAGCTGCTCCTTACCGGTTTGTGGGTCTGTGCCGTGTCGCTGGGCGCGGTGTTTTTCTCCGTGAAGATGGCGGCGCCGCCCCCGCCGGTGGATCAGTCGCAGCTGCTGAAGGACAAGAGCGATCTCGTCAAGGGCGAGGTCATCAACGTGCCCGTCCTCGCCAATGGCGCCGTGCAGGGCTATTTCATCACCCGCATTTCCTTCCTGATGGACAAGGAAAAGGTGAAGGGCCTGCACCTGCCGATGACCGAACTGATGACCGACGAACTGTTCACGCTGCTCGTCGGGGATCGCATGGTAGACCTCACCAACGTGAAATCCTTCGATCTCGAAGGCTTCAAGAAGCGGGTGAAGGAGAACCTCAACAAGAAGTTCGGCGACGACTATGTCATCGAGCCCCTGGTGGAGCAGATCGACTACCTGTCCAAGGATGATATCCGCGCCAACAGCGACCGCCCGCAGGGCAAGCAGGTGATGCCGACCAAGATCGTCGAAGGCGTCAAGGTCGACGCCGCCCCCGCCAAAAGCGGGCACTGACATCAATCGGATGCCGTTGCCGTTCGCCACGCCCGCCCTCCGGCGGGCGTTGTCGTTAACGCACCCGCAAACACGTCACTCGGATTCGATCCTCCGGTTTAAGCCGGGTTTCACGCAGGACTGCTAGGGAGAACAGATCAGCTTTTCCGCAGTTTCGAGCGTCCGATGCAGCACGATCGCGCCATGCCAGCCCCCCATCGCCTGCCCGACAGGGCCGGAGGTCCTTTGCCGGCTGTGCGTCCGCAGATGGCCGCTTCGGTTTCGCCGGTCCTTGCGGTGCGTCAGGACGGGCGAAGGGCCTTCGGGCTCTCTTTTCCGACGCTGGGCTGGGCTGACAGTCTTGCCATGCTGGAGGCCGCTGCAGAGCTTAGGGTGGGGTGTCGCGCGGTCACCTTCCTCACTTTGTCCGGCCTCCTTCGGGCCTTGATCAATCCGCTCTATCGCGCGCGGCTTGGCGGACACGTTCTTCTGCCGGCAGACCGCGCCGTGACGGTCCTTCTTCGTCTGGTGCGGCCGCGCGCTGCCATTGCGTCCCTTACCCCAGACCGCTTCGTGCCGTCGCTGTTGACCTTCATGGACCATCGGCGCCGTATTCTGCTGATCGGCGCGGACAGGAGCCGCCTGGAGGCGGCGCGCCGGCGGCTCAAGGCGCATGCCCCCTGGCATGACATTTCGACGCTTGCCATGACGGGTCCGTTTCCCGGGCGGGCCGCGTCGCCGCTCGATGCGGCCCTCGAAGCAACGGCTGCCGATATGGTGATTGCCGATGCGCGTGACGAGGCCGAGGAACGGCGGCTTGAGGATTTCCTCGCCTTCCGCCATGACGGACTTCTGCTGCTGGCAAGCGAGATCTTCCGTGCTGCGGGCAATAACTGAGATTAACCGTTTGTTTGCCAAAAAAATTTAGAGTTTTCCCATGCGGAAGCCGACCTGTGGGGAGCCAGCGTGCTGGTCCCGAGTGGTTTCTTCCGGGAAATGGCGATCCGGCCGTCGCATGAGGCGTCGCCGATCGACGTGCGGACCTTTCCGACCGGGTCCGATCCTTCCCTCCAGCGCCATGATCGGCGACATCCGGTTTGCGACCGTGCGGTTCTTTCGTCGCCTTGCCCCTGCCGGGCAGGCGGCTGCAGCCGTCATGGTTCCCGTCAGGCCGGCTTCCGCCGCGAACACGGGACAGGCGCACCGCTTCTGCCGCCTCGGGAATGGACTGGCTCATGCACGTTTCGACGCATCTGCAACGCTCTGCCCCAGAGCCGCGCCCGCCTGCTGCGCATTTCGTCGCGAAAGGTCGCCGTCTTGCCCCTGCCTTGCTGCTCTTCGCTGGGATCGGCGGAGCGTTGATGCCGCTGGTCCTGCCGGTCGATCTGACGCGCCGGTACGAGGCAGCGGCTCTGCTGCAGGTGGAGACGCTTGCCCCGGGCGGATTGCCGGCCGATACGCTTGTTCCGGCGCTGCGCCGCCTGCTCGCCGATGGTCGCGTGCTGGACGAGATCCGCCAAGCCGCAGATGAGGCGCGGCCGTCCCACGAGCGCACGGCCTCGGCCGGTGTCTCCGGGAATGGTCTTCTTTCGGGTTTCTTCACGCGACAGCCCGGCCTTGCCGAGCGGCTGGGCGTGGCACCGGACTTGCCGGGGCAGATGCTGGTGCGGGCCGATGCCCGCGAGGCGCTGGAGGCTGCACGGCTGGCCAATGCCGCCGCAGCCGTGCTGGCCCGCCATCTCGGACAGCCTGCCACGGGCGAGGCGGATCAGCGCGTGGCGGCTGCGCGCCAGGTGGTGCAGGCCGCCGAAGCGGCTCTTGCCGCAGAAGCCGTAGCGGCCGAGGATCGCCAGCGCTGGCAGGCGGAGGCCGCCCGAAAGGCTGATATCGAGGCAAGGCTGGCGCGTGGCCGCGCGGCACTCGCGGAGGCGCATCTGGCACTCGAGGCCGTGCGCGGGCTGACGCTTGCGGGAGTGCTGGAGACCTCGCCGCCTGCGGCCGCAGGGCTGGACCAGATTGAACCGCTGCGCCGCCAGTTCCTGGATGCCCGCCTGCTGGCAGAGCGGCTTGCCGCCGATCTCGGTCCCCGCCACCCGAAGCTGATTGCGGCGCGTCAGGCGGTCGATGAGGCGAGAGCTGCGATCGGCAAGGCGCTGGAGAATGAACGCAGCCGCCGGCAACAGGAGACTGCCCGCCTCGAAGACGATCTGCGTCGTCTCGGCGAGGAACAGGCCCGTATCGCCGCCCGTCCCGTGTCGGCGGCCGAGCAGCGCCATCGGGAACGGGAGGCGGCCCTGGCCACGGCCCGCGAGGCCCTTTCCGCCGCAGAATCTGCCGCGCGCCGGGCAGAGCCGGCACCTCAGGTCGTTGCCAGCCTTGCCATGCCAGCCCGCGCAGTGGAGGCGACAGCCTCCGGCCTACCGCTCTGGCTCGCCTCGCTGATGGGCAGTCTTGCCGCGCTATGCCTTGCCGCCGCAGCCCTTCCGGGGCGCAGGCCGCAGGAGCAGAATGTCGCAGGCCTCCTGTCATCGCCCGCGTCGACCGTGCCGCAGAATGAGCCCGCCATGGCGACTTCCATAGCCGCTTCCTCGCCGTTTCCGGAAGCTTCCGCCGGGCTGCCCAGACAGTCTGCCGTCGTCGCGTCGGCTCCCCCCAACGAAACCGCGGAGGCGTATGCGCCGCTTCGTTTCACCAGTCTGCTGCCGGTGACGGAAAACGATCTGGCGTCTTTCGCCGACCAAGGCCAGAGCTTGCCGGCGACCGCGCGTGCCGTGGATGAAAGTGCTGCCGCCATGCTGGAGGAACTGTTGCTCTCGCAACGCCAGCCGGCCGGTGCCCATCCGTTGCCATCCTTGCTCGCCGGGATCCTCGACGGTGAGGGCGACGCGGCGCCGCGCCATCGGCCGATGGCCGCCAATGACGACCTGTTGCAGCTTCGCCGCGATCTTGCGCGCCTCCGGGCAGAGGTGACTGCGCTCTCCCAAGCGCTGGCCTAACCGGGGGACGAAGACCGCCACCGCCGTCGGCGCTGACGGATCACGGCCGGAACCGTCTCTCCTCCCTTTCACGCTGCTTCCCTGTCACGCAGGTCTTGCATTGGGGCCTTCAAGGCCCTAGGGCGTTGGCAGGCGGCCTGTTTGCGCTGACATCGGTCATGGCGACGACGGGTCTCAAGGGTTTCCGACCATCCCCAGGAGGCATGCGCGTGGCCAGCATCATCGACGGAAAGCAGACGGCGGCAAAGGTAACGGAGGCCGTGGCGGAGGCCTCGGCGGTTCTGGAGCGTGAAGCGGGCGTCAAGCCCGGTCTCGCCGTCGTCATCGTCGGCAACGATCCGGCAAGCCATGCCTATGTGAACGCCAAGAGCCGCATGGCCAAGCAGTGCGGCTTCACCTCCATCCAGCACTCCCTGCCGGAAGAGACGACGCAGGCGGAGCTGGAAGCGCTGGTAGCATCCCTCAACGACGATCCGGCCATCCACGGCATTCTCGTTCAGCTGCCGCTGCCCCGGCATCTCGATTCCGAACCGGTGATCCAATCGATCCGCCCGGACAAGGATGTGGATGGTCTTCACGTCGTCAATGCCGGCAAGCTTGCCAGCGGCGATCTCTCGAGCGGCCTCATCTCCTGCACGCCGGCCGGTTCGATGATCCTGGTGCGCAGCATCCATGGCGCCGATCTCTCCGGCCTCAATGCGGTCGTCATCGGCCGCTCCAACCTGTTCGGCAAGCCGATGGGCCTGCTGCTGCTCGCCGCCAATGCCACCGTCACCATGGCGCATTCGCGCACCAAGGATCTGGCGGCGATCTGCCGGCAGGCCGATATTCTCGTGGCCGCCGTCGGCCGTCCCTTCATGGTCAAGAAGGATTGGGTGAAGCCCGGCGCCACGATCATCGATGTCGGCATCAACCGCATCGATGCGCCGGAAAAGGGCGAGGGCAAGAGCCGCCTCGTCGGCGATGTGGATTTCGAGGCCTGCGCCGAGGTGGCCGGTGCCATCACGCCGGTGCCGGGCGGCGTCGGGCCGATGACGATCGCCATGCTGATGGCCAACACCGTGATTGCCGCCTATCGTTCGGCAGGCCGCCCCGTTCCGACCTTCTGAGGCCGGTCGAGCCTCAGTCCGGCGCAGGGCCGGTCGACGCGCGCACCGTGAGATCCGCCGTCCAGAGTTCCCTTCTCGGCAGATCCGCCTCCGGATCCGTCACGGCACTGATCAGCCGTTCGGCCACCCGCCGCCCTGCCTCGCGCAGGGAGGAGCTGGTGGTGGTCAGCGGCGTCGAAAAATGCTCCGGCTTCAGCAGCATCAGGTCGTCGTCATGGGCGATCAGCGAGATGTCGGTGCCGAGTTGCAGCCCTGCCTCGCGAATGGCGCGCACGGCGCCGAGCGCCAGCACGGTACTCGCACAGAGCACGGCGGTTGGCGGCTCGGGATGCTGCAGCAGCCGCGCCATGTGGCGATAGCCGTTGGCATCCGTCATCAGCGTGCTGCTGACGAAGTCCCCCCGCAGCGACAGACCGTGTCCGGCCAGGGCCTGTTCCAGCCCGATGCGTCGGCGGGCGGCGAAATCGAGGTCGGCCATGCCGTTGATCAGCGCAAAGCGGGTGTGGCCGAGATCGATCAGGTAGCGGGCCGCCTGGCGAAAGGCGCCCTCATTGTCGACATCGAGATAGGGATAGTCTTCCGCCACGCCGAGAGAGCGTCCGTGCACGATGAAGGGCAGCG
Organism: Rhizobium sp. RU35A; assembly: GCF_900156005.1. Classification (NCBI taxonomy): domain Bacteria; kingdom Pseudomonadati; phylum Pseudomonadota; class Alphaproteobacteria; order Hyphomicrobiales; family Rhizobiaceae; genus Rhizobium; species Rhizobium sp. RU35A. The sequence goes on along the minus strand of NZ_FTMR01000001.1, from coordinate 800,105 downwards.
CCAGCGACTTTGCCATCTTCAGCCGCGGATCGCGGGCGCGCATATAGGCAAGATAGTAGGCGTCCACGCTGCCGCTGTTGACGAGTTCGCGGATCGCCTGCTCCTCCTCGTGCGGGTGGGCGGGCATGATCACGAAATGGAATTCGTGGCGCAGGCATTCGTCGGCAAGCCCGCTCTGGAATTCGGCAAAATGAATGTCGGCAGACTGCCCCTCGGACATGGGCATCACCAGACCGAGCGAGCCGGCCTTTCCGGTGGCGAGCCTGCGTGCGGCGCGGTTCGGGCGATAGCCCGTCTCCTGCGCGGCCTTCAGCACGCGCTGGCGCGTTTCCTCGTTGACCTCCGGATAACCGTTCAGGGCGCGGCTGATCGTCGTCTGGGACAGTCCCAGCAGCGCCGACAATTGCTTGAGATTCACCGTGCCAGTTCCTCCACGTGCCGAACGGCGGCTTGTCCTGTCCGGCACTCAAAGCGCTTCGATACCGCATCGGCGCAAAAATGTCGCGAAAATTGAGACGTGGACACAGCTGACCCGCGCCCTAATTCATGTCAAGCTTGAATACGTGAGGGGCCATTCGAAAAGAGACTTGACTCCAGTGCCTGTGGCATGGCTTCTTCGCCTCAAAGCGCTTTGAATGCTTTCGATGCGATCTGGGTAGGAAGATTTACATCTCTGAAGGGGAGGTTTTGCATGAAACATCTTTTGCTTTCTGGCGTTGCTGCCATTTGCCTTGGCGTTACTGGCGTCAATGCTGCAGATCTGAAGTTTGCGCCCGGTCAGGACGCCAAGTTCAACTGGAAAAGCTACGAGGATTTCAAGAAGGCGCATGGTGACATCAAGGGCCAGACGCTGACGATTTTCGGCCCCTGGCGCGGCGATGACGAAAAGCTGTTCCGCAGCGTTCTCGCCTATTTCAACGATGCGACCGGCGCCAACGTCCAGTATTCGTCCTCGGAAAACTACGAGCAGCAGATCGTCATCGATACGCAGGCGGGTTCGCCCCCGAACATCGCCATCCTGCCGCAGCCCGGCCTGTTGCAGGACCTCGCCTCCAAGGGCTTCCTGGTGCCGTTGAAGGCCGGAACGGGTGACTGGGTGAAGGCCAATTACGGCGCAGGCGATTCCTGGCTCGGTCTCGGCACCTACAAGGGCAAGGATGGCAAGGATGCCTTCTTCGCCTTCCCCTACAAGGCCGACCTGAAATCGCTCGTCTGGTATGTGCCGGAAAACTTCGAGGAAGCAGGTTACAAGGTTCCCAAGACGATGGAGGAGCTGATCGCCCTCTCCGACAAGATCGTCAAGGACGGCGGCACGCCCTGGTGCATCGGTCTCGGTTCCGGTGGTGCGACGGGCTGGCCGGCCACCGACTGGGTGGAAGACCTGATGCTGCGCATGAACACGCCGCAGACCTATGACGGCTGGGTCAATAACACGGTGAAGTTCAACGATCCCAAGGTTGTCAGCGTCATCGATGAATTCGGCAAGTTCGCCAAGAACGAGAAATACGTCTCCGGCGGCGTGGCAGCCGTTGCCTCGACAGACTTCCGCGACAGCCCGAAGGGCCTCTTCGGCATTCCGCCGAAGTGCTACCTGCACCATCAGGCCTCGTTCATCCCGACCTTCTTCCCGGAAGGCACGAAGCTCGGCACGGATGCGGATTTCTTCTACATGCCGACCTATGCCTCCAAACCGGAACTCGGCACGCCGGTTCTGGGTGCGGGTACGCTGGTGGCGATTACCAAGGATTCCCCGGCGGCACAGGCCTTCATCGACTTCCTGAAGACGCCGATCGCGCATGAGGTCTGGATGGCGCAGTCCGGGTTCCTCACGCCTTACAAGGGCGTGAAGACCGAAGCCTATGCCAATGACGCACTGAAGAAGCAGGGCGAGATCCTGACGACGGCCACCACCTTCCGCTTCGACGGTTCCGACCTGATGCCGGGCAAGATCGGTGCCGGCGCCTTCTGGACGGGCATGGTCGATTTCGTCGGCGGCAAGTCTGCCAAGCAGGTCGGCGACGAAATCCAGAAGGCCTGGGACGGCCTGAAGTAAATGGGACACATGACCGTGCGCCGTCGGCAAAACCGGCGGCGCATCGCTTCTGCCGTGACACGACACCGGCATGACAAGCCGGAAGACAAAGGTCCGGACCGGACCATGAGGAGGGGACATGGTATCGCAGATCGTCTCGGCCGTCGGCGTGATGATCGTCGGCGTTTTCGTCTGCGCTCTCTATTACTGGCTATCGGACAAGGTGCTCAATCTGGCGCTGCCGGTGCGCGATGGCGATGTCACCCAGGCATCGCGCAATCTCAACCGCCGCGCCGTCATCCGGCCCTGGCTGTTTCTCGGACCGGCGCTGCTGCTGCTCGGCATCTACCTAGTCTATCCGGTGATTGCGACCTTTATCCTGTCCTTTCATGACCGCAGCGGCGAGACCTTCGTCGGGCTTGCCAATTACCGTTGGGCCTTCTTCGATGCCGGCTTCCGGCAGTCGATCTTCAACAACATTCTCTGGCTTGCGGTTGTACCTGCCGCCTGCACCTTCTTCGGCCTCGTGATCGCCGTGCTGACCGACCGCATCTGGTGGGGCAATATCGCGAAAAGCATCGTCTTCATGCCGATGGCGATCTCGTTTGTCGGCGCCTCCGTGATCTGGAAGTTCATCTACGAGTATCGCGGCGCAAGCGACAGCCAGATCGGCCTCCTCAACGCCCTCGTCACTGCGCTCGGCGGCGATCCGCAGGTGTGGATCTCCATGCCGTTCTGGAACAACTTCTTCCTGATGGTCATCCTGATCTGGATCCAGACCGGCTTTGCCATGGTCATCCTGTCTGCCGCATTGCGCGGCATCCCGGAGGAAACCATCGAGGCGGCGGTCATCGATGGCGCCAATGGCTGGCAGATCTTCTGGAAGATCATGGTGCCGCAGATCTGGGGCACCATCGCGGTGGTGTGGACCACCATCACCATCCTCGTTCTCAAGGTCTTCGACATCGTGCTGACCATGACCAACGGCCAGTGGGACACCATGGTGCTGGCCAACCTGATGTTCGACTGGATGTTCCGTGGCGGCGGCGACAGCGGCCGAAGCGCGGTCATCGCGCTCGTCATCATGGCGGCCGTGACGCCGATCATGATCTGGAACATCCGTCAGGCCAACCGCGACGCCGGAGGACATTGAGATGGCAAGCCTTTCCCTTCGCCTCAAGCGCGTCGGCCTGCCGCGCCTGATCGTTCACCTGTCAGTGCTCGTCATCGTCATCCTGTGGCTGATCCCGACGCTCGGCATCCTCGTCACCTCCATCCGCGACAAGGGCCAGATCACCACGTCGGGCTGGTGGACGGCGTTCAGCAGTTCCACCCAGACCAGCGCCGGCCGTCTCGGCGATCCCTCAAGCGCCCGGCAGGAGGGCGCGAATTACGTGATCACCGGCTCGGTCTTCGAAAAGGGCCAGGGCGGCACCGTCAGCGCCTTCGGCGTGCGCGTGCAGGAGCCGGCGGCCTTCCCCGTAGACAAGCCCGCCGATCTTGGCGAGGGCGAGACGCTGACGGTCAAGCCGGACGGCTCCTATGTCTATAGCAAGAACGCCCCCTTCGAGGGCTCGCGCGGCAAGCGCATCTATCTGACCGTTTCCACGCCGCCTCAGTTCAGCCTGCAGAACTATGAGACGGTGCTGAAGGGGGAGGGCATCGGCCAGGCCTTCATCAATTCGCTGACGGTGACGATCCCGGCGACCATCATTCCGATCCTGATCGCCGCCTTTGCCGCCTATGCACTGTCGTGGATGAGCTTTCCGGGGCGGGCGCTGATCATCGCCATGGTCGTCGGTCTCATCGTCGTGCCGCTGCAGATGTCGCTCATTCCGCTTCTGAGGCTCTACAACGAGGTGGGCAATTTCCTCGGCACCTCGTCCAAGACCTATGCCGGGATCTGGCTTGCGCATACCGCTTTCGGCATGCCGCTCGCCATCTATCTCCTGCGCAACTACATTGCCGGACTTCCGAAGGAAATCATCGAAAGCGCGCGCGTCGACGGCGCGTCCGATTTCGAGATCTTCCTGAAGATCGTCCTGCCGCTGTCTTTCCCGGCCTTGGCCTCCTTTGCCATCTTCCAGTTCCTCTGGGTCTGGAACGATCTTCTGGTGGCCATCGTCTTCCTCGGCACCGGCCGCGATCAGCTTGTGCTGACGGGGGCGCTCAATGCGCTGCTCGGCTCGCGCGGCGGCAATTGGGAAATCCTGACGGCCTCCGCCTTCGTCACGATCCTCGTGCCGCTGGCGGTGTTCTTCGGGCTACAACGCTATCTGGTGCGCGGTCTTCTTGCCGGTTCGGTCAAGGGCGGCTGAGCATTTTTCTTTTCAAGGTTTGACGTCAATGATTGCTTCTTCCCAGACGATTGAAGCGCCGGATGCCGACTGGTGGCGCGGCGCGGTCATCTACCAGATCTATCCGCGCTCCTATCAGGACTCGAACGGCGATGGCATCGGCGACCTGAAGGGCATCACCGCCCGCTTGCCGCATATCGCGGCCCTCGGCGCCGATGCCATCTGGATCTCGCCCTTCTTCCCGTCGCCGATGAAGGATTTCGGCTATGACGTCTCGAACTACACGGATGTCGATCCGATGTTCGGCACGCTGTCGGATTTCGACGCGCTGATTGCCGAGGCGCATCGCCTGCAGATCAAGGTGATGATCGACCTCGTCATCTCCCACAGTTCCGACCAGCACGCCTGGTTCGTCGAAAGCCGTTCCAGCCGCGTCAACCCGAAGGCCGACTGGTATGTCTGGGCCGATCCGAAGCCGGATGGTACGCCGCCCAACAACTGGCTGTCGATCTTCGGCGGATCCGCCTGGGCCTGGGATCCGACCCGCATGCAGTATTACCTGCACAACTTCCTCACCTCGCAGCCGGACATGAACCTGCACAATCCCGAGGTTCAGGATGCGCTTCTCGATGTGGTGCGCTTCTGGCTGAAGCGCGGCGTCGATGGCTTTCGTCTCGACACGATCAACTTCTACTTCCATGACCGGGAATTGCGGGACAATCCGTCGCTGGCGCCCGAGCGGCGCAACGCCTCCACGGCGCCGGCGGTCAATCCCTATAATTTCCAGGAGCACCTCTACGACAAGAACCGCCCGGAAAATCTCGAATTCCTCAAGCGGTTCCGCGCCGTGCTGAATGAATTCCCGGCGATTGCCGCCGTCGGCGAAGTGGGCGACAGCCAGCGCGGCCTGGAAATCGTCGGGGAATACACCTCCGGCGGCGACAAGATGCAGATGTGCTATGCCTTCGAATTCCTGGCGCCGGATGCGCTGACACCGGCCCGCGTTGCCGAGGTGCAGAAGGACTTTGCCGCGGCAGCACCGGAAGGCTGGGCCTGCTGGGCCTTCTCCAACCATGACGTGGTACGCCATGTCTCGCGCTGGGGAGCAGACGTCCTCGATCGGGATGCCTATGCCAAGCTGCTCTCCGCCATCCTTCTGACGCAGCGCGGTTCGGTCTGCATCTATCAGGGCGAGGAACTGGGCCTGACGGAAGCCGACATTGCCTATGCGGATCTGCAGGATCCCTATGGCATCCAGTTCTGGCCGGAATTCAAGGGCCGCGACGGCTGCCGCACGCCGATGGTCTGGGATGATCATGCGGTGCAGGCAGGTTTTTCCACCGCGGAGAAGACCTGGCTGCCGATCCCGGTCGAACACCAGCTGCGCGCCGTCAACGTGCAGCAGGGCGTGGAAACCTCGGTCATGGAGCAGTATCGCCGCTTCCTGGCTTTCCGTCGCGCGCATCCGGCCTTTGCCAAGGGTGACATCGCCTTCCTGCCGCCGACCGACAGTGTGCTCGCCTATACCCGCAGCCTCGGCAACGAGACGCTGCTGTGCCTGTTCAACATGAGCGCAGGCGACGTGGTCGCCGAACTGCCCGATGGCGCATGGGAGGTGTTGACCAGTCATGGCTTCGAGGCAGTGGTCGAGGGGCGCTCGGTCACTCTGCCGGCCTGGGGCGCGTTCTTCGCGCGGCTTGCCTGAGGCATTTCGAGATCGGATCCGGGAAGGCTGCCTTCCCGGATCCCTGACACACACGACAACCGTGCCCGGGGCGTAAAGCGGGTCAAAAGGCTTGAGAAGGGGAGAGACATGGCTGGCTTGGTGCTGAAGGATATCCGCAAGGCCTACGGGCAGGTGAAGGTGCTGCACGGCATCGACCTCGACATCCGCCAAGGCGAGTTCGTGGTCTTCGTCGGGCCGTCCGGCTGCGGCAAGTCCACGCTGCTGCGCATGATTGCGGGTCTCGAGGAGATTTCCAGCGGCGACATGTTCATCGATGGCAACCGCGTCAACGAGGTGCCGCCGTCGAAGCGCGGCATTGCCATGGTCTTCCAGTCCTATGCGCTCTATCCGCACATGACGGTCTACGACAACATGGCCTTCGGCATGCGCATTGCCGGCGAAAGCAAGCAGGAGATCGACCGTCGCGTCCGTTCCGCCGCCGATATCCTGCAACTTACCCAGTATCTGGAGCGTCTGCCGAAAGCGCTGTCCGGTGGCCAGCGCCAGCGCGTTGCGATCGGCCGCGCCATCTGCCGCAACCCGAAGGTCTTCCTGTTCGACGAGCCGCTGTCCAACCTCGATGCAGCCCTTCGCGTGGCCACCCGCATCGAGATCGCCAAGCTCAACGAGAGCATGCCGGACACCACGATGATCTACGTCACCCACGATCAGGTGGAGGCGATGACGCTGGCCGACCGGATCGTGGTGCTGTCGGCCGGCCGCATCGAGCAGGTCGGCGCGCCGCTGGAACTCTACGAGCGGCCGCAGAACCTGTTCGTCGCCAAATTCATTGGCTCGCCTGCCATGAACATCATCCCCTCGACGGTGGCCGAGACCGGCGATACCACCCGGCTTTCGCTCAGGGGCGGCAAGGTGATCTCGGTTCCGGTCGCAACCGCGGCATCGGAAAAGGGCAAGGCCGCAAGCTTCGGCATCCGCCCCGAGGACCTGACCGTCACCACCGGCGAGGACTATCTGTTCGAGGGCAAGGTCTCGATTGTCGAGGCGCTCGGCGAAGTGACGCTGCTCTACATCGAGGGCCTTTCCGACGAGGAACCGATCATCGCCAAGCTGCCCGGCATCTTCAAGGTGGAGAAGGGGGCGACGCTGCGTTTTGCGGCCGATCCGGCCAAGATGCATCTCTTCGATGCCAGCGGCCAGACCTATCGTCGCTGACGCCTCAATCCTTTCCGCTTTCTTATGGGGCACCCTGATCCGTGGGTGCCGTCCATACCCTCTGTTAAGGTTCCGGACCTAGGATCAGGGCAGGTGCAGTCGCATATTGCTGAGGCCGTCATGTCCGGACAACCGAGCCATTATCTGAAGAAGGAAGAGTCTTTCATGTATGACCGCGAAACGCGGTTCCGCCTGGAAGACACCATGAATGCCGGCCGGATCGAGTATACGGAAAAGCACGTGATGCACATGGCCTCGCGCCGCTGCGACGTGATCCGCATCTCGATGAGCGGCGCCGTGCTGGCGCTGCTCACCCAGTACAATCTCCCCAAGGAATTCGTGCTCGACATTCCCGATGCGCGCATCATGAAGATCGGCTGCATCCTGATGCGGGTGAACAGCAACAACACGATCGACGTGCGGTTCCTCAGGATGTTGACGCAGAAGGAACTCGACCGCATCTTCATCTTCTCGACCCATCCGGCCCACAAGGACAAGAAGCTGGACGTGAGAAGCTGGTAAGGGGGGAGAAGTTTGCCTGGTTACTTGCTCCTTTTGGAATAATTGTAGCCCCTGGTGAGGCTCTAACGATAGAATTGATTAGCGAAAAACGCTAGATTTTTTAGATATTTTGATTGTAACTGATGCGCTAACAGTCAAGTATTTATGCAAATTTGGTGATGTATATGTCGGAGAGATATACAGTATTCATCGATGAAAGTGGTGAGGCCGGCATCGGCAAAATACGGTCGGAAACGTCGCGTGGCGCTTCCCCGTATATGACTTTGGGCGCCGTGTTAATAAGAAACCAATCTTGGGTGAAGATTACCGACGCACTGGGGCGCATCAGTGCTGACGTAAACAAAAGCCCTCTCCACTGCTCACAGCTCAATCATTATCAGATTCTGCACTTCATTAGGCAGATCAGAAAGCACCAAATGCGACTATTTGGCGTCATTTCGCAAAAATCAACGCTAAAGGAATACAAGGAAGTGATTTCTGAGGATAGCGAAAAGTATTATAATAAATGTGTTCAGTATCTTTTGGAGCGCGTGGGCTGGTTCATGGAGGCGCGCCAGATCCCGAGAGAAAATCTTGATATCGTTTTTGAGAAAGCTAACGTAGATTACGACAGCATGTGCAACCTATTGCGTGCATGCCAAAAAACGCCCAAGCGCGAATTTACAAAAAAGCTAAAAAACATAGATACCTACAAAATATCCGCGAAATTGAAGAATGAGGAGCCAATGTTGCAGGTGGCCGATCTTGTCGCGCATGCGCTCTACAAATGCGTCGATAAGCCTGAGAAGAACTTTGGCATACCGGAGCCGCGTTATTTGCGGGAGCTATCTCCTCTCTTCTTTGGCAATCCTGATACTCAAGCAGTGGTTGGAGCTGGCCTGTACTGTGTCCATAACATAAGCCAACTGAATTTGGATCCCGATGTTGCGGAAGTATTTATGAATATGACGGCTACGCCTCCTTAATGAAATGTCGCCAGATCATCGTTTAAAATACCGATAAACTATGAAAATCGTGATATATTAAATGGGAAAGTGAAGTTGATTGCCGAGGTTTGTGGTTGGGTATTCGGTGCTTCATTTTAAATCTGAGGCCGTCAGTCTCGCTGTCCACATCATGAACGCACCTTGGAACACAATATGGCCGAGTTTTCTCTGGTGTTCATGGCCATCACCTTTGCCGTGTTCGTTCTCTACGGCCTGTGTGCGGCAAGCGTTCGAGACCGCATCCTCTCACGCCCGGCGGTGATGGCAGGCCTGCGGCGGGGCTTTGCCGCCGCCTTTGTTGGTCTCGGCATCAAGCTTGCGACGGCAGACTGCTGATGCCGTCTGCCGTCGCGCCGTGTCGTCCCGGATCAGGCCTTGTTCAGCGCCTCGATCACGAGGGCCTTCAGCTTCAGTTCCGGCACTTCGGCAAAGGTCAGGTCCTCGCGGCCAAAATAGGCCTTGCGGTTGATCGCCGACCAGTCGTTGCAGGCAATGATGTAGCTCTGCTTGCCGGCGGCGAGTGCCGGTGCCGCATAGAGGAAATCGCCGGTGCGGGCGGAAAGCGGCACGTCGCCATCCTGGTTGCAGCGGGCAAGGATGGCGGCAAGTGTTGCGGCATCCACCTCGGCCTTCATGATCTTGCCCTCGAAACGCAGCGCCGCATTGTAATCGAAGCGGCTGACCTCGCCCCTGGGAAGGCCGGTGCCGAAGGAGGTGTGGCCGATGAAGCCGATACCGGCGCCGACCTTTGCGGCAATGGCGGCGGCCGTGAAGCGGGCGGTTTCGCCGCGCGTCAGCGGCTTTGCCGTGCGGGCAATCACGCTGCGGTCTTCGGCGGTCAGATGCCTGTCGAGAACAGCGGCGATCGTGCGCTTCAGGTCCGCTGCCGCCGGGTCGTCGCGCTCGATGGAGATTCGCTCGAGGGTGGCTGCCGCACCCGGCGCGGTGATGGTCGCGACCGTCATCAGCGAGGCCCAGGAGCCGGTATGCACATAGCGCGTCCTGCCCTGTTCATGCACCAGCGTCAGGTGATCGTGACCGCCGATCATCAGCGTTGCATCGGGCAGCATCGGCAGGATATCGCGATCCGGCACCACGCCGGCATGGCTGAGAACGATATTGACGCTGCCGCTTTTCAGGATGGCGGGCAGGTTGGCCTTCGCCCATTCCACCGGCTGCGGCACGTCGATCAGGTCGCGCGTCGCCTTGGGATAGGTGCCGATGGCATTGGTGCCAAGGGCGGCGATGTTGAGCGTCATGCCACCGGCAGACAGCGTCGCGGAGGCCTCCGCATAGGGCTTGCCGGTGCGCTTGTCGTTGATGTTGCTCAGCACGGTGACCCCGAGCGAGCGGGCCTTCTCGACGAAATGGGCGAGATCGTTGTCGAAATCGGGCTCGTGATTGCCGATGTTGAAGACGGTCGGCGCAAGCCTGGCAAGCGTGCCGAGGAAGGTCCAGTCGGCCTCGCCGCCGGAGCGTGCGGCCGCGACATTGCCGGATTCGAACAGATCGCCATTGAACAGGATCACCTGCGGCCGGCTTGCCGAGGCAACGCGGGTCTCAACGACCTGCAGCAGTTCGGCCATCCGCTCATAGGCCGAATGCAGATCGGAGAGAATGATGAGATCGACGCCCGGCTCGGCCGCACGGGCGACAGTACCGGCCAGCGGCAGGAGGGCAGCGGAGGAAAACAGGCCGAGAACGGCGCGGCGGTTGAGCAGCATCTGGACAATCCCTTTTTCGGAAATGCCTCGCCCTAACAATGCTGTACGACACGGCTGTGACGTCCTGATCGGCGAGCGTCCTTCCATCCCTATCATCCTTTTCATCTCGGCCGGCAACCGACATCCCGGCCACCTGCCTCATGCCGGGGCTTGCGAACCGGACGACTGGCCTTCCTGCAGCAGCCAGGTCTGGAACAGCCGGGCATGTCGCACGGAATGACAGGTGCGGGAGATGACGACGTGGAAATCCTCCATCCGCAGAGCCAGCTGGGGAAAGAGTGGCGTCAGTCTTCCGGCCGCGACATCCGCCGCCACCAGCGCGCTTGGCCCCATTGCGATGCCGACGCCGTCGATTGCGGCCTGCAGCGAATGGTACAGCGGTTCGAACCGCAACTGGGCGGCGCCCGCGAGATCTGGCATGCCGGCTTCACGCAGCCAGAGCGCCCAGAGGCTTGCAACCGATTCCGCATGCAAGAGTGTGTGCGCGGCAAGATCGGCCACCTGTCCCACGGGCCTCTTTGCCAGAAGATCAGGGCTTGCCACCGGAAGGCAGGTTTCGGAGAGAAAGGCCGTGCTCGTCTCCCCGAGATGTCCGCGCCGGATCGCGAGATCGAAGTGTTCGCAAAGGGTGTCGAGCGGTTCGATGGAGGCGGAGAGCCGGATTTCGATATCGGGATGCTGCGACGTAAAGCGGGGAAGGCGGGGAATGAGCCACCGCATCGTGAAAGTCTGCGGCGCGCTGATGCGCAGCACTTCCCGGGCATCCCGCCCCGCCAGTTGCTCGCTCGCCCTGGCGAGATCATCCAGAACGCGCGTCGTCTCGATCAGGAACTGCTGCCCCTCCGCCGTCAGAACAACCCCCCGGCCGTCGCGCGCAAACAGGCTTGCGCCCAGCCAGTTCTCGAGAATGCGGATCTGGCGGCTGATCGCGCCATGCGTCACGCCCAGCTCGCTTGCCGCCAGCGTCAGGCTGCCGCGTCGTCCCGTGGCTTCAAAGGCCTTGACGGCATTCAGGGGAGGCAGGCGTCGATGCATCTGTGAGTTTTCCTGAGGTTTTGCGCAGGATAACTCAGTTGTCGCGCGCGGAGAAGCAGCAGAGAAAAGCCTTGTCCCTTAAGGAGTTTCCCGATGCAGACAAACGAAGTCTCCGACGGCCCGACCGTCATTCGCCCCCTTCTCCCGACCGATTCCATCGCCGATCTGACAGATCTGCTGCACCGGGCCTATCGCCGGCTTGCCGACATGGGATTGCGCTACATGGCAACCCATCAGAGCGAAGAGGTGACCCGCGAGCGGATTGCCCAGGGCACCTGTCTCGTGGCGCTGAAGGATGGGAGGATCTGCGGGACGATCCTCTTCCGGAACCCGCAGCAGACGTCGGGATGCCGCTGGTATGATCGCCAGGAGGTCGCGTCTCTCGCCCAGTTTGCCGTTGATCCGGACCTTCAGGCACAAGGGCTCGGTCTGCGCCTGCTGAGACAGGTCGAGGTCATGGCTCTCCGCGCGGGGGCAGGGGAAATCGCGCTCGATACCGCAGAGCCCGCCACGCATCTGGTCGCCTGGTATACGCGCCTTGGATATCGCTTCGTGGAACATGCCCGGTGGTCCCACACCAATTATCGAAGCGTGATCCTCAGCAAGGCATTGAGCGATGCGGCGGCCTGACATGTTCAAGCTGCTGCACCTCTCCGATCTTCACCTGACGCCTCCCGGTGTCGCGTTGCACGGTCTCCGGCCGGATATGCAGCTTGAGTGCTGCGTCTCGGACATTCTGGCGGATCATGCCGATGCGGATCTTTGCGTCGTTACCGGCGATCTGACGCATGACGGGCTGCCGCTCGCCTATCATGAGGTGCGGCGGCAGTTGATGCGGCTTACCATGCCGGTGCATGTGATGATCGGCAATCACGACGATCGCACCGCGTTCCGGTCGGTCTTTCCGGAAGCCTGTGCCGCCGATGGTTTCGTCCATCAGGTGATCGATACGGATGCCGGCCGCATGGTCCTGCTCGATACCCATGAACCGGGTAGCGCCGGAGGCCGGCTGTGCGAGGCGCGCCTGGCCTCGCTGAGGGCAAGGCTTGCGGAGAGTGGGTCGGACCCGGTCTATCTGTTCACCCACCATCCGCCGGTTCGGGTCGGTCTGCAGCGGATGGATGCCATTTGCCTGCGTGATGCCGAGGCGCTCATGGCGGCTCTTCTGCCCTTCCGCGAAAGAATCCGACACCTGTTCTTCGGTCACCTGCATCGGGCTGTTTCCGGCACGTGGCGGGGCCTGCCGTTCAGCGGTGTGCGGGGAACGAGCCACCAGATCGCGCTGGATTTCACAACGCCGCATGTCGCACCCGTCAGCTTCGAGACACCGGGTTACGGTGTCGTCTTCATCGATACCGACAGCATTGTGGTGCATCACGCGGAGATCAAGCCGCAGCGCTGAGGATGGCAGCAGCCGGGCAATATTGCCCGTCTGCCACCTCCATGGCTTGTCTCAGGCGAAAAACACGCTCGCGCCCTGGTCCGCCGGGCCGACATGCTGGCGGAAGGGGGCGAAGAGTTCGCGGCCCATGCCGAAGTCATTGCCGGTAAGGTCCGTCTCAACGGCCGGACGGGCGGCGAATTCGGCGGCATCCCCCAGCACTTCCAGCGTTCCGTTGACGGCGTCGATGCGGATCATGTCGCCATTCTGGATCTTGGCGATCGGGCCGCCATCCGAGGCTTCCGGCGTGACATGGATCGCGGCCGGCACCTTGCCGGAGGCGCCGGACATGCGGCCATCGGTGACGAGCGCCACCTTGAAGCCGCGATCCTGCAGCACGCCGAGCGGCGGGGTGAGGCGATGCAGTTCCGGCATGCCGTTCGCCTTCGGGCCCTGGAAGCGGACCACGGCGACGAAATCCTTGTTGAGTTCGCCCTTCTTGAAGGCGTCCTGCAGTTCCTGCTGGTCGTGGAAGACCACGGCCGGTGCCTCGATCACGTGGCGCTCCGGCTTGACGGCGGAAATCTTGATGACGCCCTTGCCGAGATTGCCGTGCAGCATCTTCAGGCCGCCATTGGCCTGGAAGGGGCTTTCGATGCGCGTCAGCACCTTCGGATCGCCGCTCTCCTCCGGGCTCTCCTCGCGCACCACCATGCCGTTTTCATCGAGCCGCGCCTCGACCGTATAGGCGGCAAGGCCCTGGCCGAAGACGGTGCGCACGTCGTCATGCACCAGGCCGGTCTTCAGGAGCTGCTTGATGAGGAAGCCCATGCCGCCGGCGGCGTGGAAATGGTTCACGTCGGCAAGCCCGTTCGGATAGACGCGGGCAAGCAGCGGCACGGTGTCGGAAAGTTCCGAAATATCCTGCCAGGTCAACACGATGCCGGCGGCGCGCGCCATGGCGACGAGGTGCATCGTGTGGTTGGTGGAGCCACCCGTGGCATGCAGGCCGACCACGCCATTGACGATGGAGCGTTCATCGATCATCTCGCCGGCGGGCGTGAATTCGTTGCCGAGCGCGGTAATCGCAAGCGCCCGCTTGGCGGCTTCCCTGGTCAGCGCCTCGCGCAGCGGCGTGCCCGGATTGACGAAGGAGGCGCCGGGCATATGGAAGCCCATGATCTCCATCAGCATCTGGTTTGAATTGGCCGTGCCGTAGAAGGTGCAGGTGCCGGGGCCGTGATAGGATTTCGATTCCGCTTCCAGCAGTTCGGCGCGGCCGACCTTGCCTTCCGCATAGAGCTGGCGGATGCGCGACTTCTCGTCGTTCGGCAGGCCGGAGGTCATCGGACCGGCCGGAATAAAGACGGAGGGCAGGTGACCGAAGGTCAGCGCCGCAATCACGAGGCCCGGCACGATCTTGTCGCAGATGCCGAGGAAGACGGCGGCATCGAACATGTTGTGGGAAAGGCCGATGCCGGCCGCCATGGCAATCGCATCGCGCGAGAAGAGCGAAAGCTCCATGCCCGGCTGCCCCTGCGTCACGCCATCGCACATGGCGGGCACGCCGCCCGCCACCTGCGCCACGCCGCCGGCCTCGCGTGCGGCCTCGCGGATGATCGGCGGGAAGGTCTCGTAGGGCTGGTGGGCCGAGAGCATGTCGTTATAGGCCGTGATGATGCCGAGATTGGGCACGACGTCGCCGGCGAGCGCGGCCTTCTCGGCGGGGGAACAGACCGCAAAGCCATGGGCGAGGTTGCCGCAGGAGAGCGTGGAGCGGTGCACGCCCTTGGCGGCCGCGCGCCGCACGCGGTCCAGATAGGCCTCGCGATGCGGTTTCGACCGTTCCACGATGCGCCGGGTGATCGCTTCAATGCTCGAATGGGCAGCCATATCATCCTCCATGGGCAAGGCTTGCGGCGGTTGGGAGGCCGCCGCGCCTGATGTTCTCTTGCTTTCGTTTGCCGCGCGTCCCCGCGCGTGATGGGCGCCTTGGCGTCAGGGCGCCCAGTAGATCTCGACCGGCGAGGTGGCACGGTTCAGAACGGCGCGCACCGGCATTTCCATCTCGTCGGTGCCGGCCAGAGCCTGCTCGAGCACGGCCTTCTTCGCCTCGCCCTCGATGTGCAGCACCAGGAAGCGCGCATCGGCGAGGCTTGGAAAAGTGAAGGTCAGGCGCTCTTCACCGGCCCCTTCGGCCATCATCGTCATCACGCCGCGCGGCGCATCGGGATCGATGGCGCGGGCAAGATGATTGCCGCCGGGGAAGAAGGAGGCCGTGTGCCCGTCACCGCCCATGCCGAGGATCGCCACATCGAAGGGATTGCCGATGTCCTCGGTCTTTTCGGTGGCGATCGCGGCGGCCTGCAGCGCGGAGGCCACATCGTGATAGAGCGGCACGAAGATGGCGCTCGCTGCCTTGTTCCGGAGAAGGTGGGTTTCCACCAGCTGGTGGTTGGAGCGCGGATTGTCCGCAGGCACGAAGCGCTCGTCGACCAGCGTGATCGTCACCTTGTCCCAGGCGATGTCGCGCGTCGAAAGCGCCTCGAAGAAGCGCTTCGGCGTGGAGCCGCCGGAGACGGCAATCGAGGCCGCTCCCCGTTCGACAATGGCCTGTGCCAGGCGGGCCGACACATCGTCGGCCAGAAGTTCGGCCAGTTCGGCGGTGTTGGCGAAGCTGTGCAGGGTCGATGCCATGGGTCAGCCCTCGTGCCAGGTGCGGCCATCGCGCTCGATCAGCGCAATCGCCTGGCTCGGCCCCCAGGTGCCGGCGGTATAGCCCTGTGCCGGCTGGCCGGTGAGTTCCCAGCCCTTCAGGATCGGATCGACCCATTTCCACGCGGCCTCCACCTCGTCGCGGCGCATGAACAGCGTCTGGTTGGAGCGGATCACGTCCATCAGCAGGCGCTCGTAGGCATCCGGATTGCGCACGTTGAAGGCGGCGGCGAAGCTCATGTCGAGCGAGACATTGCGCAGGCGCATGCCGCCCGGACCGGGGTCCTTGATCATCAGCGACTGCTTGACGCCCTCATCCGGCTGCAGGCGGATGATCAGCTGGTTGGCGGAGATGCGGCCGGCGGCCGGATCGAAGATGTTGTGCGGGATCGGCTTGAAGGTGATGACGATTTCCGACATGCGGCTCGCCAGCCGCTTGCCGGTGCGGATGTAGAAGGGAACGCCCGCCCAGCGCCAGTTGTTGATCTCGGCCTTGATGGCGACGAAGGTTTCCGTGTTGGATATGCCGCCGGCCAGCTCTTCGAGATAGCCCTTGACTGGACCGCCGGAGGATGCCCCGGCGCGATACTGGCCGCGCACGGTCATCTGCTCGACATTGGCATCGGTGATCGGGCGCAGCGCCCGCAGCACCTTCAGCTTCTCGTCGCGCACGGCCTCGGAATCCATGGAGGAGGGTACTTCCATGGCGACAAGGCAGAGCAACTGCAGGATGTGATTCTGCACCATGTCACGCAGCGCACCCGCCGTGTCGTAATAGCCGGCGCGACCTTCGAGACCGACGGATTCGGCCACCGAAATCTGCACATGGTCGATGTACTGGGCGTTCCACAGCGGCTCGTAGAGCGCATTGGCAAAACGCAGCGCCATCAGGTTCTGGACGGTTTCCTTGCCGAGATAATGGTCGATGCGGAAGATCTGCTCTTCCTTGAACACCTTGCCGATCGTGTCGTTCAGCTCAAGCGCCGAGGAGAGATCGCGGCCGATCGGCTTTTCCACCACGATGCGGGTGGACTTGGTGATCAGCTTGTGGTCGCGGATCTTTTCCGAGATGGCGCCGAAAATGGCCGGAGACACGGCGAGATAGAAGGCGCGTACCCGCTCCTTGCCTTCGTCCAGCAGCTTCTTCAGCTGGTCCCAGCCGGCATCGGTCTTGGCATCGACGGAGACGTAGAACAGACGGGCGAGGAATTTGGCCACTTCCGCCGTGTCGTATTCGCCGTCCTTGAGGTGCTTTTTCAGGGCCTCGTCGGCGAACTTGCGAAATTCCTCGTGGCTCATCGGCGTGCGGGCGGCGCCGATCACGCGGGTCGGCTCGGTGAACTGTCCCTCGATCTGGCGGTGGTAAAGGGCCGGAAGCAGCTTTCGTTCGGCAAGGTCGCCATTGCCGCCGAAGACGACATAGTCGAAGGGTTCCACGGGGATGATCTGACTGCTCATGCCTGGTTCTTTCGAAGTCTGAGGGTTGAGGACTACATAATCTAATCGATTTAAAAAAGCCAGCCCCCGTCTTGGGGCAAAGCGTCACATTGGCGTCAGTGCCGGGGTTGACATCCCCTTTGGCGCCGACGCGGGCGCATCAAAGCCGGTCGCGCAGGGCGTACCAGGTCAGCGCCAGAAACAGCAGCGGGCTGCGCAGTCGATCGCCACCCGGGAAGGGCGGAATCTTCAGCTCGCTGAACAGGCCGAGTTCGCTGGTGTTTCCAATCACGGCATCGGCATACATCTTGCCAGCATAATTTGACAGCATGACGCCATGGCCGGAATAGCCGGCAATCGAGGTGACGCCCGGCATCACCTCGCGCACGAAGGGCTTGCGGGGCATGGTAATGCCGACCGAACCGCCCCAGGCATGGGTGATTTCCACATCCTTCAGCGCCGGATAGATCTCCGCGATCTGCTTGCGGATATGGCGGGAGATGTCACGCGGGCTGTCGGCGGTATAGGCTTCCCGCCCGCCGAACAGCAGGCGCCCGTCGCGGCTCTTGCGGAAATAGCGCACCACGAAGCGCGAATCCGCCACGGCCTCGGCGCCCGGCAGGATGTCGGGGAAGCGGTCGAGCGGCACGGTCGCGCCGATGAAGGAGCGGATCGGCATCACATGTGCTGCCGTTTCCCGTTCCAGCTTGCCGATATAGGCATTGGTCGCCAGCAGAACCCGCTCGGCGGTGATCGTGCCGCGCGGCGTCTCGATCCGCGTGCGGCCCTGCGATTGGGTGATGCCGGTGGCCGGCGTCATCTCGCAGATCCGGGCACCGGCTTCGGCCGCCACGCGGGCAAGCCCGATCAGCAGCTTCAGCGGATGAATGTGGCCGGTGCCGGCATCACGAACCCCGTGACGATAGTGCGAGGAACCCAGTCGTTCGGCGGTTTCCGCCCGGTCCATGAAGGCGACATGCGGATAGTCGTAGCGTGTCGCCAGAAGGTCCGCGACACGGCGGTAGTCGTCGGCGCCGGTGCGCTTGTGCGATACGTTCATCTGGCCCGGCATGTAGTCGATGTCGATGCCATGCGTCTCGGCGAAATCGAGCAGGTGTCGCTTGGCGTTTTCGGCCATGTCGAACAGGGCGCGCGACCGTTCATAGCCCAGCTCCGGCTCCAGTTCGTCCGGCCAGGCGCGCTGGCCGGAGCCCAGCTGGCCGCCATTGCGCCCGGAAGCCCCGTCGCCGAACCGGCTTGCCTCGATCAGCACCACCGAGACCCCGCGCTTGGCCAGATTGAAGGCCGCCTGCAGGCCGGTGAAGCCGCCGCCGATGATCGCGACATCGACCGCAACCGAGCCGTCCAGCGGTTCGTAGGTGGGCCGATCCGCAACGCTGTCCTGATACCAGGACAGGCCCGGCGCGATGGGGCTTTGCCATGTCATGGGATCACCTTACACGTTGAGCAGCAGGAATTCACGCTCCCACGGACTGATCACCTGCATGAAGGTCTCGAATTCACCCCGCTTCACGCCTGCATAAAGGCCGATGAACTCCTTGCCGAACACGTCTTCGAAGGCGGACTCGTCCTCCAGCAGGGCGACGGCTTCGAGAAGGCCGCGCGGCAGGTCGATCGAGCCTTCGTTGGCGGTGTCGTAGGTCGGCTCCGTCGGCTCGATTTCCTTCATGATGCCGAGCCAGCCGCAGGCGAGCGATGCGGCAAGCGCCAGATAGGGATTGGCATCCGAACTCGGCAGGCGGTTTTCCACGCGTCGCGCCGCAGGTTCGGAGATCGGCACGCGAAACGCGGTGGTGCGGTTGTCATAGCCCCAGGCATTGTTGACCGGGCAGGCCATGTCCGGCGTCAGGCGGCGATAGGAGTTGACGTAGGGCGCCAGCATGACGAGCGAGCTTGGCACATATTTCTGCATGCCGCCGATGAAGTGGAAGAAGGTCCGCGAGGGCGTGCCGTCCTCGTTGGAGAAGATGTTCTTGCCGGTCTTCGCATCCACGACCGACTGGTGGATGTGCATGGCCGAACCCGGCTGGCCCTGCATCGGCTTTGCCATGAAGGTGGCATAGATGCCGTGTTTCAGAGCGGCCTCGCGGATGGTACGCTTGAACAGGAAGACCTGGTCGGCCAGCTGGACCGGATCGCCGTGACGCAGGTTGATTTCCAGCTGCGCCGGGCCTTCCTCGTGGATGAGCGTATCGATCTCCAGACCCTGCTTCTCGGAGAAGTGGTAGATGTCGTCGATCAGTTCGTCGAACTCGTTGATGCCGGCGATCGAATAGCCCTGCCCGCCGACGATGGAGCGGCCCGAGCGGCCCTTCGGCGGATGCAGCGGATAATCCGGGTCCTCGTTGATCGCGACGAGATAGAATTCGATTTCCGGCGCAACGACCGGCTTCCAGCCCTTGTCCTGGTAAAGCCGCATGACGTTTTTCAGCACGTTGCGCGGCGTATAGGGCACCTGCTCGCCGGTGGTGCCGACGACATCGCAGATCACCTGCGCCGTCGGGTCACTTTCCCAGGGCACGACGGAGAGGGTGGACAGGTCGGGCACGAGCTTCAGGTCGCTGTCGCGCGGCTCGTAGCGGAAATTCGCTGTTTCGTCCGGATAGTCGCCGGAGATCGTGTGGCGATAGAGCGCAGACGGTAGCGCCAGCGAGGTGTTGGAGGTGAATTTCGAGGTGGGCATCATCTTGCCGCGTGGCACGCCGGCCAGATCCGGGGTGATGCATTCCACGTCCTCGATGCCACGCGCCTTCAGCCAGGCGGCTGCGTCACGCCAGTTTGCCACACCGCGCAGCGAGGTCAGCGGCGGTTGTGCCGTTGCAGCTTTGAGAATGCTTCCAGAGGCGCGGGCAGTGGCGGGCTTTTTCTTGGACGGCATAAGGCACCGGATGTTGTTGATGGTCCCGGCATCATAGTCGGAACACGGCAATTGGCGAGGGGGATCATTGACTTTGTCCGGCTGATCGCAAACAGGAAAGGCCGGATGAACGGGACAGGGCGAGGGTGACGTGACGCGCCGATACGACGTGGTGGTGCTGGGCGCCGGAGCCGCCGGCATGATGTGTGCGCTGAAAGCCGGTCAGCGTGGCCTTCGCGTTCTGGTGCTGGATCATGCCCGCGCGCCCGGCGAAAAGATCCGCATTTCCGGCGGCGGCCGCTGCAACTTCACCAATCTCCACGCCGGTCCGGCCAATTACATCTCCGGCAACCGCCATTTCGCCAAGTCTGCGCTTGCCCGCTATACGCCGCGCGACTTTCTCGCGCTTGTCGAAAAGCATCGCATCGCCTGGCACGAAAAGACGCTCGGCCAGCTGTTCTGCGATGACAGCGCCAAGGATATCATCCGCATGCTGCTTGCCGAAATGCAGGCCGGCGATGTGGAGCTTCGCCTGCAGCAGCCGGTCGGCGCCGTCGAGAAGTCCGAAGACGGCTTTCGCATCGCCCTTGACGGCGGCGTCGTGGAGGCGCGCGCGCTGGTGGTGGCGACGGGCGGCAAGTCCATTCCGAAGATGGGCGCCACCGGCCTTGCCTATCGCATCGCCGAACAGTTCGGCCTGCCGGTCACCGAGACGCGGCCGGCGCTGGTTCCTTTGACACTGGAACCGGCGATGCTCGAAAAGCTGTCCGCCCTGTCCGGCATTGCGGTGGAGGCGGAGGTTCGCCACGGCAAGACGGGCTTCCGCGAGGCGCTGCTCTTCACCCATCGCGGCCTCAGCGGCCCCTCCATCCTGCAGATCTCCTCCTACTGGCGCGAGGGCGATGCCATTACGCTGTCGCTGGAACCGGATGTCGACCTCTTCGCCCGTCTGAAGCAGGCGCGCCGCGACAATGGCCGTCAGGCCGTGCAGACCGCACTCGGCGAGATCCTGCCGCGCCGTCTGGCGCAGTTTTTCGCGGAGGATCTGCGTCTCACGGCACCGCTTGCCGACCAGAGCGACCGCGCCCTGCAGGCGATTTCGACGGCGGTGCAGGCGTGGAGCCTGAAGCCTGCCGGCTCCGAAGGCTATCGCACGGCGGAGGTGACGCTCGGCGGCGTGGATGTCGGTGCGCTCGATTCCCGCAGCATGCAGGCAAAGGCGGTGCCGGGGCTTTACTTCATTGGCGAATGCGTCGACGTGACCGGCTGGCTTGGCGGCTACAATTTCCAGTGGGCCTGGGCTTCCGGCCATGTCTGCGGCGAGGCTCTCGCTGCCTGAGACGCTGTCGCGCGCGCTGGCGGAAGCAGAACCCTGCCTTGCGTCAATATGGTACAAGTTATTCGCATATCAGTATATTCGCACATTCAGGCCTAGGATTTTAGGCGGATTCTTCAGCATTTCTTTAGCCGCAAATGGGACACTTATCGGGTCTCCTGATGTCCCAGGAAGAAGCACGTCCGCGCGGGTTCTGCCGCGGATGGTTCATTTCAGAGGTTGCAAATGCTCGTCGACCGCCTTCTCGCGCGCTTCAAGATCCAGACGAAGGTCATCGCTTTCATCGTCCCCTTCGTCCTCAGCATCTCGGCCGTAGGCCTGTCCGGTCTCTATGCCTCCCGCCTGCTGCAGGTGCGCATGGACATGTCCAACTCCGTTCTCCAGTCGTTGAGTGGCTTCAAGCTGGTCTATGCCGGCATGACCGAATTCCTGCAGCATACCAGCGAGGAGACGCGGAGCACCCTGGTGCGCCAGCTTGGCGAACAGTCCACGCTTCTGAAGCAGGTCGCCGCCGCCGCAAGCGGGGTGGAAGGCCGCCCCGAGATCCAGGCAGCCATTCAGGGCGCGGAATCCATCAATGGCCAGATTGATGCGCTGTGGCGGCGCTACCAGGACGAGGTCACCCTGCGCAAGGGCATCGATGCGGATCTGGGCGGCATCGTCAAGCAGCAGGCCGACCTTTTGAACTATGCGACCGTCAACCGCGAGAACCTGAGTGCTGACGAGGCCAAGGCCAGGGAATTGCTGCGCGATGCCGACCGCCTCACGCGCGGTGCCAACCTGATTTCCAAGGTGGTTGCCGATTTCAATGGCCAGACCACGCCCCAGCAGAAGATGGATGTCGTCATCCCGCAGCTTGCTCCGCTGAAGGCGGCCGTGGCCGAGATCAACGCCGCCCTGCCGGCAGACCAGAAGGTGGTGGCGGAGCAACTGACCGACAGCGTGACGCAGATCGGCAAGCAGGCCGAGATCGGCATCGTCAACGATGCTACGATCGGTGCCGCCGAGCGGGCCGTCAATCTGATGCGGCCAGCGGCGATCCGCCTGCAGGGAGTCGCCACCGCCAAGGCCCGGCAGGCGACGGAAGCCTTCGGCGCGCTTGATGCGCCGATCGCGGCGGCCACCCGCTTCCTCAACGTGACCCGCCAGATCAGCGATGCGGTGCGCACCGTCGAACTGAAGATCGCCCGCTATACCACGGCGCCGGATGCCGCCCTGCTGGACGAGACGCTAGGTGCCCTGATGTCGCTCGACGTATCGGCCGGTGCCCTGCAGGCAGACCAGAACGTGCCGCAGCAGGTTCGCAAGCGGGCCGACGCCATTCTGCCGCTGATCGTCTCGCTGGAAGACAGGTCTGAAGCCCTGCTCAACCTCTCGCGCCAGCGTATCGACGCCTTCCGCGCCGCCGAGGGCGAGATCGGCTCCATCTGGAGCAATCTCACGCAGTTTGCGGCCGAGCAGCGGGACGCCGCCAGTGTCGAACGGGACAAGGCCAACCAGATTTCCGTCAGCGCCATGGCGCTCGGCATTCTGGTCGCCATCTTTGCCGGCATCGGTCTGATCTTCACCTTCAAGGGACCGATCCTGCAGCTTGCGGCAGCCATGCGTCGGCTGGCCTCTGGCGATCTGACTACGGCGATCGACGGCGCAGCCCGCCGGGACGAACTGGGCGACATGGCACGCGCACTCGGCATCTTCAAGGAAAATGCCGAGGCGAAGCTGCGCGTCGAGGCGCTGAGCGAACAGGAACGCGCCGCCGCAGATGCCGAGCGCCGCCGCAACGAAGCCGAAAAGCAGGATATCGACCGGCAGATCGAGTTTGCCGTCACCGCCCTTGCCAAGGGGCTGGAACGGCTGGCGGATGGCGATGTGTCTGCCACCATCGACACGCCCTTTGTCGGACGCCTCGAACAACTGCGCAGTGATTTCAATCGCTCGCTGACCCGCCTGCAGGAGACAATCGCTCTGATCAAGGACAATGTCGGTGCCATCCAGGGCAATGTCCGGCAGATGTCACAGTCGACCGATGATCTGTCGCGGCGCACCGAGACGCAGGCAGCCTCGCTGGAGGAAACGGCTGCGGCCGTCAACGAGGTGACCGCCAATGTGCGCGCTGCCGCCGACAAGGCGCGCGAGGCCAATCTGGTGGTGGGCGAGACGCGGCGAAGCGCCGATGACTCCATCCTGGTCGTGCGCGATGCCGTTTCGGCCATGGAGCGGATCGAGGTGGCTTCGCAGAAGATTGCTTCCATCACCGAGGTGATCGATGGCATCGCCTTCCAGACCAACCTTCTGGCGCTGAATGCCGGCGTCGAGGCGGCGCGTGCCGGCGAAGCAGGCAAGGGTTTTGCGGTGGTGGCGCAGGAAGTACGCGAGCTTGCCCAGCGTTCAGCCGGTGCCGCCAAGGAAATCAAGCAACTGATCAACGCCTCCGCCGAGGAGGTCAGCAGCGGTTCGCATCTCGTCCAGCGCACCGGCGAAGCGCTGGCTGCCATCGGTCAGCAGATCTCCAGCCTGAGCGCGCATGTGGAGGGCATTGCATCGGCCTCGCGCGACCAGTCGTCCGCCCTGCAGGAGGTCAATGGTGCCGTCAGCCAGATGGACCAGCTGACGCAGCAGAACGCGGCGATGGTGGAGGAAACCAGTGCCGCCAGCCGCCAGCTTGCCGAGGAGGCCGATCAACTGGTGATGCTGCTTGAGCAGTTCCGAATCGAAGCCGGCGCCGGCCAGAGAACGGCCCGCGCCGCCTGAGGCGGGCTGTCCAGCCTCGATCAAGCTCAGGGCCTTTCAATGCGTTATTGAAGGGCCCTTTACCATAGGGGCGGCTTTCGGAAGCGGACGGGACATTGGCGCGTTTATTCAAGACTTCTTAAGTGCTGCCGTCTCATGCTACCGTCATGCGTCGCCGTTCCCTGCTTCGGGGAAGAGGCGCTGCCTGCCGTGTCGCGGCGGGCAAACCACATCGTTCTGGGGATCGTACCATGCAGAGACGTCGCGCGCGTGCCATTGCCATTGCCATTGCCGAAGCCCGCACGGAAGCTTCCGTAAAGCTCCGCCATCTCGTTCTGGCCGTTTCGGCCACCGCCGCACTCATTGCTCTGCCCGGTCTCTTTTTCTGACCGCCTGCCTTTGCCGTCCTGCCCTTGCTTGCATCCCTCGCCCCGCGGCGAGGGAAACGGAAATTTAATTTAACACCCCCTAAAATTGACAGAACGCAAGTCAGGGTCTTTTTACCGCAAATTCCGAGACTTCCCGGCTTGAACATCGCTCTGTCCAAGGGGGCTTCATGTCCAGGATCATCCCGGCTTCGGTTGCATCGCGCATTCTTTTGCTCTGTCTTCTTCTCGTCGTGGCCGCGGTGGCTGCGGTCGGGGGAATGACCTACGGCTATCTCCGTTCCAGCATCATGGAGCAGACGGATAACGATGCCCGCAGCGCGATGCGCGCGATGGCCATTCTCTACGGCGCATCGGTGCCGGGTTCTGATGTAAGGATCAACGATGGCATCGTCACCGCCGTGCGGCAGGAGTCGCCGGTCGCACTTCCCGACCATGCGCTGGTCGACCGCACGGCGCAGTCGATTTCCGGGGTTGCCACCATCTTCCAGAAGCAGGGCGCCGATTACGTGCGCATCTCCACCAATGTGAAGAAGGAGAATGGTGACCGCGCGACGGGCACCAAGCTGGCTGCCGATCATCCGGCCCAGAGCGTTCTGGCGCGCGGCGAAGCCTATTACGGCCCCGCCACGCTGTTCGGTCGCAGTTTCGTCACCGGCTACTTCCCGATCAAGAACGACAGCGGTGTCGTGACCGGCGTGCTGTTCATCGGCATTCCGCTCGAGGTCTATTTCGCGCAGATCTCGACCTCTGCCTGGATCATGGTGGTGACGGGCCTTCTCGCCATTCTGGCCGTCGGCCTCTTCGGTTTCGTGATGATCCGCCGGCAGGTGCGCCCGCTGACCCTGCTGACTGAAACCGTCATCAGCATCTCCTCCGGCCGTTCGGTGGATGTGCCCTTCACGCACAGCCGTAACGAGTTCGGCGATATCGCCCGCGCGCTGGAAGTGTTCCGCCGCAATGCGGAGGAAAAGCAGCTGATGGAGGCGCGCTCGGGCGAGGAGCGCGCCGAGGTCGAGGCCGAACGCCGCCGTCGCGATGCCGAAAAGCAGGAGGTGGACCGGCAGATCGATCAGGCGGTCACCGAACTCGGAACTGCGCTGGCACGCCTTGCGCAAGGGGATCTCACCGGCACTATCGAAACGCGCTTTGCCGGTCGTCTGGAACAGTTGCGGCAGGATTTCAACGGCTCGATCACCCGCCTGCGCGACACCATGAGCCATATCCGCAAGAGCGCGCTGACGATCCGGCAGGGTACGACGGATCTCAATGCCTCCTCCGATGAACTGGCTCGACGCACGGAAAGCCAGGCCGCCTCTCTGGAGGAAACGGCAGCCGCCGTCGATGAAATCACCGTCACGGTCACCAATTCGGCAGGCCGCGCCCGTGAGGCGAACGAGGCCGTCTCCCGGACCCGTCGCACGGCGGACAGCTCCTCCACCGTCGTCAGCAGCGCGATCGATGCCATGGGGCGAATCGAGGAAGCCTCGCAGAAGATCGAGCTGATCATCGAGGTGATCGACGACATCGCCTTCCAGACCAACCTTCTTGCCCTCAATGCTGGCATCGAGGCGGCGCGTGCGGGCGAGGCGGGCAAGGGGTTTGCCGTCGTCGCACAGGAGGTGCGAGAGCTGGCCCAGCGCTCCGCCAGCGCCGCGCACGAGATCAAGGATCTCATCAACCAGTCGAGCAACGAAGTTCGCAATGGATCCGAACTTGTACAACAGGCGGGCCAGGTGCTGGCGGCGATCAGCGAGCAGATTGCCGGCGCCAGCCGCCATGTGGAATCGATCGCTACTGCCAGCCAGGACCAGTCCTCGGCGCTGAAGGAGATCAATGGCACCGTCAACAAGATGGACCAGCTGACCCAGCAGAATGGCGCCATGGCCACCGAAACCAGCCAGGCCAGCGCCCGGCTTGCCGACGAGGCTGGCCGCTTGATGCAGATGGTCGAACAGTTCCGCACGGAGATGGGGCAGGCCGGCTCCGGCAGGCGTCAGGCGGCGTAAGGCCTTCGGCGCTTTCCATCATCGGATCAGACGGGGCGGTCTGCGGATCGTCCCGTTTTGCCTGGCGCCAGAGTCGCGCGATGCGGAGCCAACCGGGCAGCGGTTCGGCGTAAAGCCGATAGAACTCATCCTCGCTTTTCACCGTCTGCTGTTGTTGCAGATAGAGGTTGAAAACCTGGGCGCTGATCAAATCCTGCATGGATCATCCTTTCCTGAGGGAGGCCATATGCGATGATCCTTTTCAATAATCAGGGATATCTGCTTCAAGAACCGGGAAAAACCGGCTATGTTTTTCACCCATGAAAAACGTGAGCTGGGATATCTATGCGGCCTTCCTGGAGGTCGCGCGGCGGGGCGGGTTGTCGGGTGCAGTGCAGGCCACAGGCCTCAGTCCCGCCTCGCTCGGGCGGCGCATGCTGGATCTGGAGGCCGAAATCGGTCGCTCGCTCTTCCTGCGCAGCCGCACGGGCTATCGCCTGACGGGCGATGGCGAGGCCCTGTTTGCCCAATGCCTGGAGATGGAGGCAGCGGCCCGCCGTATCGAAAGCTGGAATGCCAGCGGGCTGCATGCGCCGCTGGTGCGCATTGCCTGCGGCACCTGGATGGCCTGGCACCTGATGCGGCATTGGCCGCCGCTCTGCCGGCCGGATGACCGGTTCCGGCTGGATATCTTCATCGGCGAGCAGCGCGCGGCGCTCGCGCATCGGGAAAGCGATATCGGCATACGCGCCTTCGAGCCTGCGGAATCCAATCTGGCTGCCACGCGTCTGGGGGAGGTGGCGTATGCCGCCTATCGCGCCCGCAGCCTGTCGGGCACCGAGGCCAACCGCTGGCTGGCGGTCGGGGAAGAGGCTGCTATTTCCGCCTATCTGCGCTATCCGCGCGAACACCATGCCGAGCACATTGCGGTCACCGTCAGCCGGCCGCGCTCGCTGCTCGATCTCGTGCTGGCCGGCGCCGGCATTGCGGTTCTGCCCTGTTTCGTCGGGGATGCTCTGCCGGAACTTGTGCGGCAGGATGGCGAGGTTGCCGCACTGCGTCACAGCCAGTGGATCGTGATGAACAACGAGGACCGGGGGCGGCGCGAGATCCGCATCGTCATCGACCGGATGACGCGCCTCGTGCGGGATGAGGCAGCCCTGTTTGCCGGTGAGCGACCGAACGCATGAGGCGGGGAAGCGTGTGTCGCTTCCCCGCCATTCTTCCAGGCTGTTTTCGGGGTCAGCGCGGCTGCGTCACGATGACCGGGATCATCAGGTCGCCCCAGTTGCCCTCGCCGCCATGGTGGCGGGCGGAGCGCACCAGTTCGACCGAGACGCCGGCATCGACGGCGCGCATCACGGCATGGTTCAGGCGGTGTAGTTCGTTGGCGAGCACGCGGATGGCCGATTGCTGTTCGGCGCTCATCGCGGTGGACTGTTCCTCGGCGCGTTCCTTGACGCGGGTCTGGACGTTCATGGCATTTCTCCTCTTGTTGTACAGGGGTTGTTGAAGGGGAACGCTCAGACCCCTCCCCAACCCCTCCCCACAAGGGGGAGGGGCATGGCCTGCGGCACCGGACTGCCCCTTCAAACCGTCCAGAAAGCTGTCGGCTGCGAATGGGTAAGGCGGTTCTGCGGGTTACCCCTCCCCCTTGTGGGGAGGGGCTGGGGAGGGGCCTTGGTTTTTACTCAGCTGCCGGGCGGAACTGCTCGTGCTCGGTGGATTCCTTCATTGCCGTCGTCGACGACTGGCCGCCGGTGATCGCCAGCGACACGGCATCGAAATAGCCGGTGCCGACCTCGCGCTGGTGCTTGGTGGCGGTATAGCCGTTGATTTCGGCGGCGAATTCCGCCTCCTGCAGCTCCGAATAGGCGGCCATCTGGCGCTCCTTGTAGCCGCGCGCCAGTTCGAACATGCCGTAGTTCAGCTGGTGGAAGCCGGCGAGCGTGATGAACTGGAACTTGTAGCCCATCGCACCCAGCTCGCGCTGGAACTTGGCGATCGTCGCATCGTCCAGATTCTTCTTCCAGTTGAACGAGGGCGAGCAGTTGTAGGCGAGCTTCTTGCCCGGATGCACCTTGTGCACGGCTTCGGCGAACTTGCGGGCCTGTTCCAGATCCGGCTTGCCGGTTTCCATCCAGATCAGGTCGCAATGCGGTGCATAGGCGATGGCGCGCGCGATGCAGGGATCGATGCCGTTCTTCACCTGGTAGAAGCCTTCCGCCGTGCGCCCCTTGTCGTAATCAACGAAGGGCTGGTCGCGCTCGTCGATGTCGGAGGTCAGCAGCTTGGCCGCTTCCGCATCGGTGCGGGCCACGATGAGGGTTGGAACACCCATCACGTCGGCCGCAAGGCGCGCGGCATTGAGGTTGCGGATATGGGCTGCCGTCGGGATCAGAACCTTGCCACCCAGATGGCCGCACTTCTTTTCGGATGCCAGCTGGTCCTCGAAGTGAACGCCGGCGGCACCCGCCTCGATGAAAGCCTTCATGATCTCGAAGGCGTTCAGCGGCCCGCCGAAGCCGGCCTCCGCATCGGCAACGATCGGCGCGAACCAGGTTTCGACCGAAAGTCCCTTGCCTTCCTGCGTCTCGATCTGGTCCGCACGCTGCAGGGTGCGGTTGATGCGCTTTGCAAGCTCCGGCGCGGCATTGGCCGGATAGAGCGACTGGTCCGGATACATGGCGGAGGCGGTGTTGGCGTCGGCGGCCACCTGCCAGCCGGAGAGGTAGATCGCCTTCAGCCCGGCGCGCACCATCTGCATGGCCTGATTGCCGGAGAGCGCGCCGAGCGCGTTGACGAAGTCTTCCTCGTTGATCAGTTTCCACAGGCGGGTGGCGCCCATTTCGGCCAGCGAGTAGCGGATCTCCACCGAGCCGCGCAGCCGCTTCACGTCCTCTGCCGTATACGGCCGCTCGATGCCATCGAACCGCCCCTGGGGCGCGCTGGGAACAAGGTTGTAAAACTCTGTCATGGTGCTCTCTCCCGTCTGCTCTGGAGGCGAGGACACATCCTGTGTCCGATGATGCTACCTCCGAATGTCTGAGACAGAATTTACAGTGCAACGCAGCGTATCGCCAGAAAATAATAGAAAACAGATGGATGAAAGAGGTTAGGTTGTCTTGCCTTTGACGTCTCCTCGTGTAAATTTGTAAATAATGTAAAAGTCGTAAACCAGAGGCCTCTGTAAAAGGTGTGACATGGCGGAGCGGAAGATATTTGCAGGGCCTCGCGTGCGGCGGCTGCGTCTGAGCCTCAATCTCACCCAGACCGCGATGGCCGAGGGGCTGGGGATCTCCCCCTCCTACCTGAACCTCATCGAGCGCAACCAGCGCCCGCTGACCGTGCAGCTGCTGCTGCGGCTGGCCTCGGTCTACAAGGTCGATATCGACCAGTTGCAGGGCGAGGGGGGCGGTGCGGCCCAGCAGCTGCGCGAGGTGTTTGCCGATCCGCTGCTGGCGGGGGAAATTCCGGGCGACCAGGAGCTGATCGAGGTGGCGGAGGGGGCACCCAACGCGGCAGTCGGCATTCTGAAGCTTTACCGCGCCTATCGCGAGCAGGCGGCCCGCCTTTCCGATCTCGCCGATCTTCTGGCGCGCGAGGGGCATGAGACCTCGCTTGGCCGCGCGCGCCTGCCGATGGACGAGGTGCGCGAGACGCTCGAAAAGCGCCCCATGGTGTTTGCAAGGCTGGACGAGGCGGCGGAGGCTTTCATGGCCGCGCTCAATCCCGGCGACGATCTTTCGGGTGCGCTGAAGGGCTGGCTGCGCTCGGTGCATGGGATCGTGGTGCGCCAGCTGCCGGTGCATGCCATGCCGACGTTGCGCCGCCGTTATGACCGGCATTCCATGCGTCTCTTCCTCTCCGAGCGGCTGTCGGTGGCGGACCGCACCCGCGAGATCGCCCAGGAGGTGGCGCTGCTTGCGCTGGGGCAGGAGATCGCCGCGGAGCTTGCCGGCCTGTCGCTCTCCAGCGGCGAGGCGCTGCGCATCGGCCGCTTCGAGCTGGCACGCTATGCGGCGCATGCGCTGATGATGCCCTTTTCAAGTTTCCTGTCTGCAGCCCAGCGCACCCGCTTCGATCTCGATCAGCTGGCGGCCCGCTTCGATGTCTCCCTCGAGCAGGCCGCGCACCGGCTTGTGTCCCTGCACCGGGCGGGCGTCAGCGTGCCCGCCTTCTTCCTGATGGAAGCCGATCATGCCGGCAACGTTCTGCGCAAGGCGGGCGCGCTCGGCTTTCCGCAGGCCCGGTTTGGCGGGCTCTGTCCGAAGCTTGGCCTGCACCAGGCCTTCGCCCAGCCCGGCCAGCTGCTGGTCGAACGGGTGGAGATGCCGGATGGCGCGGCCTTTCTGACACTCTGCCGCACGCTGGAGGGGCCGCGGGCGGCCTATGGCGAACGTCTGCGCCGCACCGCGATCCTCGTCGGCTGCGATGCGTCTGCCGCCTCCGACACCGTCTATGGTGCGGCGGCCGACCTGCCGGCGGCCCACGTGCCGGCCGGCACGGCCTGCCGGCTCTGCGAACGGCAGGGTTGCCTTGCGCGCGCCGAGCCGCCGCTCACCCGCCCGCTGGGTCTCGATGAAATGGTCACGGGTCTAAGCGCGTTCGATTTCCAGTAAAGAACAAGCACGTCAGGCCCCTGCCAAGTCTTGTGCGGTGCCGAACTTTTCCGCTTGTGAGCCGCCCGTTTCCTTTTTACTCTGCACCAAAAGACGACAACCAATCCGCATCCCTTGCCGGGACCTGCGGGAAAACGGGAACTGGAGACGATCATGAAATCACCCATGCTCCACATGCTGGCCCTTGCCGTCTCGGCACTGGCCGCAACCGCCGCCGCCGCCCAGGAGCGCGAGGTGCATGTCTACAACTGGTCCGACTATATCGACCCGTCGATCCTGGAGGATTTCACCAAGGAAACCGGCATCAAGGTCGTCTATGACGTGTTCGATGACAACAGCCTGCTGGAAACCAAGCTTCTGGCCGGCGGCTCCGGCTATGATGTCGTGGTGCCGACCGGGCCCTTCCTGCAGCGCCAGATCAAGGCCGGCGTCTATCGCAAGCTCGACAAGAGCAAGCTGCCGAACATTTCCAACATGTGGCCGGAGGTGATGACTCGCCTTGCCAAGTACGACAAGGACAACGAGCACGCCGTCAACTACATGTGGGGCACGACCGGCATCGGCTACAATATCGACAAGATCAAGGCCGTGCTGGGCGATACGCCGATCGATAGCTGGGATGTGCTCTTCAAGCCGGAAAATGCCGCCAAGCTCAAGGCCTGCGGCATCAACGTCCTGGATGCGCCGGACGAAACCTTCGCGATTGCGCTCAACTATTTGCACAAGGATCCGAACAGCAAGGAGATCGCCGATATCCGCGCCGCCGGCGAGGTCTACAGCAAGATCCGGCCCTATGCCCGTTCGATCAATTCCGCCGCCTATATCAACGATCTCGCCAATGGCGACATCTGCATCACCATCGGCTGGTCGGGTGACATCCTGCAGGCCAAGAAGCGCGCCGAGGAAGCCAAGAACGGCGTGAAGATCAATTACGTGATCCCGAAGGAAGGCACCTATATGTGGTTCGACAACCTGGCGATCCCCGCGGACGCCAAGAATGTCGAGGAAGCGCATGCCTTCATCAACTACCTGATGAAGCCGGAGGTGATCGCCAAGGCCTCCAACTATGTCCAGTATGCCAACGGCAACCTGGCCTCGCAGCAGTTCGTCGACAAGGAAATCCTCGACAACCCCTCCGTCTATCCGACCAAGGAGGTTCTCGGCCGGCTCTTCACGATCTCGCCCTATGAGGGCAAGTCGCAGAAGGAGGTCACCTCCGTCTGGACCAAGTTCAAGAACGGCCGCTGAGGCGAAAACCGGGGGCGGGCCTTGCGGCCCGCCTTTTTTGACTGTGGCGACGTTGACTGGATGACCAGCAGGAGTGGGCAGGGCATGGCGAAATCTCTCGGACCCGTAAAGCGCAAGTTTTCCCCCTGGACCGATCCATCCGCGACCCCCTTCATCCGCTTCGAGAACATCACCAAGCGCTATGGCGATTTCACCGCCGTCGACAATCTGACGCTCGATATCTACGAGCGGGAATTCTTTTCGCTGCTCGGGCCCTCCGGCTGTGGCAAGACCACGCTGATGCGCATGCTGGCCGGCTTCGAGGAGCCGACGTCGGGCCGCATCCTGCTGCAGGGCAAGGATCTCTCCGGCGTGCCGCCCTATCGCCGCCCCACCAACATGATGTTCCAGAGCTATGCGCTCTTCCCGCACATGACGGTGGAGAAGAACATCGCCTTCGGGCTGGAGCAGGACGGGCTGGCGAAGCCGGAGATTAAGGCGCGCGTCGAGGAAATGCTGAAGCTCGTGAAGCTCGAGCCCTTTGCCAAGCGCAAGCCGGCCCAGCTCTCCGGCGGTCAGCGGCAGCGCGTGGCGCTCGCCCGCTCGCTTGCCAAGCGGCCCAAAGTGCTGCTGCTCGACGAGCCGCTCGGTGCGCTGGACCGCAAGCTGCGCGAGGAAACCCAGTTCGAGCTGATGGACATCCAGCACACGCTCGGCCTCACCTTCCTGATCGTCACTCACGATCAGGAGGAGGCGATGACCGTCTCCGACCGCATCGCGGTGATGGACAAGGGCGTCGTCGTGCAGGTGGCGGCGCCGGCGGAAATCTATGAAGGTCCGAACTGCCGCTATGTCGCGGAATTCATCGGCGACATCAACATACTCGACTGCGCAGTCACTGAAAATGCCGGTGTCTGCGTGCATCCCGGCCATCCGCCGCTGGTGCGGCTGGAGAGCGACGGGATGAAGATTGCGGTGGAACAGGAATGCCCGGCAAGCAATGGTGCGAAGGTTGCCTTTGCCATCCGCCCGGAAAAGGTGCGCATATCGCTTGATCCGCCTGTCGAGACCGACGTCAATACCGCCCATGGCGAGGTCTGGGATATCGGCTATCTCGGCGATTTCTCGGTGTTTCTGGTGCGTCTGGACGATGGGCGCATCCTGCGCGCCGCACAGGCCAATGTCTCGCGTCTTGTCGACCGGCCGATCACCTTCGGAGACATGGTCTGGCTCACCTGGCCGCTGGATGGCGGCCTAGTGCTGACACGCTAGCGCGGAGACGATCATGACAGACGCCCCCGCAGCATCCTTCGCCAAGGCCAGCCCGCTGCGCTGGCTGGTGGTGATCATTCCCTATCTCTGGCTGGTGCTGTTCTTCGCCGCACCCTTCCTGATCATCTTCAAGATCTCACTGTCGGATTCAGCGATCGCCATGCCGCCCTACGAGCCGGTGTTCGAGGGTTTTGGCAAGCTCGGCGATTTTCTCTCGGCGCTCGATTTCGAAAACTACCAGTCGCTGGTCGAGGATTCGCTCTATCTCGCGGCCTATCTGTCGTCGCTGCGCATCGCGCTGATCTCGACGCTTCTCTTGCTTCTCATCGGCTATCCGATGGCGCTCGCCATGGCGCGGGCACCGAGTACGATCCGCCCGACGCTGATGATGATGGTGATCCTGCCGTTCTGGACCTCCTTTCTCATCCGCGTCTATGCCTGGATCGGCATCCTGAAGCCGGAGGGGCTGCTCACGGTCGCACTGCAGGCAGTCGGGTTGCTTGCCCCTGACCAGCAGGTGGAGATCTACCGCACCGACTATGCCGTCTTCATCGGCATCGTCTATTCCTATCTCCCCTTCATGGTGCTGCCGCTCTATGCGACACTGGAAAAGCTGGATGGCACCCTGCTGGAGGCGGCAAGCGATCTCGGCTGCCCGCCGTGGAAGGCCTTCTGGCGGATCACCTTTCCGCTGTCCTTGCCCGGCGTGATTGCCGGCGCGATGATCTGCTTCATCCCGATCACCGGCGAATTCGTCATTCCGGATCTGCTCGGCGGGCCGGAGACGCTGATGATCGGCCGAACGCTCTGGGTCGAATTCTTCGGCAATCGCGACTGGCCGCTTGCCTCGGCAGTGGCCGTGGTGCTGCTGCTGGCGCTCGTTGTGCCGATCGTGATCTTCCAGAACCAGCAACAGAAGGTGGGGTGAACCATGAAATCCTCGCGCTTCGACAGCACCGTCCTCACCTTCTGCTTCGCCTTCCTCTACCTGCCGATCGTCATCCTCGTCGTCTATTCGTTCAATGCCTCCAAGCTGGTCACCGTCTGGGGCGGCTTTTCGCTGCAATGGTATCGGTCGCTGTGGTCGAACGAGAGCCTGATGGATGCCGCCTGGGTAACGGCCCGCGTCGGCGTGCTGAGCGCCAGCATCGGCACCGTGCTCGGCACGCTTGCAGCCCTCACCCTGGTGCGGTTTCCGCGCTTTCCCGGCCGCATCCCGTTTACGGGCATGATCTATGCACCGCTCGTGATGCCGGAAGTGATCACGGGCCTTTCGATGCTGCTGCTGTTCGTCGCGCTCGATGTCGATCGCGGCTTCTGGACGGTGACGATTGCCCACACCACGTTCACCATGTGCTATGTGGCGATCATTGTGCAGTCGCGCCTGCTGACCTTCGACCGGAGTCTCGAAGAGGCAGCGATGGATCTCGGCTGCCCGCCGGTGAAGACCTTCTTCAAGATCACGCTGCCGCTCATCCTGCCAGCCATCGTGTCGGGCTGGATGCTGGCCTTTACGCTGTCGCTCGACGATCTCGTCATCGCAAGCTTCACGACCGGCCCCGGGGCCACCACCCTGCCGATCAAGATCTATTCGCAGGTGCGCCTCGGCGTGACGCCGGAAATCAATGCCGTCTGTACCCTTTTGATCGGCCTCGTCACCATCGGCGTCATCATTGCTTCCATCACCACCAAGCGCAATGAGGCTCGCCGCATCCGCGACGAACATGCGGCGATCCGCGGGGTGCTCTGAGGTCCGGTCGCGATCCGGCGCCGTCCAGAGCGAAAAAATGCCGGCGCTCCTTGGGGGAGGCCGGCATGTTTCTTGTTTGTGCCGCAGCGAGAAGGCCGCGTCAGGTCAGCGGTGACCGATATGGGCTTCGGCGGAAGTTTCGCCGGCCGAGAGGGCGCGGGTGAACGGGATCAACTGCCACAGGGCCGACAGGCCGACCAGCACGTAGACGAGGGTGGCGAGCGTTGCCTCCCGGCCGCCGAACAGGGCTGCGACGAGATCGAAATCGGCAATGCCGACCAGAAGCCAGTTGAGGCCGCCGATGATGACGAGCAACAGGCTGACGATGTTGAGGGCGCGCATGGGAAGGTCCTTTCCGCAGGTTTGTCCTCCCCCAACTTTTCCTTGCCGGCATTGTTCCTTGGCGGTGAAAGGTTGTGCTTGAGGGGCTTGCCCTTACGGTTTGGCTGGCGTACCGGCCGGTGCCGGCCAGATGATCGGGTTCGGCCATGCGCCGCCGATGAAGGCGCGGTGCGAGGCCGCGCCCGTCTTGCTGTCGATCACGGCAATCAGCGACAGGCTTCGGGTCTGATAGGGCACAACGCCGCTCAGATGCATCACATAGCTGCTTCCATCGATGGTTGCCTGCCGGATGCGGGCGCTGCCGGCGGTGAAATCCGCCTGAAGATCGAGGCTGTTGAAGTCGGTATGGCCGTCGCGGGCCTTGTCGAGCGTGAAATAGCCGGTGCCGGAGGCGAGCGTGCGGAAGGCGTCCAGATCGAGCGCGGGGATCTGGCCGGTCGCGGCAGAGAAATGCATGGTGCCCGTCACGTCGTCTGGCTTCGCCAGAAACAGCGGCTTGGACAGGTCGAGGTCCAGATCGATGGAGGCGGGGGCGATGATCAGCGATCCCGGCAGGGAAAGCTGTTTGGCGAGTGCATCGAATTCCACATTGCGCGCCGAGAGCCGGATCTTGGTGGCGGGCTTCGGTGTCAGCCGCATGCTGATCTGGCCAGTCAGGCTGCCGCCCAGCGCTGTGCTGTCGAGGATCTCTACCTCTGCCCGCTTCGCATCCGACAGCAGGCTGACGGCAGCATCGGTCAGCACCAGCGGGCCGTAGCGTGCGGTCTTCACGGAGAAGCGGGCATCGAAACCGAGTTGGCGCTCGAAGGGCGCCTCGCGGGCAGGATCGACGGGGCCTGCATCCTGCCGGTCGCTGGAGATCGCATGCGCGAGCGAACGGAGGTCCATCCGGTCGAAGGCGAGCGTTCCGCTCACTCGCGGCGGCTGGGTGTCTGTCGCCATGGCGAGATCCATCACCCCGGTACCGGAGGTGCCATTGGCGGCAATCGTCAGCTGGTCGAAGCGCATCACCCGCTCAAGGGTCACCAACCGTGCGGAAAGCGTGATGTCGTGCAGCGCATCGGCGGTGTGGATCGGCAGGTTTGCCCAGCGCACGACCTCGGCCATCTTGGGGATGGTCAGCTGCAGGTCGCCGGAGAGGAAGGCGCTGCGGGTGAGGTCCGCGCGGCCTGAAAAGCGCGCGGTGATGAGGCTGGAGTTCAAGGCCAGGTCCAGGCTTGCGCTGGCGCCGCCCAGCAGTTGCAGGGGCTGGGCGGTGGAAAGATCAATATCCAGCAGCACGCCGCGCACCAGCGACCGTGCCCGGAGGCGGGCCGGTGCCGATAACTCGTCCCAGTCGAGCGTGCCATTGATCTGCTCAAGTGTCAGGCTGCGCCCGTCGCTGCTGTCGATGACCAGGCGGCCGTTGGAGATCGACACATCGCCGATTTCCGCATCGTTCAGCGGCCGTGCCTTTTCTGCCGTATCGGTGCTGATGGCGTGGCGCACGGCTGCGCCGAGCAGACCCTGGTTGGACCAGTTCAGCTGACCGCCCGCACCCGTATGCACCGTGATGTCCGGCTGTACGAGCGCGAAGTTGTGAAAGACCGGATTGCCCGTCAGCGCCTTCAGCAGGCTGAAACTGGCGGAGAGTTCGGCGATATGCCCGAGAACCGGCGAGCCCGGCCTGTCTTCCTGACGGATCACGATGCCACGCAGGCGCACCATGGGACGCGGCCAGAATTCCAGCTGCGGCACGCTGTCGATTGTCACGTCGTGGCCGAGCCAGTCCTCCACGGCCGTTTCCACCCGCTCGCGCACCAGCGCGGACGATACCAGCACCGGTGACAGGATTCGGAACAGCACCACGACGACCAGAATACCCGCCACGGCGACAAGCGCCATGCGAGATGTCCGGTTGCGCGGTGACAGGTCGATCATGCGTCTTTGGCCATCTCTCTGCTGGATGACGGGAGTTAAGGGGTGACAAGGCCTGAAGCCGTGCGTTTCGTTATCGGAATTGTCAGCGGCTTGCAAACATGCGCGTCAAATCCGCCGATCCAAGGGCCGGATATCGGCCAGACGGGCTAAATATCGACCGTCAGCGTTCCATCGAGCGCGACACCAGCAGCACCGGAATGAGCCCGACCAGCACGATGATCAGCGACGGGATCGAGGCCCTCTCGATCTGCGCGCGCGAGGCATCCTCATAGACGAGAGTGGCGAGCGTGTTGAAATTGAATGGCCGCAAAAGGATGGTGGCAGACAATTCCTTCGTCGATTCCACGAAGACGAACAGTGCCGCCGTCAGAAGCGCCGGGCGCATGTTGGGCAGAAGCACGCCGGTCAGCGTTCTGAGCCGGCTGCGCCCCAGCGTGCGTGCCGCCATGTCCAGATGCAGCGACAGTTTCTGGAAACCGGAATCCACCGTCCCTTCCGCCATGGTGAGAAAGCGTACGGTGCAGGCATAGAAGATGGCAAAACCGGTGCCGGACAAGAGAAGCCCGGTGGAGATGCCGACATGGCTGCGCAGCCAGGCATCCAGCGCATTGTCGAAGGCGGCGAGCGGCACCAGCACGCCGATCGCCAGTACCGTGCCCGGCATGCCATAGCCGAGCGAGGCCAGCCGTCCGGCAAGGCCGCTCAACGCTCCGCCGCGGGTGCGCACGGTATAGGCAAGGATGAAGCCGATCAGCACGGTCGCAAGCGCCGTGGCGCCGGAGACGGTGACGCTGTGCCACAGCGCCTTCATCAGCCGCGGGTCATGCAGCAGGTCGATACGCTTGAAGGCATAGCTCAACAGCATGGCGACCGGCAGCACGAAGCCTAGGGCGACCGGCAGCAGGCATGTGACGATGGCCAACCATCGCTTCATGCCCCCAAGCGGCGGACGGATCTGGTCGTTGACGCTTGCCGTGGTGCGGTTTGCGACGAAGCGCTGGCGCCGCCGGGCAAGCCTCTCCACGGCAATCAGTCCGGCGACGATGACGAGCAATACCACCGAAAGCTGGGCGGCGCCGCCGAGGCTGCCGCGGTTCAGCCAGGCATCGTAGATGGAGAAGGTCAGCGTGTTGACGCCGAGATATTCCACCGCGCCGATATCGTTCAGCGTCTCCATGCTGACCAGCGTCAGCCCGATCATCAGCGCCGGCCGCGCCATGGGAAGCTGGATGCGCAGGATGGTGCGCAAGGGACCGGCGCCCAGCGTGCGGGCCACATCGGCGGCGGCGCGCCCCTGCATCAGGAAATTCGAACGGCAGGCGAGGTAGACGTAAGGATAGAGCACCGAGGACATCACCAGCACGGCGCCGCCCAGCGAGCGGACATCCGGAAACCAGTAGTCGCGGGCGGACTTGAAGCCGAAGAACGCACGGTAACCCGTCTGCAGCGGTCCGGTGAAATCGAGAAACTCGGAAAAAGTGTAGGCCGCGATATAGGACGGGATGGCGAGCGGCAGCACCAGTGCCACCGACAGCACACGTCGCAGCGGAAAATCGAAGGTAGTGACGAGCCAGGCCGTTACGATGCCGAACAGGCTGGTTACGAGACCGGTGAAAACGACCAGCATCAGCGTTCGGCCGGTTGCCCGCGGCAGCACGTTGACAAGCACATGCTGCAGGCTTTCCAAGCCGCCGAAGGCTGCGATCCACACCACTGCTGCCACCGGCATCACGGCAAGGGCCGCGACCAACCCCGACAGGACCGAGAAGGGGCGCGTATCCTGTCGCGCCACACGCATCTGCCTCTGGCGAGCAAGCTGCAAGGCCGGTTCCCCTCTTCTCCAATGTCTCATGATGTCGGTGCCGAAGGCCTACAGCATCCGTCGCAAAAGACAAACGCCTTTTGCGGCAGCGGGGCTGCTACCGGCATGACAAGCCACCCCGGATCAGGTGGCGAGCACGCGGGGTGAGGGGAAGGTCACTTCCACCAGTGTGCCCTCGTTCGGGGCAGAGTGAATGGCAAAGGCGGCGCGGTTCGCATCCACCATCGCCTTGGTCAGCGGCAGGCCAAGGCCGGTGCCATCGCCGCGCTTGCGGGTGCCGCCCGCCACCTGCCGGAAGGGCTTCATCGCCAGTTCCAGTTCCGCCCGCGTCATGCCGATGCCGGTATCGCGGATGCGCAGCACCACGGCGCCATTGGCCTCGTAAGCGGTGGAGACCACGATCTGGCCACCCGACGGCGTGAAGCGGATGGCATTCGAGAGAATGTTGAGGATGATCTGCTTGATCGAGCGCAGATCGGCCACCACCGGCGGCACTGACTGGGAGAGCGCGGTGCGGATGATCACCCGCTGGCCATTGGCCTGCGGCTGCACCAGGGAAACCGCCTCCGCCACCGTCTCGTTGAGGCCGACGGCTGAAAAATCGAGATCCATCTCGCCCGCCTCGATCTTGGAAATGTCGAGAAGGTCATTGACGATGTCGAGCACGTGGCGACCGGAGCGGCCAATGTCATTGGCATATTCCACATAGCGCGGATGGCCGAGGGGGCCCAGCCGTTCGGTCGCCATCATGTCGGCAAAGCCGATGATGGCGTTGAGCGGCGTGCGGATCTCGTGGCTCACATGGGCGAGGAAGTCGCTCTTGTGGGCATTGGCGGTTTCCGCCGCCCGCTTGGCATTGCGCAACTCCTCTTCCGTGCGCTTCCACTGGGTGATGTCGCGGATCACGGCGCAATAGCCGTTGGACGAGGTGAGGTGGCCGATCGTCATGAACAGCGGCAGGAAGCCGCCGGAGGCTTCGCGGCCGATCACCTCGCGCCCGTCGTTCAGCAGGCTCGCGACGCCATGGCCTGCGAGACCGGCGAGGTAATCCATCACCGATTTCTGGCTCTCATGGGCAAACAGCATGACGAAAGGTTTGCCGGCCGTCTCGTCATTGTCGTAGTTGAAAAGCGCGCTGGCCGCCCGGTTCATCGAGCGGATCTCGCCCTCGCTGCCGATGATGACGACGCCATCGGTGGCGGTGTCGAGAATGGCGCGCAACTCGTCCACCTCGACGGCCATGCGGGATACGCGGTCGGCCTGCCGCGCCGGGTCTTCCGCCGGCGCCTTTTCGGCCGCGTCCTTCACCGGCATCAGGGCGAGGATCAGGACGGTCGACTGTTCCCAGCGCACGGTCTGCAGGCGGGCGGTGACCGGCACGATGCTGTCATCGGCGCGCACCACGACCATGCCGCCGGCCTCGGAGGTCTTGTCCTCCAGATCCTGCCGCTGCAGCAGTGCATCGAGGCCGCCAACGGCTGCCAGCGCTTCGAGCGAATCGTAACCGGTCAACCGCAGGAATTCCGGATTGGCATGGATCAGCCGGTCACCGGCATGCACCAGCAGCGCAACCGGCATCTGGTCGATAATGTCGGCGGACAGATCCGGGCGCTGGCGCGGCTTCATCACCTGCGCATAGGCTTCCGCCATCGAGATGCGGTCGTCTTCCGTCTCTTCCGGCTCGGGTACATCGGCATCGAACGTGGCGGCTTGCGGAGCGTCGTCGCGGCCCTCGTCGGCTTCTAAGGCAGCGGTCTCGAAAACGGCCTGCGGCTCTTCCACGGCAAGGGGCTCTGCCTCATCCTCGTCCCCGGACGGCGCGTCCTTCTCATCATCGGGGATCGCGCGAGAAAGGTCATCGTCTGCGGCGACGTCGGACGACGTGACGTCGGTCGGCTCCGCATCGACCAGCGTCGTGGCATCGTCGATGATCGGGGCAATCTCGTATTCGCCGACGGGCGGCGCCATGTCGGCAGCGTGCTGCGCAACAAGCGTCTCCGTCTCGACCGCGGGGTCCTCGGCGACCGCTTCGGCGGGTTTCGAAACCGCGTCCGGTGCCATAGTGCCGGTCTCTGCCGTTGCATCCTTCGGGGCGTCTTCGGCCGGTGCGTCGGGACGGCGGAAGGCATCGAGGCGGCGGGCAATCTCGCGGAAGGCGGCCTGTTCGACGGGCGTCAGGCTGTCGCGACCGGAAGGACGGCGGTCTTCGATGCGCACCACTTTTTCCGGGCTGCCGGGCAGGGCGGGCTGCACGATGCGCAGCACCGGCTTTTCCGCGCCGGGGAAGGGATGCACGGAGGCGGAGGTTTCCTGCGCTGCCTGCGGCTGTTCCTGCGTCAGGTGTTCGCCCGTGTGTTCCGGTGATGGAGGCGCGTCTGTATCGACTGCGGCGGGTTCCGCGGCTGCCGGAGGCTGATCTTCTGTGTCTTCGAAGGCGATGGCCGTCTCGTCCTCGGTCCAGCCGTCTTCCACCCAGGCATGTTCGGGCTGGTCGGGATCGACGATCTCCTCGGCTGCCGCCTCGGCTTCTGTCGGGCCGGGCACCAGCGTAAGGCCGATCGCCAACGGATCTTCCTGCACATCGGCAATGCGGATGATGCCAAAGCCGCGAA
Organism: Rhizobium sp. RU35A; assembly: GCF_900156005.1. NCBI lineage: Bacteria > Pseudomonadati > Pseudomonadota > Alphaproteobacteria > Hyphomicrobiales > Rhizobiaceae > Rhizobium > Rhizobium sp. RU35A. The sequence goes on along the minus strand of NZ_FTMR01000001.1, from coordinate 758,189 downwards.
ACCCGTCGAAATCCCGGTTTCGGGTATAGGTGGGGAGCGCTGCGAGATCGATCGGCACACAGAGGCTGGTGCCCTCGACGGGCCAGTAGATCGTCTTGCCCGACCAGGTGTCACGCCGGGTCAGCAGTTCCGTGATCCTGCCTTCCGGATCGAGATTGAAGAGGGCCGCGACATCGGCAAAGCCGAGACCGATGATTTCTGCCGCATGCGGGCCGACAGCGGCCGCCAGTTCCGGGGATACTGCGCAGAAGCAGCCATCCGCATCGATCTTCCAGACGAAGCGGGTGGCGCGGGTATCGCGGCGGAATTCAAAGCCGGGCGCTGCGGGATGGTCGGTTGCTGGCACAGCGGCAGCCGTTGCGGCTGCGATATCAGCCGGTGTCTCCTGCTTGGCGCCGCCGCTCGACCCCATGCGGTTGGGCGCGACATCCACAACAGGGAGATCGGACATATCGGCCTTCACCGCCTCCGGCTGTTCCGCATGTACCGATTCGGCCGGCTCGGTCACGATTTCGGTGTCTGCAGCCTCCTCTTCCTCCATCTCGACGATGCCGGAAACGGCGGTGAGAGCCTCATCGAAATCCGGGGGTGCGGCCGGTGCGGCGGGCGCGGATGCTGCTGGTTGTCTTTCTTCGGTGGCAAGCGCCGGGTCGCGCTCCAGCGGATCGGCCTGTACCAGGAAGAGAAGGTGCAGCGCCGGCTCATCGGACAGGCGGGCGATGGCCGCGGGCAGATAGCCTTCGGCCGTCGGCACCGGGCGCTTGACCAGCCGGTCGCGATCGTTGGCGGCCAGCGTCACCAGCATGCGTGCGGTGTGCGGCGTCAGGTTCAGGCGCGAGAAATCGGCGGAGGAGGACATGACCTGGCCCTCGCCATCGAGCACTGCCACATGCATGCCGGGATCGTCGAAGCCGTCCATCATCTGCCGGGCGGCCTCTGTGGTCAGCGGCGGCTGTGCGGCGGCGGGCACGGCCAGAAGAACGGCCCTTTCCCCATCAGGCAGGGCGACCAGTTCGCACAGCGCCTGAACGGCCACGCGTTCGAAGCCGGCGGTGATGCGGATGATGAAAGTGCGGCTGTCGCCCACTGCCTGAAGCTGGCGCGCCGTGGTGCGCGCCTGGCGCAGGATGAGGTCGAGACGCGGCGGCCCCTGGTCGATCAGGTCATAGATCGCCGTCTTGCCGAACAGGCGTGCACCGAGCCCGTTGGTCCACAACACCTCGCCGAGATCCTGCGAGAACAGAACAACTGCCTTGCCCGCCGCGAAATGATCCCGCACCCGCGGGTGCACGGCGATCTCGATGAAAGGATATTGCACAGCGGACATGGCAGGCCTTGCACTCGGTGCCGATCTCATTCCGGCACTAGATTAACACATTGTTAGTAACTTCCCAGCCCCGTCCGGTCCACATACCCGCGCGGGGAATCGCCGAACACGGTTAATCAGAAAATGTTTATGTTGCACTGCACAACGATATTGCAATGCAACAATCCATGCGCTATATACGTGTGCATGAGGCCGCCGCACCGGAGGCCAGGTTCGAACAAGGATCAATGAACATGGCTTACAAGACCGAAGACGTATTTTCCTTCGCCGCATTCGACCCGAGCCGTTTTGCGGAAGGTTTCCGCGATATCGCTGAAAAGGGTGCCGCCCAGTCCCGTGAAGCGTTCGGCAAGCTGAAGACGGCCGCTGAAGAAGCGACGAAAACCGTGGAATCCACGATGCAGACCGCTCAGGCCGGTTCGGTCGAACTCGGCCTGAAGGCCATCGACGCGCTGCGCACGAATGCCGATCTGTCGCTGTCCCACATGGAAGCCCTGCTCGGTGTGAAGTCCGTAGCTGAACTGGTCGAACTGCAGACCGGCTTCTTCCGCAAGCAGGCGGAACTGACTGTCGAGCAGGCCAAGGCCATGCAGGAAGCCGCCCGCAAGCTGGCGGAAGAGGTTTCCAAGCCCGGCAAGGAAGCTGCCGAAAAGGTCATGTCGCAGTTCAAGGCCGCCTGATCAGGCGCCTGTCCGCGGACAAACAAGAATGCAGCCGGGCCGCAGCGCCCGGCTTTTTCGTCTTCGCATTTTTTGCGGTGGCGCGGCAATTCGGGGCTTGCAAAACACAGACAATGCTTTTATGTCACGCCCCAGACGCAGCCGGCCTTGCTGGCGGCGGTGTGCGGTTGTAGCTCAGTTGGTTAGAGCGCAGGTTTGTGGCACCTGAGGTCAGTGGTTCAACTCCACTCAACCGTACCACTTCTTCTTCCGATGATCCCTCGAAACCTTGCTTTTGTCATTGCGCAGCCTCTGCGTGTATGTGCTGTTTTGTTTTTCGCTTGCGGCATGTCAAGGCGCAGGGTGCCCGCTCGCTTCTAGCCTGATCCCGCTGTTCTGCTCTGCAACCTGTGCGGTTCATCACCGTTGTCGGGCAGTGGCTGTTGCGCGGGCGTGTGCTCAGGGGACCGCTGCGGACAATGGGAAACGGGGCGACAAGGAGGGCCAGCCAGCATGATCGTGGATGACCAGCAGGAGATCCGGGCCTTCCTGTCCGAGGGCGGTCCGTTCGGCAGCGCCGAACCCGTCACGCTGATCGAGACGCATATTTCTTTGATCGCGCTGGCCGGCAAAAGCGCCTTCAAGCTCAAGCGGGCGGTGCAGCTGCCCTATCTCGACTTCTCCACCCCCGACTTTCGGCTTTCGGCCTGCGAGTCGGAGGTGGCGCTGAACAGTCTGACGGCGCCCGGCCTTTATCGTGGCGTGCATCGCGTCACCCGCGACGAGGCGGGCGCTCTGCGGCTTGGCGGGGAGGGGCGGCTCGTCGATGCGCTGATCGAGATGGCCCGCTTCGATCAGGACCGCCTGTTTGACCGCATGGCGGTGGCCGGACGGCTCACGCCGGCGTTGATTACGCAGACGGCGCGGATGATTGCCCGCGTCCACCGCACGGCGCCCGTATCCGGCGACGTGGCCGGTACCCGGCGGATCGGCGATGTGCTGTCGATCAACGAGGCGGGCTTTGCCACCAGCCGGGTCTTTTCCGCCGATGAAGTCGAACGTCTCTCGGCCCGTTTCCGCTCTCATCTTCTGCGCCATGCCGACCGCCTCGACCGGCGGGCGGCGGCGGGCAAGGTGCGGCGTTGCCATGGCGATCTGCACCTGCGCAACATCTGCCTGCTCGAGGACGAGCCGCGGCTGTTCGATTGCATCGAATTCAATGCCGAACTGGCAACGACCGACGTTCTCTATGATCTCGCCTTCCTGCTGATGGATCTCTGGCATCGCGGTTTTGCCGATCTCGCCAACCTGACGATGAACCGCTATCTGGACGATGCGGAAGAAGATGACGGCGTCGTGCTTCTGCCCTTCCTGATGGCGATCCGTGCGGCGGTCAGGGCGCATGTCACGGCCACCCAGGTGGCGGAAAGCTGGGGGCCGTCCGAGGCGCTGGTGCGCGAGGCACGCTCCTATTTCGCATTGGCGGATGCCCTGCTGGCCACCGAGCCGCCGCGGCTGGTCGCGATCGGCGGCCTGAGCGGTTCCGGCAAGACGACGGTGGCGGACCGTCTGGCCCCGCGCCTTGGCGTGCCGCCCGGAGCCCGCCTTCTGGAAAGCGACCGCATCCGCAAATCCCTGTTCGATGTGCCGGCCGAAACCCGCCTGCCGCAGGCGGCCTATGCGCCGGACGTGTCGCAGGAGGTCTATCGCGAGATTGCGCTGCGGGCGGGCGTGCTGCTCTCGGCGGGCGCCTGCGTGGTTGCCGATGCCGTGTTCGACAAGCCGGAAAATCGTGCGCGCATGGCAGACGCCGCCCATGCCGCGCAGGCGCGCTTCACAGGCATCTGGCTGGCAGCGGATACGGCGACGCTGCACCGGCGGGTGCGCGAGCGGGCGCCCGGCCCCTCGGATGCCACCGTCGACGTGCTGGCTCGGCAACTGGACCGGCTGCCGCAGGTAACGGACTGGCGGCATCTGAAAGCCGATGAGCCGGTCGAGGCCCTTGTGGAGGCGGCGCTGAAGGGGTGAGCCTTCCGGCTGCATCATGCGTGGCCGTCTACCTTCTCAGGTGAATATGGAGCGCGCCTCGCCGACCGCTTCCTGCAGGAAGGAGACGACGGCGCGGATGCGCATCAGGTCGCGCAGGCTCTCGTGATAGCTCGTCCAGTAGGCGCGGCGGATGGTGATGTCCGGCAGCACGCGGGCGAGTTCCGGCACGCGGCGGGCGATGTAATCATGCAGGATGCCGATGCCGGCGCCGGTGCGCACCGCTTCCGTCTGGCCGATGGCGCTCGAAATCTCGAAGCTTGCATCCCAGTCGCGCATCACCTCTCCGGTAAAGTTCAGCTGCGGCGAGAAGATGAGGTCCTCCACATAGCCGATGCGGGGATGCAGTCTCAGTTGCTCCAGCGTGGCTGGCTCGCCGTTGCGGGCAAGATAATCGCGCGAGGCATAGAGGCCGAGCGTGTAATCGGTGAGTTTCGAGCAGACGAGGCGCCCCTGCGCGGGCCGCTCCACCGTGATCGCGATATCGGCCTCACGCTGCGAGAGCGAGAAGGCGCGCGGTACCGGCACCAGCTGGATGCGCAGGTTCGGATGCCGCTGCGTCAACTGGCCAAGCCGTGGCGCGAGGAACGACACGCCAAAACCGTCCGGCGCCCCGATCCGCACCGTGCCTTCGATTGGCGCGTTCACCTGGCCGGTACGTGCCTGCGCCGCCAGCATTTCCGCCTCGATGCGTTCGGCCGATTCCAGAAAGGCATGTCCCTCCGCCGTCAGCTCGCAGCCGTTCGGCTTGCGGATCAAGAGCCGGGTGCGCAAGCTATCTTCCAGCGCATTGATCCGCCGGCCAAGCGTCGCATGGTTCAAGCCCAGGCGCCGCGAAGCCGCCAGCAACTGTCCCTCGCGCGCGACGGCGAGGAAGATGCGCACATTGTCCCAGTCCATCCGCTATTCTCCGCCCTGTCCCTTTTGTCCTCTACCCCGTTTCCCGTCATGGCGGTTGTCATGCGACGACATGGGCATGGCGCTCCTTCCGGGACTTTCCCTCGGCCGATGTCCCTGCGCCGGGAAACTCTACGACCGCAGGGCCTGACGGCAACATCAATCCGTCAATGGACATCAATTCATGCACAACGGATGCGTAAATCATCGCGTTGTCTTGTGCAAATTAAAGCGCATACTACGGCCACACAAAACCTGGAGGACACCCATGTACCAGATCGGTCATTTCATCGATGGCAAGCACGTGCCCGGCACGTCCGGCCGCAGCCAGTCCATCTTCAACCCGGCCACCGGCGAAGTGCAGGGCGAGGTTTCGCTGGCCAGCGCCGCCGAACTCAACGCTGCCGTCGAGAGCGCCAAGGCTGCCCAGCCGAAGTGGGCGGCCACCAACCCGCAGCGCCGCGCCCGCGTGTTCATCAAGTTCGTCGAACTGCTTAACAAGAACATGGACGAACTGGCGCAGATCCTGTCGCGCGAGCATGGCAAGACCATCGAGGATGCCAAAGGCGACATCGTGCGCGGTCTCGAAGTCTGCGAATTCGTGATCGGCATCCCGCATCTGTCGAAGAGCGAGTTCACCGAAGGCGCCGGCCCGAACATCGACATGTATTCGATCCGCCAGCCGGTCGGCATCGGCGCGGGCATTACGCCCTTCAACTTCCCGGCGATGATCCCGATGTGGATGTTTGCGCCGGCGATCGCCTGCGGCAATGCCTTCATCCTGAAGCCGTCCGAGCGCGATCCGTCCGTTCCGATCCGTCTTGCCGAACTGATGATCGAGGCAGGCCTTCCGGCCGGCATCCTCAACGTCGTCAACGGCGACAAGTCGGCTGTCGACGGCCTGCTGACGCATCAGGATATCGGTGCGATCTCCTTCGTCGGCTCGACCCCGATCGCCCGCTACGTCTATGGCACGGCCGCCATGAACGGCAAGCGCGCCCAGTGCTTCGGTGGCGCCAAGAACCACATGATCATCATGCCGGATGCCGATCTCGACCAGGCCGCCAACGCGCTGATGGGCGCCGGCTACGGTTCGGCCGGCGAGCGCTGCATGGCGATCTCCGTTGCCGTCCCGGTCGGCGAGGAAACCGCCAACCGCCTGATCGAAAAGCTGACACCGATGGTGGAAAGCCTGCGCATCGGCCCCTATACCGACGAGAAGGCCGATATGGGCCCTGTCGTCACCAAGGAAGCGCGCGATCGCATTCTCGGCCTGATCGACAGCGGCGTTGAAGCCGGGGCCAAGCTCGTGGTCGATGGCCGCGATTTCAAGCTGCAGGGCTATGAGAACGGCTATTTCGTCGGCGGCTGCCTGTTCGACAACGTGACGCCGGACATGGACATCTACAAGACGGAAATCTTCGGCCCCGTCCTCTCGGTCGTCCGCGCCAAAAACTACGAGGAAGCCCTCGCGCTGCCGATGAAGCACGAATATGGCAATGGCGTTGCGATCTACACCCGTGACGGCGATGCCGCCCGCGATTTCGCCAGCCGCATCAACATCGGCATGGTCGGCGTCAACGTTCCGATCCCGGTTCCGCTTGCCTATCACTCGTTCGGTGGCTGGAAGGCTTCGTCCTTCGGCGACCTCAACCAGCACGGCACGGATTCCATCAAGTTCTGGACCCGCACCAAGACGGTCACCTCGCGCTGGCCGTCCGGCATCAAGGACGGTGCCGAATTCGTCATGCCGACGATGAAGTAAGCACTGTTCTCTCGACACCTATGCGAAAGGCCGGGTCTTGCGCCCGGCCTTTCCGTTTTTATCTCATGCTGCTGACGCACTTGGCTTACTTCGAGGGGCCTTCATTGAAGCCGACCTTGTCCACCAGTTCGGAGGCGGTCTTGCGGTTCTTGGCGATGTCGATCAGCGGCAACGTGTCCGGCTTGATCGGGCCGAAGGATTTGACAATCGCCGAGGGTTCGGCGCCTGGCATCACCGGATATTCGAAGACCTGTTCGGCATAGATCTTCTGTGCTTCGCCGGAAGCCAGGAATTCCATCAGCTTCAGCGCATTCTCCTTGTTCGGCGCATTCTTGGCCAGCGCCATGCCGGAAATGTTGACATGCGTGCCGCGATCGGCAGCGTTCGGGAAGAGAACCTTGATGGACTTCGCCCATTCCTTCTCTTCCGGTGCCTGATCGTTGGTCATCATCAGGCCGACATAATAGGTGTTGCCAAGCGCGATGTCGCATTCACCGGCCATGATGGACTTGGCCTGGCTGCGGTCGTTGCCGTCGGGCTTGCGGGCCAGATTGTTCTTCAGGCCCGTCAGCCACTTTTCCGTGTAGTCTGCGCCATGATGGGCGACCATCGAGGCAAACAGCGCGACATTATAGGCGTGCTGGCCGTCACGGATGCAGATCTTGCCCTTCCACTTCGGATCGGCCAGTTCCTCATAGGTGATGTCGTTCTGCGCGACGCGATCCTTGGAGGCATAGACCACGCGACCGCGGGTCGTGAGGCCGAACCAGTCGCCATCGGGATCGCGGTAGGAGGACGGAATGTCCTTGTTGATCGTCGCATTGCCGGTCACCGGCTGCACGACACCGCCTTCCTTGGCCTCCATCAGGCGGGCAATATCCACCGTCAGGATGATATCGGCCGGTGAATTGGCGCCTTCGGCCTTGATTCGCTCCACCAGCCCCTTGTCGAGGAACAGCACGTTGGTGTCGATGCCCGTTTCCTTGGTGAAGGCGTCGAGAAGGGGCTGGATGAGTTCCGGCTGGCGATAGGAATAGATGTTCACTTCGCCGGCGGCATCAGCACCGGAAACACCGGCCATCAACATTGTGAAAGCGGCAACAGAAGCGGCGAGATAGGGTTTCATCCATAAACCTCCCATTTTTCGGATTATCTTGAAATCCGAATTCATGATTTAATCTGCAGGGTCAATTCACAGGAATGTGAAAAGACGATAAGGTGAGAAAAATATGCATATTTGGAATTGTTCAAAAGTGGCAGAGGGCTTATATAACGCTTAGGCTTGAAGCAGGGAGAATGGCATGCGTTTGACGAAACAGACCAATTACGCGGTGCGCATGCTGATGTACTGCGCTGCCAATGATGGTCACCTCAGCCGGATCCCCGAGATTGCCAGGGCCTACGGCGTCTCCGAACTCTTCCTTTTCAAGATCCTGCAGCCGCTGACCAGGGCTGGACTGGTCGAAACCCTGCGCGGCCGCAATGGCGGCATCCGTCTGGGTCGAGCCGCCGACAAGATTACCCTGTTCGACGTCGTCAAGGTGACCGAAGACAGCTTTGCCATGGCGGAATGTTTCGAGGATGGCGCGGTGGAATGTCCCCTGGTGGACAGCTGTGGCCTCAACTCGGCTCTGCGCAAGGCTCTCGGCGCCTTTTTCGATGTGCTGGCGGAGTATACGATCGACGATCTCGTCAAGGCGCGGCCGCAGATCAACTTTCTGCTGGGCCTGGATGTGCCCGCCAAGCCGGTGGCCGCACCGGCAGCCTGAAGCGTATACCGGCCGCGCCTGCCTCCCGCAGGGGCGACATCGTAAGAATACCAATCCGGTGCACCGGATACCGTCGTCTATAGAGAACTGCCGCGCCTGATAACGGCGCGGTTTTCTTGTCATTATTGCTTTTATTCAATGTATTTCAACGCGCTTATTCCCTTCGGCCAGACGCTTGCACTTGGATCGCTCGGCGCGGCGGTGATGAGCCTTCTGTCCGTGCCGGCGCCTTTCCTGATCGGTCCTGCCCTTTTCGTCACGTTTGGCAGTCTGGCCGGTCTCTCCGTCGCCGTCCCGCATCCGGTGCGCAATCTGTGTTTTCTCGTCGTTGGCCTGTCGATGGGCTCGAGTGTGACGCCGGAGGTTCTGCAGGCGGCGCGCGCCTGGCCCGTCAGCTTCGTGATGGTGCTGGTCACGTCCATCATCCTTCTGTGGTCCGCCTGGCTGATGCTGCAGCGCCTTTTCCGCTATGATCGGCTGACGGCGCTCCTGGCTGCGTGCCCGGGACATCTGAGCTATGTGCTCAGCCTTGCCGCTGAGACGCGCGGTGACCTCGCCAGCATCAGCATCATCCAGAGCGTACGGGTTCTGGCGCTCACGCTCTTCGTGCCCGTGATCGTGGAGTTTTCCGGTGCGACCGGTACCGGCACGGTGACGCTGCCCGAGGCGACCGGCCTTGTGCCGCTTGCTGCCATGGGCCTGCTGGCCGCAGCTCTCGGCATGCTGCTGCTGCGTCTCAAGGTGCCGGCCGCGCTCCTCGTCGGCGGCATGGGTGTCTCCATCCTCGCGCATCTCGGCGGTTTCGTGCATGGCAGCATTCCGCTCTGGCTGCAGGTCCCGGTCTATGTCGTGCTCGGCGGCATGATCGGCACCCGCTTCTCCGGCGTCAGACTGAAGGACCTGCGCAATGCCTTTGCCGCAGGTATTTCGGTGACAATACTTGTCGGGTTCATCTCGGCGGTCATTGCTGGCGGCATTTCCCGGCTTCTTGGCGTGCCGCTCGGGGCGGCCCTGATTGCCTTTGCTCCCGGCGGTCTTGAGACCATGGCCGCCATGGCCGTGATCATGCATGCGGACCCGGCCTATGTTGGTACGCACCACATTCTCAGATTGCTGTTTCTGTCGGTGCTGATGCCCTTCATTTTGTCCAAATTCAGATCACTATAAATTTTCACCCATGACAATGCAGGCGGATAAAGCCGATATCCTGGCCTAATTTTCGTTGAACTAATGTAGATCATGAAGTATTAAGAATTATGCCCGGAGTTGAGAAGGGCGCTAGACAGACTTGAAGACTGATGGATAACCTAGACTATGTACAAGTTCATCAGTGAAAAGTTGTAGTCGGATTGTTTGGCTCTCGAGGGGCCTCTCAACAGTCATACTTTTTACTAAAGGTGTGGCGATTAATCAGGATTTTGGGGTGCCGGGCGGGCGCTTCAAGATGCATGCGGCTTTGTGCCTTGTCGCATTTTGGTGCGATCTGGCGCGGAAACGGAAGCCTCCGGCGGGCGGGGAAGGGTCTTCGGACCCGATCTCCGCCGCGGAGAGCGGCTCACACCGGTGACGGTGCGGGAGATGCGGCCCCAGGGTCGAGGGAGATGGCGGGACGGCGCGGGGCTGTCCGGTCTTGCGAGGAGAGGTTCCGTGTGGTTTTCCACCGGAACCCTGAACAGAAGCGGGCGCCAGAGGCGCCGAGTGGCCCGGGGAAGGGACACGCATCAGAAGGGGGAATACGATGGATGGTTTGAGGTTCGAAATGCCAGATGCCAACAAGGTTGCCACCCGGCCGGTGCTGCGGCGCATTCCCAAGCAGGAGCGCAGTCGCGAGCGTATCGATGAAATTCTGAAGGTGGCGATGGATCTCATCGGCCAGAAGGGCATCGATGCCGTGACGATGAAGGAAATTGCGGCTCTGTCCGGCGGTCCGATTGCCTCGGTCTACCAGTATTTCCCGAACAAGTCGGCCATCATCGCCATGCTCTATGAGCGGTATGTGGCCAATATCACGCAATTCATGCAGGCGGGGCTGGCCGATATCCGGGTCGCTGATGACCTCTACCGGGCCACCGATGCGCTGATCGATCTCTATTGCCTCTACGTCCACAGCAATCCGCAGATCCAGGATCTGGTGAATGCCATCCAGGCGGACAAGATGCTGGCCGACATGGACCTCACCGAAACCCGGCGGCTGGCCGGCATGTTTGCCATGGCCACCGAACAGTTCATCGATGAGAGCCTGCACGAGCAGTATTACCGCACCACCTTCATGATGTGCCATCTGACGGTGAGCATCGTGCGATTGACGCTGAAGACGCCGGCAGACGAGGCCAAGCATATCCTCGAGGACTTCAAGCGATCCACGCGTGACCAGGTGCGGGTGTTCCTGGAAGCAAGCCAGCGGCCGGCGCACTGATGGACGGCAATGTCAGGGCTCGATGAAACATCGCCCGCCCGAACGGACAACGGCAATACAGAATACAGAATGATGCACCTTGACGGTCGCCGCGGCGGACGACCGTCAAGGTGAGCGCGACCGGCTACAACCCCAGCCGGTCGCGCAAACCGTACCACCAGGCTCCGAGAACGGTCAGCGGCACCCGGAAGGTCTTGCCGCCCGGGAAGGGCAGGTTCGGCAACGAACTCCACACGTCGAAGCGCTCCGCATGGCCGGCCACCGCTTCGCCGAGAATCTTTCCCAGAAGATGCGTCGTCGTCACGCCATGGCCGCTGTCGCCATGCGAGAAATAGACGTTCGGGCCAAGGCGCCCCATATGCGGGATGCGCGTCAGCGTCAGGGCAAAATTGCCGCTCCATGCAAAATCGATCTTCACGCCGGCGAGCGCCGGAAACGTCTTCACCATGTTCGGGCGGATCACCGCCACGATGTCCTTCGGGTCGCGCCCGCCATAGCCGATGCCGCCGCCATAGAGGATGCGGTTGTCGGCGGTCCGGCGGTAGTAATCGAGAATGTAGTTGGCATCCTCCACGCAGTAATTGGCCGGCAGCAGCGCTTCGGCCAGATCCGCCGCCAGAGGCTCCGTCGTCAGCACCTGGCTGGAGACGGGCATCATGCGTCCGCTGATCGCCGGAAACTGCGGGGCCAGATAGGCATTGCCGCAGATCAGCACGTAACGTGCCCGGACGGCTCCCTTTTGCGTGCGCACGGTCTGCGTCGCCCCTTCCTCCAGCGCAGTGGCGCGCGAGCCTTCGAAAATCCGCCCGCCCAGGCCTTCCACGGCCGCAGCCTCGCCCAGCACCAGATTGAGCGGATGGATATGGCCGCCCAGCCGGTCGATCATGCCGCCGGCATAGCGATCGGTGCGGACATAAGTTCCCAACTCCGTGCGCGTGACCATCTCCAGGCCGGGATGGCCGTGTTTTTCCCAATCCCGCTTGTGGGCTTCCATGTCACGCATCTGCTTGTCGGTGAAGGCGGCGAAGAAACCGCCGTCGACAAGATCGCAGGCAATGCCGTAACGGCTGACGCGCTCGCGGATGATGGCAGCGCCTTCCAGCGACATGCGCCCGAGGGCTGCGGCCTTCTCGGTGCCGTAGCGGCCGGCGATGGTGGCGAGGTCGCGGCTGTAGCCATTGACGATCTGGCCGCCATTGCGGCCGGAGGCGCCGAAACCGATGCGCTCCGCCTCCAGCACCACCACCGAATAGCCGCGCTCGCACAGGTCCAGGGCCGCGGAAATCCCGGTGAAGCCGGCGCCGATGATGCAGATATCGGCCTCCACCTCGCCCTCCAGCACCGGGCGGATGCGCGTGTCATTGGCGGAGGCGGCATACCAGGAGGCGGTGTGGCCGGGATTGGCGCTCTGCATGGGGTTCGTCTCCGTCACAGGGGGAAGCGTTCGGGGCGCCAGGCCCGCGCATCGAGGAACGGGGTCTCGCCGCAGATTTGCTCGGCGATCAGACGGCCGGTGACCGGCCCCAGCGTCAGGCCGTGATGGGCATGGCCGAAGGCGAACCACAGGCCCTGGTGGCGCGGCGCCTTGCCGATCACCGGCATCATGTCCGGCGTGCAGGGGCGGGCGCCCATCCAGGGTTCGGCATCGAGCCGCTCGCCGAGCGGGAAGATGTTGCGGGCCACGGCTTCGGCGCGATCCAATTGCACCGGCGTCTTCGGCGCATCGCGCAGGGCAAATTCGGCGCCGGTCGTCAGGCGGATGCCCCTGTCCATCGGCGCGAGGAAATAGCCGCGCTCGCTGTCGGCGGTCCAGCCGTTCAGGAGCTTGTTGTCCTTGATGCCGTAATGCATGTGATAGCCGCGCTTGACGCCGAGCAGGAAGCGATAGCCGAGCGGCGCCGTTACCGTGTCGGACCAGGGGCCGAGGGCCACGACCACATCCCTGCCTTCGACGGGGCCGTCTGCGGTACTCATCCGCCAGCCGGTGCCGGTCGCGGCAAGGGTCGTGGCATCGCCGCGGACGATGCGGCCGCCGAGCCTTTGCAGGAGGCCGGCATAGGCGAGCGTCAGCGCATGCGGATCGGTGACCGACCAGGGATCTGTCCAGGTCAGCGCCCCGACGAAATCGCTGCTCAGATGCGGTTCCTTCGCTGAAAGACCCGCCGCATCGAGCGCCTGGAAGCCAAGGCCGTAATCGCGCTTCAGCCGCTCGGCCTCGGCGATCTCCGCATCGCGTTTTGCCGCCGTGCGGAAAGCCTGCGTCCAGCCCTGCTTGCGGATCAGATGGCCGGCATCGGCGGCCTGGATCAGATCGTCATGTTCGCGCACTGAGTGTTCGATCAGCGGCGCATAGGCCCGCGCAATCGCGGCATGGCGGGCGGGATGCGAATTCCACCAGTAGCTGGCAAGGAAACGGGCGACGGAGGGAAGCGCGCCGGCATGGTAATGCGCATCGACACGGTTGTTCATGGCATAGCGCAGCAGCATCGAAATGCCCTGCGGAAAGCCGTAGGGCACCACGCCTTCGCGCTGTATGAGGCCGGCATTGCCGAAGGAGGTTTCCTCGCCAGGCCCGCGCCGGTCCACCAGCACCACGCTCTTGCCGCGGCGGGCAAGATGCACGGCTGCGGAAACCCCGATAATGCCCGCTCCGAGAACGATCGCGTCTGCCGTCATGATGTCTGCCTTGCCCCTTGGTCCATCGCTTTTTGCCTGACCATGCCTCTCGGCACTGCCTCGCGCAAACGAAAACTGTGGTCCACCCGTCACGCAAGGGCGGCTCAAGACTGGGCGGCTAGACCGGATCGACGAGGGGCCTTGCGTGTGCGCTCCTCGCCACCGTTTCGTCTGGCAGGAAGAGGGCCGCCCCATGAATTTCCAGGATTATGATCTCATCATCGTCGGTGCCGGTTTCTTCGGGGCAACGGTGGCGGAGCGGGCGGCCAATCAGCTCGGCAAGCGGGTGCTGATCATCGACCGCCGTTCCCATATCGGCGGCAATGCCTATAGCGAAAACGACCGGCAGACAGGCATCGAGGTGCACAAATATGGCGCTCACCTGTTCCACACGCCGAACAGGACGGTGTGGGATTATCTGTCCCGCTTCACCCGCTTCACCGATTATCGCCACCGCGTCTTCACCAGCTATCGCAACCAGGTCTTTGCCATGCCGATCAATCTCGGCACGATCTGCCAGTTCTTCGGCCGGCAGTTTTCGCCGGATGAGGCGCGGGCGCTGATCGCCGCGCAGGCGGCTGAGCTGGAGGGCAGGGTGCCGCGCAATCTCGAGGAAAAGGCCATCTCGCTGATCGGCCGTCCGCTCTACGAGGCCTTCATTCGCGGCTATACCGCCAAGCAGTGGCAGACCGATCCGCGCGACCTGCCGGAATCGATCATCACGCGGCTGCCCGTGCGCTACAACTTCGACAACCGCTACTTCAACGATCCTTACGAAGGCCTGCCGGTGGATGGCTACACCGCGATCTTTACGCGGATGCTCGACAATCCGCTGATCGACGTACAGCTTGCCACCGATTACTTTGCGGTGCGCCAGGCGATCCCCTCCGACAAGACGGTGGTCTATACGGGCCCGATCGACCGCTATTTCGATTACCGCGCCGGGGAGTTGAAATGGCGCACCATCGACTTCCAGGAGGAGGTGCTGCCGGTCGGCGATTTCCAGGGCACGGCGGTGATGAACTATGCCGACGAGGATGTGCCCTATACCCGCATCCTCGAATTCCGGCATTTCAACCCGGAACGCGACTATCCCGCCGACCGCACGGTGATCGTGCGCGAATATTCCCGCTTCGCCACCCGCGCCGACGAACCCTACTATCCCGTGGATACACTGGAGGACCGGCGTACCTATCTCGCCTATCGCAAGCTGGCGGAAGAGGAGACGGGGGTAATCTTCGGCGGCCGCCTCGGCACCTATCGCTATCTCGACATGCATCAGGCCATCGGCGCGGCGCTGAAGAGTTTCGAGACGGAAGTCTCGCCGCGGCTGATCGGAGCCGAGCGGGCGGCCTGATCGCTGGGCAGCAGGACGCGCCTGCCAAAGGCCTCCCAGGAAAAAAGGAACTTCTCTCACCTCCTACGGTTGGGCTGCCGATCCAACCTCAAGGAGAGAGACATGTTCTATACGGATGGCAAGCTTCAATATCCGGTTCGGGTGGAGAAGGCAGATCCCCTGTTCGCGCGGGCCCTGCAGCAGGCGATCGGCGGCATCGAGGGCGAGATCCGCGTCGCCATGCAGTATTTCTTCCAGGCCTGCGGCGCGCGTGGCAACAGCAAGTTCCGCGACATGCTGATGAACACGGCCACGGAAGAGCTCGGCCATATCGAAATGCTGGCAACCGCCGTCGCGCTCAATCTGGAAGGCGCGCCGCTGTCGGAAAAGGAGGCCGTTGCGGCCGATCCGGTCTCCAGCATGGTGCTCGGCGGCATCAACATGAAGAACATCCTGTCGTCCGGCCTGTCGGCCATGCCGGTGGATAGCGACGGCGTGCCGTTCGACATGTCGCATGTCTATGCCAGTGGCAACATCGCCGCCGACATGACCGCCAATGTTGCCGCCGAAGCGACCGGCCGCACGCTCGCCGTGCGTCTCTACAACATGACCAATGATGCCGGCATGAAGGACATGCTCTCCTTCCTGATCGCCCGCGACACCATGCACCAGAACCAGTGGCTGGCGGCGCTGGAGGAACTGGGCGGTCCCCAGGGCGTGTTCCCCATCCCCAACAGCTTTCCGCAGGATCTGGAAAACCAGGAGTTCTCCTATGCCTTCCTCGGCTTCCAGGAGGCCGGTGTCGAGCCGCTTGCCGGTCGCTGGTCGGAAGGGGAATCCATCGATGGCAAGGGCCGGTTCGCCGCCATGCCGATGAAGCCGCTGGGCCAGAAGCCGGATCTCGGCCCGGCACGCCCGGATAGCGGCGCCCAGACCGAACAGATGTGACGTTTGCCCGCCGGCGGCCCCGCGCCGCCGGCATCCTTTCCGGAAACCTGCCGACGCGATCGGAGATCATCGCATGACACGAAACCGCTGGATCATCCTCGCTGCCCTCGTGCTGCTCGCCCTCATCGCGGTGCTGGCCTCGCGTCCCGCCACGCAGACGGCGGCGGATGCACCCGGTCAGCCGAGCCCGCACGCCATCACACAATAGGGGCACCCGCACATGGAGCGCGCATTGCCTTCGGGTGTCGCGCGCCCGTCCAACGCGTCAACATCCCCCCACGGCAACAGCCTGCGGAGGGCGCTGAAAAAGGCGGGAGGGGCGACGACCGGGCTGGCAGCGCCTGCGGACGAATCAGTCCAGCTGCTGCGCCAGCTGCGCACGCGCGCGGTTGACGCGGCTCTTGATCGTGCCGACCGGGCAGCCGCACCGTTCGGCCGCCACCTCGTAGCTCTGGCCCTGGATCAGGATGATGTCGACCGCGTCGCGGTAATGCCGGGGGAGATCGAGGAAGGCCCGGTGGAATTCCTGGGCGCGTACCGCCCATTCTTGCGGCGCATTCACCGTCGGCCGCGCCGAGGCGCAATCATCGAGCCCGACGATCTCGCGCTTGGCAAGCCCGAAGCGGGTGCAGAAGGTGTTGCGAAGGATGGTGAACAGCCAGGATTTGAGGCTGGTTCCCTCCTGGAACTTGTCGAGATTGGCAAGCGCGCGCATCAGCGTCTCCTGTACCAGATCGTCAACATTGCTGGGGCTGCGGTCGAGCCGCCGGGCGAAGGATCGCAGGGCGGGAATGAGTTCGAGCATTTCCGCGCGGACGCGATCGCTTGCGTGATCAGTCGTCATGGTGTCGCCTTCCTTTTAACGTGCAGGACAACATTCCTGCACGTGGTTGGTTCCGTTTTCTCGGCGAAAACCGTTGGACCTCAGGGCGAAGCGCAATCTTCTTCCCACCCGGTGGCCGCAAGGCTTGCGTCTGCGTGATCGATGAGGCGATAACCCCCTGGAAATTTCAGCGCGAATCGCACAGTCCCGCCTCCGGCTGCCGCCGGTGGCGGGCAAGTGAATACAGACGGAAAGCGTAGATCCCCATGACGGACAGCCTGCCGCATGCAAACCCGTTCGAGGCGCGTGCACGGGTTGCCATCGATATTGCCCGTCAGGTCGGGCGATGGGCGGCGCGCCATCGGGCCGAGAACGATCCGCTGTCGCTGTCTGTGGAGAACAAGGGGCCGCAGGATTTCGTGACGGCGGTGGATCGCCGCGCCGAGGCGGAAATTCGCGCCTCGCTGGTCGGTGCGTTCGCCGGTGATGGCTTCCTGGGCGAGGAGGGCGGCACTGAGGCGGGCAGCGGCGGCATGTGGGTGGTCGATCCGATCGACGGCACCACCAACTATATTCGCGGTTTCCGTCACTGGGGCGTGTCGATTGCCTATGTCGAGGCCGATGCGATCCGTCTCGGGGTGATCTATGATGCTACGCAGGACTGTGTTTTTCATGCGATTGCGGGTGCGGGTGCTTTCAAAGAGGGAGCGCCGATCCGGGCCGCAGCCACGCGGGATCCCACTGCGGCCATGGCGATGATCGGCCACAGCCGGCGCACAAGCTTCGAGGATTATCTGGCCATCTCGCGCCGATTGCACGACCTCGGTGTCGATTACCGGCGTATGGGTGCGGCTGCGATCGGTCTTGTCCGGGTCGCCGAAGGCGTCGCTGATCTCTATTACGAGCGCCACCTGAACAGCTGGGACATGCTGGCCGGGGCGCTGATTGCCCGCGAGGCCGGTGCCCATGTGGCGATGGCACCCGTTCCAAGCCTTCTGGCGCAGGGCGGTGGCATCGTGGCGTGTGCGCCCGGCCTCACGGACTGCTTCTCCTTCCTCACCTGAGCCCCCTCTCCGACGGCGAAAAAATCCTCAAGGTTCCCGTCTGTCATCTGTCTGTTAGAAACAGGTCCTAAGACACTCTCCAGTAGCTGCACAGCTGTGCAAGGAGAGTGCGAACATGAGTGGATCGGGTTATCTGGAGCTGAACGGCATTGCGTCCCGGTACGGCGCAACGCAGGTGCTCAAGGATATCAATCTGTCGATCCGTGCCGGTGAATTCGTGGCGCTGCTTGGCTCGTCCGGCTGCGGCAAGACCACGCTGTTGCGCACCCTTGCCGGCTTCAACGCGCCCTCGTCAGGCAGTGTACACATCGGTGCACGCGATATCACCCACTTGCCGCCGGACAAGCGCGGCATGGCGCTGGTTTTCCAGTCCTATGCGCTGTGGCCGCACATGACGGTGGACGAAAACATTGCCTATGGCCTGAAGCTGAAGGGGGTGCCGCGCGCCGACATCGCGGCGAAGGTGTCGGCCATGCAGTCGCTGCTCGGCCTTCAGGGGCTGGGTGGCCGCAAGCCGCAGGCACTGTCCGGTGGGCAGCGGCAGCGCGTGGCGCTGGGTCGTGCCCTCGTCATCGATCCGGAGATCCTGCTGCTTGATGAGCCCTTGTCCAACCTTGATGCGCGCATCCGCCTGACGGTGCGCCATGAACTGCGTGCCCTGCAGCAGCGGCTTGGCATCACCGCGATCCACGTCACCCATGACCGCGAGGAAGCCATGGTGATGGCGGACCGCATCGTCATTCTGGATGCCGGCCGCATTGCCCAGCAGGGGAGGCCCGAAGAGGTCTACAACCGCCCGGCCTCGCCCTTCGTCGCCGCCTTCATGGGCGCCGAAAATCTGCTGAAGCTCGACGGCTTCGTCGTCGGGGATCGCTTCGTGCTCTCGCCTGGCGCCGTCCATGCCGCCGGTGGTGTGCCGCTTGACGGACGCTCGCTCGCGTCCGGCGCCGTCGAGGCCCGGTTCCGGCCGGAAGCGGCACGCATTCTTGCCACGCTCGATACCGCTACGCCCGAAGACGGCATGACCTTCCGGGGCGAGGTTCTGGCGGTCACCTATCCCGGCGGCCACTGGCGCCATGTGGTGCGCACCGGCGCCCATGAGATTCTGGCCGATGCGCCGCGTGCCTGCCAGCCGGGCGAGCGCGTGGCCGTGCATGTGGGGGCCGATGCGCTCTTCCTGTTCAATTTGGCGGAGCCTGCCTCCGCCTCCTCCCTTTCCCGCCTCTCGGGCGTGAAAACCGATGCCTGACTTCCTTTCCCGACACATCCGGAGAAGACCCATGAAGACATTGTCCTACGCCGCCTTCGCCGCAGCCCTCGTTGCCATGCCCGTGCATGCCGAGGAACTGACGGTCGCCACCGCGGGCGACCAGAACATGGTTGACTACATCAACCAGTATCTCGGCCCGCTGTTCGAGAAGACCTATCCGGGCAACACGGTGCGCGCCGTCGGCACCGGCCCCGGCGATGCCGGCTCGCAGAAGATCCTCGAGCGCTTCGATGCGCAGGCTGGCGCCAAGGCCGACAAGTGGGATACCGACGTTGCCGTCGTTCACGAGAAGTTCGTCGGCCCGATGGTCACCAAGGGCTATCTCGCCAAGTATCGCGGCGACATCGACACCGGCAAGCTGGTGACGCGCGACAACGCGAAGATGGCGCTCGGCACCAATGTCGACGGCTATGTCATGCCGATGTTCAACAGCCAGACGGCCGTTGCCTACAACCCGACGCTCGTCGCCAATCCGCCGAAGAGCTATGCCGAAATCGTCGAATGGGCGAAGGCCCATCCGAAGCAGTTCGGCTATAACGGCATCAAGGGTGGCGCGTCCGGCGTCAGCTTCGTCATGGGCTGGATCTATGCCTTCGGCGAGGGCGATGCCACCACGCTGATGAACGGCCCCTTCAAGGAAGAGGACACCAAGAAGTGGGACAAGGCGCTGAAGAGCCTTGCCGACTTCACCACCAATGCGACGCTGACCCCCGGCAATGCCGGTACGCTCGATCTTCTGTCGCGCGGCGAAATCGCCATGGGTCCGGTCTGGGTTGACATGTTCTACAGCTGGAAGGCCGATGGCCGCCTGCCGCCGGACATGAAGCTCTTTCTGCCGGCACCGGGCATGCCGGGCCAGCCCATGCACTACGTGATCCCGGAAAAGACCGCCCACAAGGATCTGGCCGAGAAGTTCGTGGCACTCGCCACCAGCCCGAAGGTGCAGGCCGAAGGCATCGTGAAGCGCTTCAACTGGTATCCGGGCATCGACGCCCAGCACGTCAAGGCCGAGCTGGACGGCGCCACCTGGAACAAGCTGTTCGTCGACATCTCGCCGGAAGATCTCGCCTCCAAGGGCAAGCCCTTCCCGATCGCGCCCTACAACAATGCGATCCTGGAAGCCTATGAGAAGTCGGTGAAGTAAGCTTTTCCGGTTCGCTAAAGACCCCCTCCGGCCCGCCGGCCGGAGGGGGATGACTGGCGGCCGGTGCTGCCGCGTTCGAAAAGTTCGACCAACCATCTGTGACGGGTTCCCCCATGCCCAGACGTCTCCTCGGCCTTCTGCTCGTCATGCCGGCGCTTGCGGTCATTGCGCTGCTGTTCATCCTGCCGCTCGTCATGTCGGCGGTCGGCGCCTTTCAGCTGAATGGCGGCTGGGGACTGGGAAACTTTGCCAAGGCCTTCGATCTCTATCTGAACGACATCCTGTTCAGCGTCGGTATCGTCAGCCTCTCCACGGCACTGATCGGGTTCGGCGCGATCGCAATCGGCGGCTATCTGACGCTCGGCGCCCATCCCGTGGCCGTGACGATCCTGCGCTGGCTCTATCGCTGGCCGATGTTCATTCCCTTCATCGTCGTTGGCCAGATCCTGCGAACCTTTCTCGCCAAGAACGGCATGATGAACAATACCGCGATCAGCCTTGGCCTGATGACGCCGATCGATGCGATGAGCTTTCTCGACTGGCGCGGCATCGTGATCGCCTTCGTCTGGAAGCAGACGCCCTTCGTCGCCCTCTTGGTGGCCGGCGCCATGGCCTCGGTCAATCGCGAGGGCATCGAGGCGGCCGTCAATCTCGGCGCGTCGCGGCTGCGCGTTCTGGTCGAGATCATCGTGCCGCAGGTCACCGCGACGCTTGCTGTCGGCCTGATCCTCTCCTTCGTCACCATGATGTCGGTTCTCTCGGTGCCGCTGATGATCAATGCCCAGTCGCCCACCATGCTGACCGCCGACATTGCGTTCCGCGTCAACGCCTATGGCGATTACGGCGTCGCCAATGCGCTTGGCCTCATTTCGCTGGTGCTCGCCTCGTCGGTCGCCTGGATCTATCTCCGGATCAGCCTCAAGGAGCGCGCGTGATGGCGGCCCTGCGTTTGAACCTTTCCGTTCTCTGGTGGCTGCCGCGCGGCCTGATCTTCGGCCTGATGGCCTTCCTCATCTTCGGCCCGCTGTTCAACATGGCTTTATGGACCGTCACGGAGAAGTGGTATTTTCCGCATGCGCTGCCGCTGGAATACGGTTTCTCCGCCTGGGCGCGTGTGTTTGCGCCGCGCGGCGGCGCGCTGCAATCGCTCGGCAATTCGCTGACGGTGGCGGTGCTGACGGTGATCGTCTCGCTCGCCTTCGCCATTCCCGCCGGTTATGCGCTGGCGCGACTGAAGCTGCCGCTGCGTAGCCTCATCCTGCTCGCCTTCCTCATCCCGCAGGCTTTTCCGAACCTCACCGTCTACGTCAACGTGGCGCGGCTTTTCTATGAAATCCACCTCAACGGCACGATTGCCGGCGTGGTTCTGGTGCATGTCTCGCACGGCCTTGTCTATGCGGTGTGGATTGCCACCGCCGCCTTCTCGGCGATCGATGTGGAACTGGAACAGGCGGCCCGCAGCCTGGGCGCCGGTGCCATACGCACCTTCCGCGACATCACCTTGCCGCTTGCCGCACCCGGCCTGATGGCGAGCGCGATCTTCGTGTTTCTCGAATCCCTGGACGAATTCACCGGCAGCTATTTCGTCGGCGCGCCGGATGTGAACATGCTGCCGCTGCTGCTTTACACGGCAGGCTCCGGCGGCAACTATCAGGTTGCATCCATCACGGCGCTGCTGCTTCTGGTGCCATCCCTGATCTTCATGCTGATCGTCGAGCGCTTCCTGAAGGCCGACGTTCTCTCTCGTGTCGGACGGTGAGGCTTGCGATGAAAGACGGAAAGACCCCTTCCAACCGGATGCGCTTCGTGAGCGCCGAACAGGTGGCCCGCCGCGCCGGCGTGTCGCGCTCGGCGGTGTCGCGCACCTTCACGCCCGGTGCGAGCGTCGCCCCCGCCACCCGTGAAAAGGTGCTACGGGCGGCCGAGGAGCTTGGCTACCACGTCAACGATCTGGCGCGCGGCGTGTTGAACAACCAGAGCCGGCTGGTCGGCATTGTGGCAACCAAGCCGGAAGTGGGTTTTCGCGCCTATCTGACCGCAGCACTTGCCAAGGCGCTGATCCGCCGCGGCAGCGTGCCGATCCTCATCAATACCGGGCAGACGGAAGAGGAACTGCTGGCCGCCCAGAAGACGCTGATCGGCCACCGGGCCGAAGCGACCATCATTCTGTCCGGCTCTCCGCCGGCCAGTTTCTTCGAGCTTGCCAAGCGCAACGGACAGCCGGTGGTGATGATCGGCCGTTCGGAACCGGATGCCGACCATGTGCATGCCGGCAATGCGGAAGCCTCCATCGAGGCAGCGCGTCTGTTGATCCGTGCCGGACGGCGGCGGCTTGCCTTTGCCGGATCGCATTCGGCGACCCCGTCGATCCTCGAGCGGCAGATCGCCTTCGTGGCGGAGGTCGAATATCACGGTCAGAGCGTTGCGATCGCCCACGGGGCCGATTCCGATTACGAAGGCGGCGTGATGGCGGGCCGCGCCCTTCTGGCGGAAAGCGAGCGGCCGGATGCGGTCTTCTGCGCCAACGATCTGATCGCCTTCGGGGTGATGGACGTGGTGCGGCGCGAGGGCAATCTCCGCATTCCCGAGGATCTCGCCGTCATCGGCTTCGATGACGTGCCGCAGGCCGCCTGGCTGAATTACGGCCTGACCACCTTCCGGCAGGACCCCGTCGTGATGGCGCAGCGCGCCGTCGATCTCCTGGAGCGACGCCTGGCCGATCCGGATGGCGAGCCGGGGCGCGAGCGGGTGGTGCCGGAAATCGTGGTGCGGGAGAGTTTCGTGCCGCGGCCCTGATCGATTGCAGCATCCGATCCTTTGCCATTGAAATGGGGGAACATCCTCCCCTCCTTGCGGGTTCGCCTCGCAAAGGAGGTGACCCATGCCGCATCACAGGACAGATCCGAGGGGAGAGGCCGCCCGCGTCCGGCGCAACCTGCCGCGCCCGGGAAAAGGCCGATTCCGTGCCGTATTCGTGGCCCTTGCCGCAGCGCTGTGTCTCTTCGGTTCGATGGCCGCGGCGCAGCAGACGAAGGATGCCACAGGCCACGGTGATTGTACGGCGCCGGCCCCCGCGGCACCGAACGGGCAAGGCTCCGATGCCGGTGGACGAAACTCTCTCTCCGACTGCAACGGCGTACTGACGCCGCCTCCCGTTGGAGATAAGGACATCGTGACGCCCGCGCCGCCGGTTGGCGATACGCCCGTCATTCGCCCGAATGCGGTGCCCTCTCAGCCGGTATCGCCCGCTGAGAACGGCTCCCGACAGGAGGGATGAGAAGCGGTCTGAATGATCGTGGCTGCGCGAAGCCTGCGCTGAAGCTGTCTTCGAGCGGATCGGCGGCGGCATGTTCATTCGCAGTTCGGGCTGTGCCGATCTCGGCGTCAGTCAGGCCGTTTACGGCGGCCCGCGGCGGGCTTTGGCGCAGGTTCTGCATCGGCCTGTTGTTCCAGCCGGAGCGCTTTCAGCTTTTCGGTCTTCTTCAGTCTGGCCTCGGCCTCGGCGGAAATGATCGCCCGGGCGGACTGGTCTGTGGCAGCGGCGCGGTCACGCGCCGATGGTCTGCTGCGGGTTTCCCTTGCGTCATCCGGCATGGTTCTGCCCTTTGCTGTTGGGAGGAGGGGCCGCGTGACTGCCTGTGCAGTCACTTCCGGCGCGGTGCGCCGTTGCGGGAGAGGGCGTTTCCTGCCCGATGGGGCGGAAACGCTCTGGAACGGCTGATCAGCCGCGACCGCGGGGAGCGGCCTTCTTCGGCGCGGGCAGCAGGCCCTCGCGCTGCATCTTCTTGCGGGCCAGCTTGCGCTGGCGACGAATGGCTTCCGACTTTTCGCGGGCGCGACGCTCGGAGGGCTTTTCGTAGGCGCTGCGCGCCTTCATTTCGCGGAAAACGCCTTCCCGCTGCAACTTCTTCTTCAGCACCCGAAGGGCCTGGTCGACATTGTTGTCTCGAACTAGAACCTGCAAAACATCTCCTTTTGCACGCCATGGCTGGCTGATGTGCAATGTTCGTGTTGTCTACTTGCCGACCTTGATCCGCTGCGGGTTCAACCAGGAGGTTCCCTTGGCGGGAAGGACGGCGGCTTCTTCCGGTATCGGACGGTCCGATTGCTCGGCATCGATGTCCGTCTCGATGATGCGGCGCTCGAACGCTTCGTTCTCCAGCCGAATTCGGTATTGGATGTGCCCGTTGGTGGAGGGCAGCATCGCAGAAATATGGCCGGAAACCGGCGATCCGCCGGGGCCTGGCAGGTCTTTGAGCACCACCCGGCATCCAACGGCATAACGTGGACCTCGCATGGGGGCCTCCGCACTGCGCAAGAAAGGGAATGCGCAAAACAAAAAGGCCGGGCGTTACCCCGACCTCTCCCGTCATTTTCCGATCAACCGCCAGTACATCCGTGGTCGGGGCCGGTGAATGACAATCACGCAGCGATCAGGTTGTCAGCCGAGCTCTTGCCCGAGCGCTTGTCCTGGACGATGTCGTAGCGGATCTTCTGACCATCGGTCAGGCCGCGCAGACCAGCGCGCTCAACGGCCGAGATATGGACGAAAACGTCCTGGCCGCCGTTATCCGGCTGAATAAAACCAAAACCCTTGGTGCTGTTGAACCACTTTACGGTGCCACTGTTCATAACGATCTCCTTTTCAAATCGTTGAGGTTTCCTGACCGGACCCCGGCCGAGGATCGATATTTGAAGGGAAATCTGACAGAGCGGTCCGCTCGTGGACAAAGTCACAACCAAGTTCGATGAGTGCAATCTACGCGGTTTTCGAAAATGAGCAAGAGGTTTCATAAAATAAAATTTCACAAGCAGCCTGTCGGTTTGCGAAACTTTCATGTTATCTCGCTGTTAACATGCAGAAATCGGCAATTTTTTTGCCCAATTTCGTTGGCCCCGTCGGACGGGGCCGGGATCATAAATGCAGCCGTCAAAACCTGTCATATGTCTTGCGGACAGACGTAATATAAGTATGGTGGCGCGCAGGCAGCGGATTGGGTTGCATGTCCGCGGCGAAGGCGTGACATTGCGTGCGCCTTGCATATTTTCTTTCGTGATTTTCAGAACGGCGCATGAACGCCAGAGGGAGGCTCGATGACCATCCACCACAACCTGATCGCCGGCGAATGGGTCGGCAGTTCGACATCGGAAAACATCAACCCGTCCGATACCAAGGACGTCGTTGGTCTCTACGCCCAGGCCAGCGCCGAAGATGCCAAGACCGCCATTGCTGCGGCCAAGGCGGCCTTCCCCGCCTGGTCGCGCTCGGGCATCCTGGAGCGTCACGCCATCCTGAAGAAGACCGCCGACGAGATTCTGGCACGCAAGGAAGAGCTTGGTCGCCTGCTGTCGCGCGAAGAGGGCAAGACGTTGCCGGAAGGCATCGGCGAGACGATCCGTGCCGCGCAGATTTTTGACTTCTTCGCTGGTGAAACCCTGCGTCTGGCTGGTGAGGTTCTGCCGTCTGCCCGTCCCAACATCGGTGTGGAGATCACCCGCGAGCCGCTCGGACCGATCGGCATCATCACACCGTGGAATTTCCCGATCGCCATCCCGGCCTGGAAGATCGCGCCGGCGCTCGCCTACGGCAATACGGTGGTTTTCAAGCCGGCAGATCTGGTGCCCGGCTGCTCCTGGGCGATCGTCGATATCCTGCACCGCGCCGGCCTGCCGAAGGGCGTGCTGAACCTCGTGATGGGCCGCGGCTCGGTCGTGGGCCAGGCCATGCTCGACAGCCCGGATCTCGCCGGCATCACCTTTACCGGCTCCACCGGCACCGGCAAGCGCGTGGCGCTCGCCTCCATCGAGCATAACCGCAAGTTCCAGCTGGAAATGGGCGGCAAGAACCCGATGGTCGTGCTGGACGATGCGGATCTGTCCGTGGCCGTGGAAGCCGCCGCCAATTCCGGTTTCTTCTCTACCGGCCAGCGCTGCACCGCGTCCTCGCGCATCATCGTCACGGAAGGCATCCACGACAAGTTTGTCGCCGCCCTCACCGAACGCCTCGGCAAGCTCAATGTCGACCACGCCCTGAAGGACGGCACGCATATCGGCCCGGTCGTCGATGAAAAGCAGCTGAAGCAGGATTGCGATTACATCGAGATCGGCAAGAAGGAAGGCGCGAAGCTGGCCTTTGGCGGCGAATGTGTCGAGCGCGAGACGCCCGGTTTCTACCTGCAGCCGACCCTCTTCACGGAAGCGACCAACCAGATGCGCATTTCCCGCGAGGAAATCTTCGGGCCGGTGGCTGCTGTCATCCGGGTCAAGGATTACGAGGAAGCGCTGGCCGTTGCCAATGATACGCCCTTCGGCCTTTCGGCCGGCATTGCCACGACCAGCCTGAAGCATGCCACGCATTTCAAGCGGAATTCGGAAGCCGGCATGGTGATGGTCAACCTGCCGACCGCCGGTGTCGATTTCCACGTTCCGTTCGGTGGCCGCAAGGCCTCTTCCTTCGGTCCGCGCGAACAGGGCAAGTATGCGGCCGAGTTCTTCACCGTGGTGAAGACCGCCTACACGCTCGCCTGATCCGTCAGCACGTTGCGTTCTCCAGAAGGCCGGTGGGGCAACCCGCCGGCTTTCCTCGTTTCAGAATGCCGTGCGGGCCGGGCGGCTCTCTTGCTCCCTGCGGTTGTTTATGGGAACCATGCGCAGCATTGACCGGAGGATTTTTGCCATGCTGGACATTCTGACCTCGCAACTCCTCGATCCCTTCCGCATTGGCCTGATCTTCTTCCTGCTGATGACGGCGCTCAGAACGCGGGCCGCGATGGGCATGGCCGCGCCGCTGGCAATGGGCGTCGTCTTCATCGCCATCCTTCTCACCATCACCACAGCCGCCACGCAGCCGGGCAGCATGCCGGAGAAGATCGGTCTCGGCATCGTGGCGAACCTCGTGATCCTTGCGGTGCTTCTCGCCGGCTGGACGGTTTGGGAGCGCTCCCGTCGCCAGGGCTGATGCCACGGGCTTGTTCCAGACGATGCCTGCAAAAGGCAGCGGGCCGGCATTGCTGCCGGCCCGCCTGTTGGATTGCCTGGGATGACGCTTACTTGGCGTCGTCGGCAAAGATGTTCTTCTTGTGCGTGCCGCCTGGCACCAGGAGGGCGCCGATGACCACCGTCGCACCGGCGATGATGATCGGATACCACAGACCGCCATAGACGTTGCCGGTCTGGGCGGAGATGGCGAAGGCGGTGGCCGGCATCAGGCCGCCGAACCAGCCGTTGCCGATATGATAGGGCAGCGACAGGCCGGAGTAGCGGATGCGGGTCGGGAAGAGTTCGACCAGCATGGCGGCGATCGGCGCGTAAACCATCGTCACCAGGATGATGAGGTAGGTCAGGATCAGCACGACCGCGATCTTCTGGCCGCTGAAGATGTCGAAGAAGTGCGCGGCCCTGATGACCGTGGTGTTCTTGTCGGCAACCAGCGGATAGCCGGCAGCCGTCAGGGCGTCGTTGACCGCCTTTGTGAAGGCGGCAGGCGTTGCCTTGGCGGCATCGCCGGTCAGCTTGCTCACGTCATAGGACGGAATGACCGTTTCGCCGATCTTGACCTGTGCCGTTGTGGCAGCCGGATCCTGAACCGAGGTGTAGTTCACCGAAGAGCGCGCAAGGGTGGACTTGGCGATGTCGCAGGACGAGGTGAACTTGGCGGTGCCGACCGGGTTGAACTGGAACGAGCAGTCGCCGGGGGCTGCGGTGACGGTGACGACGGTCTGCTGGGCGGCGTGCAGCGCCGGATTTGCGGTTTCCGTCAGAAGCGGGAAGACGAACTTGTAGGTGAGCGCGGCAATCAGGCAGCCGGCGAGAATGATCGGCTTGCGGCCGATCTTGTCCGACAGCGAGCCGAAGAACAGGAAGCCGCCGGTGCCGAGGATCAGCGACCAGGCCACCATGACGTTGGCCGTGAAGCTGTCGACCTTGATGACGTTCTGCAGGAAGAACAGGGCGTAGAACTGGCCGGAATACCAGACCACGGCCTGACCCGCGACGAGGCCGAACAGCGCTATGAGGGCGAACTTGCCGTTCTTCCAGGTGCCGAAGGCTTCGCGCAGCGGGGCCTTGGAGGCTGCACCCTCTTCCTTCATCTTCTTGAAGGCGGGCGATTCATTCATCTGCATGCGGATATAGAGCGAGATCAGGAGCAACAGGATCGAGCCCAGGAACGGAACGCGCCAGCCCCAGAGATCGAAGGCCTTGATCATCTTCGGCGTGCCATCCGGGTTCATGACGGCGGCTCCTGCCGCATCGAGAACCGCCGTCGGCGCCCAGTGTGCGTTCACATAGCTCTGCACCCCGAGAATGACGATCAGCGAGAGCAGAAGGCCGAGGGTTGCCGTCGTCTGGATGAAGGCCGTGAAGTAGCCGCGCTGGTTGGCCGGCGCATGTTCGGCGACGTAGACCGCCGCGCCGCCATATTCACCCCCAAGTGCCAGACCCTGCAGCATGCGCAGGATGATGAGAATGATCGGCGCCGCCGCACCCCAGCTGTTGTAGCCGGGCAGAAGACCGACGAGGAAGGTGGACAGACCCATGATGAGGATCGTCATGAGGAAGGTGTATTTGCGCCCGACGAGATCGCCCAGCGCACCGAACACCAGGGCGCCGAAGGGGCGAACGATGAAGCCCGCCGCGAAGGCGAGAAGCGCAAAGACGTTACGGGTAGCTTCGGGGAAGGCCGTGAAATACTGCGCGCCGATAATGGCGGCGAGCGAACCGTAAAGATAGAAATCATACCATTCGAAGATGGTGCCGGCAGAAGAGGCCATGATGACCTTCTTCTCCTCACCCGTCATGGGACGCGATCGGTCCCTGGCGTTCATTTCAATTGCTGCCATGTATGCCTCCTCCTAGATTCCAGCCTCTCGGCCTGCCAATGCCGCTGATCACAGTCTCTCGCGTGAACCCTGCCTCCAGCAGCGCCCCTCACTCCGATGCCGGCCGTCCCGGCCGGGAATGCAACGCGTCGCTTGCGCGATCGCCTCCTCATTGCATTTCCTCCGGCCTGTTGCCGGGTGTCGGTCCTTGCGTGGCGACCACAATCAACGCGGTGGCCAAGAGCGACATTGAAAAACCTAGCACAGCTCGAATGGACGGATCAGAACGACTTTGGTCTAACTGTTGACAACCTGCGGTGCCCGAAGCGCCTGATCGGGAACGGGCCGGCCTTGCACGCCGGCAGGACGAAGAGAACCGTCATGCGAGGGGAGAAGACGACGTATGCTGCCGGCCATCATTGCCCATTGCGACTGGAGCATCGACGCCCGCAAGCGCTGGATGGCGGTCGCCATTCGCGAGGGAGGGGGCTACCGCCTGGCCGCGCCGGAGCCGGTTGGCAATACCGCGGATCTGATCGAGCGCCTTGCCCCCCGGGCAACCGAAGCCGGACCGTTGCTGCTGGGCTTCGATTTTCCGATCGGGCTGCCGGTCGCCTATGGTGTGCTGACCGGCCTTGCCTCCTTCCGCCATTTTCTGGACGTGGCGGGCGAGGGGGACTGGGCGGACTGGTTCCGCGTGGCGGCCGTGCGGCAGGAAATTTCCGTGTCGCGTCCCTTCTATCCTGCCCGACCCGGCGGCACCCTGCGCAGCCATCTGTTTACGGGACTGGGTCTCGATGCTGCCGATCTGTTGCGCCAATGCGAGCGGCCGGCACCGGGCAGGGCGACGCCTGCCATGCTGTTCTGGACGCTTGGCGGCAACCAGGTCGGCAAGGCGGCGATCACCGGCTGGCGCGAGATCATCCTGCCCAACCGGAATCGCATCGGCCTCTGGCCTTTCGATGGGACGCTATCCGGGCTTCTGGCCGAAAAGGCGATCGTGATTGCGGAAACCTATCCGGGCGATGCCTATGGCCAGATCGGCATTGCGCGCCAGCCGGTGTGGAGCAAGCGCAAGCAGGAGGGGCGCCTGAGAGCTACGGGTTTTCTGCATCGCTGGATTGCCGGTCGTACCAGGGTTAACGCCTCAGCCCTTCTTCCGTCGCTGGCCGATGGTTTTGGCGTCGATGCCGCCGGTGAGGATCGTTTTGACTGCACGGTCGGGCTGCTCGCGATGATCGACGTGGTTTTCGGCGCAAGGCCCGAGGGCGCCCCCTTGCCGGCGCCGGTCACCACCTGGGAAGGCTGGATCCTCGGGCGCGCCTGATCACCCCCTGCGTTCCCGAACCCGAAAGGCCCGTTTCCTGCGCCATTTATCTTGCCCGATCTTCGGTCTATGAGAAGGGGAAGGCCGGGGTTCGGCCGTGACCAGCGTGGAATGGAAGAATGGAAAAAGCGCGATATTACGCCAAGATGGGTGGCCTGCCGGGCCAGACGGAACTGCTTTCCAGCAAGGCGGTGTTCACCACGGCCTATGCGGTGATCCCGCGCACGGTGATGTCCGATATCGTCACCAGCCTGCTGCCGCACTGGGACAAGACGCGCGCCTGGATCATCGCCCGGCCGATGACCGGCTTTTCGGAGACCTTTGCCCAGTACCTGATGGAGGTGGCGCCGAGCGGTGGCAGCCTGCAGCCGGAACCGAACCGCGAGGCGCAGGGTGCGATCTTCGTGGTCGAGGGCGAGATGACGATCACGCTGGAAGGCACCGCCCATCCTCTGCGGGCCGGCTCCTTCGCCTATCTGCCGGCCGGCTCTGCCTGGACGGTGAAGAACGACGGGGCGGTTGCCGCGAAATTCCACTGGGTGCGCAAGCGCTTCCAGGTGGTGGACGGGCTGGAACTGCCGCCGGCGATCTTCACCCATGAGGACGAGCACGCGATTTCCCACATGCCCGATACCAACGGCGCCTGGGGAACGACCCGCTTCATCGATCCCGCCGACCTGCGCTACGACATGCATCTCAACATCGTGACCTTCGAGCCGGGCGGCACCATTCCCTTCATGGAAACCCATGTGATGGAGCACGGGCTCTACGTGCTGGAAGGCAAGGCCGTCTACCGCCTGAATTCCGACTGGGTGGAGGTGGAAGCCGGCGACTTCATGTGGCTGCGCGCCTTCTGCCCGCAGGCCTGCTATGCCGGCGGCCCGGGCCGCTTCCGCTATCTGCTCTACAAGGATGTCAACCGCCACGTCGATCTGTGGTGAGGGGGGAGGCCGGTTCTGCCGGCCTGCTCTGTGTGCCCGTGGGCAGGCACCTGACATGCGAAGGGGCGGTGTCTCCACCGCCCCTCAGAAAGATCAGCGAACGGAGCCTGCGGCTTATTCGTGATAGTCGTAGGCCGCGAAGCCGTGTCGCTTGACGAGTTCGTCGCGCTCGGCAGCCTTCAGGTCTTCACGCATCATTTCGGCGACCAGTTCCTGGAAGGTGATCTTCGGCACCCAGCCCAGCTTTTCCTTGGCCTTGGCCGGATCGCCGAGCAGGGTTTCCACTTCGGTCGGACGGAAATAGCGGGGATCGACGGCAACGATGCACTTGCCGCTGGCGTCATAGCCCTTCTCGTTCACGCCCTCACCCTCCCAGGTGATGGAGAGGCCGATTTCCTTGGCGCCGGCATCGACGAATTCGCGCACGCTGTACTGCACGCCGGTCGCGATGACGAAGTCTTCCGGCTGTTCCTGCTGCAGCATCATCCACTGCATCTCGACATAGTCCTTGGCGTGCCCCCAGTCGCGCTTGGCGTCGAGATTGCCGAGATAGAGGCAATCCTGCAGGCCAAGCTTGATGCGGGCGAGCGCACGGGTGATCTTGCGCGTCACGAAGGTTTCGCCGCGCACCGGGCTCTCGTGGTTGAAGAGAATGCCGTTGCAGGCATAGATGCCGTAGGCTTCGCGATAGTTGACCGTGATCCAGTAGGCATAGAGCTTTGCGACCGCGTAGGGCGAGCGCGGATAGAAGGGCGTGGTCTCGCGCTGCGGAATTTCCTGGACGAGGCCGTAGAGTTCCGAGGTCGACGCCTGGTAGAAACGCGACTTCTTCTCAAGGCCGAGAATGCGGATGGCTTCCAGAATGCGCAGTGCGCCGAGCGCGTCCGAGTTTGCCGTATATTCCGGCTCCTCGAAGGAAACGGCCACGTGCGACTGGGCGGCCAGATTGTAGATCTCGTCCGGCTGCACCTGCTGGATGATGCGGATCAGGCTCGAGGAATCCGTCATGTCGCCGTAATGCAGGATCAGGCGGCGGTCCTTCTCGTGCGGATCCTGATAGAGATGATCGATGCGATCAGTGTTGAAGAGCGAGGCGCGGCGCTTGATGCCGTGCACTTCATAGCCCTTCTTCAGCAAGAGTTCCGCCAGATACGAACCATCCTGACCGGTGATGCCGGTGATCAAAGCGACTTTGCGTCCATCTGCCATGTGTACCAATTCCCTGTGTCCAAAAACCGATAGTTCATCAAGATATGCAGGTTGCGGATCGGTGGCGCTTCAAAATGCGGAAGGAATGCTTGCCTCAGCCCGCAGCGACGTCTGACGACCTGTCGCCTGTTTCTTTATCATCTTGCGCCGCCCTGTCATTCATCATCCGGACCTATCCTGATATTTCCCCTCTTACTGTTGCGCCGCCACCCTCATCGCGGATCCAGAACGCCACCGTTTTCCTGCATGTTGCTACAGTCAAGGCATGACTCATATCTACTATGAGCCAGACGCATAACTACTTTGCAAAAGCCGGTGATGGATCACCCTCTCGACGCGCCGCATTGGCAGAGCCTACACCCATTTTGTGCTTTGCAGCATTCTTCCGCTTCATGATTTTTCGCAGTTTTGCAAGAAGAAGTTACCCTTTCCAAGGATTTGTTACGGTTTTCTTCGTGCGGCGTGGCTTTTCCGTGCCGCGCTTGATGCGTCTGATGCGCGTTTGCACCAATGCCCAAAAAATAGACGAGCCATACGAATTGAATATATTGGTGATTGCCTCAGTGCTGGCGGTGTAGTACTCACGTGGCCAAGTCTTTCCGAAGACATCTCGTCTGGATGGTGTCTGTTGCGGTTCATCTGCGGTGTCTGTGCCTGCAATATGGAGCCTTGTGAAGTCAAGTTTCCCGTCTGGGGTGTGGTGTTTTCGGGTGCGACTTCTGTTTGCTTGCGTTCTCGGGCGTTTCTTGCGTCCCTGAATTCTGGGTGCGCTGATCGTGGTTTCGTGGAGTGTGGTGATGGCTGACGTGCGTTACGATCTGGCCGGCAAGAAGGTGTATGTTGCCGGGCATCGCGGAATGGTGGGGTCGGCGATCGTCCGCCGTCTGGCGTCCGAAGGGTGTCAGGTCCTGGTTGCGACGCGCAGTGAGCTTGATCTGACCCGGCAGGACCAGGTGGAGGCCTGGATGGGGGCTCACCGTCCGGATGCCGTCTTTCTGGCCGCCGCCAAGGTGGGTGGCATTCTGGCCAACGACACCTATCCGGCGGACTTTCTCTACGAAAACCTGGTGCTCGAGGCGAACATCATTCATGCCGCGCACCGCATCGGTGTCGAGAAGCTGCTGTTTCTCGGCTCCTCCTGCATCTATCCGAAGTTTGCGCCGCAGCCGATTACTGAGGATGCCCTGTTGACGGGCGCGCTGGAGCCCACGAACGAGTGGTATGCGATTGCCAAGATTGCCGGCATCAAGCTGTGTCAGGCCTATCGCAAGCAGCATGGGCACGATTTCATTTCCGCCATGCCGACCAATCTCTATGGCCCCGGCGACAATTTCGACCTCACCTCCAGCCATGTGATGCCGGCACTGATCCGCAAGGCGCACGAAGCCAAAATCAACGGGAAGTCGGAAATCGTGGTATGGGGCACGGGCACGCCGCGTCGCGAGTTTCTGCATGTCGATGATTGTGCCGACGCCTGCGTTCACCTGATGAAGACTTATTCCGGCGAAAGCCACGTCAATGTCGGCTTCGGAGACGATGTGACCATCCTGGACCTCACGAAACTTGTCTGCAAGGTGGTTGGCTACGAGGGGGCGATCGTCAACGATCTCTCCAAGCCCGATGGCACGCCGCGCAAGCTGATGAGCGCCGACAAGCTCAGGGCATCCGGCTGGTCGCCAAGTATCGAGCTCGAGGAGGGCATTCGCAGCGCCTACGATGCCTTCCTCGCAGGCGAGTACGCCGAGCGCAAGCCGGGAGCGGCCGCATGAGTTCGGCGGCCCTTGATGACCTTCATGCGGAAGATGTTGCGCCCAAGGCTGCAGTGTCGCCTTTGGCTGCCCGGAAGGTTCTGATCTACGGCATGAATTACGCGCCGGAGCTTGCGGGTGTCGGCAAATATACCGGTGAGATCGCCGAATATCTTGCGCGCGAGGGGGTGGACGTCACGGTGGTCACCACGCCGCCGCATTATCCCGGCTGGGCTGTGCAGGACGGTTACCGCAACGGTTATGGCAGCTCAGTGGAAAACGGTGTCAAGGTGGTGCGCACGCCGCTGCTGCTGCGCCGCAAGATGAGCGGCATCTGGCGCATGCTGGCGCCGCTGAGCTTTGCCGTCGCGTCCGCGCCCGTCGTCTTCTGGCAGATCCTGCGGCGTCGGCCGGAAACGGTGTTCTGCGTCGAGCCGACCCTGTTTGCCTCGCCCGTTGCGCAACTGGCTGCCGCGGTCGTCGGCGCGCGGACCGTGCTGCACGTTCAGGACCTCGAAGTCGACGCGGCATTTGCTGTCGGCCATCTCGGGGCCCACGGGCTCCTGAAGAAGCTCGGCTTTGCCTTCGAGCGCTTCACACTGAAGCGGTTCGACAAGGTAATCACCATTTCCAACCGGATGGCGGAAAAATTGGTGGCCAAGGGCGTTTTGCCCGAGAAGATGGCGCTGGTGCGCAACTGGGTCGATCTGACGCACATCTATCCGATGGACGAAGAGAGCCCCTATCGCGCCGAACTTGGCTTTGAGAAGGAGGACTTCGTTGTTCTCTATTCCGGCAATATCGGTGCCAAGCAGGGTCTGAACGTGCTTCTGGATGCGGCCGAGCAATTGAAGGACGAGAAAAAGATCCATTTCGTGATTGCCGGCGAAGGCCCGGTCAAGGCCGAGCTGCAGGCGCGCTACGGACATCTTTCCAATTTGCGCTTCCTGCCTTTCCAGCCCTATGCGCGGCTGAACGCGTTCCTCAATATGGCGGATCTGCATGCCCTGCCGCAGGACAAGGGCGCTGCGGACCTCGTGCTTCCTTCCAAGCTTGGTGGTATGCTGGCCAGTGGCAGGCCGGTGCTGGTGACGGCCGACGACGGCACGGAGCTTGCAGAGTTCGTGCGCGGCGCAGCGATCGTGGTGCCGCCGGGCGACGCAGGCGAGATGGCGCAGGCGATCAACGAGGCCTCTTGGCAGATGATGTCTTCCACTCGGCAAGCGGATCAGCTTGTTCTCGTGCGCGGGCTTTCGTCGCACGATGTGCTGCCGCAACTGGCCGGATTGTTCCATGCAGGTCTCGGAGCGAAGTAACCCAGGATGTCATCGATCGCTGCGCAGTCGGAACTCCAACGCGATGCCATTCTGGCCGGCCGCTTTGATATGCGTGTCTGGACCTTCGTAAGGTTTGTCATCCCACTTCACGTCGCGCTCGTTCTGTTAAACTTTGCGTTGGATCAGCAATTTCTTACCGCGTGTGCGCACTTGGCCATGGCAGCGATAGCTTGGCTCGTTACCATGCGCTGCAGGGATGGAATCAGGATCATCATCTTTACGAACGTTTATTGGATGTTCTCGGTTGCGACCTATGCCTACGCTTTTCTGAATGGTCAGACAGCATCCTATGGGTTGGGGAATGCAGAAAGAGCTGCACTTGTAGCTCTCGTCAGCCAGTTGGCGCTGTATGTGGCTTGCCTGCTGACGCCGAATAGAGGCGTCCTGCTGAAGATTGATGAATTCAAGTACATTGGTCGTCGTTCCACGCTCAACACATTGCAGTACCCATTTCTGATCGTTGGTGTGCTCGGTTTCATTGCCGGCAATTATGGTTTGCTTTCTTCCGCATATGCGGCAACTCTCGGTTACTTTTTGCTTGTCGCGATGTCGATCCGGCTTGCAGGAGGTAAAATTGCCCAGGATCCCATCTTGTTGGGGATCTTTGCGCTTATGTTCTACATTTCTGCTTCCAGCAGTGGGCGTACGGCGCTCATGGCGCTTCTATTCATGCTGGGTTTCGCGGTTCTCCTGTTGAAAGAGAAAATCATCTCTTTCGGAACTCTGATTGTCGCATACTTCACAATGCGATTGCTGAGCATATTTTCAGCCCTTCTTCTCTCCGTTCGCTGGACGAGAGGCACATCGGTCTCGACGGCGGAGTTGTTCGCGGCGAAGTTTTTTGCCTTGGATACTGCATTTTTCCTGATCAATCCCTTCTACGTACATCCTGTTCAATTGGAAGCCGCCACTGCGCCTGAAAATACCAGCGGTTTTTACTCGGACTTTTTCAGAGCGGGTTCCGACAGCCTGCTTCAGCGTCTGACGCTTCTTCCACAAATGGACATCGTCGTCTCGAAAATTCACGACATCAGTACCATTCGTTGGGATGACCTTTGGGGGAATATTGTCTGGAATGTTTTGCCTGGAATTTTTGGTCAGGATAAGGATCTTCTGTTCAGTGACCAGATCGTTTGGGAGCTCGGACTGCGCGACTGGGCCAGCGTGGGGCGGCCGATGATTACGGTTCAGGG
The DNA here is from genome assembly GCF_900156005.1 of Rhizobium sp. RU35A. NCBI lineage: Bacteria > Pseudomonadati > Pseudomonadota > Alphaproteobacteria > Hyphomicrobiales > Rhizobiaceae > Rhizobium > Rhizobium sp. RU35A. The sequence continues at coordinate 721,475 of NZ_FTMR01000001.1, read as the reverse complement.
TGAACTGTACTCCATCGGAGGATATGCCTGCGTATTCCTCGTGACATTTTATCTCTATTATATGATGAGTTATATGTATGGCGTAATGGCTCGGATGATGGGCGGCCGCGTCACGGCGATCCTGATTATGTCCCAGTTCTTCGTCAACGGCTTAGTTTCGACAACGCTTCTCAGTGTCGCGATGGCGTCTACACGAACCCCATTCCAATTTATTGTTCTGCTTAGCGTGATATTCTTCATCTTTAGAATGTTCACAAAACGCGACAAGCCGTTGCGTAAGAGGAAATTTGCGTGAAGCTTGCCAGTTTGAAGTCTCAATTTACTTGGGGGTTGTTCTCTCAAGGCTATTCCCAGGCCGTTACGATTGGCTCCCAGCTGCTTGTCCTTCCATTGATGGTGACGTTCTGGGGCGCGGAGAAGTACGGAAGCTGGCTGATTATCTCAGCGTTGCCGTCCTATCTCTCCATGGCGGATCTCGGATTTGCGCAAATTTCTGCAAACGACATGACCATGCGGATGGCACGGGGAGACGCCCGAGGCGCTCTGGTTGTGAACCAGACGGCATGGCTTTTCAACCTTTGCGTCACCTTGATCCTCATCGTTGCCTTTGGTCTGTTCGTCTCGTTTGTGCCCCTGGATGAGCTTTTCAGCTTGAAGGCGGGAAATGGAGGCGATGTTCGAGTTGCAACCTTTGTGTTGGGTCTTCTTACTCTGACGTCGATTGTGTTCGGCGTGGTCGGTGCGGGAATGCGGTCGGTTGGCCTGTTGTGGGCTGTGGTGAGCATCAACGCGACTTCACGGCTGACCGAGGCAGTGCTTCTGGCCGGATGTGCGTATTTCGATTTTGGCTTCCTTCCGACATCGCTGCTGCTGCTTGCCAATCGTTCTCTTATCTTTCTGATGGGCTGTTTTCCGTTCTACAGAAAGTATCCTCAGTTTATGCCGGGGCTTCGCTTGGCTGATTTTCAGCTGCTGCGCCGTATGGTTGTTCCGTCTGTCGCTTATATGTCCTATACGGCAAGCTACGCCTTGAATATCCAGGGCGTCAGTCTGCTTGTGGGCGCTTTCCTTGGGCCGGTTGCTGTCGTTGTCATCAACGCGATCCGCACTTTGACGCGGCTTGGTCGGACAGCGGCTTCAATCGTGATCAGTTCTCTCGAACCGATATTCGCACAGTTATCTGGTTCGGGCGAGGTTTCCAGAGAGAAGAAGACGTTCCAATATCTGATCTACTCCGCCAGTATTGGTACGTTGATTTATGCCGTGGGCATGTGGTTGTTCGGCGAGGGGTTCCTAGCGTGGTGGACGCGAGGAACGGTTGTTGATCAGTCGCTGCTGTTCCACATGATGTTGCTCGCCGTCGTCTTCGAGATCGCCTGGTACACGTTGCAGACGCCCTTCGTTTCGACCAACAGACACAGTTATTTTGCGCTCTGGCTGCTCATTCTCTCTGCTCTCTCTATTGCACTATTGTGGCTAATGATCGGGCGGTTCGGGCTTGCCGCGGCAGGTGCGGTTACCCTGATGCTGAATGGATCGATGGTGCTGGTGACAGTTCTTGTTGCCCGCAAACATAGCAAGAAAGCGGCTTGACGCTCGCCTCTGGGTTTCCCTTGTCGCTCTTTGTGGCGGCAATCAAATTGAAGATTATGGATGACGAAATGAGCAAGTCAGCAACGGAAGACGGAGTGCCTCGTGGTCTGTGTCTCAGTCCTCGCTGGTTTATCCGTCCCAAAAATACGGATTGGCTTCATACCGTTTACGCTGCTAATCTTCTGACACAGAGCAGCAAACGTTTTACACTTGAGTTGGACAAGCGAGCGGTTTCCGTTGGTCGCTCAAGTTACACTTATATTCGGAAGTTTTTGCTGGGCAGAGCGCTTGGGCGCTCTGCGATTTTCACGCCTTACGAGCAATATCCCGGAAAACTGCCCGGGTATGATTTCTTTTACTCTTACGGCACCTTTCCCACAGATGCACCGAGCGGTGCCAGGATTCTTTGGCATGACGGCCCGACCGATGTAGATGTCCTCATGCGTCGCGGCTTGTCTGTGGCGGAGGTCGATCGGTGCCTTCGCGCAAAGAGGGATATCGCACAGGTCGCGACACGACTGGCGATGTCCAGTGAATACTCCAAGCAGCTTTTTTGTCAGCAATTCGAGGTCGATGCTGCCCGGGTTGATGTCCTGCCTTTTGTCCTGCCCTTCACGCAGGCGATTGATGATGAGCGGCTTACCGCCAAGCATGTCGCCGGTCCGATCAAGATACTGTTTGTGGGCCGTGCAGCGCGGCGCAAGGGACTGGATCTGCTGGTCACGGCATTTCAGTCGCTTCGTGCGCGGGGAGTTGAGGCGACGCTGACCATTGTCTCCGAGATGCAGGACGGCCCCGTCGCATTGCCGGATGACCCTGCCATCGAATTGTTGCCAGCCCTGCCGCCGCTTGAGATTCAGCGCTTGATGAGTGCGGCGCACATATTTGCGATGCCGAGCCGGGAAGAAAGTTACGGCATTGTGTATATCGAGGCCCTCGCTGCCGGCGCGGTTCCGATTGCGCCCGACAAGCCGCAGCAGAGGATGATGCTGCAGAATGGCGACATCGGTTGCCTTGTCTCACCGTCGCCGGATGATATTGCAGAGAGACTTGTCAAGTTAAGCGAAAACAATTCGCTGCGGTTGGAGATGGCACGGCGCGGCGTTGAGGCGTTCACCAAGCATTACAGCAAGGCAGCCGTTTTGGAGCGGTTTGAACAGGCCTTCGACATGACGTTGAAAGGTTGAGCGGCGATATGCGGGAATTGAAAGTGCTGTTTGTTGGCTCCTTTGCTGGCACAAGCGGGCATCGAGCAGATGCATTGCGCCGCAGCGGTTATGCGGTGACGCACATCTCACCCTATGTCGATCTCCCCCGTCGGTGGAGCTTCTGGCTCTACCGGACGGGTGGGATCGGTTTGGACTGGCTGGTGACCCGGTCGCTGAAACGGCAGATTCCGGACGGCCGTTTTGATCTGGCTTTCGTGGATTCTGGCGATGTAATCGGGCCGCGTGCCTTGTCTTACATCCGGTCCGTTGCAAGATTGTCCTGCAATTACAATGCCGATAACCCCTATCATGACCCGCCGCCGGAGCGGCTCAGGTGGACCTTGCACCGACGTGCCGCAAAGATGCATGATCTTGTCGTGGCGGTGAAGCGCGACAAACTTGACGAGCAGATGCGTGCGCTTGGTATTCGTAACCCCATGCTGATCTGGCAATGTGCGGACGAGATCGAGCATACGCCTTACGCGTTTCAGGATGGGGAAAAGGACGAGTGGGCCTGCGATGTGATCTTCGCAGGCGCCTGGATGCCCGGGCGGGATGCCTTTATGGCGGAACTGGTCGAAGCGGGGCTGGATATCAGGATCTACGGCAACCGCTGGGACCGATCGCCGAATTTCGAGCGCATCAAGTCGGCCGTTCAGTTCAAGTTTCTGAAGGACCGTGATTACGCCAAGGCGATTTCTGCGGCCAAGGTGGCCCTTGTGATGCTGAACGACCGGAATTTCGATCTGCACACCACGCGTTCCGCGGAAATCCCGGCCATCGGCACGGCGATGTGTGCTCCGCGTACCAGCCACCATCTTGCGATGTATGACGAGGGCGAGGAGGTTCTGCTGTTCGACAATGCGCAGGAATGCGTGGCGCAGTGCCGCCGCTTGCTGGCGGATGATGCGTTTCGAATCCGCATGGCGCAGAAGGCCAGGGAGCGGTCGGTGCGCAACCGCACCTATAACGAATTCCTGATGCAGGATATCGTCGAGCGAGCCCTCGAAATCGGAGGCCGGCGATGACGCAGGTGCTCATCATCGATACCCATCCGGTGCAGTATCGGGCTCCGATCTATCAGGATCTGGCGCGCTATGACGGTGTGTCGCTGACCGTTGCCTATTACAACGACGCCTCTGTCCGGGGCTATCGCGATGTGGAGTTCCAGCGCGAGGTGAAGTGGAACATGCCGCTGCTCAGCGGATATTCGCATGAAGTTCTGCTGCCCGGGCGTGAGGATACCCGCGATACGTTCTGGGGCTTCAAGGGGATCGAGGTGGGCAAGGTTCTGTCCAAGCACAAGCCCGATCTTGTCATCATCCATTCCGTCAATCACTGGGTCGGTATCCGCTTCTCCCTGGCCGCGCGCTTGCGCGGCATCGCCTGCTGGTTGCGGGTGGAAACGCAGGACGAAGCCTTCATTCGTCGCAGTTCGCTCAAGCAGACGGTGCGCAGCCTCGGTTACCGTGCCATTTATTCGCTGTTCAATGGGGCGTTCTGCTTCGGCGAACTCAATCGGCGCCATCTTGTCGCGCATGGCTTCAAGCCGTCGCAACTGGTGATGACCCGATTTTCGACGGTGGATAAGGCGGCCAGTCTTTCTGCAACGGAGAAGGCTACACGTGCCCGTGCGCTGCGGGAACGGCTCGGCATTTCCGCGGAGAGTGTGGTTGTCGCGGCCTTCGGGAAGCTCATCCCGAAGAAGGATCCGGAAACGGTGATCAAAGCCTGCATTGCGCTTGCCTCCACGACTGGGCGTGATGTCACGTGTCTTCTGGTGGGAAGCGGCGCGCTGGAAGAAGATCTTCGAAGCCGATATTCGCAGGCTCCCGGCATCCGCCTGGTGTTGACCGGCTTCATCAATCAGGACGAGATTGGCGACTACTATCTGGCGTCCGATGTGGTGGTCCTTGCCTCTCGCCGCGAGGGTGAAGTCTGGGGCCTGGTGTGCAATGAGGCGTTACAGGCCGGCTGTGCCCTGGCCATGTCGGAGGCGGTCGGTGCCGCTCCCGAATTCGGCCATCGCGAGCGCTGTGGAATCTTCCCGATCGGCGATGTCGCTGCACTGACAACGCTTTTGCAGAAGCTGTGTCTGTTCGAGCGTGACTACAACTGGGCCAGCGGCTTTATGCAGGATTACAGCACGGAGGCGGCCGCGACCGGCCTTGCATCCGTTGCGCGGCTGGTCCGGCGGAGGGAGGGCTGACATGCGTGTACCCCGCGTCCTGTTTCTGGCGCTCGACACCTATTCGCGTACCGGCGGTCTGCAACGCTTCAATCAGCGGGTGATTGCGTGCCTCTCCGACATTGCCGGCAAGGGCGCGATCCGGGATTGCCGGGTCATGATCATGCGGGATGTCGATTCCGATTTTCCTCCGGTCGAGCGCGCTCATCTGCGTGGTTTTGGTCCCCGCCGTCTGGCCTTCATGCGGGAGGCGCTCGCGGCCGCCCGCCAATCGGACATTCTTTTCCTGGGGCAGGTCAACCTGCTGCCTGTCGGCTTTCTGGCCAGACTCCTGAACCCCCGCCTGAAGATCTGCCTGTTCGTGCATGGTGTCGAGGTGTGGAACGATCCGGTTTACCGTCGCAAGCGCGTGTATGAGCCTCTTCTGTTGAAAGCCGTCGGCATGGTGGCCTCGGTCAGCCGCTATACGGCCGATATCATGGCGCGCGAATTTTCGGTAAACACGCAGAAGTTTCGTATTTTTCCCAATGCGGTTGATGCCTTGGCGGAGGACATCGTTCCTCCGGCTGCCGGCGCTCCGGTCGTGCTCTGTGTGACACGCATGGCCGTGCATGATCACGGCAAGAATGTCGACAAGGTGCTGCGCGCCTTCAAGCTTGTTCTGGAGCGGCAGCCCGAAGCCCGGCTCGAGATTGTCGGCGATGGGGTGCTGAAGCCGGAACTGGTTGCACTGGCTGAAAGCCTTGGCATCCAGACGAGCGTGACCTTTCACGGACGCGTCAGCGATGCGGTGCTCGATGACTGCTATCGGCGTGCGTCCTGCTTTGTGCTGCCCTCTTCCAAGGAGGGATTCGGCATCGTTTATCTCGAGGCCTGGAAATACGGGCTGCCGGTGATCTGCGGCACGCAGGGTGCCTCCAAGGAGGTGGTGAGCGACAGGCAGGATGGTTTCGTCATCGATCCATCGGATGTTCCGGCTCTCGCCGCAGCGATGGAGACCCTGGTTGGTGATCGGCAAAGGGCTGCTGCCATGGGACAGGCCGGCAAGCAAAAACTGCAGTCGCGTTACCTGAATGCGCATTTCAGAGCCAATCTTGAACAGCTGCTCGGGGAACTGTCGTGAAAATTTTGCGCGTTATTGCCAGTGTCGATCCGCGGACGGGCGGCCCGATCGAGGGGCTGAAGCTCAGCGCTAACGCCATGCGCGACGACGGGCATGAGACAGAGGTGGTTTGCCTGGACGATCCGGCGGCACCTTATGTGGCGAGCTTCCCGTTTCCGGTTCACGCCTGCGGACCCGGCACGCGCAGGTATGGCTATACACCGAAGCTTGCCCGCTGGATCGCCCAGAATGGCAACCAATATGATGCGGCAGTTGTTCACGGTCTCTGGAACCATGCCTCGATTGGCGGCTGGCAGGGGCTGCGAAAGGCGCGGCTGCCTTATGTCGTCTTCACCCACGGCATGCTCGACCCATGGTTCCGTGAAACCTACCCCCTGAAACATCAGTTGAAGCAGATTCTCTGGGGCCTGGCGCAGGGCAAGGTGTTGCGGGATGCGCATCGCGTCCTGTTCACGTCCGAGGAAGAGTGCCGTCTGGCGCGCGGGGTCTTCCGCGGCCACGCCTACCGGGAACAGGTCGTTGCCTATGCCGCAGGCGAGCCTCCGGATGAGGCGGAGGAACAGCGCGCTGCCTTCCGGGCGCTCCTTCCCGCGGTGGACGGCCGCCGCTATCTCCTTTTTTTGAGCCGGATCCATCCCAAGAAGGGATGCGACCTGCTGGTGGATGCCTTTCTGGATATGGCCGGTGCACATCCGGATGTCGATCTAGTTATCGCAGGTCCCGATCAGGTTGGCATGAAGGCCGAATTGATGGCGAAAGCCGTCTCCGCCGGGATCGCGCATCGTATTCACTGGCCCGGCATGCTGAGCGGCAAGGCCAAATGGGGCGCCTTCCGTGGCGCCGAGGCCTTCGTCCTGCCGTCCCATCAGGAAAATTTCGGCATCGTCGTTGCGGAAGCGATGGCCTGCGGTACTCCCGTTCTCATCACCAACAAGGTGAATATCTGGCGTGAGGTGCTCGAAACGGGTTCAGGTCTGGTCGAAAACGATGATCGTGACGGTATCGTGCAATTGCTGAATACCTTCCTCGGGCTTTCGGATGGTGAACGGCAAAGCTTGGGTCACCGTGCACGGCAGGGGTTTGAAAGCTGTTTTCGTGCAGATGCGGCGGCGAGGGATTTGCTTCTTGCTTTAAAGGCTGCCCGTGGAGGTGTCACGTGACTATTCTCGACGCAAAAGAGAAGCGCCCGCTCGAGGGGGGCGCCAGTTTTTCACTGGCAAATCGAATCGAGCGATTGATCTGGCAGATTGTCTGGCTACTCCTCGCCCGCTGGAACCCGCCCTTCTTTAGCCCTTGGCGCGTTTTCCTTTTGCGCAGATTTGGTGCACGCATCGAGCCGGGTGCTGCGGTGGCGCCATCGGTGAAGATCTGGCTGCCGCGTCATCTCAGCATGGAGAGTTTCTCCACAATCGGACCCGGTGTCGATTGTTATAACATGGCGCCGATCTCCATCGGATCCTATACCACCATCTCGCAGCGTTCCGTGCTGTGTGCTGGAACGCATTCCATTTCCGACGATCATTTCCAGCTGGAGGCCCATCCCATTCACATTGGCAGCAAGGTGTGGATTGCCGCGGAAGCATTTGTGGGGCCGGGGGTCTCGGTGGCAGACGGCGTGGTGCTGGGTGCGCGCGCCTGCGCATTTCGCGATTTGCGCGAGACGAATGGTGTTTATGTCGGCAACCCCGCGAAATTCATCAAGCTACGAACCGAGGGCGCAAACAAGGTGCGGGGCAGCCAATGAAAATCAATTGTGTCATCGGGCCGTTCCTGCCGATCCCGCCGATCCGGGGCGGGGCAGTGGAACGCATCTTCCTGGCGGTTTGTGAAGAGTTCGCAAAACGTGGTCACGAGGTGACGATGGTGTCGCGTCGGTTTCCGGGACTGGCGAATGAAGAAATTGTGGATGGCGTTCGTCACCTGCGTGTACCCTCGAACGATGCCCCGTCGAACCGAGTGTTGTATCGCCTGCTCGATCTGAAATATGCGTTGACGGCCAGCAAAGCTCTGCCGCGGGCCGATGTCACGATAACACATAGTGTTTCCTTGCCTTTGCTCATTCCGAAAGCGCGCGCCGGCAAGATTTATGTCAGTGTCGGACGCTATCCGAAGGGGCACATGGGCATCTATAAAAGAGCCGACAGGCTGCAGGGCGTTTCCTCATTCGTGACCGAGGCAATCAAGCAGCAATCCCCGTCGGTCGCTCATCTGGCAAAGACTGTCCCCAACTGTTTGAGCCAGGTTTTCTCAGAAGCGGTGGCCGAGGGACGCGGGCCGAGACTGAAGCAGATCCTGTATGTTGGCCGTATCGCACGTGAAAAAGGTATTGATCTTCTTATCGATGCATTTGCGCGGCTGAAGCAGACGGATACGCAGTGGACGTTGAAAATCGTCGGTCCGCATGAGGTCAACCAAGGCGGTGACGGTGCGGCATTTCTCGAAGAACTAAGGTCGCGTGCGGGGGCTGCCATTCGCGACATTGATTTTGCCGGTCCCGTTTACGAGGAACTGAAACTGAAGGAAGTCATGCAAAAGGCGGATGTTTTCGTCTATCCGTCGGTTGCAACGACCGGTGAATCCTTCGGACTCGCTCCGTTGGAAGCAATGGCATGCGGATGTGCCGTAGTTGTATCCAACCTTGAATGCTTTCGGGATTACCTGGTGGATGGCGCGAACGGCGTGGCGTTCGATCATACGGACAGAACGGGTGATTCGCTGGCGGGTACCCTGCAGCGCTTGACGGAAAAGGCGGAGGTCAGGGATGCGCTGGCGGCTGGGGGTCTTGTGACTGCGCGCAAGTATTCTCCGCAATCCGTTGCGGACTTGTTCCTGAAAGACTTCGAAACCTTGGTGGCGCGTTGATATGAGTGTTTGTGTCCTTATCCTGACCCACAACGAGTCCCTTCATATCGAACGGGCGATCACGCACGTGAAGTCTTTCGCGAAGGAGATCTTCGTGATCGACTCCGGTTCGAAAGACGCCACCGTCGAGATTGCCAAGGCCAATGGCGCTCAGGTGTTGTTCAATCCCTGGACGAATTACTCACGGCAATTCCAGTGGGGGCTCGACAATGCGCCGATCACGGCCGACTGGATCATGCGGCTTGATGCGGATGAGGTAATCGAACCGGCTCTGGCCGCCGAGATCTGCGAGAAATTGCCGACCCTGGGATCAGACGTTGCCGCGGTGAACCTGAAGCGGAAGCATATCTTCCTCGATCGGTGGGTGCGTCACGGTGGCCGTTATCCGTTGATCCTCACGCGTATCTGGCGCAAGGGGCAGGGGCGCATTGAAGACCGCTGGATGGATGAACACATCATGGTGTGGGGGGGGCGCACGGTGCTGTTCGACCACCCGTTCTCCGACCACAATCTGAATGACCTCACTTTCTTCACCGACAAGCATAACAGATATGCCAACCGGGAAGCCGTGGATGTACTGAATCAGCGTTACCATCTGTTCGCAACGGACGCCGCGCTGACCAAGGATGCATCGTCACTGCAGGCGTCTCTCAAGCGGTTCATCAAGGAAAAGATCTATAATCGGATTCCGTTTCCGGTATCCTCTTTTGGCTACTTTATTTACCGGTATATTTTCCAGCTCGGCTTTCTCGATGGATTGGAGGGGCTTTGCTACCATTTTCTGCAGGGCTTCTGGTATCGCTTCCTGGTGGGAGCCAAGGTGCTGGAGTTTGACCGCGCCATACGGCACTTGTCCGGGCGGGAGGCGAAGCTTGCGAAGCTTGCTGAAATGACCGGGTTGAAGCTGTAGGGTGAAAACCTCGTGGCGATTGGATTTTGACTTGAAACCTCGCGCATCAAGGCCCGCCTTCCTTTCCTGATTTCTCTTTTTTCCCGGACTCTGCCGATCCGTGTCCGTGGCAAGTGGCGCGGCGAGCCTCTCCGGTTCCGGTTGCTGTGACTGTAGATCGGTGCAGTCATGATCATCCTGCATGGCTTGAATATTTCATGTGATGATTGGGTCACATACACCAGTTTGCATACGGCATGTTTTACAGCGGGTTAAATTAATTGGTGACTCTGAATCCGTTCCGGAATATGGAGTATCTATTCTTGGCGGACGATCACATTTTCAATATTCAGTGGGTGGTTTCAGTGGCGGCAACCGATATGCACAAGGAACAATCTGTTGTGTCTTTGGGTGGTGGTCATTTGCTCTGGGATTATGACGATGCGTCCGGAGCAGGGCTTGGTTTTGCATCCCGTACGCGGTTTTCACGAGCTTTCCATCTTTCGGCGAAGCGTTTGCTGGACGTTGCGGTGTCTTTGGGTGCGCTGATCGTTCTGGCGCCCCTGTTGCTGAGTGTCGCCCTGATGATCCGTCTGGAAAGTCGTGGGCCTGTCCTGTTCCGGCAGACACGCTGGGGGCAGGGCTGCAAGCCGATCCGCGTCTACAAGTTTCGTTCGATGTATGTTGAACGCTGTGACCCGACGGGTGTGGCGCAGACGATCAAGGATGATCCGCGCATTACCCGTGTCGGACGTGTCATTCGTCGCACGAATATCGATGAGCTGCCTCAGTTGCTGAATGTTCTCAAGGGCGAGATGTCTCTTGTTGGTCCCCGCTGCCATGCCATTGGCATGCTGGCCGCCGGTATCCCTTACGAAGATCTGGTGCAGGATTATCATCGGCGCCATCTGATGAAGCCCGGCATTACCGGCCTTGCCCAGATGCGTGGACTGCGCGGCCCGACGGATCGGCCGTCGAAGGCGCGGGCGCGGATTGCCTGCGATCTCCATTACGTCGATAACTTTTCGATCTGGATGGACCTCAAGATCATTCTCGGCACCATTCGATCTGAACTGACGTCCGGTCAGGGCTTCTGAATGCGGCGCCCGCGAAAGGCGGGCGCTTCCTGTCTTCCTGTTGGAAACCCTGTTGGCATCTCCCTGTTGCGATGGGGCGGCACTGTGTGCTTGAACACGGGAAAATGCCGAGGTGGTGTTGCAACCTCTCTGCAGGGCTTTTTCATCCATATATCCGGAGTTTGCTATGAGCCAGAAGATCATCCCCGTCATCATGGCCGGTGGAAAGGGTACGAGGCTCTGGCCGTTGTCGCGCTCCAGTGCGCCAAAGCAGTTCATTCAAGTCGCCGGCGATCGCACGCTCTTTCAGGCAACGCTTCTGCGTGTAGCCGACAGGTCGCTTTATGAGGCGCCGGTTGTCATTACCAACCAGGATTTCCGCTTCCTCGTGGCCGAGCAGGCACGGGATATAGGGGTTGCCTTGTCCGGTATTCTGCTGGAGCCGGTGGCGCGCAACACGGCCCCGGCCATTGCTGCAGCCTGTGCCTATCTGGTCGAGGGGTTCGGCGAGGACGCCGTGCTGCAACTGCTGGCATCTGACCATGAGATCGACGCTGGCGATCTCTATCTGGATGCGATCCGCATCGCCCGTGACACCGCGATCTCCGGCAAGATCGTGACTTTCGGCATCAGGCCGACGGAGCCGGCCACGGGTTACGGCTATATCGAGCAGGGCGACATCTTGCCGACGGGGGCCAGGGAACTGCGCCGTTTTGTGGAAAAGCCGCCGCTGGCAAAGGCTGAGGAAATGCTGGCCGCCGGCGGTTTCTCCTGGAATTCCGGCATCTTCATGTGCCGCGTCGGGCTTTTGATGAACGAATTGCGTGCGTTTGCCCCTGTTGTCCTGGAGGCCGCCGTTGCTGCCGTTGCCAAGGCGCATCGGGATCTTGATTTCGTGCGACTGGACCCGGAAAGCTTTGCGGCAAGCCCCGATATCTCCATTGATTACGCGGTCATGGAAAAGACCTCGAATGCCGCCGTTGTTCCTGCGGCCTTTGCCTGGTCCGATCTCGGCAGCTGGGATGCCGTGTGGAAGCTTGGCGCCAAGGACGAGGCCGGCAACGTCGTGCTCGGCAATGCAACCCTGGTCAATGCCGAAAACTCGCTGATCGTCTCGCGTGCCGGCCATCTGGCCGTGCAGGGGGTGAAGGATCTGGCTGTGATCGCCAGCGAGGATGCCGTCTATGTGGGGCGGCTGGAGGATAGTCAGGACGTGGGCAAGCTGGTGAAGCGTCTTGCGGCGGAGGTCCATACGGCAAAGCTCACGGAAACCCATCCGACGTCCTATCGTCCGTGGGGTGGATTGACCGCGCTTCTTGATGGCGACCGCTTCCAGGTCAACCGGCTTTTTGTCCTGCCGGGCAAGCGGCTTTCGCTGCAGCGCCACCATCACCGCGCGGAGCATTGGGTGTGCGTGAAGGGGGTTGCGGAAGTCACGATCGGCGACCAGGTGCGACTGATCCGTGAAAACGAATCCATCTTTATCCCCCAGGGTGAGGTACATCGGCTACACAATCCTGGCAAAATTCCCCTCGAGATGGTCGAGGTCCAGACGGGCGCCTATCTGGGACAGGACGATATCATTCGTCTGGAGGATGACTATGGTCGGGAAAAGGCTTGAGCGCCGGATGTGCCGCCGCAGCGCGGGGAGCGCCGTCTGAAACCCATGGCCTGGTTGATTTGGGCGTGTAATGTTGCGATGCAATAAGGTGATGTCGGTCCGGTTCCACTGAAGATGTTGAAACTCTCTCGATGAGGAATAGTGAATGCGTATAGTCATGGTTGGCTCCGGCTATGTCGGACTTGTTTCGGGTGCCTGCTTCGCTGACTTCGGCCACGATGTGGTATGCGTCGACAAGGCCGCCGAGAAGATCGCGGCACTCAACAACGGCATCATGCCGATCTATGAGCCTGGCCTTGATGCACTCGTGGCCTCCAATCGCTCCGCCGGCCGCTTGTCCTTCACAACCGAACTCGGCCCTGCCGTCGAGGCGGCGGATGTTGTTTTCATCGCGGTCGGAACGCCGTCACGCCGTGGCGATGGCCATGCGGACCTTTCCTATGTCTATGCGGCTGCCGCTGAGATTGCCCAGTCGATCAAGGGCTTCACGGTTGTCGTGACGAAGTCGACCGTGCCGGTCGGCACCGGTGATGAGGTTGAGCGTATCATTCGTGAAACCAATCCGGAGGCAGACTTCGCGGTCGTCTCAAACCCCGAATTCCTGCGCGAAGGCGCGGCCATCGACGACTTCAAGCGACCGGACCGCATCGTTGTCGGTGTCACCGACGACCGGGCGCGAGGGGTCATGACCGAAGTCTATCGTCCGCTCTATCTCAACCAGTCGCCGCTTGTCTTTACCGGTCGCCGGACGTCGGAACTGATCAAGTACGCTGCCAACGCCTTCCTGGCGATGAAGATTACCTTCATCAACGAGATCGCCGATCTTTGCGAGCGGGTGGGTGCGGATGTGCAGGACGTGTCGCGCGGCATCGGCCTTGATGGTCGTATCGGTTCCAAGTTCCTGCATGCCGGTCCGGGTTATGGTGGCTCCTGCTTCCCGAAGGATACGCTGGCACTGGTCAAGACCGCGCAGGACCATGACAGCCCGGTCCGTCTGATCGAGACCACCATTGCGATCAACGACAATCGCAAGCGCGCCATGGGCCGCCGCGTGATTGCGGCACTCGGCGGGGACGTACGCGGCAAGAAGATCGGCATTCTCGGCCTGACCTTCAAGCCGAATACCGATGACATGCGTGACAGCCCTGCGATTGCGATTGTCCAGACCCTGAAGGATGCCGGAGCTATCGTTTCGGGCTACGATCCGGAAGGTATCGACAATGCCCGCCAGATGATGGACATCGCATTCGCCTCCGGCCCCTATCAGGTGGCGGAAGGCGCTGCGGCTCTGGTCCTCGTGACCGAATGGAATCAGTTCCGCGCGTTGGACCTGCCACGTCTGAAGTCGCTGATGGTGACTCCGGTCTTCGTGGATCTGCGCAATGTCTATCGCGCGTCCGAGGTCGAAGCCCATGGCTTTGACTATCATGCCATCGGTAAAGCGGATTGACGATACCGGAATATCTGATCTCAAGGCGCCGCCCATCCTGAGGGGCGGCGCTTTTGCGTTCTGGATGGGCGTGAATGGATGTTGTCCAAAGGATCCCGCAGCCTTGCGAAAGCGACAGGCGCGAAACCACAGGGCGCGAGGCGCGACTTTAAACGATCATGATCCGTTTTAAAGCAAAACGGCGTCTTCCTGATAGATCTTCAGGACGCAGAGGCGACCGGTCGCATAGGCACAGGTGTCAATGGCGATACGTCCCGGCTTGAATTCTGGTTCTGGCACCGGTGTGTGGCCGTGAACGACGGTGAGCGGCAGTTCCGGACCGCGAGACAGGAACGGTTCGCGGATCCAGAGCAGGTCTTCGTCCGTCTGCTCTTCCAGTGGAATGCCCGGCCGAATGCCAGCATGGGTGAAGACATAGCTGCCAAGCTTCAGGCTCGACGGCATCTTGCGGATAAAATCGATGTGCGACAACGGAATGGCTTCATCCAGAAGCTGCCTCAGAGCAGTGAAATCGATCCGGTCACGCTTTTGGAACAACTCGATATTCACCCCGTAGGACATCAGCGTTTCACGCCCACCGAACTCAAGCCAGGTCGCGGCGTTGCGCGGATCGGTGAGAAAACGCAGGAACATCTCGTCGTGATTGCCGCACAGGGCAAGGCGGCGAAGGCCCTGCGGGCTTGGACGGCTCAGATGGTTGAGAACGGCGGCAGAATCCGGTCCGCGGTCGATATAGTCTCCCAGAAGCACCACCAGCCCTGGAACGCCGGATGCTTCGATGTCGGACATGATCCGGTGTTCTGCCTCGATGAGTTCGCGGATGCAGCCATGGATATCGCCAATGGCATAGATTGCGTAGGCGGGTGGTTGTTCACCGAGGTCCAGCCGCTGACGGGACGCAAGGGGAGACGCGTGTACCCGCTTTCCCCGGAGCCAATCCAACAGCTGCTTAAGTGACGTCAATCTGCACCTTCCATTTCGCATAACCCTGTCAAGGCTATGCTCACACACCGAGACAACGGTAACCGAGGCCCTGAAGACTTAATGGTGCCTCAAAATATTGAACATACGGACAAGACTATGTCGAAACCAATTGCCAAATTATTTTTCTGCCGACACTTGGGGCTCTCTTGCGCTGCGGTCAAGGCCTAAAAAAGCAATTGATTGAACACGATTGCGTAAGTCGTGACCACCGTAACGTCTCCCGGATGTGTTCTTTGCGTGTGGTGCGGTTGGCACTCGCGGTTATGGATGTGACATATGGTTGCCCACCGCACGGAGATCCTGGGCTGCCGGTTCCAGCGGATAGCGATCCACGCGACGCTTCAATGCAAAAAGATTGAAGCGTTTGGGATCCAGTAGCTCTTGCCGGAATGTGATCACGTAGGGGCCGAGAACGGAATAGAAATCCTGCCACTTTTCCGTCTTGTCACGGATGACCGTCTGCAAGTCCGGCTCCAGTGAAACAGGGTGGACAATATGTTGCAGCATGGCAAAACCATGCAGGAGAATCTCGCTGCCATCGGTATCGGCCTTGCTGAGTTTCATGCGCCAGGATGTGATGCTGTGCATCTTGTCTCCGCGAACCTGAAGGAAAACCGCGGCTGCATCCGGAGACGGTGCGGCAGACCAGAAGGCAAGGCATTGCCAGTTGCCTTCGCCATCCACCGTGTATTGTGGTTTGTCCTGCCCGGGGTCTGCCAGGGCCGCGCATTGCTGCGCAGGCTCGACAACGGCTTCGAACCGCGTTGCCGGCAGGGCGGGAGACAGACTGATCAGCCATTGCCCGGCAACGCGCGCGCCGGCGCGGGAGGTCTTGTGGATCCGCTCTGTGGTCTTTTCTGGGGTATGGATGCCAAGACGCTTTTGCAGCAGTTTCCAGTTGCGCGCATCATTGGCAAACAGCACCGTGCCGATGGTCGCGCCGGTCGCGAGAAGAAGCCAGATCATCAGCGCCCAGCGACCCCTCGGACGCGGCAGCTTGCCGATGGCCTGTTGATCGCTCTCTATCGTCATGCCGCCGTAGATTATTCGATGGACAATATCCTGTTCAGACGGAGGTGGATCAGTTGTGGCAAGTCGTCAAGTAAAAGCTTCGAGTGCGGGTTTTTTCTTTCCGAATTCGTCCGGGATGACGTCGATCCGCGATTCCAGGGGGCTATCCTTTTCTGCCAGTGGCTGAGACCTCATTCCAGAAAAGCGGATTTTCTTCCGACTGGATCTTCAGCCATTGCAGATCCGTGTCCTGCCAGTTCTTGATCTCATCCATCCGGTTGTCCAGCACGAGGTCACCCTTGTCCGTGCTGACCACAAGCACTGCGTGGCCGTTGTTGTTGCGGGTCATCGTCACGGCGATCCGCAGCTTGTTGGCGGGCCAGCCGAGTTTTGTCAGGCGGCTGCGTTTTGTCAGGACATAGTCCTCGCAGTCACCGTAGCGAACATCCATGTCCCATGAATCGCGGCCGGGCGCGTCGTTCATCGGCATGATCGCTGCATTTACCTCCGCGTTCACACGCCTCAGTTCGCGCATCAGGTTGGGCGTCAGAACAAGTGTTGAAGCCGCATTGCGCGTGTGGCATTCATCCCCGTGCGCCACGCAAAACGTCACATAGGCGAAGGGAGCAAGGGTCGGCTTTGCGGCAGCGATGTGAATGATTTTCTTCTGGGTCGGTGCTGCAAGGCCCCCGGGGCCGATGGCCAGTGCCGGGGAGACACTCGACAGCATCATCAGCGTCACGGCGCAGGCGAAAGGAATGCGACTCATCACTTTGTCCCGTTCAGGTTTCCGCGCACCGCTGCGGGTTGCGCCTTTCTGAGACGGTTTTACGCGTCGAGAAGATGAGGTGACTTTAAGCGGATCAGTTCAATTTGAGCGATGTCGCATTTTTCGATGGCAAGTACGGCGAGTGTATCGAAATGAAGTCGCGACAGGTTTTCAGAATTATGTGCCTGGTGGATCGGCTGCCGCTTAATTTAGCGCTTGAAAGATTTTACGGCTTGCGCCTTAGTGCACCGGTCTTCACAGCATCGATTTATGTTAACCAAGGACAAGAGTGGATTGGTAGCGAGATCTGCAACAATCGCGTCTGCCGCGCACAAATCGGATAAATCGGTGATTCCCGCCGATGAAGATATGAAGACGCGTCTGCTTCGGCGGACAGCAACCGTTCTGTTTATCCTGTCCATCACGATCACGATGCTGACGCACGGCGCGGTTTATCCGATCGCCGCAGGTCTGGCAGCAATCTTGATGGCGTCATCCCTGGCGCTTGCCTATTTTGCCATGGGGCTTCCCCGGGCGACCGGCGGTCTGTTCAAGACAGCGCTTGCTTGCTGGGTGCTCGTTGTCTTCTGGTGCGAATTTCAGGGCATGCCTGCGCCGTTCGGCTTGGCGGGGCACTCTGCCTGGACAGCGCTTGCCGAGATGGGAATTGCTGCCGATGCATCCGTTTCGCCGACCCCCGGCGTGGTGCGCGGTGGCGTTGTGGCCATCAGTCTGCCAGCAATGACCTTGCTGTGCGTGCTCATGCTGTTCCGCCGCGATTCGGCCGTGGAGCGGGCGCTTTGGGTCTTTGCCGTTTCCGGAGGTTGCCTGGCGGTCTTTGCACTATTTCAATATGTTGCTTTCCCGCATTCGCTGATGCTGGGCGAGAAGCTGCACTATCTCGGCAACTTGACCGCGCCTTTCGTGAACCGAAACACGGCTGCGACCTTCTATGGTGTGAGCCTGATTGCTCTTCTTAGCCATTTCAAGGGACTGCAGTTTCAGGTCATTCCCGGCAGTTCCCTGTTTTATAATCGCTCTGGCTGGTCTGCGCGCAAGGCATTGTTGTGGGTCTTGCTGACCTGTGCATCCTTCGGCGCAGTGCTGGCGACGAGTTCGCGTGGGGGCGTATTCGCAACGTTTGTCGCTTTGTTAGTGATGTTTGCCGCAGCGACGTTTTTTCCTCCCGTGCCTTCGCAAAGGGCCGGCTTCGCTGGGCAGCCAACGTCGAGTGTCAAGGCACGCCTGCTGAAAGTGGTCGCCGTTCTGTTGATCCTGTTGCTGGTGGCCAGCCTGTTTGCGGGGCGCGTTGTGTTGCGCGCCGAGATACAGGGTGTTGACGATAGCCGTTTCTGCGTTCTGCCGGGAATCCTCGCCGCCATTCACGACGGCTTGCCATTCGGAATCGGTCCGGGTGCGTTTATCAACGTTTTCCCAGCCTATCGCGATGCCAGCTGCGGGATGGCGGGTGTCTGGAACATGGCGCATGATGTTTATCTCGACGGTCTTCTGGCCCTCGGTATTCCCTTCCTTGTCGTTCTTGTTGCTATGCTCGCGGCAATATCTCTGTTACTGCGGCGTGGCATTTTGCATCGAAAAAGTCGCCGGCTATTCGTGGTGGGTGGTATTGCCACGTGCGTTCTGGTGGCTGTGCATTCCCTTGTTGACTTCTCGTTGCAGATTCCTGGCTTTGCAACGTGGTGGCTGATCTATCTCGGAATGGTTGCTTCCATCAGCGGAGGTCGAAAATCCTCCGGTGAAAGGGAAAGTTAACCATAATGTTGTGGTGTATTTGCTACACGTACATTCGGGATTCCTTGAAAAGTGTGCGATGCGGCAGAAAAGACTGGAGCCGATTGGCTATCCGTAATTTAGTATGAGCAACCTCTCAATGATATGGCGGGACTGATGGGGATGAAAGCAAATCGTATTTTATCAATTGCTATGGTCAGCTTTTTGGCGAGTTGTGCCGGGCTTCCGCGTTCCGGGCCGGACCAGCGGGCGGTTGACTCGGGTGCTTCGGTGAAGGTTGCTTCGCCGGACCAGAAGGTTGGTATCGATTATGCATTGGTCGATATCAATGCTTCGGTTCTGCAGCATGTGTCCAAGGCAACGTCTGGCAGCTTGCGTGGCGGCTTCGGTGGCGGCAGGGGCGGTGCTCCGGACATTCTGCTCGGCGTTGGCGATGTGGTTCAGGTGGCCGTCTTCGAGGCTCAGGCTGGCGGGTTGTTCATTCCCGCAGATGCAGGTGCCCGTCCGGGCAACTACATCACGCTGCCCAACCAGACCGTGGACCGTCAGGGCAATATCACGGTGCCTTACGCGGGAACCATTCGCGCGGCCGGACGCCGTGTCGATGATGTGCAGGTCGATATTGCCAGCCGGCTGGCCAATCGCGCGATCGAGCCGCAGGTGGTGCTGACCGTCTCGGAAAGCCGTTCCATGGAGGCGTCCGTTCTTGGCGATGTCAATTCGCCGAAAAAGATTACGTTGAGCCCCGCCGGTGAGCGTGTGCTGGATGTTATTTCCGAAGCGGGCGGTTTGAGCGGTCCTGCTGCGGAAACGACCATTACGGTGCAGCGCGGCGGCCGTCAGGCGACGGTCGATTACAATCTTCTCGCGCGAAATTCGAATGAAAACATCTATGTCCAGCCCGGAGACACGGTGATCGTTCGTCGCGAGCGCCGCACCTATCTGGCGTTCGGGGTAACCGGTCAGAGCGGGAGTATCGACTTCCAGGATTCTGATCTGATGCTGGGTGACGCGCTTGCAAAGGCTGGCGGTCTTTTGGATGACAAGGCGGAGCCGACGGGCGTGTTCCTGTATCGTCTCGTCAGCCGCGATTTTCTGACAGGCCTCGGCGTCGACACGAAGCGCTTCCACTCGGATCAGGTTCCGGTGATCTTCCGTGCCAATCTGCGGGATCCGGCGGGTTTCTTCGCCATTCAGAAATTCCCGATGCAGAACAAGGATGTTCTCTACGTCTCGACGTCTGATGGTGTTGAACTTACGAAGTTCCTGACGATCCTGAATTCTGCCACGTCGTCGGTCAACAATGTTGTCAATACGCGTGACAATCTGAGAAACAACTGACAATGCTGGATCTTATCCGGCGTCGTTAGGGATAATGAAACCTCTTGCTCCAAGGCGATATGGAAAGCTTGAATTTCATCTCGTCTTGGACTTTATGGTCAAGTGAAACTTAACAGGGAGTTCGCTCGTCATGGGCCTCAAAATTCGTAATGCTCAACTGATCGTGTCGGCTCTTTTGGTTGCGTCGCCGGCCTTCGCTCAAACGACGCCTCCTGCATCGAATGCTGCGCCTGCTCAGACTGAGCAGCAGGCGCCGGCTGTTGCGCCGGCAACGCCGGAGCAGCTTGCAGCGTTTCTCGGTAACCCCCAGAGCATTCTGGCTGTGGGCGTTGATGCGCTTCCGAACTATGTGGCCTCGCTGCTGCTTGCCGCCGTTGGCGCGAACAAGATGACGGAGGCGTTGACTGCTCTTCAGGCTGCCGCCCTGTCTGCAAGTTCTGCCCAGTCTGCCGCTCTGGTTGCCGGCTCCAATATCGCTGCGAACACTCTGGCCACCCAGGGTAATCCGGCTGCTGCGGCGCAGATCCAGGTTGCTGTTGCCTCCAGCACGCAGCTTGCTTCTGCCGCTCAGCGCACTGGTACGCCAGGTGACACGCAGACTGCCGAAACCGGTGTGGCCGGTGGCGGTGCGATTGGAACGGCTGGTGGCGGCGCGATCGGTACTGCTGGTGGTGGTGCGGCTGGCGGTGGTGGCACGGGCGGTGGTATTGCTTCAACGAACACGACAACAACGAGTTCCAGTGGAAGCGGCACCTTCTCGGGTGCGGATGGTGGCACCTCAAGTGGCGGGTCGAACACTGGCGGCGGCGGTACGGTCGTGGTCAGTCCCACGACGAATGGCTGATACAATCTCTTTTTGAGTGATTAGGGTAGAGCAGTGAACCAGCGCGCCGTATTTCCGGAAACAAACGATGCAGGCTTGACCGAGAATACGGTGCCGGCCATCGACGCCGAGCACATTATAGCCATGCTGCGGCGTCAGTGGATTGTTCTGCTGGTGGCTGTTTTCGTAGCTTTGGTGCTGGGCGTGGTCTACCTGATCACGGCGGTGCCCATGTATACAGCAACGACGCGTGTTTTGATCGATCGTGGCAACAGTGAGATTGTTCAACAGCTCTCAACCATCGGGGGCGCTCTGGACGACGAGGCTTCTGTCCTCAGCCAGGTTGAGTTGTTGAAATCCGACAGCATTGGTCTTTCGACAGTGGACAGACTGCGCTTGCAGGATAATCCGCAGTTTATGGCATCAAGCAGTTCTGTCGTGTCCATGGTGGTTGGTCTTTTGCGCAGTGGTCTTGCAGAGCTTGGCCCGGAAAGCGCCGTCGATGACGGCGCCATGGATCCTGTCGAGGCAAAGCGGCGCAGTGCCCTTGCGCGCGTTCAAGGTGGTCTCAGTGTACAGCGTGTCGGACGTGCCTATGTGCTGGAAATTGGCTTTACCGCCGTGACGCCAGCCTTAGCCGCGCAAATTGCCGATGGGATTGCGGAATCCTACCTGAACGACAAGCTCGATGCGAAGTACCAGGCAACGCGCCGTGCCGGTGAATGGCTGCAGGATCGTATTGAGGAACTGCGGCAGCAATCGCTTGAATCCGACCTTGCGGTCCAGAAGTTCCGCGCAGCGCACGGCCTCGTGCAGGCCGGCAATACGCTGGTTTCCGACCAGCAACTGACGGAGTTGAACAGCGCGCTCATTGTTGCCCGTGCTGATACCGCAAGGGCCCAGGCTCGCTATGACAGAATCCAGGAAATCATTGCGAGCGGCAAGACGGATGCAATCGTCACGGATGCGCTTGGCAGTTCCGTCATCAACACCTTGCGCGAAAAGTATCTGAATGCGTCCAAGCTTGAGGCTGATATTACGCGGCGTCTCGGTCCAGACCATATTCAGGCGGTTCGTTTGCGCCAGGAAATGTCGGAATATGAACGTCTGATGTTCGATGAACTGCGCCGCATCGCCGAAAGCTATCAGAGCGAACTGGAAGTGGCGCGTTCCCGCGAGCGCAATATCACTGAAGGTGTCCGCAACGCGACCAATGTCAGCGTCGCGGCAAGCGAAACGCAGGTCCAGCTGCGCGAACTCGAGCGGTCTTCGGAAACCTATCGCAATCTCTACCAAACGTTCCTGCAACGCTATCAGGAAGCGGTTCAGCAGCAGTCATTTCCGGTGACGGAAGCCCGTATCATTACGAGACCGGTTCCTCCGGTCGGCCCCAGCAGCCCGCGCAAGGGGCTCGTGCTGGTTGCGTCTGTCCTGCTCGGCTTGATGGCTGGCGGCGCAATTGCGGCATTCCGCGAGTTCCGGGACCGTTTCTTCCGGACGGGTGACCAGGTGCGTGACATACTGGGTCTCGAATATCTCGGCGCAACACCGGAAATTGTTAAAAAGAACAATGAGAGCGTTGAACCTGCGGCGCCTGGCAGAGTGCATTTCCGTAGCACGATTTCCAACTTCTCGTTGGCCTATCCCTTGTCCTCCTTCTCCGAAACCTTGCGTAGCTGCAAGATTGCGGTCGATGTCAACGTCCAGAAGCCCAATAAGGTTGTCGGCTTCGTGTCGTGCCTACCTGGCGAAGGCAAGTCGACAATTGCTGTCAATTTCGCACAGATCGCAGCAAAGAGCGGTCGTACGCTGTTGATCGATTGCGACCTTCGTAATCCGGGTGCAACTCGTATGCTTGGCCAGCATGCCGATGCCGGTCTTCTCGAAGTGCTGACAGCCGGTGCGCCTTACAAGTCTCTGCTGCTGAGCGATGCCGAGTCTGGTCTCGACTTCCTGCCGGTGATCGTGAAACGCCGTATCACGCATTCGTCGGAACTCCTGGCCTCGCCGCAGATGCAGCAGCTTCTGTCGAAGGTCAGTGCGGAATATGACTACGTCGTTCTCGATCTTCCCCCCCTTGCACCCGTTGTGGACGCGCGTGCCATTGCCGGTCGCGTCGATGGCTTCATCATGGTGGTCGAGTGGGGTAGCATTGCGCGCAAGGTGGTCAAGCAGACGCTGGAGGCCGAGCACCAGATTGCAGAGCGGACGCTTGGTGTGGTCCTGAACAAGGTCGATGTCCAGAAGCTGAAACTCTACCGCGAATATGGCTCGTCGGATTACTATAGCTCTCGCTACAGTTCCTACTACGTGGATCATGAAAGCTGATCCTTTTATCGGGCTCGTCATGTTGGGGACCGCAGCCTTTGTCTGCGGTCTTGCCGTCAAGACGGTTCCCGCGTCGATTGCCGCTCGCGAAATTGTCAATGTGCGCCGCGTGGCTTACAGCAAGGATCCCGTATCGCTTGCGGCCGTCGATGAGGCGATTGCAAAGGCCGATGTCGTCTTTGCGGATTGCCAGTCGGACGGGATAACGGGCGTTGTGGATCTGGTGACCTGGAAGGCCGACCAGATTGATCCGCGTGAAGACCGCGACAACTGGATCTTGGCACTGCGACAGCTTGAAGATGTTTCACGCAAGGCACTGGCCTGCGAGCCTACGGACGGGATGTTCTGGGCTCGATTGGCATTTGCCCGCTGGTTTCTGGGCGGAACGGCGCAGGAGCAGGCAAAGCTTCTGGGTTATTCCCAAAGCTACGCGCCGTCTGAATATCCGGTCATCCGGGCGAGGTTTTTCCAGTGGCGGCGTGTCTCACCCACGGTAATTTCTCTCGCGCGCCATCAAGTCCAGGAGGATATTCGCACGGTCCTTCTCTACGTACCGCTCGTTGAAGCCGTCGATCTTTTGACGGGAATGCCACAGCAGCTCACGCTCATGATGCAAGAGGAAATGCGACTGATGCCGCCGGAGCGCTTCGAAAGGCTGCAGTCCGTCGATGGGGCCGAGGAACTCTTCCCCAGGGGGTGATCAGGTCTGGCGCTTCCTTACCTGTGTCTTCTACTGTTTTTGCGTGGCCAGCGTTGGCTGGTGGTTTGCAAGACAGTTATCCGTGCTGTTGGTGCGAAATCCCTCAAAGCAACCGAGGTAAAAATCGACAAGACGCTTGCATACGCTGCGTGTTTTTGTTTGTCTCAAGCAAATCCCCTGATCTCTCCGGTAGATTGAGGTCTCGCTGCGAAACGGAGCAAACGCGTCTGCGGGCGTGTGCTTCCGTGAAATACAGCGCACGGTCTGCTATAGCCAGACAACCGGTGAGATCTCCCTGGCCACTGGAACGAGGCAAACGCAGAAACGGACGGTGACTCGGTGAATTCCCTCGTTCTGCTGCCAGCCATGCCAATGGAGACGCCGGCGCCGTGTTTCGGTCGCGCCGGCAGCGTCACTCTCGGTCACATCGGCGACAAATACCATGAGTTGCTTACCGCCAAACCGGCCAATGCGCTTCCTGCCATCGATGGTGCCGGTCAGTTCGCGCGCCACAGCGACGAGCACATGGTCGTCGGTCCTACGGCCGGACCTGTGGTTGATGGCTTTGAAGCAATCGATGTCGCAGAGGAGCATGACCTCTGGCAGCAAGTGTGAGCCATGAAAAGCGCTGACGGCATGTACGAAGCCGCCGCGATTGGGAAGGGCTGGTGAAGGGATCACGTTGGGCGGCGTTGCGGTGCCTGTGGATTGCCACACTCATCATCCCAAGGATGGCCGGGTGGCGACAGAAGACAGACTGCAACGTCGTTGACGTGAACGGGTGTGTTGTGAGCGGAATGGACGGGCAAGCATCTCGCGGAAGACGTCGAGGGTTCCTGGCCGGCAGGCCGTCCGCCTTGCAAGACTGTCAGGAGACGCCAAGTGCCTCTGCCGAAAGCCAGAAGACCGCATCCTGCGATTCTGCCGTTTCCAGCCAGACGAAATCGAGATGTGGGAATTCCTCTTCCAGGATTTCACGGCCGGAGCCGATCTCGCAGATCAATCCACCGCCGGGATTCATGTGCGCGGCTGCCTCAGCCAATATCTCGCGAACCAGATCGAGGCCGTCCTCGCCGCCATTATGGGCAAGGCGCGGCTCGGCCTGGAATTCCGGCGGATAACCCTCGAGGGCGGCGTGATCGACATAGGGCGGATTGGTGATGATGAGATCATAGCGCCGTCCGGCAAGCGGCGCAAACAGGTCGCCGGCAAGAAGCGTAACCTGGTCCTCCACTTCGTGTTCGGCAAGGTTGAGGCGAGCCACTTCCAGAGCCTCTTCGGAGAGGTCGACGGCGTCCACGGCAGCCTGCGGGAAAAATTTCGCGGCCAGCACGGCCAGGCAGCCCGAGCCGGTGCAGATATCGACGGCGCTTTCCACGCTCATGGGGTCCGGCAGGAAGGTGGAGCCCTGGCCGCCCAGATATTCGCGGAACAGGATTTCGCCAATATGCGAACGAGGCACGATGACTCGCTCATCCACATGAAAGCGCACACCCTGGATATAGGAACGTCCGGTCAGGTATGCGGACGGCTTGCGCGAGGTCACGCGTGCCTCGATCCGTTCCGCCAGCAGACGGCGCTCGTGTGGCAGCAGGCGGGCATCAAGAAAAGGATCAAGGGCATCGATGGGCAGATCGAGCGAATCCAGCAGCAGGAAGGCGGCATCATCGCCGGCGGTGGTCGTTCCGTGGCCATAGCTTAGATTTGCCGCGTTGAAGCGGGAGATGGCATAGCGCCAGAAATCGCGCAGGGTCACCAGTTCGCGGGTCACGTCGTCCAGGTTCAATGTCATGCTCCCTTCCAATGGCGCGTTGCCTGCCGTATTGCCGGGCAGACGCTGGCCGCATCGCTATGCGCGCGTGGTTTTGCATCAGCGCGCCTTGGCTCTAGAATGCAGGGACAGGCCGGTCAACAGGGCATTGGCCGCAAGGAGATGGAACAGCATGACGGCAGGGCGGAAGGAGCAGAAACCGGACAGGGGACGTTCGCCGAAGGCGCCGGCCGGCGGCAAGCGCGTCACGCTGCCGCGGGCACTGTCCAAGCTCGGCTTCTGTTCGCGCACACAGGCCGAGAGCCTCATCCTTGCCGGGCGCGTCAGCGTCGACCAGCGCGTGGTGCGGGATCTTCAACACTGGGTGGATCTCGAGATCGCCCGGATTGCCGTCGACGGTGAAGCGGTGGTGGCGCAGCAGATGATCTATCTGATGTTGAACAAGCCCCGCGGTCTCGTTACCACGCGGCATGATCCCGAGGGACGGCCAACCGTGTTCGATTGCCTGAAAGGCCAGGATCAGACCCACCTCTCGCCCGTCGGCCGGCTGGACAAGGCAAGCGAAGGCCTGCTGCTGTTTACCAACGACACCGAGTTTGCCCAGGCGTTGCTCGATCCGGAAACGCATGTGCCGAAGACCTACCACGTGCAAGTTGACGCTATCCCGGGCGAGGCGCAGTTGCAGGCCATGGTCCGCGGCCTTGAGCACGAGGGCGAATGGCTGAGCGCCCGGCGTGCCGCGCTGATCCGCAGCGGGGCGCGCAATGCCTGGCTGGAAATCGTGCTGGAGGAGGGGCGCAACCGGCAGATCCGCCGCATGCTCGAGGTGCTTGACATGGCCTGCCTGCGGCTGGTGCGCGTGGCGATCGGCGACGTCGTGCTGGGAGATCTGGAAAAAGGCGAGGTGCGCCCTCTGACTGGCGATGAAGTGGCTGGACTGCGTCAGCGCGCGAAGCCGGGCGCCGCCTCGTCCTGATCCCGGTGCTGCCCGTCTGCCGGCGCCTTCATCGGGGTAAAGGTGAATTCCCCGCCGGCAAGGAAGCTCCTTGCCGAGCGCGGAGTGGCCCGTTCTCAGCGGGCGTCTTGCTGCGACGGCTCCCATTCCGTCTGTGACGCATCCCGTACGTGCCAGTGTTCGATGTGCTTGTAGATGATGACCTTGTCCTTCAGCAACATCCCATGGGTTTGGCAGAACTGTTCCAGCCGCTCGCGCTCGCCGATGAGTTCGACGCACATGGTCAGGTCCGGGGTCGTGATCTCCCCACCCCCGTCCTGCAGCTTGCCGCCGTTTGAGTAACCGAAATGCGTGTGGTGGGCGGTGGCATTCATGATGCCGGACGCCTTCGCCTGCATGACCAGTTCCCGGCAGAGCGGTTTGGCTCCGCCCAGCCACGAAGCCTTGCTGAGGGTGTTCTCCTCCGGTTTCATGTAGATGCGAACCATTCCGACCTCGCGGGCGGAAAGCCTGTGGCTGTTCATGGCGCTCGGCCCTTCGGCAATGTTTGCGGTTGACCTCAGCGAGTGCAGGCGGATCTGTGCCTGGAAATCTCTCCTCGCCCGAGCGCTCATGTCGCGCATGTGGCGGACGGAGATATCCGGGGGAAGGTGGTTGGCGGCGGACGTTTTCGGCACCCCGACGCGTTGCGAGAGATAGATGCTGGAATGGCCGCTGCAGAGATAGGCTACGAAGCAGGCGATCGCGACATAGACGGCGTGCGTCGCGCCGAAGAGTTCGGTGCCCATGATCACGCAGGCGAGCGGCGTGTTCGTCGCGCCCGCGAAAACGGCGAGGAAACCCAGAGCCGCGAACAGGTCAGGCGGAGCACCGAGCACGCCTGCGAGCGCACTGCCGAGAGCTGCGCCGATGAAGAAGAGCGGCGTGACCTCGCCACCCTTGAAGCCCGCGCTGAGTGTCACGATGGTGAACAGACCTTTCCAGGCCCAGCTCCAGTAATCGACATGCTCTGGCCGGAAGAAACCGAGGATGGTTGCGTCATCCGGGCTCGGAGACCAGACGCCGAGGCCGAGATACGCGCGTGTCCCCAGAACATGAACGAGGCTAAGCAGGATGGCGCTCGCCAGCACCGGACGCAACGGCGCATAGGGCAGCAGCGTCCTGTAGGCGGCGGATGCGAGGTGGGAAAGTTCGGCAAAGCAGTGCGCGGCAAGACCGAAGGCGACGCCGGCGATCACCACCTTCAATATGAGAAGAGCATCAAGGTGAAAGCCGATGCCTGCGCCAGAGAGGTAGGAAATGGAATAATGGACATGATCAATGCCCCAGCTGTGGCAGGTTCCGTCGGCGACGACAGCAGCCAGCAGCGCGGGAAGCAGCGCTTCGTATTGCATGCGCCCGATGGTGAGCACTTCGAGCGCAAAGACGGCGCCGGCAATCGGCGTTCCGAAAACCGCGCCGAAGCCCGCCGCGATGCCGGCCATCAAAAGGATGCGGGTATCGGAGGGGGTGAGCTTGAACAGTTTGCCGAACGCGCTTGCGAGGCTGCCGCCAAGTTGCACCGCGGTGCCCTCACGCCCTGCGGAGCCGCCAACCAGATGCGTCAGAACCGTTGTCACGAGAATAAGGGGGGCCATGCGCAACGGCACGCCGCCGCCCGGTTCATGGATCTGATCGACGATGAGGTTGTTGCCGCCCTCGGCCGACTTGCCGAACCTGCCATAGGTCCAGACCATCGCGAAGCCCGCAAGCGGCATCAGATAGATCAGCCAGGAAAATTCGAAACGCAGTTCCGTCGCCCGGTCAAGGCCCCGGAGGAACAGGGCAACCAGCGACCCCACGGCCATTGCCATCGGAGTGACGACGACGATCCATTTTGCGAGGCTGCGGATCTGTTGAAGACGAAGACCGAAAATCGATGCGGGCGTCATGCGAACGACGTTCCATCACAAGGATCAGTCAGGGAAACAGGATACGGATTTTGACTTCCAGGCACGGCTCTACTCCTTCGCGTAGTTAGCGTCGAGTAGGAGTCATCAGCTTCGTCAGGGAAGCGGTTCGGCTCTATGCCAGGCAGAATCCATTACCGTTAACGCTCGATAGATCATCTCGCTGCGGCTTGTCAACGGCCAACGACCGCTGGTCGCTGGACTTCGCGTCGGATCAGCGCACCGATGGCCGCAGGTTCCGGGTACTGACGATCGTCGATGATTGCACCAGGAAATGCCTGGGGCTCGTCGCCGATACATCGCTCTCGGGCCTTCGGGTTGCTCGCGAGCTGGATCGGATCATCGAGAAGCGTGGCAAGCCGAAGATGATCGTCAGTGACAACGGGAGCGAGTTCAGACCTCGTCTTCCACTCCTAGCCTCCTGCGGACCCAAGCCAAACTGGCCGCGTCGCCACCATTCGATCGATGGTTGAAAATAGCCTGCTTCACGTGGCAGGCGATACAGGCAGAGGCAGCTTCTAGACCGTCGGCACTGTCCCGCCGTCGATGACATATTCCACGCCCGTGATCGTGGCGGCGCGATCAGAGGCGAGAAAGGCAATGAGGCTGGCGACATCTTCCGGGCTGGAAGGACGGCCGATCGGAATACCGCCGAGACTGTCCATGATCAGCCGCTTGCCCCCTTCGACGTCGGTTCCGGCCTCCTTCGCCAGCCGTTCGGCCAGATGGACAGATGCGTCGGTCATGATCCAGCCGGGCGAGACCCGCAGGACGCGGACGCCCTTCGGAGACACTTCCTTTGACAGGCTTTTGCTATAGGTCGAGAGGGCCGCCTTGGCCGCCGCATAGGCGGTTGTTGCCTCCGACAGTGGCATTAGCCTCTGGATGGACGAGACATGGATGACGACGCCCTGGCACTGAGCGATCATGTCGGGCAAAAGCAGTCGATCGAGGCGGACGGCCGGAAATAGGTTGAGGTCCAGCTCTTTTCGCCAAAGATCTTCGGTCAAGGCCTGAAACCCGCCGCCCGGTGCTGACGACCCGCCCAGCATGTGGACAATGATGTCCAGTCCACCAAGCCGCTCCCGCACGGTGTCAGCGACCGTTTTGCATCCCTCTTCGCTCGTCAGGTCGGCAGCAATAAATTGGCTGGCCGGCATATCTGCCGGCTGCGAACGTGCCGTCGTGATGACCGCTGCACCCAATTGCCGGAAAAGGTCCACTGTTGCTGCACCGGTGCCCTTCGTTCCAGCCGTCACAAGCACGCGCTTGTCTTTCAGGTCGATAAAGTCTTTCATCAGCCGATCTCCAGCGCTGCAATCTTGTCACCGTCCAGGCGGAAGCGGTAGGTGAGGACGATAGGGCTGCCCGGGAACTGTCCCGTCACCTCGCCGCGCACGACATGCTCCCCATCTCGTTTTTCGGCATCCAGAGGCTTGGTGCTATGGCGGTATTTCTCCTTCGCTGCCATCCACCAGGATGTAATTGCATCAGTCCCCAAATGGCTGGTTCGCTCGTCGGAAACGACGGCCTGCGGCGTGAACAGGGACTGTAGAACGTTCTGTCCGTTCTGGTGGTCTGCCGCAAAAAAGGCCTCAATGACTGCAGGCATCTTCATGATCGTCTCCGTTGGGTAGTCGTGATGGAAGTAGACTTAAGGCTTGGCATCCATAAAGATAAGCGGGACAGTGCGTTATGAGGTGATGAAGGAATCGGGATAATGGAGACAGCCGGCCTGCACGAATTGAGCGCCGTTCTCGCCATTGCGCGACGTGGAACGTTTCGTGCCGCGGCTATCGACATGGGCATGTCCACGACAGCCCTCAGCCATATGATCGGCCGGCTGGAGAGCCAGCTCGGCCTGCGTCTGTTCAATCGGACGACGCGGAGCGTCTCGCTGACCGATGCGGGAAGGCTTTTCGTGGAAGAGGTGGGGCCAGCTCTTCAGGACATTCACGGCGCGCTCCAGGTGGTTCGTTCCCAGCGGGACGAGCCGAGCGGCACGATCCGGATCAATGCCGCGCCCTTTGCCGCACGGCAGATCATCTCACCGCTGATCACCGGTTTCGTGCGTCGTTATCCTGCCGTGCATGTCGATCTCGTGACGGAAGCGCGGCTCGTGGATATCGTTGCCGACGGCTTCGATCTCGGTGTGCGCGTGGCGGCGCTTGTGCCAAGCGACATGATTGCTGTCCCGCTCGGCCGCCTGCAGCGCTATGCGATCGTGGCATCGCCAGGTTACGTGGAGCGGATGGGCAAGCCCCAGACCCCTTCGGATCTCTTCAACCACAACTGTATCCGTGTCCGCCTGCCGGACGGATCCCTGTTCCGCTGGCGGTTCGAGAAGAACGGAGAGGCCGTGCAGACTGATGTTCCGGGGAACCTGACACTTGACGAAACGAGTGTTGCCTGCGCTGCCGCCATAGACGGCATCGGCATCGGCTGCTTCATGGAGGAAGGGGTTGCCGAAGAGTTGAAGGCGGGACGCCTTGTCCGTCTGATGGAAGACTGGACGCCGCCGTTCGGTGGACTTTGCCTCTACTATCCCGGCCGCCGAAATCTTTCCGCCGCGATGAAAGCGTTTTTGGGCACGGCCCGCGAGTTTGCAAAAAGTCAAGATGGCTGAGATGCCAAAACAGGGTCGGGCACGACTTGAAATAAAGCAGTTCTACTCATTTAGGGAAGAATTGGCTGGGGAACCTGGATTCGAACCAAGATTAACGGAGTCAGAGTCCGCCGTTCTACCGTTGAACTATTCCCCAGCAGGTCGAAGATGAACTCCGAACTGAAGAGCGATTATTTGGCCAAGGTCAGGTGCTTCCTGCGGGCCGAACCGCTTCGGTGGGTGCCTTCTACCAGATTCTGCCCCGTGTTCAAGAGCAGAAATTGCACTTTTTTGACAGGCTGTGGAGAAAGCGGCGAGGGCAGGCAAACGCGTTTGCAAGGCAGGTGCGACTGCACCGGTTGCAGGTGTGCGGGACGCGGGCGCGGAGTGTGGCACAAAGTCGTTGGCGAAAGCGTCGGCTGCTGTTATCCTGTCATCAACGAAACGATGAAAGCCGCAGCGCGCCTTCAATGGCCTTGCGCGGCATGATGGATAGAGCAGTGATGAACCCCGACAGCGGCGGAAAGCCGCCCGAAGGCGGGGCGTCGGCAGCGGGGCGACCGGATGGCAAGGCCGGACGGCGCCGAAAGGCCAAGCGGAACGGCAAGCCGTTTTCCGCAGCCGTTGCGCATGGTGTCGTGAAGGCGGAAGCCTCTGATGCCCGACGTCCGGACGACAAGACCGGTGGTCCTCCCCGAAAGCGCAAGCGCCGGCGTGCGCGTGCAACGCAAGGCGGGCAATCCGGTGCAGCGGCCTCGCCGTATCCCGAAAGTGAAACGGTCACGCCCGGCCAGAAGGCCGTGGCGGCGGCCACTTCCGCATCTTTATCTGCGGGCGTAGAGGGACGTGGCGCGTCGCCAGGCCGTCGGCGCAAGCGCGGTCGCAAGAAAAGTGAAGCCCGCGGGCCGCAGGGGCGGCCGCTCGCCACATCCGGCAAGCCTGGGTCGGGCAGGGGGCAGGGCGCGCATGTCTCGCTCTCGTCGATCGCGTCCGCCGCTGGCGCAACCCATGCGGACGCGGTTTCTGCCCATTCGGCGCGGGGGCATGGACATGGTCATGCGAGCGGGCATTCTCACGGTCACGGTCACGGTCACGGTCACGGTCACGGTCACGGTCACGGTCACGGTCACGGGCATGAACAGGGGCACACGGCCCCGCATCGCCATGCGTCAGAGGTGCGCGCCCGCGGTGTGGTCGAGGCGGCTGAAGGTGCCCGCTCCCGCTCCCATCCGGACGATCTCTATGCCGCGCTCGATCTCGGCACCAACAATTGCCGCCTGCTGATTGCCCAGCCGACACGGCCCGGTCAGTTTCGCGTGGTGGATGCGTTTTCGCGCATCGTGCGCCTCGGCGAGGGGCTGGCGAAGACGGGCCGGCTCTCGGACGAGGCGATGGATCGCGCCGTTGAGGCGCTGCGCATCTGCGCCTCGAAGCTCGCGCACCGGCCGATCCGCCGCATGCGCCTGATTGCCACCGAAGCCTGCCGCGCGGCCGTCAATGGCGAGGCGTTTCTGGAGCGCGTCACGCGCGAAACCGGGCTGGAACTGGAAATCATCGACCGCGAAACCGAAGCGCGGCTGGCGGTGTCCGGCTGCTCGTCACTGGTCGGGCGAGAAGCGCGCTCCGTCGTGCTGTTCGATATCGGCGGCGGCTCCTCCGAGATCGCCGTGATCCGCATTCGCGACAACCGCTCCTCGCGGCTCGCCAACCATATCACCCACTGGACCTCGCTGCCCGTTGGCGTCGTGACGCTGTCGGAGCGGCATGGCGGGCGCAATGTCACGCCCGACGTTTTTGCCGCCATGGTGGCGGAGGTGGAAGGCATGCTGGCCGGCTTCCACTGCCCCTCGCTGGAGGAGGAGGCGGAAGAGGATTTTCATCTGATCGGCACCTCCGGCACGGTGACGACGCTGGCCGGCGTGCATCTCGATCTGCCGCGTTATGACCGGCGCAAGGTGGATGGCCTCTGGCTGGCCGATCACGAGGTGTCGGCCATGCAGGCAAGGCTGCTGTCCTGGGATTTCGACGGGCGCGCCGCCAACCCCTGCATCGGGCCGGACAGGGCGGATCTGGTGCTGGCGGGCTGTGCCATTCTGGAGGCCATTCGCCGCCGCTGGCCAAGCCGTCGCATGCGGGTGGCCGACCGCGGTTTGCGCGAGGGGCTATTGACCGACATGATGGCCGATGACGGTGTGTGGCGCCGGATGCGCCGCCGCCCGGCGGAAAGCGCGCCGCGCACAGCTACGGAGAAGAACCGATGACCAAAGCCCCCATCGGCCGCAAGCTCGGCCAGAAGGTGAAGAAGGGCAAGCTGAAGGCCTCGTCCCGCCGCTGGCTCGAGCGTCACATCAACGATCCCTATGTGCAGCGCGCAAAGCTGGAAGGCTATCGCGCCCGTGCCGCCTTCAAGCTGCTGGAGATCGACGAGAAGCACCAGATTCTGAAGGGCGCGCGGCGCATCATCGATCTTGGCGCCGCCCCCGGCAGCTGGTCGCAGATCGCTGCCAAGGTGACGGGCTCGACGGAGGAGGATATCCGCGTCGCCGCCATCGATTTCCTCGAAGTCGTGCCGATCCCGGGCGTCAAGATCCTGCAGCTCGACTTCCTCGATCCATCCGCCCCGGAAAAACTGCTGGAGGCGGTGGGCGGCACGCCGGATCTCGTCATCTCCGACATGGCGGCGCCGACCACCGGTCACCAGAAAACAGACCATCTGCGCACCATGCATCTGTGCGAGGTGGCGGCCTATTTTGCCGTGGAGGTGCTGGCCGAAGGCGGCCATTTCCTGGCCAAAACCTTCCAGGGTGGCACGGAGCGGGAGCTTCTCTCCATGCTCAAGCAGAATTTCCGCCAGGTGCTGCACATCAAGCCGGCCTCGTCGCGCTCGGAATCCGTCGAGATGTTCTTGCTCGCCAAGGGGTTCAAGGGCCGCCGGCCGACGGCTGCCGAGGAGGCTCAGGACGCAGACGCCGCGCAGGACGACGTGCTGTCGGAATAAAGCTTACTCGCCCGGCGCTTCTGCCGCCCTCGGCTGGTAGCGCCGGTGGCCGGAAACGCCGGCGCCCGTCTGCGGATGCAGGGCCAGAACCGGCAGGCAGGCGCACAGCGAAATGGCCGACACGATGAAGAAGGCGAGATGGAAATCCGCCAGCTCGAGATGCGTGCCCGACAGGTAGGACGAGGTTTCCAGCACCAGCGCAGCGAAGGCAACGCCGAGCGCCAGGCTGATCTGCTGCATGACGGAGCTGATCGAGGTGGCCTGGCTTGCCTCCGCATCCCCGATTTCCGAATAGCCGAGCGCATTCACACCGGTGAAGAACAGCGAGCGGGCAAGGCCGGAGGCAAACAGGAAGAAGGTGATCAGCAGGGCAGGGGTCGCCGGCGTGAAGAAGCCGTTGATCGCCGTCATCGCGGAGCCGGCCACGCAGGCACCGAGCAGCGCGCTTCGGAAGCCGGTGGCCGCGAAGGTGCGCTTGGCCATGAATTTGACCGCCATGGCACCCGCGGCACCGGCGAAGGTGGTGAGGCCGGACTGGAAGGGTGTCATGCCGAAGCTCAGCTGCAGCATCAGTGGCATCAGGAAGGGCACGGCACCGGTCGCGATGCGAAACAGGGTGCCGGCGGTAACGGAGGCGCGGAAAGCGGTGTTGCGAAACAGCGTCAGCGTCAGGATCGGGTTCTGATGGCGCCGGGCATGGCCGATATAAAGCGCGCCGCAGGCAAAGCCGATCACGGCGGCGCTGATGCCGACATAGGGCGGCAGGGCCGGCAGGCTGACGACGGAGAGTCCGAAAACGATCCCGGAGGCGGCAAGCGCTGTCAGGACAAAACCCGCCATGTCGAGCGGCGGCGCGCCGCGCGCCGGGATGTCCGGCAGGTGGATCGAGGACAGCCAGATGCCGATGATGCCGATCGGCACGTTGATCAGGAAGATCCAGTGCCAGGTGAAATAGGTGGTGATGAAGCCGCCGATCGGCGGGCCGGTCAGCGGGCCGACCAGCGCGGGAATGGTCAGCAGTGACATGGCCGAGACGAGGTCCTTGCGATCGGTGGTCCGCAACAAAACGAGACGTCCGACCGGCGTCATCATCGCGCCGCCCATGCCCTGCAGGAAGCGCGCCATCACGAAGGCCAGCACCGAGGAGGACATGGCGCAGAAGATGGAGCCGGTCACGAAGACGGCGATCGCCATCCGGAAAATGTTCTTGGCACCGAACTTGTCGGCCATCCAGCCGCTGATCGGAATGAAGACGGCGAGCGACACCATGTAGGAGGTCAAGGCCAGCTTGAGGGTGATGGGGCTGACGCCGAGATCGGTGGCAATGGCCGGCAGGGCGGTGGAAATCACCGTGGAATCCATGTGCTCCATGAAGAGCGCGACGGCGAGAATAAGCGGAACGATGCGGTTCATAGGGGATGGCTTCATGTCAGCGGCGGGCGCCCCGTTCCTACGCTTCCTTGGTCCGTCCCGCCATACAATTTCTTCTGTCCGGCTGCCGGCATCACGACTACGTGAGAGGCATTTTCCTCGGGCATCGGCTGCATATCTCTGCAACCACCGGCGATGGGACGAGACGCGCGGCCGGTTGCGCATATTGGAGGTTGACATGGCACAGATGAAGATGGGGCGGCGGGTCCTTCTGGGATCCGCCGGAGCAGGCATTCTGGCCGCACCGGCACTTCTGTCGGGGCAGGCGCTGGCGCAGGGGACACAGGGGACGACGCAACCCGCCACGGATGGAAAGATGACAGCAGCAATACCCGCAACGATGCTGCCCCAGACCGACAGGTTCAAGCTCGGCGAATTCGAGGTTCTCGTGGTGCGAGACGGTGGCCGCGCCTCCGGCAAGCCGAACGAGACCTTCGGTACCAACCAGAGCCCGGAGGCCGTCGCAGACCTTCTCAAGGAAAATTTCCTGCCCGCCGACAATTTCGTCAATTCCTTCGCGCCGACATTGATCCGGGCCGGAAACGAGCTTGTGCTGTTCGATACCGGTTTCGGCGCCAGCGGCCGTGCGCAGGGCACCGGTCGTCTGCTCGACGGCATGAAGGCGGCGGGTTACCGGCCGGAAGATGTCACCGTCGTTGTCCTGACCCATCTGCATGGCGATCACATCGGCGGCCTGATGGAGGACGGCAAGCCCGCCTTCCCGAATGCCCGCTATGTCACCGGCAAGACGGAATATGATTTCTGGACCAGCGCGGAGCGTGCCGGCACGCCGGCGGAAGGCGGCCAGAAGGCGGTGCTTGCCAGTGTGAAGCCGCTCGCCGAAAAGATGACCTTCATCGGCGATGGTGCGACCGTCGTTCCGGGCATCACCGGCATGAACGCCTTCGGCCACACCCCCGGTCACATGATCTTCCACGTCGAATCGGCCGGCCGCCGGCTGGTGCTGACGGCCGATACCGCCAATCATTACGTTCTGTCGCTGCAGCGCCCGGAATGGGAAGTCCGCTTCGACATGAACAAGGAGATGGCGGCGAAGACCCGCAAGACGGTGTTCGACATGATCGCCACCGACCGCGTCGCCTTCCTCGGCTATCACATGCCCTTCCCCTCGGTCGGCTATGTGGAAAAGCGCGAGACCGGCTATCGCTTCGTGCCGAAGAGCTACCAGTTTGACATCTGATCCGTTGTCCTCAGCATGATCCCGCGGCACGCGTCCGCGGGGTCATGCCTCTGCGGGGAGGGCCCTGTTGGGTGTTTGTTCGTCGACAATCCTGTCCGCTTCGATGAGGCAGGGGAATGTGCCGCCGGTACGAAAGGCCGGCACGACCAGCCGGACAGATGCCGTCTCATGAGGCATCTCGCATGATCGCAAGGGGCGGGGCACGCGCCATCCGCTGCCGTGGCTCACGCCGAAGCGAAGGGACGGAGGCGGGCTCGGGGTTTTTCCTATTCCCTTCCCGTCATAAGCGTGTTACCAGCCCTCGCCAACTTCCCATTCCCGAAGATCGCTTCCGGCCCCTCCCGCCGGACCGCTCTTTCTTTTACTGAAGGAAATTGGCATGGCCCGCATTGTAGAATCCGCCACCGGCGCCGAGGCGCTCACCTTCGATGACGTGCTGCTGCAGCCGGGTCATTCCGAAGTCCTTCCGGCGCAGACCAATATCGCCACGCGGATCGCCCAGGACATCGAGCTGAACCTGCCGATCCTCTCCTCTGCCATGGACACGGTGACGGAAAGCCGCCTTGCGATTGCCATGGCCCAGTCCGGCGGCATCGGTGTCATCCACCGCAACCTGACGCCCGTCGAACAGGCCGAGGAGGTTCGGCAGGTCAAGAAGTTCGAAAGCGGCATGGTCGTCAATCCGGTCACGATCGGTCCGGATGCGACGCTCGCCGAAGCGCTCTCGCTGATGAAGGCGCACGGCATTTCCGGCATTCCGGTGGTCGAAAACGGCGGTGCCGGCGGACACAAGACCGGCCGTCTGGTCGGCATCCTCACCAACCGCGACGTGCGCTTCGCTTCCGATCCCGGCCAGAAGATCTATGAGCTGATGACGCGCGAAGGCCTCGTCACCGTCAAGGAAAGCGTCGATCAGGCGGAAGCCAAGCGCCTCCTGCACAAGCACCGCATCGAGAAGCTCCTGGTGGTGGATGGTCATGGTCACTGCGTCGGCCTGATCACCGTGAAGGATATCGAGAAGTCGCAGCTCAATCCGCATGCCTCGAAGGACGCACAGGGACGCCTGCGCGTGGCCGCTGCCATTTCCACCGGCGATGATGGCCGCGAGCGCGCCGAGCGCCTGATCGAGGCCGGCGTCGATGTCATCGTCGTCGATACCGCGCATGGTCACTCACAGAAGGTTCTCGATGCGGTCGCTGCCGTCAAGCAGATGACGAACTCCGTCCGCATCATCGCGGGCAATGTTGCGACCGGCGATGGTACCCGCGCCCTGATCGATGCCGGCGCCGATTGCATCAAGGTCGGCATCGGCCCGGGCTCGATCTGCACCACCCGCATCGTTGCCGGCGTCGGCGTGCCGCAGCTCGCTGCCGTCATGGCTGCCGTCGAGGAGGCCAACAAGCACGGCATTCCGGTCATTGCCGATGGCGGCATCAAGTTCTCGGGTGATGTGGCCAAGGCGATTGCCGCCGGCGCGTCGGCCGTCATGGTCGGCTCGCTTCTCGCCGGCACGGACGAAAGCCCGGGCGAGGTCTATCTCTACCAGGGCCGTTCCTTCAAGGCCTATCGCGGCATGGGCTCGGTCGGCGCCATGGCGCGCGGCTCGGCGGACCGCTACTTCCAGGCGGAAGTGCGCGACACGCTGAAGCTGGTGCCGGAAGGCATCGAGGGCCAGGTACCCTACAAGGGTCCGGTTTCTGCCGTGCTGCACCAGCTGGCCGGCGGCCTCAAGGCGGCCATGGGCTATGTCGGCGGCAAGGATCTCAGGGATTTCCAGGAAAAGGCCACCTTCGTGCGCATTTCCGGCGCCGGTTTGCGCGAAAGCCATCCGCATGGCGTGACGATTACCCGCGAAAGTCCGAACTATCCGGGCGCCGGCAGCTGAAGCCTGCTGACGGGTGCGCGGCGACTGGCCCCCATTGCCAGTCGGCAAGGCTTGCGTATTCTCCCGGTGCTGGCAATCCTG
Source organism: Rhizobium sp. RU35A (assembly GCF_900156005.1). NCBI lineage: Bacteria > Pseudomonadati > Pseudomonadota > Alphaproteobacteria > Hyphomicrobiales > Rhizobiaceae > Rhizobium > Rhizobium sp. RU35A. Next base: position 682,881 of record NZ_FTMR01000001.1, on the reverse strand, counting down.
CCGGCATTTCGGGGGACTTCATGAAGAGACTGATTGCTGGCGCACTGCTTGTCGGTGCGTCATTTTCCTGTGCGCAGGCACAGACAGTGGAAGCGGGGACCTATAGCGTTTCCGGCACCAATCTGGACGGTTCCGAATATAGCGGCACGGCCCGGATTTCGCTGACCAGCGAAACCACCTGCTCGATCGAGTGGAAGACGGGGGCTACCAATTCCGTCGGGATCTGCATGTTGCACGAGAATGCGTTTTCCGCAGCCTATGTGATGGGCGATAGCGTCGGGCTGGTGATCTACGAGGTCAAGCCGGGCGGCATTCTCGACGGCGTCTGGACGATTTCCGGCGAGGACGGCGCCGGTACGGAAGTCTTGCGCTTGCGCCACTGACGGGGCCATAAGACATGCGGCCGCGGACTGATCGGTTCGCGGCCTTTTTCTTGCGTTGTGCAGAAGCGGAAAGGGCCCTGCCATGTTGCCAAGCGAAGCCATGATCTGGCCGATGATTGCCCATGTGGTGCTCGTCTTCTTCCTTTACATTCTTCTCTCCGTGCGTCGCGTGGCGGCGGTCAGGGCCGGGCGGGCAACGGTTTCGCAGTTCCGTGAAAACCTGCAGGATCCGCCGGACAGCCTGTTCGTGCACAACAATCTCAAGAACCAGTTCGAACTGCCGGTTCTGTTCCATGTGGTCTGCATGGCGCTCTACATGACGAGCGGCGACAACCCTGTTATCATCGGGCTTGCCTGGTTCTTCGTGCTGAGCCGCTGCGTGCACACCTATATCCACGTGACCAGCAACCGCATTCGCTACCGCCGGCTGGCCTTCATGGCGGGGGCGGCGGCGCTTGGCTGCATGTGGATCTGGCTGGCGCTTTGGCTGGCGCTCAACTGAAGCGGCGCGCTTTGCGGCAAATCAAAACGGAAAGCTGACAGCTGCTCTAGAACGGTGGTGTGCGGATCAACCGCTCCCCATCATGCGCCGGCCGGGACCGGCGCCGACCGTTCGAGGAGAAGATCATGGCAGCAATGATGAAAGCCGCAGTGGTGCGCGAATTCGGCAAGCCGCTGGTGATCGAGGACATGCCGATTCCGGAACCGGGTCCGGGCCAGATCCTCGTCAAATACGAAGCGACCGGCGTGTGCCATACCGACCTGCATGCCGCCAATGGCGACTGGCCGGTCAAGCCGAACCCGCCTTTCATCCCGGGCCACGAAGGCGTGGGCTATGTCGCCAAGCTCGGTGCCGGCGTCTCCCGCATCAAGGAAGGCGATCGTATCGGCGTTCCGTGGCTGCATACCGCCTGCGGCTGCTGCAATCCCTGCCGCACCGGCTGGGAAACGCTGTGCGGCAGCCAGCAGAACACCGGCTATTCCGTCAACGGCACGTTTGCGCAATATGGTCTGGCTGATCCCGATTATGTCGGCCGCCTGCCGGACAATCTGGCATTCGGCCCCGCCGCGCCCGTGCTCTGCGCCGGCGTCACGGTCTACAAGGGCCTGAAGGAAACCGAGGTGCGGCCCGGCGAATGGGTGGTCATCTCCGGCATAGGCGGTCTCGGCCACATGGCCGTGCAATATGCGAAAGCCATGGGCATGCATGTGGTGGCCGCCGACATCTTCGATGACAAGCTCGAACTGGCAAGGAAACTCGGCGCCGATGTCACCGTCAACGGTCGCGCGGCCGATGCGATCGAACAGGTGCAGAAGGCAACCGGCGGCGTGCATGGCGCCCTCGTCACCGCCGTCTCGCCCAAAGCCATGGAGCAGGCCTACGGATTCCTGCGTTCCAAGGGCACCATGTCGCTGGTCGGCCTGCCGCCGGGCTTCATCTCGCTGCCGGTCTTCGATACGGTGCTGAAGCGCATCACCGTGCGCGGCTCCATCGTCGGCACAAGGCAGGATCTCGAGGAAAGCCTGATGTTTGCCGGCGAGGGCAAGGTCGCCTCGCATTTCTCCTGGGACAAGATCGAAAACATCAACGAGATCTTCCACCGCATGGAAGAAGGCAAGATCGACGGACGTATCGTGCTCGATCTGGCAGCCTGACCGCCATCGGACTGCGAGAGGAGAGGAAAGCCGTTCCCTCGGGGGCGGCTTTCTGCATGCCATCTTTGTGAACGCCGTTTCCCCTTCTGGCGGATGAAATTTTCTTCGCGTCGCACCATGTTGAACAGGAACATGCTGCATAAGCGAAGATGATCATCAGGAAATCTCCCATGCGTCCCTTGCAGAATATTCTCGTCTTCCAGGGTGGCGGCGCGCTCGGCGCCTATCAGGCCGGCACCTTCGAGGCGTTGCACAGCCACGGCATCCGGCCGGACTGGCTGGCGGGCATCTCGATCGGCGCGATCAATTCCGCGATCATTGCCGGCAGCCCGGATGAGCACAAGGTCCGCAACCTGCGCGATTTCTGGGACATGGTCTCCTCCGGCCTCGATTACGGGGTGATGCCGCAGGATCATTTCGGCAAGCGCATGCTGAAGGACTGGTCGGTGCTGGCGGGGTCGATGACGGGCATTCCCGGCTTCTTTTCGCCGCGGCTTGCAACACCCTACCAGATGCTGCTGAACCCGGATTACCGCATCAGCCATTACGACACCGAGCCGCTGATGAAGACGCTGGAGCGGCTGGTCGATTTCGACCGGATCAACACCGGCAAGGTGCGCGTCAGTCTCGGCGCGGTGAACGTGAAGACCGGCAACTTCGCCTATTTCGACACCAGCAATACGCGTCTGTGCGCCCGCCATGTCGCCGCCTCCGGCGCGCTGCCGCCGGGTTTCCCGCCGATCGAGATCGATGGCGAATTCTACTGGGACGGCGGCCTCGTCTCCAACACGCCGCTGCAATATGTGCTGGCGGCCGACAGCTACGATGCCGATCTCTGCATCTTCCAGGTGGACCTGTTTCCGGCCCGCGGGCGGATGCCGCGCGATCTGCTGGAGGTCGATGCGCGCGTCAAGGAGATCCGCTATTCCAGCCGCACGCGCATGAACACGGACGAGTTTGCGCGCAAGCAGAAGATCCGCCGCGCCGCCCGCCGCCTGCTGGAAAAGCTGCCGCCGGAACTGCAGGACGACGAGGATGCGGCACTCCTGCGCTCCATCGGCGTCGAATATGACGTGACGCTCGTTCATCTCATCCATCGCAGCGCCGCCTATGATTCGCATGCCATGGATGCGGAGTTCTCGCGCGCCACCGTCGAGGAGAACTGGAAGGCGGGGTATGACGATGCCATGCGCACGCTGACCCACCCGAAATGGACAAGACGCGGGCGTCCCCGCAATGGCATCCAGATTTTCGACCTCGCCCAGGATACGGCGCGGGACGAAGGAGCAACCGACCACATGCCGGCTGCCATGCCGCAACGCGCGGCGAAAGCAAGGAGAACGTGACATGAAGCTCAAGGGTAAAGTCGCCATTATCACCGGCTCGGCGAGCGGCATCGGCGCCGCGATCGCCAGGCGCTATGTCGAGGAGGGCGCGAACGTCGTGATCGCTGACCTCAACCGCGAGGCGGCCGAGACGAAGGCGCAGGAACTGTCGGCGCTCGGCTCCGGCCAGGCAATCGGCATCGCCATGGACGTGACGAGCGAGGAGGCGGTCAATGCCGGCGTTGCCGCAACCGTCCAGCATTTCGGTCGCGTCGATATTCTTGTCTCGAATGCCGGCATCCAGATCGTCCATCGCATCGAGGATTTTCCCTTTGTCGACTGGAAGAAGATGCAGGCGATCCATCTGGATGGCGCCTTTCTCACCACCAAGGCCTGCGTGCCGCATATGAAGCGGCAGGGTGGCGGCGCGGTGATCTACATGGGCTCCGTGCATTCGCATGAGGCCTCGCCGCTGAAATCCGCCTATGTCACCGCCAAGCACGGCCTTTTGGGTCTTGCCCGGGTTCTGGCCAAGGAAGGCGGCGAACACGGCATTCGCGCCAATGTCATCTGCCCCGGCTTCGTGCGCACGCCGCTTGTCGACAAGCAGATCCCCGAACAGGCCGCAACGCTTGGCATTTCCGAGGATGAGGTCGTCAAGAAGGTGATGCTGGGCGAAACCGTGGATGGCCAGTTCACCACGGTGGAGGATGTCGCCGAAGTGGCGCTGTTCCTCGCCGGCTTCGAGACAAATGCACTGACAGGCCAGTCGTTTACCGTGAGCCACGGCTGGCACATGGGCTGACGCTACGCCAGCGCCAGGACGCGGCCCATTGCACGCGCCGCGTCCTGTCAGATGTTGCCGGCAATCTTGATGAGAAAATTAAGAGTGTTTTGCGAGCATGAATCATCTTTTTAGGTGTTGAGGGTGTTCATGCGTAAAATTGAAGATGACATCAGGCCGTGGTCCGGTGAGCGCAAGGCCATCGGGCAGGAGCTGTTCAGGATGCTGGACAAGCATGTGCGGGATGTCAGTACGCGGTGTTACAAGCATTTTGATTCATCGACGACCGTTCTGGCAGATGATGTCGTGGCGCGCGAACGCGTGAAGTTTCAGCATCTGTGCGAGGGCGATTTCAGTTCCCGCTACTTTGCAACCCAGGCCCCGGTGATCCGTTCGATTGCGGAAAAGACGGGCTTCACTGATTTCATCGTCAAGGCTGCCTCGATCTATGCAGCGGAATGGACGTTGACCGTGATGCGGGAAACCAGCTGGTCGCCTCGCAAACGCGAAACCTATGTCCGCAGCATCCTGGAATCGATCTTCACCGACATCGCGGTCGCCGTGCATGTGCTGGTGGAGGACATCGATGCCGAGACCCGGCAGCAGCAGGAGGAGTTCGAACGGCAGCGCTCCGCCGATGCCGCAGCCGATGCCTCGGCCATGCAGGTGATGGGTCAGGCGCTGAACGCGCTGGCGGATGGCAACCTCTCCATCCGCATGAGTGAGCCTCTGCCGGAGAAGAATGAGGGTGCAAGGCGGGACTTCAACCGCGCCACCGAGGCGCTCGACAGCGTGATGACGACGATTGTCCATACGGTCGCGGACTTGCGCACTGTCGTGGAGGAGGTATCGAGCGCCAGCGAGGACCTGTCGCGTCGTACCGAGCAGCAGGCGCAGGCACTGGAGGAGACCGCCACCGCGCTGCGCGAACTGACGGCGACGGTGCAGAAGACCTCTGAAGGGGCCGCTACGGCAAGCCGTGTGGCCACGTTTACCAAGGACGAGGTCAGCCGCACCGGCCAGATCATGATCGAAGCCGAGCAGGCCATGGGCAAGATCGCGACAAGCTCGCAGGAGATCGCCCGCATCGTCTCGGTCATCGATGAGATCGCCTTCCAGACCAATCTTCTGGCGCTCAATGCAGGGGTGGAAGCGGCGCGCGCCGGTGATGCCGGCAAGGGCTTTGCCGTCGTTGCCTCTGAGGTTCGCGCGCTTGCCCAGCGCTCGGCGGAAGCGGCGAAGGATATCCGGTCGCTGATTTCGGCCAGCTCCGATCAGGTGAAGCACGGGGTGGTGCTGGTCGAAAGTACCAGCCAGACGCTGAGCGGCATTGTGCGCAAGGTCAGCGAGATCGACGAGGTGATCGCCGCGATTGCCAATTCGGCGCGCGAGCAGGCGAGCGGCATCCAGGACATCAATGAATCGGTTGCCCAGATGGATCGCGCCACGCAGGAGAATGCCGCAATGGTCGAGGAATCAACCGCTGCCACGACGACGATGCGCTCGAAATCGCGCCAGCTTTCCGATCTGGTTGGCGATTTCAGGCTGACGGATGATCGCCGTGAGGAGTACCTGCCGCGCACGCCGCGCCGCGCCGCCTGACCTCTGGCGGCTTCCAGCTGCATCGTGGCGCACCTGCTTGCGGCGGTGCGCCACACCCGGCCACGGGAAAGGAGAGATAGACCCTACCAGCCGGGCATCAGGGGCACGCTGCGCAGGCGCGTCGCGTTGCGACCGAAGGCGCGCATGTCGTTGTCGAGGTCATCGGGCGCCACGGCCGGCGAAATGTTGTCGAGACAGGCGGTGATGTGGTCGGTGATCGCCGTCATCAGCGAGGTCGAAAGGCCGGGCCGCTTCATCAGGCCGATCTGTACCGCCGGCAGCGGCGGAAAGCCATCCTGCTGTGAAAGAACCTTCATGCCGGGCCTGAGCGCCGATTCCGGCAGCACCGACACGGCCATGCCCGCCAGAACGGCCGCCGCGACAACGGTGGACGACCAGCTGGTGAACAGAACCTGGTAATCGCGCCCATCCGCGTCGAGTGCCGAACAGGCGAGCTGGCGCCAGTTGCAATCGCGACGCCCGACCGCCAGCGGCACCGGTGAATCGTCGCGCAGCGGATGGTTGGCGGAGGCCACCCAGCAGAGCGGCTCGGTGCGCACCACATCCGACTGCCGTGCGCGCGGATTGTGGGTGACAAGCGCGATATCCAGTTCGCCGCGCGCCATTTTTTCCGCAAGATCCACCGAGGGTTCGCAGACGATGTAAAGCTCGACATTCGGGTGCGTCTTGGCGAAGCGGCCGATGATTTCCGGCATGTAGCGATCGGCATAGTCGTCCGGCGTGCCGATCCGCAGCGTTCCCTCCAGACGGTTGTCGTCGAAGGCGGCAATCGCCTCGTTGTTCAGCCGGATGATGCGGCGCGCATAGTTCAGAAGCTTCTCGCCCTCGGCCGTCAACCGGTTGCCGCGCCCGTCCTTCACGAACAGCTGCTTGCCGACACGCTCCTCCAGGCGGCGCATCTGCATGGAAACCGCGCTTTGCGTCTTGAACACGCGATCGGCAGCCTTGGTGAAGCTTCCCGTATCAACGATGGCGACGAAGGTTTGCAGCTGGTCTGTATCAAGCGGAGCGGACATCAGGTCACCTATCAGATCATCTGATGACAATCATTAGAAACATTCGTTGGACTGATCAATGCTGATTTTGCATAACGCAAGGGCAAAGCAAATCCAAAGGCCTTCTCCACCGCCGCCCAGGTCTCTGCTGGCCACCTTTCCGGGTCCCGGAAGGGATGCATTTCTCGTGCCCGAAGAAAGGAAATCCCATGAGCACGACAGAACGGATGACAAGCCGCGCAATTGCCGCGCGCCGCACGCCTGATCTCGGCCTCCTCGCCGATGTGATCGCTGCCGCCACCAACGTTCTGCGCGTGTTCCGCAACCGCAAAGCCCTGAACCAGCTGAGCGAGCTTGAGGATCATCAGCTGGCCGACATCGGTCTTACCCGTCGCGATGTGGAGATTGCGATGAACCAGACACGGGCTTTCGACGATCCCTTCAAGCTGTTGCCGGCCCATGTGCGCGGCAAGGGGCGTCGCCGGTCGTAAGCCAGCGTCCGGCAGGCCGTACCGTGACGACCGCCGCACACACAGTTTTCCCCGCAGGGTAACGCCAATAACCCTGCTCACTTGCCCGGCCGGTCGATCCGCGCCGGGCTTTTTTATGCGCAGGTCCATCCCGCCGGCGGATGCCCGGTCCGATCAGACCGGCGCCTTGGGTGTGTCCTGACCGGCGCGCCTGTAGCCGTCGAAAATCGCCTCCATGTTCTTCTGATAGGCCTTCTGCACCTCGACGCCGCTGTCGAACATGCTGTTCAGCATCGACTTGAATTTTTCGATCTCCGGCTGTGGCTGTGGCGCATCGCTCTGGGCAGGCTTTGCCTGTGCGGCCGGGGCAGGGGGCTCAGTCGCCGCCGGCTGGAAGGCGCCGGCCATCATGTCCTGGAAGGCCTTGGCGAAGGGATTGTCCGTGAAGGGGTTGGGCGCCGGTGCCGCATGGCTCGGCTTTTCCAGTCCCCACATGGAGCGGAAGGCCTGGAACATCGGCGTGTCGAAGGGGATCGGAGCCGGCTGGGGTTTCGGCTTCTGCGCAACGCCGATCGCTTCCAGCCACTGCTGCGTTGCCTTGCCCATGGCTTCCGGAGAAAACGGGTTCTGCGAGACCTGTCCCGTCATCTGCTTGAAGAGGCCGCCCATGATGCTGTCGGCCATGGCCGGCATCATCTGGCGCAGCACCTCCTGGCCGATGCCCGTCAGTTGCGCGGCCTGTTCGGCGATCGCGCGCGTCACGTCCCTGGAACCGAACAGCCGGTCCAGGATGGCGTTGCCATCTGCCATGCCCTGCGGTGTGAAGGCCTTGGTGATGTCATCGAAATACTGAGCATAGGCGCCGGAGAACATGCTGCTCATCAGGGCGCTGAAGTCGTAGGGATTGCTGCTGGTGCGCTTCAGCCCGGAGGAAAAGGCCGGCATCAGCGCTGCCATGGCCTGTGCCGCCTGTTCCTGGGCCAGGTTGAACTGCTTGGCCATGGTCTCCATGGCGGCGCCGTTCTGCGCCCTCATCATCATATCGAACAGCGGCAGCATCGCACTCGGCTCCTCTCTGGAATCCCTTTTATATACAGTCACTATAACTGGAAAAGGTTCCGGGGAAACCGGTTTGTTCAGCTTAAAATCGCACGCTGTTCAGTACTGAAACGTGTCGAAGACAGGATCCACGGATCCACCCCAGCGTCCGTGGTAGAGCGCCAGCATTTCCTCCGCCAGAACCTTTTTCTTGGCGACAATCTCCTCGAGCGGCTGCAGGAAGATCGATTCGTCCTGGCCTTCGCCGTTCAGCCGCGCGCGGGCCCTGAGGCCGTCCGCGGAGATCCGGATCGCATCGCGGGCGATGTCGAGAAGCGGGCGGCCGGCAATCTCGGTGTTGAGGCCGGCGGCGGGCACGGCATCCCGCAGCGCCAGCACATCCTCGTAGGTCCAGTCGCGGGTCAGTTCCTCGGCAGCGGCAAGCGCGCTTCCATCATAGAGGAGGCCCACCCAGAAGGCGGGCAGGGCGCAGATGCGACGCCACGGGCCGCCATCGGCGCCGCGCATTTCGAGGTAGCGCTTCAGCCGCACGTCGGGAAACAGCGTGCCCAGATGGTTGGTCCAGTCGCCGAGCGTCGGCTGCCAGTCGGCCACCTCGCCCTTCAGGGCGCCGTTCATGAACTGGCGGAAGGTGACGTGCGTGCAGTCATGATAGCGACCGTCGCGCACGATGAAATACATCGGTACGTCGAGCGCCCATTCGACATAGGTCTCGAAGCCGAAGGTGCCGGCAAAGGCCTGCGGCAGAAGGCCCGAGCGGGCATTGTCGGTGTCGCGCCAGATCTCGCCGCGCCAGGAGAGCAGTCCGTTCGGCTTGCCTTCGGTGAAGGGAGAGGACGCAAACAGCGCGGTCGCCAAGGGCTGCAGCTTCAGCGACACCAGCATCTTGCGCGCCATGTCGGCTTCCGAGGAGAAGTCGAGATTCACCTGGATCGTGCAGGTGCGGTACATCATGTCGAGGCCGTGGCGGCCGACCTTCGGCATGTAGCGCGTCATGATCTCGTAGCGGGATTTGGGCATCCGCGGCGTCTCGGCCAGCGTCCATTTCGGGCTGCCGCCGATACCGAGGAAACGGATGCCCATGGGCTCGGCCACCTCGCGCAGCACGGCGAGATGCTGGTTGGATTCGCGGCAGGTCTGGTGCAGCGTTTCCAGTGGCGCACCGGAAAGCTCGAACTGGCCGCCGGGCTCGATCGAGATTGCGCCCATGCCGGACTGTTCGCCAAGCCCGATGATGTGCTCGCCATCCATGATCGGTTCCCAGCCGAGCTTTTCCTGCATGCCCTTCAGCAGCGCAGAAATACTGCGCTCGCCGAAATAGGGCACGGGGCTGCTATCGGCCTGGAAGAAGGCGAACTTTTCGTGCTCGGTGCCGATGCGGAAGGTTTCCTCCGGCTTCGACCCCTTGGCGATATAGGTCACCATCTCCTCGACGGAGGTCAGCGGGGTATGATCGGTGGTGTCACGAGCCATGAAATCGACCTTGTCTGATGGGGCGATGCCGGTGCTGAAACCGGGCAAAGCTGCTTGTACCGGATCGCGAAACGGCGCAAGTGAATTTCTCTGAAAGCACGCTCAGACAGGCGGTTGGGCCCAGTCGCCGAGCACGGCCTGGACGACGGCAAGGGCGGCCACCGCTGCGGTATCGGCGCGCAGGATGCGCGGCCCGAGCGGGATGGCGGTGACGAAGTCAAGCGCATGCAGCATGGCGCGCTCCTCCTGCGAGAAACCACCCTCCGGACCGATGAGAAGCGCAAGCTTCCGCTCCGAAATCTGTCCAAGGATCGGCAGCGGATTGTGGCTGTCTGCCCCTTCGTCGCAGAAGAGGATGCGCCGCTCTGCGGGCCAGCGCTCCAGCAGGTCCTTCAGCTTCACCGGCGGCAAAACGGCCGGCACCGCCAGGATGCCGCATTGCTCGGCCGCCTCCATCACATTGGCCTGCAGTCGCTCCAGGCTGGTGATCTTGCCCTGCACATGCTGGGTCATCACCGGCTGCAGGGTGCCGGCCCCCATCTCCACCGCCTTCTGCACGAGATAGTCGAGACGGCCAACCTTCAGGGGCGCGAAGAGATAATGCAGGTCCGGCAGCGGGTCCTGCGGGCGGGTCTGCTCGAGGGGCTGCATCTGCAGCTTCTTGCGGCTTGCAAACTGCAGTCTTGCCCTCCACTCGCCGTCGCGGCCGTTGAACAGCAGCACTTCGTCGGCCTCCTGCATCCGCAGCACGTTGACGAGGTAGTTGAACTGTTCGGCGCTCGCCTCGACCGGGGATCCGGCGGCGAGGGGAACATCGGCGAAAAGCCGCTGCATGCGAAAATTGGCGCGCATCCTGAAATATCCTGCGGGCGGTTCGGTCAGATGAAGAGCCGGAACATAAGCAAAGCGAGGCCACCCGCAAGGGCTGCCGAGAGCGGAACGGTGATGGTCCAGGCGCCGATGATGGTCAACAGATGCGAGCGGCGCACCAGATGGCGCCGGCGGATCTCTGCCGTGTTCACGTCCTTCTTGCGCCGCGCCGGCTGTCTCTCCCGCGCCTTCATCGCCATGAAGGCCTGCCGGCGGCGTGAATGTGTCATGTACCATTCGCGGTAGAGACCGACCCCGAACACCGAGCCGACGGCGATATGCGTCGAACTGACGGGAATGCCGAGGCTTGAGGCGAGGATGACGGTGACGCCGGCCGACAGCGCCACGCAATAGGCACGCACCGGATTGAGCCGTGTGATTTCCTTGCCGACGAGGTTGATAAGTTTCGGCCCGAACAGCAGCAGGCCGCAGGAAATGCCGAGCCCGCCGATCAGCAGTTCCCAGACGGGGATCGGGGAGGCGCCCACGAGCGGCTGGTCTTGCGAGGCCGAGACGACCGCCGCAAGAGGGCCTACCGCATTGGCAACATCATTGGCGCCATGCGCGAAGGAGAGAAGGGCTGCGGAAAAGACGAGCGGCACCTGGAACAGCGTTTTCAGCGACTGGTTTCGGTTGTCGAGTCCTGCCGCCTTGCGTCGCACCAGGGGAATGCTGACGAGCCAGGCCGCGAGGCCGACGGGAATGCCGACAAGGACGGCATCCACCAGTCGCAGGTCCAGATCGGCAAAGGAGACGATCAGCACGATATAGGTCGAAAAGGCCCCGAACATCACGCCGATCAGCACCGGCACCCAGCGCCGGGCCGCGGCGATCTTGTCCGGCGTGTAGATAATGAAGGTCTTGATGAAGGCCAGGACCGCAATGGCAATCGCAGCGCCGAGCAGAGGGGAAAGCAGCCAGCTTGCGGCGATGCCGGACAGCACCGTCCAGTTGACCGCCGAGACGCCGGCCGCCGCAATGCCGCCGCCCAGCACGCCACCCACGATCGCATGCGTGGTGGAAATCGGGGCGCCGATCCAGGTGGCGACGTTGATCCAGATCGCGGCCCCGAGGAGCGCTGCCATCATCGCCCAGATGTAATAGGCGGGGTTGGCGACCTTGTCTGCGTAGAGAATGCCGTTGGCGATGGTATCTGCCACGGCGGTGCCGGCCAGCAATGCGCCGGCCACCTCGCAGACGGCTGCGATCGCAAGGCCAAGACCAAGGCTCAGCACCCGCGCGCCGACTGCGGCCCCGATATTGTTGGCAACGTCGTTGGCGCCGATGTTCATCGCCATGTAGGCCGCCAGCACCGCAGCCGCGATCACGACCACGACCGCGGCATGGCCGACCACGGCGACGGCGGAAAAGATCGTGACGGCAATGAGGAAAAGAAAAGCCGCGCCCGGCGCCGCCAGCCGGCGGCCAAGGTGCATGGAGGCGCTTTCCACGGAGGCGATGCGCGCCAGATCCTTGTCCAGCGTCGCCTTCCGCCCGGGGGCCGGCGTTGCGGCGGAGCCGGCATCGTCAGGCCGGCTATCGGTCGGTGTCGTCACAATAAATGCACTGCCATTCCGGGTTGTTGCGGCCAGAGGCGAAGTCTAGCGCGAGAAAGCGACGCCACGGTGACGACCGCTACGGGTCTCAGCCTCCCACAGCACGCATCGGCTCCGCCGGCTGCGGCGTCATGCGGCGCTCGAAGGCCAGAATGAGGTTGCGCAGTTCCGCTTCCTGGACACGGCCCGCCGCTTCCCGGCAGGACACCCAGTCCAGCACGCGGCTTTCCTTCTCGGGAAAGCTTTCCAGCATCTCGTCCACCTGCAGGGCATGAACCTGCACGCGCACGGGCACTTTCACCCCTGTCTTGCGCGTCTTTACATAGGCGAAGAAGCCAAACGGGTCCTTCTCTGCCTTGCCCCGAACGCCCGCTTCCTCATAGGCTTCCCGCTCGGCCACGGCATGGGCCTTCTTGCCCTTCATCGGCCAGCCCTTCGGAATCACCCAGCGGCGCGTCTCGCGGCTCGTCAGAAGCAATATCTGCAGGCCATGGGCCGGATGGAACCGGTAGCACAGCGCGGCATATTGCTGCTGCGGCGGGCGCTGCAACATCAGGCGAAGGTCGGTGGCGATCTGGCTGAGAAGACTCACTTTCGTGGAACTCCGGATTTCGAGGAAACTCCTAACACAAAATTCTGCTTGCACAGCTGTTCATTTGCGACACAAACCGAAAATTGATGCGGCCTTTGCGTCAGTCGAACCAGTTATAACACATTCAGGTTGCGCGAAGCTGAAATATAAGAGGCTGCTTGAATATTCCCCATCATTTGACGGGCGTCAGATGGGCGAAAGGTAGCGCTTGAAGACGACGCCTGATCCGTGAGAGGAAGAATATCTGGGCAGTTGGAGGAGACGACGTGTCCGAAACGATCGCATTCCTGAAACCGCGAGCCGATGTGCTGGCGCGCCGCGCAACCATCATTGCTGATCTGGCGGACTTGCTGCCGCCCGAAGGCCTGGTGCATGAGCCGCGCGAACTGGTGCCCTTCGAAACGGATGCCTTCGTGTCCTATCGGCGGCTGCCGCTGGCGGTCGCGCTGCCGACCAGCACGGCGGAGGTGGCGGCGGTGCTCAAATACTGCCATCGCTACGGCATACCCGTTGTGCCGCGCGGCGCTGGAACGTCGCTGTGCGGCGGCGCCATTCCGCAGGAGGATGCGGTGGTGATCGGCCTGTCGCGCCTGTCGCGCATTCTCGAGATCGATACCGCCAACCGCACCGCCACCGTGCAGGCGGGCGTCACCAACCTCGCAATTTCCGATGCAGTGTCGCCGGAAGGTTTTTTCTATGCGCCGGATCCGAGTTCGCAGCTTGCCTGCACCATCGGCGGCAATATCGGCATGAATTCCGGCGGTGCGCACTGTCTGAAATACGGCGTCACCACCAACAACCTGCTCGGCGTCAAGCTGGTGCTGGTCGATGGCACGGTGATCGCACTGGGCGGCAAGCATCTGGATGCCGCCGGCTACGATCTTCTCGGCCTCGTCTGCGGCTCGGAAGGCCAGCTCGGCATCGTGACCGAAGCAACCGTGCGGATCCTCGCAAAGCCGGAGGGCGCGCGCCCCGTGCTGTTCGGCTTCGACACTTCGGAAGAGGCGGGCGCCTGCGTGGCCGATGTGATCGGTTCGGGCATCATCCCGGTCGCCATCGAATTCATGGACAAGCCCGCCATCGAGATCTGCGAGGCCTTTGCCAAGGCCGGCTATCCGCTCGATGTCGGCGCGCTGCTGATCGTCGAGGTGGAGGGATCGGAGGCGGAGATGGATGCCATGCTCGCGCTCATCGTCGAGATCGCACGGCGCCATGGTGTGCTGACGGTGCGCGAGTGCCAGTCGGCGACGGAGGCGGCGCTGATCTGGAAGGGCCGCAAGTCCGCCTTCGGCGCGACGGGCCGCATTGCCGATTATATCTGCATGGATGGCACGGTGCCGCTCAGCCAGCTGCCTCATGTGCTCAAGCGCACCGGCGAGATCGTCGCGGGCTTCGGGCTGCGCGTTGCCAACGTCTTCCATGCCGGCGATGGCAACATGCATCCGCTGATCCTGTTCAATGCCAATGATCCCGTCGAGGCCGCGAAAGCCGAGGCCGCCGGCAACGAGATCCTGAAACTCTGCGTGGATGCCGGCGGCTGTCTGACCGGCGAGCACGGCGTCGGCATCGAGAAGCGGGACCTGATGCGCCACCAGTATTCCGAGGCGGACCTTGCCCAGCAGATGGCGGTGCGCGCCGCCTTCGATGCGCAATGGCTGATGAACCCGTCCAAGGTGTTTCCGCTGGAAGGGCGGCCGGCTGCATGAGCGCGATTCTGGTTCCCGTCTGCGAGGAGGAAGCGGCCGGCATGATCCGCGCTGCCGCCGAAGGTGGCCGCAGGCTGGCGATTTCGGGCGGCAACACCCGCTCGGGTTTCGGCCGGCCGGTCGAAGCCGATGCGGTGCTGCGCTCGGCCGGTATCTCCGGCATCGTCGCCTATGATCCGGCCGAAATGGTGATGACCGCGCGTGCCGGCACGCCGGTTGCCGAGATCGAGGAGGCGCTGTTGGAAAACGGCCAGATGCTGTCCTTCGATCCGATCGACCACCGGGCGATCATGGGCACCGAGGGTGAGCCGACGATCGGCGGCGTCTTTGCCACCAATGCCTCCGGCTCGCGGCGGCTGTCGGCCGGGGCTGCGCGTGACAGCCTGCTCGGCATCCGCTTCGTCAATGGTCGCGGCGAGGCGATCCGCGCCGGCGGACGCGTGATGAAGAACGTCACCGGGCTTGATCTCGTCAAGCTTCTCGCCGGGTCCCACGGCACGCTGGGCTTGCTGACAGAGGTGACTTTCCGCGTGCTGCCACGCCCGCAGACGGAGCAGACCATCATCATCTCCGGCCTTGATGACGCGGCGGCAACGCGGGTGATGGCGACAGCCATGGGGCTGCCGCTCGAAGTGTCCGCAGCGGCGCATCTGCCGGAAAGCGTGCGCGGCCGTTTTCTCGGCGGGCATCTGCCGGAGGGTGCCGCAACCGTGCTGCGGGTGGAGGGACTTCCCGCCTCGGTGTCCGTGCGGGCCGCCCGCCTTCGGGAACTGCTGGGCCGCCATGCTCCCGTGTCGGCGATCGAGAACGAGGCCAGCGCTCACCTCTGGCGACAGATTCGCGACGTCGCGCCCTACACCGACAATACCTGTCGCCCGGTCTGGCGTGTCTCCGTCGCGCCCTCCGCCGGCTTTCAGGTGGTCGCGGCGCTGCGGCAGGAGGCGGGCATCGACGTCTTCTATGACTGGCAGGGCGGGCTTGTCTGGATGCGGATGGAAGCCGATCCCGAGGCAGACCTGCTGCGTCGCGTCATCGCCCATTTTGGCGGCGGCCATGCCACGCTGATGCGGGCGTCGGAGCGCACGCGGCAGGTGATTGCTCCCTTCGAGCCGCTGCCGGACCCGGTCGCAGTGCTCACCCAGCGGGTCCGCCTCTCGCTTGATCCGTTCGGCGTCTTCGCCCGGAGGATCACCTGATGCGGGCGGACTACAAGGACTGGCTTGTCGCACAGGAATATTCCGACAACACGCGCAACGCCCAGCTTCATCGCGTTTCGCGCGTAGAGCAGGTCTATGGCAATCTCGACGAGATCTGGGGCGCCGGTGGCTATGACGCGCTGATCGCCGAGCTGGTCTATACCAGCGCCGACGAGAAGGCGGGCCGGCCCAATCCATCGCGGCTGGTGTTCGACGGCAATATCCGCAACAACCTGCAATCCTACAAGAATGCGGTGGTGCGCTACCGCAAGTTCCTCAACGATGCCACGCTGGATGCCGCGGCAGTTTTGCCGGAAGCGGCTGCCCTGCCCGAGATCACCCATGAAAAACAGAAGCTTTCGCTGGAGCGGGATATGCAGGCGGCCCTTCGCCGCGACATCGCCCGGCTGGAGCAGGGGCTGACCATCGCCGATGATGGCGCCGAGCGCGCCGTGTCCTCCGGCTTTATCGACATCTTCTGCCAGGACCGAGCCGGGGCGAGCGTTGTCGTGGAGCTGAAGGCCGGAAAAACGGATGCGCGCGTCGTCGGCCAGATCCTCGGCTACATGGGCGACATCATGGAGGAGGATGGCGCCTCGCGCGTGCGCGGCATCATCGTGGCGCATGATTTCGACAAGCGCACGATTGCGGCTTCCCGCGCGGTGCCGAACCTCACGCTCATGCGTTATTCGATCTCCTTCACCTTCGAGGAAATGGCCTGACCCATGCAGACATCCTTCACCGCCGAACAGCTTGTCGATCCGCAGGTGGCGGAATCGGAAAAGATCCTGCGGCGCTGCGTGCATTGCGGCTTCTGCACGGCCACCTGTCCCACCTATGTGACGCTGGGCAACGAACTGGACAGCCCGCGCGGGCGCATCTACCTCATCAAGGACATGCTGGAAAACGGCCGCCCGGCCGATGCGGAAGTGGTGAAGCACATCGACCGCTGTCTCTCCTGCCTTTCCTGCACCACCACCTGCCCCTCCGGCGTTGATTACATGCATCTCGTCGATCACGCACGGGTGCATATCGAAAAGACCTATACGCGCCCGCCGCTCGACCGTTTCACCCGGGCGCTGCTGGCGGCGATCCTGCCCTATCCGGCACGGTTCCGTGCGGCGCTGACGCTTGCGGGTCTTGCCCGGCCGCTGGCGCCGATCATGGCCCGCGTCAAGGCGCTGTCTTCCTTTGCCGCCATGCTCTCGCTTGCGCCGCAGACGCTGCCCGCAGCGCCGGCTCCATCAGGGGAGGCTGTGGTTGCCCCCGGCCTTCGCCGTGGCCGCGTCGCCCTTCTCGAAGGCTGCGCCCAGCCGGTGCTCGATCCCGGCATCAATGCCGCCACCCGCCGCCTGCTTGCCCGCTTCGGCGTGGCGGTGGTCACGCCGAACGGTGAGGGCTGCTGCGGCGCGCTGGTGCATCACATGGGCCGCGAGGCCGATGCGCTCGATTTCGCCCGCCGCAATGTCGATGCCTGGATGGCCGAGATCGAGGGGGAGGGGCTCGATGCCATCCTGATCACCGCGTCCGGCTGCGGCACCACGATCAAAGATTACGGCCACATGCTGCGGCTCGATCCGGTCTATGCGGGGAAGGCGGCCCGTGTCTCGGCACTCGCCCGCGACATCACCGAATATCTGGCAATGCTTGATCTGCCGCGGCTGGAGACACGCGGGCTGACGGTGGCCTATCATTCCGCCTGCTCGATGCAGCACGGCCAGAAGATCACGCTGCAGCCGAAAAACCTCTTGAAGGCGGCGGGCTTTGCCGTGAAGGATCCGGCAGAAGGCCATCTCTGCTGCGGCTCCGCCGGTACCTACAACATCCTGCAGCCGGAGATTTCTGGCCAGCTCAAGCAGCGCAAGGTGCGCAATCTGGAGGCCACGAAACCGGATGTGGTCGCCACCGGCAATATCGGCTGCATCACCCAGATCCGCACCGGAACCGAGATCCCGGTGCTGCACACGGTGGAACTGCTGGACTGGGCCTATGGCGGGCCGAAACCCGCAAGGCTTCCGGCCTGATGACGTGACGACGTCGGGCCTGCCGGTCAGAATTTGTAGGACACGCCAAAATTCACCGCATGGGTGATGATGTCGGTCTTCAGCGAGGCATTGCTGTCGATATCGACATCGATCCAGTTATAGGTGCCCTTGTATTCCAGGAAGGCCGACCAGTTGTCGGTGAAGCGGTAGCTGACGCCCGCCTGGGCCTGGATCGTGGCGCCGCCGAACTGGTAGTCGAAGGTCTTGCCGGAGGGGCGGGTGACTTCCACATGCGGTACGTTGATGCCGACGCCGGCGCCGACATAAGGCGTGATCGGCAGGTCCTGCAGCGGGAAGCGGTAGAGCGCGTTCAGCGTCAGGATGTTCAGCCCGTCGGTGAACTCGAAATGCGACCAGCCGGCCTTGGCCATGGTCGCGTCGTCTGCATAGACCTTGTCATGCGTGTAATCGAGCGAGATGCCGAGGTTGGACAGCGCGTCGCCGTCGAACCAGTAGGTGCCGCGGATGCCCCAGTAGGGCGGGCTTGCGAAGGATTTGCCTTCCCAGCCGGCGCCGAAACCCGGCTGGTCGCTGACATCCACATGGCTGTGCGGTGCCGACTGCCAGCCGCCATAGCCGGAGATTTCGAAATCGCCGGCTTGAGCGGCACTGACGAAGAGACAGCCGGCCAGCAGGGCGGCAGTATGGATGGCATTGCGAAGAATCATGACGGATGCCCTGGGTCCCGTTAGCGTGATCCCAAGCTAAGCGGCCGGGCATGACAGGCACATGACAAACCTGTTGCCGCCCTGCCTCACATCACGATGACTGTGGTTCCGATGGGAACGCGCTCGTAAAGATCGGTGACATCCTCATTGCGCATGCGGATGCAGCCGGAGGAGACGCCGCTGCCGATCGTCCAGGGGGCATTGGTGCCGTGGATGCGGTAGAGGGTCGAGCCAAGGTAGAGCGCGCGTGCGCCGAGCGGGTTTTCCGGGCCACCCTGCATGGAGGCGGGCAGATAATGCCCTTTCGCCGCCTCGCGGGTAATCATCTCCTTCGGCGGGTGCCAGTCCGGCCATTCGGCCTTGCGGGTCACCTTGTGGGCGCCTGCCCATTCGAAGCCCGGCTTGCCGACGCCGACGCCATACCGTTTAGCCTTGCCGTCCTCCAGCACCAGATAGAGGAAGCGGTGCGGCGTATCGATGACGATGGTGCCCGGCGTCTCGCGCGTGTCATAGTCGACGATCTGCGGCAGGAATTGCGGTTCCAGCCGGCTGCGGATCACCGGGATCGGCTGCATGGCGGCCGCCTGAACCGGGGTGGCGACCGAAGCTGCGGCCGGCAGCGATGGCTCCGGCTGGCGCGGGCGGATCTGTGTGGATTGCGTCCGGGGTGCCGCGACCGGCGGCGCCACGGCTATCTGGCGAAACGGATTGGCGGGCAGGCCTGTCCGGGAACGGCCGGCGCTGACGGGGGATGCGGCCGCGGGCGCGTTCGCTGGAACCGCGCCTCCCAGTTGCCGGATCCACGGTGCCGTCAGGTCCGGGCTGACGATCACCGGCGGCCGTTCGCGGTAGCGCTCCTCGGCGGCAGCGGGCGCGACGAAGACCTGCAGGCCTGTGCCGATCAGAATCAGGGTCTTGCCGAAACGTGTCCAGGGGCGCTGCATCCGCGACATCCTTTCCAAAGGGTTGACGCCGGCGGCCGGCCGGCATCCTCATGCCCCAGAAACTGCGCTGCAACCGCCACCGAAGGGTAAATGCAGGCTCCTGAAAATCCGCGGGTTTTTGCAAACCGGACGGCAGGGTTAATGCATCGTTTGGAAACGGGGTAAAGGACTGGTAAAGCTCCCGCCGTCCGGGCCGGCGCACCGATCGCCGGCGGCAGATTTCGGATGGCATGTTTCGGGTGGAAGGGGTCGCCCGTTCGTGCCAGGGCGCGGGGATCTTGAGAGGAGTTTTCATGATGAAACCGGGTATCATCGAGGGCGCGGACGGCCGCTGCCGCTGCTTCTGGCATCAGGGCCTTGCCGATTACGAGCGCTATCACGACGAGGAATGGGGCCGCCCGGTCACCGATGACACCCGCCTGTTCGAGAAGATCTGCCTTGAAGGGTTTCAGTCCGGCCTCTCGTGGCTGACGATCCTGCGCAAGCGCGAGAATTTCCGCGCGGCCTTCGCCGGCTTCGATTTCGAGCGCGTTGCCACCTTCGGCGAGGCCGATATCGAGCGCTGCGTGGCGGATGCCGGCATCATCCGCCATCGCGGCAAGATCGTCTCCACCATCAACAATGCCAGGCGTGCGGTGGAACTGCGCGACGAATTCGGCTCGCTGGCAAGCTTCTTCTGGTCCTACGAGCCGAAGCCCGGCGAGCGTCCCGCCGTGATGGATCTGGAAACGCTGCGCGCCAACCCCACGACGCCGACCTCCATCCGCCTGTCGAAGGACCTGAAGAAGCGCGGCTGGACCTTTGTCGGCCCGACCACCGTTTACGCCTTCATGCAGGCGATGGGCCTCGTCAACGATCATCTGGATGGCTGCTATCGCCAGCCGGAGGCAGATGCGGAACGGGCAGCCTTCGCGCGGCCCTGAGGCCTAATCGATGCTGAGCGCCAGCACGCGGCTGATTTCGGTCAGCGAGCGGCCGGACTGGTTTCTCCACGTGTTGAAGGCGGCCTGCACCGCCGCCTTGTCGCGGGCCGAGGTCGGCGCCTTGCTCACCACGCCTTCGGCCACCAGCCGGTTCACGACGCTTTGCGACAGGATGAAGCTTTCCAGCCCGGCAAGGCGCAGAAAATACGGCCCCGTATTGCCGCCGAGCCGGGAACCCTTCTTCTGCAGGAGATCGAGCAGGCCGATATAGTTCTCTGCCGGCCAGCCTGCGAAGAAGGCTCCGGCGGAGCCGTGGTCGCGGGCGAGATCTGCGAGGAACACCGCGTTTTCCTGCACGGACTTGATCTTCTGGCCATGCCGGATGATCCGCGTGTCGGAGACCAGCCGGCCGAAATCCTCGTCATGCAGCATGGCGCAAGCACCGATGTCGAAGCCTTCGAAGGCGGCCTCGAACCCCGGCCACATGGCATCCACGACCTTCCAGTTGAAGCCGGACTGGAAGATGCAGCGGGTCATCAGCGCAAGGAACCGGTCGTCGGTCATCGCTGCAATCTCGGCTGCCGGCTTCGGAAACTGCAGGGCCTCGCGCACGGACTCTTCGCCCTTGCGCTCGACGGCAAGTGTCCAGATGTCGTCAAAGCTGCGCATGGCCGTCCTCTCAGCTGCAGATATCGTCGATCAGCGGCTTCACTCCGCCGAGATCGTCGATCTCGCGGAAGCGCGGCGCTTCCGCCGGCTTTTCCACGTGCTCCAGCACCCAGGTCAGCGCATGCGGCACGAACACGCCCCAGCTGCCGGCGGCCAGCGCCGGCACCACGTCGGATTTCAGCGAATTGCCGATCATCATCGCCTGTTCCGGACCATCGCCATGCTTGCCGAAGATGCGGCGATAGGTGGTGGCCGTCTTGTCGGAGACCACTTCCACGGCGTCGAAGTAATCGCCGAGCCCGGATTGCGCCAGCTTGCGCTCCTGGTCGAAGAGGTCGCCCTTGGTGATCAGCACGAGGAAGTATTGGCCGCACAACGCCTCCAGCGTGTCGCGCGCATGCGGCAGGCATTCGACGGGATGGGACAGAAGCTCGCGGCCGATCGAAAGAATCCGGCCCACCACCTCGGCCGGCGCCTTGCCTTCGGTCACCTCCAGCGCGGTCTCGATCATCGACAGCGTAAAACCCTTGATGCCGAAACCGTAATAGGCAAGGTTGCGCTTTTCCGCCTCCAGCAGGCGCTCCGAGACGTGGTCGCCCTCGGCATAATCGGCGAGAAGATCGCGGAAATGGCTCTCCGTCAGCTTGTAATACTGCTCGTTCTGCCAGAGCGTGTCATCGGCATCGAAGCCGATGACGGTCAGCGGGCGGATGGTCATGGCGGGCCTCTTCCTCAGGACGACGCGATTAAACTAATCCCGTCTGCGGCCAATGCAATGGCGCGCCAGCGCGCCATTGCGGGGTGCGGCCAGGGGCCCCTTCGCGCGTGCCTTACTGGCCGTGTTTGGCCAGCCACGCCTTCATCACGGCAATCTCGGCTTCCTGCGCCGCGATGACGTCCTCGGCGATCTTGCGGATGGCCGGGTCCTTGCCGTGGGCCAGTTCCACCTTGGCCATGTCGATGGCGCCCTGATGATGCGGGATCATCGAACGGACGAAATCGACATCGGCATTGCCGGTATAGGGGATGGCCATGGCCTTGTGCATGGTCATGTTGGCTGCCTCGAAGCCCTTGGTTGAGGCGTCGGCACCGTTCATGGCATGGCCGGAATGGGCCGACATGTCGTCTGCGAGGGCTGGCAGGGTTGCGGGCAGGGTGAAGAGCGCGGCGACGAGGCCGGCGGTAAGAGCGGTTCTGACTGTCATGGGTCTTGGTCCCGTGTTTGACGAGTTGCAAAAAGGAAAAAAGGGGCGGATCAACCGCCGTCCGGCTCGTCAGGCGCGGGGTGGAGGATCAAGCGGCGCGGGCGCCCTGTCCAGAAGCACCGCATCCGGCAGGGGGGCGGGATAGCGCAGCGCCATCGGATGGCCACCCGCCAGCACGAGGGGCGGCACCAGCGAGGTACAGGCGGCACAGAGGCTCATGGCGCAGCCGGTCTTGTGGTGCGTGTCGGCGCAGTCGCGGCAATGGCCGGCGCTTCCTGCGTTCCGGTCCGCATGCTCTGCGCCCGTCATTGCCGTCTCGTGCAGTTTCCCGTGGGGGTGCAGCGATATGGTCGCCTCGGCGCCTGGTATCGGGTGATCCCTCATCATCGGCATGCCGCCCGCTGCCATCGGGAGCGCAAGCGCCGGCATCAGCCCTTGAAAGAGCCAGGCCAGCAGGGCGAGGAGAAAGGCAAAACGGCGCATGTCGTTCAGAGTAGTCCGCATCCGGCAAAATGCAAGGACGGGCAGCCGGCGATGGGCCGGCGAGGGCCATGGCCGTCTCCTCAGGCGGCGATCACGCGATGCACCGCCTGCTGGTGCGGTCCCTGCTCGCCGAAGGGGGCGACCGTCCAGTCCCAGCTCTTTCGATGGTCCGGCACGGGCACGCCGCAGAGAAGATCGTCCTCCTCCAGAACGCTGCCATCGCGTGACAGCACGCGGTAGGAGACATCGGTGATGAGGCAGGTGCGGCAGGGCAGGGCAGCAAGGCCGGAGAGATGCGCCGCCGCCAGTTGCGGTAGGATGGTGTGCACCGCTTCCGCCCTGCCGGAGGTCTCGAGCGCCATCCGCGCCCCGACCCCGATCTGCGAGAGCAGATTGGCGGAGACGACGAGATCGAGATAGGGCACCTGCCGCAGGAAGGCGAGCGGTTCCGGGGCCTCGCCGGCGAGCGCCGCCTCGAGGCCCGAGAGATCGCGGTGGATCAGCCGCACCTGGCGCAGGCGCCGCGCCGAAAGTCGCAGGCGCACGCTGGCAAGATGCACCAGATCGACCAGCACCACCGTGTCAAAGCTTTTGGCAAGGGCCGCGACGGGAACGTCGCGCAGCAGGCCGGAGCCGAGCACGACCGCCGTGCGCCGCTGCCGCATGGCCTTCACCGTGTCCAGCACATGCGCCTGGCTCATCTCTTCATGCGGCGCCCAGGCCTTTTCGCAGCGCCTCGCGCGGGCAAGCAGGCTGACCGAGGCGGCGATATGTCGGCGGAAGGGGCTGGGCGTCAGCGGCAGGCTTGCGGCGTAATCGAGGGCTTCGAGGATCAACGGTAAATCTCGCGGCGATGGCCGATCTCGACAACGAGCACGATCAGTTTCCTGTCCTTGATTTCGCAGATGATACGGTCGTCGCCCACCTTGTCGCGCCAAAGATGTTCAAACTGCTGTCCCTGCATGGATAAAGCATAGCACTATGGATGATGCCTTGCCACCCTTGCCCCCCGCTTCAAGGCTTGCCGCCTGTGGCTTCATCCTCTAAGAAACCGCTCAAAATTCCGGCCTTTTCCGGTGCCGGCGGCAAGGAAGATCATCATGAGCGACAAGAAGCAGAAACAGCAGAAACTGAAGGCCCGCCTGCCGCGCGGCTTTGTCGATCGCACCGCCGCCGATATCCATGCCACCAACGAAATGGTCGCAAAGATCCGCGAGGTCTACGAGCGCTACGGTTTCGACCCGATCGAGACGCCGCTGTTCGAATATACCGATGCGCTCGGAAAATTCCTGCCCGACAGCGACCGCCCCAACGAGGGCGTCTTCTCGCTGCAGGATGACGACGAGCAGTGGATGAGCCTGCGCTACGATCTCACCGCGCCGCTGGCCCGCCACGTGGCCGAAAATTTCAACGAGATCCAGCTGCCCTACCGCACCTATCGCGCCGGCTATGTGTTCCGCAACGAAAAGCCGGGCCCGGGCCGTTTCCGCCAGTTCATGCAGTTCGATGCGGATTCTGTCGGCGCGCCGGGCGTTCAGGCCGATGCGGAAATGTGCATGATGATGGCCGATACGCTGGAAGCGCTCGGTATCAAGCGCGGCGACTATGTGATCCGGGTGAACAACCGCAAGGTTCTCGATGGCGTGATGGAAGCCATCGGATTGGGCGGCGAGGAGAATGCGGCGCGACGTCTTAATGTTTTGCGGGCGATTGATAAGCTCGACAAGTTTGGGCCGGAAGGCGTGCGTCTGTTGCTGGGAGAGGGCCGTAAGGATGAGAGTGGTGACTTCACCAAGGGTGCGGGGCTAGAGCCAGTCCAAATTGACCGTTTCATGTTGCTTGCCAACCTCGATCTTGGCGATACGACCCGAAACATTGCGATGTTGCTGGGAGCGGTCGTTGGATCAGATCGCGGACATCAAGGAGTGACTGAGCTAGAGGAAATCTACAATCTGGTTAGCGCTGCGGGTTATGATGAAACACGTATCCGTATTGATCCCTCGTGCGTCCGCGGCCTCGAATATTACACCGGCCCCGTCTTTGAAGCCGAGCTCACCTTCGATGTCACCAACGAAAAGGGAGAAAAGGTCGTGTTCGGCTCGGTCGGCGGCGGCGGACGCTATGATGGGCTCGTGTCCCGCTTCATGGGCCAGCCGGTGCCGGCCACCGGTTTCTCCATCGGCGTCTCGCGCCTGATGACGGCGCTCAAAAACCTCGGCAAGCTCGGGCAGGACGAGATCCTCGCGCCGGTTCTCGTCACCGTCATGGATGGCGATGTGGAGGCCATGGGGCGTTACCAGCGTTTTGCGCAGGCGCTGCGCAATGCCGGCATCCGCGCCGAAATGTATCAGGGCAACTGGAAGAAATTCGGCAACCAGCTGAAATATGCCGATCGTCGCGGCTCTCCCATCGCCATCATCCAGGGTGGTGACGAGCGGGCGCAGGGCGTTGTGCAGATCAAGGACCTGATCGAGGGCAAACGCCTTTCCGGCGAGATATCAGACAATGCCGAATGGCGCGAGGCCCGCGTGGCGCAGATCGTGGTGCCGGAGGCGGAACTGGTGGAAAAGGTCAGGGAGATCCTGGCCGCGCAGGCGGAAGATCGCCGCCGGGCGAAGGGTGTTTGATGTTGGCGTCTGTGGTTTTCCCCTTCCCCAACCCTCCCCACACGGGGGAGGGAGCCGGTCGGCGCGTGCCGTTTTCCCACCTGTTCAGTTTGCGCGTTCAGACTGTTCGTTCTGACCGGTGCGCTAGATTGGTAACGAGCGCTTGCTTCAGGTCTTCTCCCCCCTTGCGGTGGGGTCCGAAGAACGGGGCGAGACGAGTGGCTCGACCCCAAAGGCCGGCAGGCCAGAGAGGGTATTTCACCCGAGGCCTTACCCCATGCCGCTGATCGACATGCCCGATTTCGCTCCGGCGATCCTCGAGGAATTCGCGGGCCGCAACACCAGCCGCGTCGATACCCCGGTGATCCAGCCGGCCGAACCCTTTCTCGACATGGCGGGTGAGGATCTGCGCCGGCGGATCTTTCTGACCGAGAACGAGCGGGGCGAAAGCCTGTGCCTCAGGCCGGAATTCACCATTCCCGTCTGCCTGCGCCACATCGAAACCGTCACCGGCACGCCGAAACGCTATGCCTATCTCGGCGAAGTGTTCCGCCAGCGCCGCGAGGGCGCCAATGAATTCTATCAGGCGGGGCTGGAAGATCTCGGCGATACGGATGCCGCAACAGCCGATGCCCGTATCGTCGCCGATGCGCTGGCCTGCCTGCACAGGGTTCTGCCGGGCAGGGCCTTTGCCGTCACCATCGGCGATCAGGCGGTGTTCGAGGCGGTGGTGGCAGCGCTTGGCCTGCCCTCCGGCTGGCAGCGGCGCCTCGTGCGCGCGTTTGGCCAGACGGATGTGCTGGAAGCGATCATCGCCCGTCTGGCGAAGCCGGAACCGGTTGCCGGCCTTTCGCCGGAGGTGGAGGGCCTGCTGGAGGTGGGCGACGATGCAGCACTTGCCCGCCATCTGCATGACGAGATGGAGCGCACCGGCTATCTCACCAATGCCAGCCGCGCCCCGGAAGAGATCGTCCGGCGTCTGAAGGAAAAGCGGCTGCTGGCCGGCGCGTCGCTCGATGCCGCCAAGCTCGATGCGCTGAAGGAGTTTCTCTCGATCAATGTCTCGCTGCGCTATGCGCCGGGTGTGCTGGCCGATTTCGCCCGCTCCGCCGGCCTGCCGCTCGATGCGGCAATCGCCGGTTTTGACGCGCGCGTGGCGGCGCTCAGTGCAGCCGGCGCCTCGCTCGCCGATATCACCTGGCGCGCCGCCTTCGGCCGTCCGCTCGATTACTATACCGGCCTCGTCTTCGAGGTCACCGTGCGCGGCGAGCATGACGTGCTGGTCGGCGGCGGTCGCTATGACCGCATGCTGACGCTGCTCGGCGCCAAGGAGCATATCCCGGCCGTCGGCTTTTCCATGTGGCTCGACCGCATTCAGAAGGCGAAGGAGGGCGCGGCGATCAGAAAAGCGGAAGCCGGTTTTCGGACGGAATCGCCGCGCAAAAGCGGAGAACTGCGATGACCATTACCATCGGGCTTCCCTCCAAGGGCCGCATGAAGGAGGATGCCTCCGCCATCTTCGAGCGGGCCGGTATGAAGATCGTCGCCGTCGGCAATGACCGCTCCTATCGCGGCCGCGTCGAAGGGTTTGACGACGTGGAGATCGCCTTCCTCTCGGCCTCGGAAATCTCGCGCGAGATCGGCAACGGCACCGTGGATTTCGGCGTGACCGGCGAGGATCTGATCCGCGAAGGTCTGTCGGAGGCCGACCGGCGGGTGGAGATTGCCGCCCGTCTCGGCTTCGGCCATGCCGATGTGGTGGTGGCCGTGCCCGATATCTGGCTCGACGTGGAAACCATGGCCGATCTCGGCGATGTCGCTGCCGAATTCCGCGCCCGCCACGGACGGCGGCTGGCGATCGCGACAAAGTACTGGCGGCTCACCCAGCAGCATTTTTCCGGCAGCCACGGCATCCAGCTCTATCGCATCGTGGAAAGTCTCGGCGCCACCGAGGGTGCCCCGGCCGCCGGTCAGGCGGATATCATCGTCGATATCACCTCCACGGGCTCCACGCTGAAGGCCAATCATCTGAAGGTCCTCTCGGACGGGGTGATCCTGCGCTCCGAAGCCTGCCTCGTCAGGGCGCGCAAGCCGGAGCATGAGGGCAATGCGACGGTGGCGAAGATTGTGGAGGCGGTGCGCGGGGTGGTGTGACGGGCCGTTGTGCCTTTTGCACGCGAGCCCCCCTCATCCGCCCTTCGGGCACCTTCTCCCCAAGGGGAGAAGGGAGGGTTGCGAGCGCCTTGCGCCAGCTTACAACTCGGACATCTGCGGATAGAATGAACCGTAAAACGTCGCGGTTGGCTTATGCGTTAACGAAGGGCGTCGACGGTGCAGCTTATCCCTTCTCCCCTCGGGGAGAAGGTGCCCGAAGGGCGGATGAGGGGGCCACGGTGCCACGCCACAAAGATCCAGTCTCGACAACACAAAACCCGCCGGATCGCTCCGGCGGGTTTTGTGCATATGCCCGAGGATGGGCGTGATTTCAGGCCAGAGCCGGGGCAGCGCCGCGGCGGGCGTCCAGCGAGTAGGCGCCGGCGCCGACGGTGGCGAGCAGGATATAGGCGCCGGCCAGCGTGAAGTTCTTCATCATCATGATGCCGTTCAGCGTGTTGATCCAGCCAAGCGCTGCATCCGGCCAGCCCGGAACGGCAACCGTGCCGGAATGGAAGACGGCGCCGGTGAACACGCAGAAGGCGGCCAGGGCCCAGCCGACGATGCGCACCTGGAAGCCGACGAGAACGGCAAGGCCGGTGACGAGTTCGAACAGGCCGGCGAGATAGGCAAGCGCGGTTGCGGCCGGCAGGCCGGCGCCGGTGATCATGCCGGCGGTGGCGGCAGGGTCCGTCAGCTTGCCGAAGCCGGACAGGATGAAGATGAAGGAGAGAAGAACGCGGGCGATCAGCAGGATCGCATTGTTGGTGGTCGACATGGTGTGGTCTCCAGAGGATGTGCCGTGGCGGCGGTGTCTGTCTGGCAAAATATATGCGCCAGATTGTCGCGCCGCGAAAGATGAACGGATGAAGACGAATTGTTCGGTATTTGTGAACGAACGGCAAGCGCGAATTCAAGACTTGACCTCAAGAGCGCTTGAGGTCGGAGCATGGTGGAAACATCGAGGATACGAGAATGGTGAAGGTCGTCACCGACAGGGATCTGCAGGATCTTTCGCTGACCACAATCGCGATCGAGGCTGTGGAACGGGCGTTTCGCGAGAAAGCCGCCGGCATGCTGGTGTCGCCGCCGCGGCATTGCGTTGCGATGGGCGATGCAGGCGATCTGGTCTTCACGGTGGGCGGCGTCACAGGCGGGGCCCAGCCGGTCGCCGGCTTCCGGGCCTATACGACGTTCAACGGCGAACGGGACGAGCAGGTCGTCGTCCTCTGGAATCCCTCCACTGGAGCGCTCATCGGCCTTGTCACCGGCGCGCGACTGGGAGCGCTACGAACCGGCGCGATCGGCGGCGTTGCGATCCGCCACATGGCACGAGACGATGCTCGCATCGTCGGCGTCATCGGCAGCGGTGAGCAGGCGAAAACACAGCTGGAAGCGGCGGCCGCCGTCCGGCCGATTCGGCACGCCCTTATCTACAGCCGTAACGAAGCAAACAGGATCCGGTTTGCCGATGAGATGGGGCGGCGTCTCGGCATATCCGTCCGTCCGGTCGAGACCGCCCGGCAGGCGGTGACGGAGAGTGACATCGTGATCTGCGCCACATCCAGCACCCTGCCTGTTCTGGAGGCGTCGTGGCTGAAGCCGGGCACGCATGTGAACACGGTCGGCCCGAAATTCGTCGGTGCCCATGAAATCGCGGTTGGGGTTGCCGCTGCTGCCCGGACGATTGCGACCGATTCACCGGAGCAGATGCTGGCCTATGCCAGGCCCTTCTTCCTGACCGATACGCCGGACATGCGGCGGATCAGGGATCTCTCCCTCCTGGTTGCGGAAAACAGGCCGGTCAGGCGGCAAGAGGATATCACGCTGTTCTGCTCCACAGGTCTGGCAGGCACGGAGGTTCTGGTGGCGGAAGCGATCCTCCAACGGTGCGCATCCGGCATTGAAATTGAGCGGTGAATATTTCTATCCTGCCCGGCGGTGGCCAGAATGGGAAGAACGACGTGACGGCTGGAACGATAGGCTTTGCAGCAGGGCTGCTGCTGGATGAGGCGCGATCGAACTGGAGCGGCGACGGCCCGCGTCCCGTTCGCTGGTCCGCCTGGTATCCCGCTGCGGCCGGCAGCCTCGCCCGGGAAATCGTGATCCCGCCCCGCCGTCCCCTCTATTCTCTTGGTCTACTGGCGCCCGAGGCGCCTGTTGCTGCGTCTGCGGAGCGCTATCCGGTGGTGCTGATCTCGCATGGCACCGGCGGTTCGGCCTCCGGTCTCGGCTGGCTGGCCGCCGCGCTTGCCGAACAGGGCTTTGTGGTGATCGGGGCCGATCATCATGGCAATACGGGCGTGGAAGCCTATCGTGCCGAAGGCTTTCTGTGTTGGTGGGAACGGGCACGGGACCTCACGGTGCTTCTGGACCGGCTGAGCGAGGAGGGGGCATTGGCCGGCCGGCTGGATCTTGAAAACGTTTCGGCCGCAGGCTTTTCACTCGGCGGCTATACCGCGCTGGCCCTGGCCGGCGCCATCACCGAGGTTGAGCGGATGATGGCGTTCGTGGCGGCGCATCCCGAAACCGGCGGGCCGCAGGAAATGCCGGATCTGGCCGCGCAGATCGAACCGCTCCTCTCTTCCAGCGCCGTCTTTCGGGCCTCCTGGGAAAGACAGTCTCACGACTACCGCGACGAACGGATACGGGCCGTCGTCACCATGGCAGCGGCGCCGCCGGTGCGCGGCTTCACGGAGACAAGCCTGCGCGCCCTTCACCTGCCGGTCACGCTCCTTTGCGGCGAGGCGGATCGCGAAGCGCCCTACGATCTCTGCTCGGCCTGGCTGAACGAGCGCCTGCCCAGCAGCCGGCTCATCAGCCTTGGCAAGGACGTCGGCCATTACACGCTTTTGCCGGTGGGGACCGAGACGGCCGCGCGTTCCGGCAGCCCTTACTGGTCGGATATGCCGGGCGTCGTGAGGGCAGAGGTTCATGCAAACGCCGTGGACCTGACGCTGGCGGCCATTCGGGCACCATCAGCCTGATCGCCGATCGGGCAACAAAAAAGGGCGACCCGAGGGCCGCCCTTCGTAACGCGATGCCGGAAGGCTGGACTTAGAAGTCCATGCCACCCATGCCGCCCATGCCGCCAGCCGGCATGGCCGGAGCGTCCTTCTTCGGCAGTTCGGCGATCATGGCTTCCGTCGTGATCAGCAGCGAAGCAACCGAAGCAGCGTTCTGCAGAGCGGTGCGAACAACCTTGACCGGGTCAACGATACCCATGGCGATCATGTCGCCATACTCGGAGGTCTGAGCGTTGTAGCCGAAGTTGTCGTCGTTCTTTTCGAGGATCTTGCCAACAACGATCGAAGCTTCGTCACCGGCGTTGTCTGCGATCTGGCGAACCAGCGACTGCAGGGCGCGGCGAACGATGTTGATGCCGGCTTCCTGGTCGTCGTTTGCGCCCTTGACCGAGATCTTCGTGGAGGAACGCAGCAGAGCGGTACCACCGCCCGGTACGATGCCTTCCTGAACGGCCGCGCGGGTTGCGTTCAGAGCGTCGTCGATGCGGTCCTTGCGCTCCTTCACTTCGACTTCCGTTGCACCGCCGACGCGGATCACGGCAACGCCGCCAGCGAGCTTGGCAAGACGTTCCTGCAGCTTTTCGCGGTCGTAGTCGGAGGTGGTTTCTTCGATCTGGGCCTTGATCTGGGCAACGCGGCCTTCGATGTCAGCCTTCTGGCCGTTGCCATCGACGATCGTGGTGTTTTCCTTGGAGATCGAAACCTTCTTGGCGCGGCCGAGCATGTCGAGCGTGACGTTCTCGAGCTTGATGCCGAGATCTTCGGAGATCACGGTACCGCCGGTCAGGATGGCGATGTCTTCCAGCATGGCCTTGCGGCGATCGCCGAAGCCCGGAGCCTTGACGGCAGCAATCTTCAGGCCGCCACGCAGCTTGTTGACGACGAGCGTTGCAAGAGCTTCGCCTTCGACGTCTTCAGCGATGATGACGAGCGGCTTGCCGGTCTGGACGACGGCTTCGAGAACCGGCAGCATGGCCTGAAGGTTCGACAGCTTCTTCTCGTGCAGGAGAATGAAGGCGTCTTCCAGGTCAGCAACCATCTTTTCCGGGTTGGTGACGAAGTAGGGCGACAGGTAACCGCGGTCGAACTGCATGCCTTCGACGACTTCGAGTTCGGTCTCGGCGGTCTTGGCTTCTTCAACCGTGATGACGCCTTCGTTGCCGACCTTCTGCATGGCTTCCGCGATGTCGCGGCCAACCTGCGTGTCGCCGTTTGCGGAGATCGTGCCGACCTGGGCAACTTCTTCCGAGGTGTTGATCTTCTTGGCCTTGGCCTGGAGATCCTTCACGACTTCGGCAACGGCGAGATCGATGCCGCGCTTCAGGTCCATCGGGTTCATGCCGGCAGCAACGGCCTTCTGGCCTTCGCGAACGATGGCCTGGGCCAGAACGGTTGCGGTGGTGGTGCCGTCGCCTGCGATGTCGTTGGTCTTCGAAGCAACTTCGCGGACCATCTGGGCGCCCATGTTCTCGAACTTGTCTTCCAGTTCGATTTCCTTGGCAACCGATACGCCGTCCTTGGTGATGCGCGGAGCGCCGAAGGACTTGTCGATGACGACGTTACGACCCTTCGGGCCGAGCGTTACCTTGACGGCATCAGCGAGAATGTCGACGCCACGCAGCATCTTTTCGCGCGCGGTGCGGCCGAATTTGACTTCTTTAGCAGCCATGTGAAAACTCCCTTGGGCTTATCAAGCCCGCTGTCGTTCAATCTTGAGGTGGAGAGGCCTTCGGCCGAAAATCAGCCGATGATGCCCATGATGTCGGCTTCCTTCATGATGAGAAGGTCAACGCCGTCGAGCTTGACTTCCGTGCCGGACCACTTGCCGAACAGAACGCGGTCGCCGACCTTCACGTCGAGCGCAACCAGCTCGCCGTTTTCCTTGCGGGCGCCCGGACCAACAGCGATGACTTCGCCTTCTGCCGGCTTTTCCTTGGCGGTGTCGGGAATGATGATGCCGCCCTTGGTCTTTTCTTCAGACTCGACGCGACGAACGACAACGCGGTCGTGCAGCGGGCGGAAATTGGTGCTTGCCATTGTCTAATCCCTCGATCAAATGACATAGGCGGGTTCAAAGTTTCCCGCGATGATGTTGTTAGCACTCCCATCTGGTGAGTGCCAGCGCCGTTGAGATAAGATTGGAGCCTGTATGAGTCAAGAACGGGGCCCAGAAATTTTATCCTGCGGCGGAACCTTTTCCCTTGTGGTTCTTTCCCCGTGCGGCTGCCTGAGCGCATGAATGAACCTGCTCCGTCGTTCGGCGCGCTGACGCTGGCCTTTGCGCGTATCGGTTGCCTCTCGTTTGGCGGGCCGGCGGCGCAGATCGCCATGATGCATCGCGTCTGCGTCGAGGAAAAAGGCTGGATCCGCGAGGACCGCTATCTGCATGCGCTGAACTACTGCATGCTGCTGCCCGGCCCGGAGGCGCAGCAGCTCGCCACCTATATCGGCTGGCTGACGCATGGGGTGCGCGGCGGGATCGTTGCCGGCCTCCTGTTCGTGCTGCCGGGGCTTGCCGTCATCATCGGCCTTTCCACCGCCTATGCGCTCTATCAGGACGCCGGCTGGCTGTCCGGCCTGTTCTTCGGCCTGAAGGCCGCGGTGCTGACCATCGTGCTGGAGGCGGTGCTCAGGCTTTCCCGCCGCACGCTGAAGACCCGGTTCCTCCGGCTCCTGTCGGTTCTCGCCTTCCTGGCGCTCTTCGTGCTGGCCCTGCCGTTTCCGCTGGTGGTGGTGGTGGCCGGGCTTGCGGGCTATCTGCGCGCACGGAGGCTGCCGGCAGAACCTGCCGCTGCCGACCCGGTGGAGACCCGGCGCCCCCGGCCGCCGCTGGGCACGGCCCTGCTGCAGCTCGGTTTCTGGGTCCTCGTCTGGCAGTTGCCCTTCCTCGTCCTGTCGCCGGTGGCGGGCGCGGAAAGCCTGGCCGCCCTGTTTGCCTTCTTCTCGAAGATGGCGCTCGTCACCTTCGGCGGCGCCTATGCGGTGCTCGCCTATGTGGCGCAGGTGGCGGTCGAGAATTATGGCTGGCTGCGCCCCGGCGAGATGCTGGACGGACTGGCGCTGGCGGAAACCACGCCGGGGCCGCTGGTGCTGGTGCTTTCCTATGTCGGCTATCTCGTCGGTTTTCGCACGGTGCCGGGGCTCGAGCCGGTGATCGGCGGCATTCTCGGCGCGCTTCTGGTGGCCTGGGCCACCTTCGTGCCGAGCTTCATCTGGATCTTCGCCGGTGCGCCCTACATCGAGCGGCTGCGCGGCAAACCGCAGATTTCCGCAGCGCTGTCTGCCATCACCGCTGCCGTCGTCGGGGTCATTGCCAATCTGGCGCTGTGGTTCGGCCTGCATGTGCTGTTTGCCGATGTGCACCGTCTGCCGCTGTTTCCCGGATGGACGGGCGAGGGGGCGCCCGGCCTCTGGTGGCCGCGGCTGGCCTCGCTCGATCCGGCGGCGCTCATCCTCTTCCTCGTCTCGGCCATCCTGCTTCTGCGGCTGAAGATCGGCATGGTCAAGGTGCTCGGCCTCTGCGCGGCGGCCGGTCTCTTGTGGCGGCTGGCGGGGTTCTGACGGCGAGGCCGTGCCACGTGGCTGCAGCCGCAGTGTTCACAAGGAAACTCCTTGCCATCGGCCCCCAGCTTTGCCATGTCAGCGCATATCTTTTTCAAGGCACCGGATGACCATGGCAGACCGCATTCAGAATCTCAGCGCGATCACGGCGGGCTATCAGCTCGTGCTTTCGGATGTGTGGGGCGTGCTGCACAATGGCGTCGACGCCTTCCCGGCTGCCTGCGTGGCGCTGGCCGATGCGCGCAAGGCCGGCGTTACCGTGGTGCTGATCACCAATTCGCCGCGCCCCGCGCCGGGCGTCATCGACCAGCTGCGTGTGCTCGGCGTGCCGGATGAGGCCTATGACCGCATCGTCACCTCCGGCGACGTGACCCGCCGGCTGATCGCCGAGGGCCCGAACAGGGTGTTCCTGCTTGGCCCCGAACGCGACATGCCGCTGCTCGAGGGGCTGGACGTCACCGTCACCGGCGAGGAGTCGGCAGAGGCGATCGTCTGCACGGGCTTCTTCGATGACGAAAAGGAAGTGCCGGAAGATTATCACGACATGCTGAGCCGCTTTGTCGCCAGGGGCGCGCCGCTGATCTGCGCCAATCCGGATCTGGTGGTCGAGCGCGGCCATCGCATCATCCCCTGCGCCGGCGCCGTTGCCGCCTATTACGAACAGCTCGGCGGCTCAACCCGCATCGCCGGCAAGCCGCACCGGCCGATCTACGAGGCGGCGCTGGCCGCCGCGCGCGAGGTTCGCGGCGAGATCGACATGGCCAGGGTGATTGCCGTTGGCGACGGCATGCCGACCGATGTGAAGGGGGCGCTGAGCTACGGCCTCGACCTTCTCTACATTTCCGGTGGCATCCACGCGGCCGAATATACGGTGAACGGCAAGACCGACGAGGCGATCCTCAATGCCTATCTCAAGCGCGAGGGGGCGACGCCGAAGTGGTGGATGCCAAGGCTCGCCTGACGGAAGACCGCGCCATGACCGTATTTCACCGCAACGAGAAGAAAGAGCCGCTGCCGGCCGAATTGCACGGCGGTGTGGTGGCGATCGGCAATTTCGACGGCGTGCATCGCGGCCACAGCAGCGTGCTGGAACGGGCGCTGGCGCTCGCCGAACAGCGCGGCGTTCCGGCCCTGGTGCTGACCTTCGAGCCGCATCCGCGCACCGTCTTCCGGCCGGACCAGCCGGTGTTCCGCCTCACGCCTGCGCCGTTGAAGGCCCGCCTGCTGGCAGCCATGGGCTTCCGCTCGGTGATCGAATACCCCTTCGACCGCGATTTCTCGCAGCGCACCGCCGAGGATTTCGTGCAGACCGTGCTGGCCGGCTGGCTGAAGGCCAGCGCCGTCGTCACGGGCTTCGATTTCCATTTCGGCCGTGGCCGCGAGGGTGGTCCGGCCTTCCTGATGGAGGCCGGTCGCCGCTACGGCTTCGACGTGTCGCTCGTCGATGCCTTCCGCGACGAGGGCGCCGAGGTGATTTCCTCCAGCCGCATCCGCACCCTTCTCGGCGAAGGCAATGTGGTGGAGGCGGCCGGCCTGCTCGGCTATCGCTACACGGTGGAGGCCGAGGTGATCGACGGCGAGAAGCTGGGGCGCACGCTCGGCTATCCCACCGCCAACATGCGCCTTGCTGCGGAAACGGAACTGAGATCCGGCATCTATGCCGTGCGCTTCCGCCGGCCCGACGGTTCGCTGCATGACGGCGTGGCAAGCTATGGCCGCCGCCCGACGGTGACGGACAATGGCGCGCCGCTGCTCGAAACCTTCCTGTTCGATTTTTCCGGCAGCCTTTATGGCGAGGTCTCGTCGGTGTCCTTCTTCGGCTATCTGCGCCCGGAACTGAAGTTCAACGGGCTGGACCCGCTGGTGGCGCAGATGAAGCAGGACGAGGCGGAGGCAAGGGCGCTGCTGCAGGGCGTCCAGCCGCTCGGGGCTCTGGACGCCCGGATCGCCTTCTGAGAAGAGGCCTCGTCAGGCCCGCGCCCGCATCGCGTGACGGGGCTGCTGCCGTGCCAGCGCTGCCGGCGGCAGGGCATCGGCGGTAAAGGCGCCGAGTTCGATCACGCGGCCGGTCTCGGCCATGCAGATCTCGGTGATCGGGTGTTCGCATTCGCCGGCGGCAAAGTGCAGTGCTGCCTCGCGGGTGCGGAAAAGCCCGCCGACACGATCCTGACGGTCGTGCACCACCCACCAGCCGTGATGATCGCGGCCGATGGTGAAGCGGGGCAGGGATGCGATGCGGGATCGTTGGTGATCCTCGGCTTTCTGGGCGGAACCCATCATAGTCTCCTTGTTCGACAGGGTCAGAGCCGGCAGCGCAGGCCGCCTTGCGTGGCAAGGGCGGCTGCCTGCAGGAAGGGAAGGTCGGTCGAAAGGCCGACGAGCGAGAGAGCGGTGCGCAGCGCCGCCAGATTCTGCGCTTCCACCGGCACCAGCGGCAGGCGCACTTCCGGCGAGGTGCCGAACACATAGGCAAGCGCCTGCTTCAACGTCGAGACCGGATGATCGCGGTCCATGGCATCGAGCAGCGGCTGCAGGCGCGTCTGCAATGCATGCGCGGCCTTGAGATTGCCGCCTGCGGCCGCATGATGCAGCGAGGCAGCCAAACGCGGTGCGACATTGGCGACCCAGGAGATGCAGCCGGCCGAGCCGAGAAAGCCCGTGACATCGCCTTGTCCGTCGCCGCAGTAGAGGCGGGTGCGCAGGCGCGTGTCATCGGAGAGGCCGAAGAGGGCAGCGTGATCGCGCGAGCCGTCGATGATGCCGGACACGTTCGGCAGGCCGGCCAGGCGCCCAACAAGTTCCGGTGTCAGCGCAAGCATGGTGGTGGCGGGGCGGCTCAGCAGAAGCACCGGCAGGCCGGCACCGGCGGTGATCTGCATCAAATGCCGCACCACGCCCTCTGCGCAGGGCTTGTTGTAATAGGGCAGGACCAGAACGGCTCCATCGACGCCGGCCTGGCGGGCCTCATCGATCAGCGTTATCGCCCTGTCGGTGGAGTTGGTGACGATGCCGGCAAGCACAGGCACGCGACCATGCGCCACCTCGATGGCCGTGGCCATGACGGTGGCCCGCTCGGCAGGCGTCAGGCAATGGGATTCGCTCGCCTCGCCGCAGACGACGAGGCCCTCGATCCCGGCCTGGATCTGCCATTCGATCAGCAGCGACAGGCCGGTATGGTCCAGCGCGCCGTCCCGGAACGGGGTGACGAGATCGACGAAGGTTCCCTGAAACGGGGAAAGAGGCATGATGGCGGCTCCCGTCACACCTGCGGCTCGGCCATCAGCCGGCTGAGCAGGCGCCCGAAACGCTGGCGCCCAAAACGTTGGCGCCAGGGGAGCGTTGCGGCAGCAGGCGCGTTCGCTGCGGGGGGTGTCGCCTGCGGGGCCGAGGTCTCGCGGCTTGCCGCGCGGATGATGGAAAAGAGTTCGTGCGCCTGGATATCCTGCGCGCAGAAGAGGCTGAGCCTGTACATGGGTAGATCCCTCATGCTGTTGCAGGCTCAAAGCTAGGCCTGCCGGCATCAGGTTTCGATTTGGAAATCATCCGGCCCGCATCAAGATTTCCTCAAGATGGCGCGGCCGCCGCTGGCTGGCGCCGGAGGCTCCGTTGACGCTTCCTTCGGCCTGCCGGACGCGTGTGCCGTGCGAATAGCTGTGGAAGGCCGGACGTTTACCCTTTGTTGACCATTT
This sequence comes from Rhizobium sp. RU35A, assembly GCF_900156005.1. Taxonomy (NCBI): domain Bacteria; kingdom Pseudomonadati; phylum Pseudomonadota; class Alphaproteobacteria; order Hyphomicrobiales; family Rhizobiaceae; genus Rhizobium; species Rhizobium sp. RU35A. The sequence goes on along the minus strand of NZ_FTMR01000001.1, from coordinate 645,220 downwards.
CGCCCCTTGCGGCGGGACAACAGGAGTGGCGTCATTGCAGAAACCGCCGAATCCGGCGGATCTATTTGAAAAAGCGTATCGCGCCGATGCTGGATCTGCTGACGGTCGTCACCTACAATGCGGTGGTCAATTTTGCCGTGGTGGTGGTCGCCACCATTGCGTGGATACGGTCCCCTCGCCAGAAGGACATGATCTACTGGGTGCTTGCCGCCTGGTTCATGGTGCTGGGCGCGATCTGCACCAGCATGACCGAAGCGCTGCCCCACAACATCCTCGCCTATCTCGGCGGCTCGATCTATGTCGCGCTGACCGGCTTCATGCGGCTGGGCTTCAAGGAATTCTACGGACAACCCTACCGGATCGGCGAGGCCTTCGTTGTCTCCGTGTTCGTCTGTATCGGCTTTGGCCTGGCGGAACTGACGGCTGATCCCACCTCCATGCGCATCATGCTGATCTATGTGGGGTCGGCGGCCAATCTGGCGCTCGGCGCCGCGGTGCTGTGGCGGGGGAAACCCGGCGAGTGGCTGCCCTCCGGCCGGCTGGCCTCCGCCATCTATGCGGTCTATGCGCTTGCCAACCTGATGACGGCGCCGCTTGCCATTCTCTATCCGGTGCAGTTCATCGACCGGCTGCCGGTGTCGGACTGGATGGCCTATACCAGCATGCTGCTTCTGATCTTCAACCTGCTGTCCTTCATGATGGCCATGGTGCTGAAGCTGGAACGCAGCGGCGAGATGCAGCGCAGGCTGGCCGAGCGCGACACGCTGACGGGGCTTCTCAACCGTCGGGTCTTTCTGGAGCAGGCGGCGCAGCTTGCCAGCCGGGGTGCAACCGCCATCGCGGTGCTCGATCTCGACCACTTCAAGCGTATCAACGACACCTATGGCCACCGCGCCGGCGATGATGCGCTGGTGCAGTTTTCCGAATGCCTGCGCAAGATCCTGCCTGCCCAGGCGATCTTCGGGCGGCTGGGGGGCGAGGAGTTCGGCATCTGCCTGCCCGGCCACGACCATGCGTCGGCGCTTGGCGTCATCCAGGCGCTGCTTTCCTTCCTCTCGACGGAGGAGATCCGCTCCGGCGACAACCGGTTCCGGCTGACCTTCTCCTGCGGGGTCACCGTGATGGATGATCCGGCCCGCAGCCTGGATGCGTGGATGGCCGATGCCGACAGCGGCCTTTATGCGGCAAAGGAGGAGGGGCGCAACCGTGTGGTGGCGCATCGCGGCAGGCCCCTGCCGCCGGAGCCCGGCCGTGGCGCGCCGCTTGCCTTTGCCTGAGCGGTCGTGCCGCGCATTTCCGCCTGATCTTGCCCCTTCCTTTTGCCGGCAAAAACCCTTAAACAACCCGGCACTATGACGATCGTTTCCGTGGCCCGCATTCATCGAATTATCGGCCCGGCCTTCCACGCAGCGTAATCGCGCGGGAAGGTCCGGGTTTTCGGTGCTTGGGCGTCGTTTCGTCCGGGCACGTTTCTTCCGCCACGTCGAATTTCATCCGCGCGACCCATTTTGCCGTCGCCTCCCTGAATGGCTGATCCATGACCGATACCAAGACCGATTATTCCTCGACCCTCTACCTGCCGCAGACCGAGTTTCCGATGCGCGCCGGCCTTCCCCAGAAGGAGCCGGACATGGCAAGCAAGTGGAAGGAGATGGGGCTCTACAAGAAGCTGCGCGCGTCTGCCGCCGGCCGCGAAAAATTCGTGCTGCATGACGGCCCCCCTTACGCCAACGGCAACATCCATATCGGCCATGCGCTGAACAAGGTGCTGAAGGATGTCATCACCCGCTCGTTCCAGATGCGCGGGTTTGACTCGAACTATGTTCCGGGCTGGGATTGCCACGGTCTTCCGATCGAATGGAAGATCGAGGAAGCCTACCGCGCCAAGGGCAAGGACAAGAACGAGGTTCCGATCAACGAATTCCGAAAGGAATGCCGCGAATTCGCGCAAGGCTGGATCAACATCCAGTCGGAGGAATTCCGCCGTCTCGGCATCGAGGGCGATTTCGACCATCCCTACACCACCATGGCCTTCCATTCGGAAGCCCGCATCGCCGGCGAACTCTTGAAGCTTGCGATGAGCGGCCAGCTCTATCGCGGCTCCAAGCCGATCATGTGGTCGGTGGTGGAGCGCACCGCGCTGGCGGAAGCCGAGGTGGAGTATCACGAGGTCGAGAGTGACACGATCTGGGTGAAGTTTCCGGTAAAGTTCATGGTGCGTGATGGCCAGCAAGCGAGCGATCTGCTCGATGCCGCCGTCGTCATCTGGACGACCACGCCTTGGACCATCCCCGGCAACCGCGCCATCTCCTACTCGTCGAAGATTGAATACGGTCTGTACGAGGTAACCGCTGCTACCAACGATTTCGGTCCGCGACCGGGCGAGAAGCTGATCTTTGCCAAGCGTCTTGCGGAGGAATGCGCGACAAAGGCAAAGGTGACGCTGCAGTTGGTGCGAGAAGTCAGCGGTGCTGAACTTGAGGGCGTCAATTGTAGACATCCATTGAATGGATTTGCCGGCGGTTATGGCTTTACGGTTCCGATGCTCGACGGCGATCATGTTTCTGAAGACGCCGGCACGGGCTTTGTGCACACGGCCCCCGGTCATGGTCGCGAAGACTTTGACATCTGGATGGAAAAAGCGCGCTTCAAAGGCGTGGATACCAAGATTCCCTTCACGGTCGATGACGCCGGCTTCTACACGGAAGATGCTCCCGGTTTCGGCCCATCCGCCGAGGGCGGCGCTGCCCGCGTGCTGGATGACAACGGCAAGAAGGGCGATGCCAACAAGCGGGTGATCGAGGCGCTGATCGCGGCGAACAACCTGTTTGCCCGTGGCCGCATCAAGCACGAGTACCCGCATTCCTGGCGCTCCAAGAAGCCGGTGATCTTCCGCAACACGCCGCAATGGTTCGTCTACATGGACAAGGACCTTGCCGATGGCACCACGCTGCGCAGCCGCGCGCTTGCCGCCATCGACCAGACCCGCTTTGTCCCCGCCGGCGGCCAGAATCGTCTGCGCGCCATGATCGAGCAGCGTCCGGACTGGGTTCTTTCTCGTCAAAGAGCATGGGGCGTGCCGATCTGCGTCTTCGCCGATGCCGAAGGCAATGTCCTGAAGGACGAAAAGGTCAATGCCCGCATCCTCGAAGCCTTCGAGGCGGAAGGGGCGGATGCCTGGTTTGCCGAAGGTGCCAAGGAGCGCTTCCTCGGCAATGAGCATGACGGCGACAAGTGGCAGATGGTCACCGACATCCTCGACGTCTGGTTCGACTCAGGCAGCACGCACACGTTTACGCTGGAAGACCGCCCGGACCTGAAGTGGCCGGCGGATGTCTATCTGGAAGGGTCCGACCAGCATCGCGGCTGGTTCCATTCCTCGCTTCTGGAAAGCTGCGCCACGCGCGGCCGCGCGCCCTATAACGCCGTCGTCACCCATGGTTTCACCATGGCCGAAGACGGCCGCAAGATGTCGAAATCGCTCGGCAACCAGGTTTTCCCGCAGGACGTCATGAAGGAATCGGGCGCCGATATCCTGCGCCTGTGGGTCATGTCGACCGACTATGCGGAAGACCAGCGCCTCGGCAAGACGATCATCCAGACCAATATCGATGCCTATCGCAAGATCCGCAACACGATCCGCTGGATGCTCGGCACGCTCGCCCATGACCACGGCGACGAGATTGCCTATGCCGATCTGCCGGAACTCGAAAAGCTGATGCTGCATCGCCTCTCCGAACTCGATCAGCTCGTGCGCAAGGGCTATGACGAGTTCGATTTCAAGCGCATCGTCCGGGCACTTTCCGACTTCGCCAATGTGGAACTGTCGGCCTTCTACTTCGACATCCGCAAGGACACGCTCTATTGCGAAGCGCCCTCCAGCCTGAAGCGTCGCGCGGCACTCCACGTCATCCGCAAGCTCTTCGATTGCCTGGTGCTGTGGTTCGCCCCGATGATGCCCTTCACCACGGAAGAGGCCTGGCTGTCGCGCGATCCCTCGGCGGAATCGGTGCATCTCGAACAGTTCCCGGTGATCCCGGCCGACTGGGCGAACGAGGCCGTGGCCGAAAAGTGGAAGAGCGTGCGCGCTGTCCGTCGTGTCGTCACCGGCGCGCTGGAAGTGGAGCGCAAGGAAAAGCGCATCGGCGCCTCGCTGGAAGCCGCCCCCGTCGTGCACGTCGCTGATCCCGCGCTGCTCGCCGCGCTGGACGGGCTGGACTTTGCCGAAATCTGCATCACCTCGGATATTGCCGTGGTGGCGGGCGAGGGGCCGGCAGACGCCTTCCGTCTCGAGGATGGCACCAAGGTGGCGGTCGAGCCGAAGCTTGCGGAGGGCACGCGCTGCGCCCGTTCCTGGCGCATCACGAAGGATGTCGGTTCCGATCCCGACTATCCGGATGTCTCGGCGCGTGATGCAAAGGCCCTGCGCGAACTTGCCGCGCTCAAGTAACAAACCGTGCCGGATGATTGCGCTTTGACGCGTCATCCGGTAAGTCTGCCTGAAATTGGCCGGAATTCTCGGTCATTGCGATCCGATGTAATCTCGCAGGCGTCGAGGACGGGCGCGGCTGGAAGGGTTTGAATGAAAACGATGCAGGTCATTTGCGCGCGTGCAGGCATTCTCGCCGTTGCCGTGACGAGCCTGGGGCTGTCGGGCTGCGTGTCCAGCCCCACCTACGGCACGAGCAAGACGGCCGCCGAACAGCTGGCCGACGACCTCGGTGAGTCGGTTTCGCTCGGCCTTGACAAGGAAGAGAAGAAGACCGCCTACAATCCGCGCCCGCCGCTCGTGGTCAACAAGAAGATCGAGCAGGGGCTGCCCGCGCCGCAGGCCTCGCTTGCCAGCCGTGACAACAATCCGCAGTGGCTGGAATCGCCGGAAGAAACGCGTGCCCGCCTTCGCGAAGAGGCAGAAGCCAACAAGAACAATCCCAACTATCGCTCGCCGCTTCTGGCCGGCAACGGCACCGCAGGCACGCTGACGGAAAGCCAGAAGTGGGAAGCCTTCCGCAAGGCCAAGGCCAATGCCAACGATCCCGGCATTTCCGGCCAGCGTCGCACGCTGACCGACCCGCCGCCGGAATATCGCATGGCCGACAATGCCAACCTGACCGATCTCGGCGAGCCCGAGGCCCAGAAGGAACGCGAGCGCAAGAAGGCCGCCGAGGCTGCCAGCAAGACTTCGTCCTGGTGGAAGGTGTTCGAATAAGCCGGACGCCGCGTCGAGCGGTCGCCGTGCTTGATTTCAGCGCGGCTCCTCCCGCTTCCCCTTGAAGAAATCGACCAGCAGTTCGGCTGCCGTCGTTTCGCTGAGGCCGGAATAGACATCCGGCGCATGGTGGCAGGTCGGCTGGTCGTAGAAGCGCACGCCGCTCTCCACCGCGCCACCCTTGGGATCGCGCGCGCCATAGTAGAGCCTTCGGATGCGGGCAAAGGAAATGGCCGCCGCGCACATGGTGCAGGGCTCCAGCGTCACGTAGAGATCGGCGCCCGGCAGGCGCTCCTGGCCCAGCGCCTCGCAGGCCATGCGGATCGCGGCCATTTCGGCATGGGCGGTCACGTCGCAGGTTGCGCGGGTGATGTTGCCGGCCCGTCCGATGATGTGCCCGTCGAGAACGACAACGGCACCGATCGGCACTTCGTCGCGTTCCGCTGCCTTGCGGGCCTCCGCCAGTGCCTCGTCCATGAAGCGATTTGTCCCGCTCATACGGCGATTTCCTCTTAACCAGGGCAACACGAACTGGTAGGAACGGTCCCAACCCTTGCGTCGTGCCAGCCGTTTTCCGCGGTGCGACCAGACGAAAATTCAGTCAACACGCACATGGTCGGGACATATCCGTCCGACACTCTGCTTCAGGCAAACAACAAATGAGCTTCAAAGACAAGCCGAAGCGCGAGGGAGGCAAGCCCTTCGATCGCGACAGGAAAGATACCGCCAAGCCGAAAAAGACCTTCGATCTCGGTCCAAGGCCGGCCCGCAAGGCCGCAGCGCCGGCCGCCGAGGCGACCGATGCCACCGCCGGCAAGCCGGAGCGCATCTCCAAGATTCTCGCCCGTGCCGGTGTCGCCTCGCGCCGCGACGTGGAGCGGATGATCATGGACGGCCGCGTGCGTCTCAATGGCCAGGTTCTCGATACGCCCGTGGTCAATGCCACGCTTTCCGATCGCATCGAGGTGGATGGCGAGCCGATCCGCGGCATCGAGCGGACGCGCCTCTGGCTCTACCACAAGCCGGCCGGCCTGGTGACGACCAATTCCGATCCGGAAGGCCGCCCGACCGTGTTCGACAACCTGCCGGAGGATCTGCCGCGCGTGATGTCGATCGGCCGCCTCGATATCAATACCGAGGGCCTGCTGCTGCTGACCAATGACGGCGGCCTGTCGCGTGTGCTCGAACTGCCGACCACCGGCTGGCTGCGCCGTTACCGCGTGCGCGCCCATGGCGAGGTGACGCAGGACGCGCTCGACAAGCTCAAGGAAGGCATTGCCGTCGATGGCGTGCTCTACGGTGCGATCGACGCGACGCTCGACCGTCAGCAGGGCCACAATGTCTGGATTACCATGGGCCTGCGCGAAGGCAAGAACCGCGAGATCAAGAACGTGCTCGGCGCGCTCGGCCTCGATGTCAACCGCCTGATCCGTGTCTCCTACGGTCCGTTCCAGCTCGGCGACCTGCCGGAAGGCCATGTGGTGGAGGTGCGCGGCCGCATGCTGCGCGACCAGCTCGGCCCGCGCCTGATCGAGGAATCCAAGGCGAATTTCGAGGCGCCGGTCTACAGCAACCCGGTGGCCGACGACGAGAAGCCGCAGCCGAAGGGCCCTTCTGCCGGTCGCGACGACAAGCCCTGGGGCGCCGAGGAGCGCCGTGAGGGACGTGGTGATCGCGATGGTGACCGTTTTGGCGGCAAGCCGTCGCCAAAGGGCAAGGGTCCCGCCAAGGGCAAGGATTTTGACAAGCGCGGCGGCAAGTTCGGTGGCGACGGTTTCGGCGAGGACAAGCCGAAGAAGCGCCTGCCGCTCGGCACTGCCCGTACCGCCAATGTCTGGATGGCGCCCGGTGCGCGTCCGACGGCCGATGGCGGCGCCAAGAAATCGGCGCGAGCCGAGGCCGAGCGCCTGTTCAGCAAGGGCGGTGAGGCCCCACGCCGTGCCTCCAGCGTCAATGTGAACCGCGTCGAAGGCGACAGCGACTGGATCCGCGCCGAGGCGCCCGCGCGCCGTCCGCGCGACGAGGATGAAGGCGGCTTCGGTCGTCGTGATCGTGGCGACCGTGCTGACCGTGGCGATCGGCCGGAGCGGGGCGAGCGTCGTGATCGCGGGGATCGTCCGGATCGTGGCCCACGCCCGGATCGGGCGGAGCGCAGCGACCGTTTCGAGCGCGGGGAGCGCAGCAGTGATCGCAGCGAGCGCAGCTTTTCGGACCGCCCGCGGGGCGACCGCAAGCCGCGCGAGGACGGCGATCGTCCGCGCTCCAAGCCCTATGGTTCCGGGTCCGGTCCCGGTCGCTCGGCACGTGAAAACGCAGAACGTGCTTTCAGCCGGCCGGAAGGCGGGCGTCCCGAGGGGCGTCGCGCCGAGGTGGAACGCGGTGGCTTCGGCAGCAAGCCGGCCGGTGGCAAGCCGTTCGGCGGCAAACCCTCCGGCGGCAAGCCGGGCGCAAAGCCCTTCGGTTCCAAGCCGTCGTTTGGTGGCAAGCCCGGAGGCGGCAAGCCGTCCTTCGGAGGTAAGCCGGGCGGTGGCAAGCCGGGTGGCGGCAAGCCGGCGGGGCGTCCGGCGGGCGGTCGCGGGCCGGGGTCCGGTCCCAAGGGCGGTTCGCGTTCGAGAACACCGAGAGGGTAAGCGCCGTGCGGATCGTCGGTGGTGAGTTTCGGGGCCGGTCTCTGGCCACGCCCAAATCCAGCGCGATCCGGCCGACCATCGACCGGACGCGCGAAAGCCTGTTCAACATCATCGGCCATGTCTATCCCGAAGCGATCGAGGGCACCCGCGTCGTCGATCTCTTCGCCGGCACCGGCGCGGTGGGGCTGGAAGCCCTGTCGCGCGGCTGTCGCAGCGCGCTGTTCGTGGAAAACAGCGTCGAGGGCCGCGGCCTGTTGTGGGAAAACATCGAAAGCCTGGGCCTGCACGGCCGCGCGCGCATCCTGCGCCGGGATGCGACCCGGCTTGGGCCGGCCGGTACGATGGAACCCTGCCATTTTCTCTTTGCCGATCCGCCCTATGGTCAGGGGCTTGGAGAAGCAGCGCTGCTTTGTGCGCATCAGGGAGGCTGGCTGATGCCCGAGGCGCTGGTGGTGCTGGAAGAGCGGGCGGATGTGACGCTGGCCGTCGATCCCGTCTTCCAGCCGCTGGAGCAACGCATGTTTGGCGATACCCGGATCGACTTCTTCCGCTACCGGCCCGCCTGAGGACCAGGACCATGAGCACCCGGCTGTCGCTGCCCGTCGAGATGAAGCGCCCGCTCGGAACCAAGCCAAGGGTCGGGCTGGCGCTCGGCGGCGGCGGTGCCCGCGGCATCGCCCATATCGCCGTCATCGAGGCGCTGGACGAGATGGGCGTGAAGCCCGTGGCCATTGCCGGCTCCTCCATCGGCGCCATCTTCGGCGCCGGCATGGCCGCCGGCATGAGCGGCGCCGAGATCCGCGACTACACGCTGGAAACGCTCGGCAATCGCGGCACGGTGCTGGGTCGCCTGTGGTCGCTCGGGCCTGACAGCATGCGCGACATGGTGGGCGGCTTTCGCCTGGGCCATTTCAACCTGGAACGCATCCTCGCCGGCTTCCTGCCGCCGCAGGTACCCGACACATTCGAGGCGCTGCCGATCCCGCTGAAGATCGCGGTCACCGATTATTACGGCCAGGCGGAGGTGATCGTGGAGGAGGGTGATCTGCGCACCGCCATCGCCGCCTCGGCCGCCATTCCCGGCCTCTTCATGGCCGTGCGCATCAATGGCCGCATCATGGTGGATGGCGGCATCTTCAACCCGGTCCCTTATGAGCACGTGGCCGATGCCGCCGACATCGTGATCGGCGTTGATGTGGTCGGCGGGCCGGAGGGCGATGGCACGCATCCGCCGAACCGGCTGGACAGCATGTTCGGCGCCAGCCAGCTGATGATGCAGGCCTGCATCGCGCTGAAGCTCAGGCTGCATCCGCCGCACCTCTTCCTGCGTCCGCCGGTCAACCGGTTCGGCGTCATGGATTTCCTCAAGGTGCGCGAAATCCTCGATGAAAGCGAAGGCATCAAGGACGAAGTCAAGCGCGGGCTGGAAAGCCTGTTCGAAGCGGCTGCAACGCCGCTCTGACGCCGTTCCGGTCGCGCCCTGCGACCGGTGATCGAGACTGCGCGATGACGCTCCCTCGGTCACCCGCGCCCCACATCAGATGGTGTCGGCCTCTTCCTCGGCCTCCGTGGCGTCCCGCACCGGCGTGCGCTTCGGCTTTGTCAGAGGCTCCGGGCGAACCGGGCGGGTGTGCAGCATGTGCAGCCCCGCCGTGATGCCCTTGGCGGCCTGGATCTGCAGGCGCTCCTCGTCGCGGCGGCGGATATCGTCGCCGATCTCGGCTGCCTCGGCTTCGGACTTGTCGAGCCCCTCCAGCATCTTGCGGCCGAACAGAAGACCGGATTCCAGCGTTTCGCGCAGTTCGTATTCCACCTCGCGGGCCCTCAGCGACAGCGAATGGATGCGGTCATAGGAGCGGACGAACAGGCGTGTTTCGGGGAACTCGGCGCGGATCAGGTCCACCACCTTGTCGGTGATCTCCTGCCTGTGGGTGCAGACGGCGACGATCTTGGCGCGTTCGATGCCGGCAGCGACCAGCACCTCTCGGCGCGTGCCATCCCCGAAATAGATGCGGAAGCCGAAGGTGGCGGCCTGTCGGATGCGATCCGGCGAATCGTCGATCACGGTCACGTCGCTGCCGCCGGCGAGCAGGATCTGCGCGGCGATCTGGCCGAAGCGGGAAAAGCCGACCATCAGCACGTCCGCGCCCGCTCCCTCGAAATCCTCGGCGATCTCCTCGCGCGTCTCGCGTACCATCAGACGCCGCGACAGCGCCGTGCCGAGTGGCGTCAGCGCCATCGACAGCGTGACGCTGGCAATCAGCAGCGAGGCGGTGGCCGGCGTCAGCAGGCTGGCGGATACGGCGGTGGTGAACAGCACGAAACCGAATTCGCCGCCCTGCGGCAGGAGGGCTGCGATGCTGACGGCATCGTCGTGGTTCGATCCCCATAGCCGCGACAGGGCGTAGAGGATGACTGCCTTGACGACCATGAAGAGCGGCACGCCGACGAGGATCAGAACGAGGTTGTCGAGAATGGCGTCGAGCTGCAGCGACAGGCCGACGGCGATGAAGAACATGGCGAGCAGCAGGCCACGGAACGGCTCGATATCCGCTTCCAGCTCGTGGCGGTAGGAGGATTCCGCCAGCATCACGCCGGCGAGAAAGGCGCCCATGGCCATGGAGAGACCGGCAAGCTGCATCAGGATTGCCGCGCCCAGCACCACGAGCAGGGCGGCTGCCAGCATCACCTCACGCGCGCCGGTGCGGGCGATCACCTGGAACATCGGCGTCAGCAGATAGCGGCCGGCGAGAATCAGCAGGCAGATGGCAACCGCCGCCTTGGCGAAATCGATGAAGAAGGTGTTGGCATGTGGTTCCGATCCGGCGCCGAGCAGTGTCACCAGTGCAAGAAGCGGCACGATGGCGAGATCCTGGAACAGCAGGATGGAGAAGGCGCGCCGGCCATAGAGCGTGTTGGATTCGCCATTATCGGCCAGGATCTGCAGCGCAAAGGCGGTGGACGAGAGCGCCAGGCCGAAACCGGCAATCACGCTGCCTTGCCAGCTGGCGATGCCGGTCAGCCATGCCAGCCCGGTCAGCGCCAGGCCTGACAGCACCACCTGGGCGGTGCCGAGCACGAAGATGTCGCCGCGCATCTGCCACAGGCGCGACGGTTTCAGCTCCAGACCGATGATGAAGAGCAGGAAGACGACCCCCAGCTCCGAGACATGCAGCACTTCCTGCGGATCATTGATCATCCGCAGCACCGGACCGAGCACGATGCCGGCCGCGAGATAGCCCAGCACTGTGCCGAGACCGAGTTTCTTGAACAAAGGTGCAGCCAGGACGGTGCCGGCCAGCAGCAGAAGCGTTTCGTTCAACATCGGGTCGGTGGTTGCCATGCGGCCTCTCGGATTCTGCATCGCGGCAAGAATCACCTTGCCGCTCTTGATGCTTTCTTTCGTCCACAATACATGGTCTGGCAACGAAAGGCTCATCCCATGTCGTCTGAAATGCCCTCCGCAATTGATTCCAGTGCCCTGCTGTCCCGCGCGGCCGAACTTATCGATCTGGCCAGGAAGGCAGGCGCCGATCAGGCGGATGCCGTCGTGGTGCGCTCCCGCTCCCGCTCCGTCAGCGTCCGCCTCGGCAAGGTGGAAAATACGGAGGCCTCCGAAAGCGATGATTTCTCTTTGCGCGTCTTCGTCGGGCGGCGTGTGGCGAGCGTTTCGGCCAATCCGGGCTTCGACCTGAAACAGCTTGCCGAGCGGGCGGTCGCCATGGCCAAGGTCTCGCCGGAAGATCCCTATGCCTGCCTCGCGGACGAGGCCAGGCTCGCCGCCTCCTATCCGGATCTCGATCTCTACGATCCGACCGAGGTGTCGACGGAGGCGCTGACAGAGGCGGCGCTGGCCGCCGAACAGGCAGCGCTGTCGGTGGCGGGCGTCACCAATTCCTCCGGCGCCGGCGCCTCCGCCGGTTCGGGCGGCCTCGTTCTCGTCACCTCGCACGGCTTTTCCGGCAGCTATATCGCCAGCCGCTTCGGCCGCTCCGTCAGCGTGATTGCCGGCGAGGGCACGAAGATGGAGCGCGATTACGATTATGACAGCCGCCTCTATGTCGCCGATCTCGATCCGGCAGAGCTGATCGGCCGCCGTGCCGGCGAACGTACCGTCCGGCGCATCAATCCCCGTCAGGTGGACACCGGCAGCAATGTCACCGTCGTCTTCGATCCGCGCATTGCGCGCGGCTTCGTCGGGCATATTGCCGGCGCGATCAACGGCGCATCGGTCGCCCGCAAGACGAGCTTCCTGCGCGACCGGATGGGCCAGCAGGTGCTGAAGGCCGGCCTCAACATCACCGACGATCCGCTGATCGTGCGCGGCTCTTCCTCGCGCCCCTTCGATGGCGAGGGCGTGACCGGCGAGCGGATGGTGATGATCGAGGACGGTGTGCTGAAGCACTGGTTCCTGTCCACCTCCACCGGCCGCGAACTCGGCCTTGAGACCAACGGGCGCGGCGTGCGGGGCGGCACCTCCGTGTCGCCCGCCTCCACCAATCTGGCGCTCGAGCCCGGCGATATTGCGCCGGAGGACCTGATCCGCGGCATCGGCAACGGCTTCTACGTCACCGAACTGATCGGCCAGGGCGTCAACATGATCACCGGCGAATACAGCCGCGGTGCGACCGGCTTCTGGATCGAGAACGGCGAGCTGACCTTCCCCGTTTCGGAAGTCACGATTGCCTCCAATCTCAAGGACATGTTCATGCGCATGACGCCGGCAAACGACATCGACCGCAAGTACGGCGTTGCCGCACCGACGATTGCCATCGAGGGCATGACGCTGGCAGGGCGCTGAGGTGACGGACACGACCGCGAGCGACTGGACCGAGGACCTCGACCTGATCCGCCGCGCCGCGCGCGAGGCGGGCGACGTGGCGCTCGGTTATTTCGGCCGCTCGCCCGAAGTCTGGTGGAAGAACGAGGGCCGCTCGCCGGTCAGCGCCGCCGATTTCGCCGCCAACGACCGGCTGGAAACGCTGCTGAGGACCGCACGCCCCGCCTATGGCTGGCTGTCGGAGGAAACCGACGATGATCCCGCGCGGCTTGCCTGCGAGACGCTGTTCGTCATCGATCCGATCGACGGCACGCGCGCCTTCATCAATGGTGAGGCAACCTGGTGCGTCAGCGTCGCAGTCGTGCATCTGGGGCGTCCGGTGGCTGGCGTTCTCTATGCGCCGGCCCTTGGCGAGGAATTCGTCGCGGTGGCGGACGGAGCGGCGCTGAAGAACGGCGTGGCGATCCGCACCTCGGAGCCGCGTGCGCAGGAGCCGCGCCGCATCGCCGCGCCCGAGGAGATGCTGCGCCGGTTCGAGCCGGGCTTGCGCAGCACGCTGCAGCGCATCCGCCACGTCCCCTCGCTGGCCTACCGGCTGGCCATGGTGGCGGATGGTCGCATTGACGGCACGGTGGTCATGCGCAACAGCCACGACTGGGATCTCGCCGCCGCCGATCTGATCCTCGAACGGGCCGGCGGACGCCTGGTCGGGCTCGACCGGCTGCCGCTTGCCTACAACCGGGATGCAGTGACCCACGGCGTGCTCTGTGCCGGTGCCGAACATCTGCTGGAAAGCCTTGTCCACGGCCTTGCATCGGGTTGACCTTTGGTGCGGAATGCCGCAGGAGAAGGGGGCGGGGGAGTTGATAAAAAGAGGCATAGAATGACCGTGCAGGGCGACAAGAAACAGCTTCTTCATCTCGTTTTCGGCGGTGAGCTGGAAAGTCTTCAGGGCCTGGATTTCAAGGATCTGAACGCGCTCGATATCGTCGGCATCTTCCCCGATTACGCCAGTGCTCTGGAAGCGTGGAAGAGCAAGGCGCAGATGACGGTCGACAACGCACACATGCGTTATTTCATCGTCCACATGCACCGGCTGCTCGACCCCGACAGCAAGGCCTGAGCGCCGCACGGGCGTCGGCCCTGACGCGGACGTGGCGCGTTTTTGACGCAATTGCGACGCATACACCAATGCAATTTCGGGCTGTGAACGGGACGATGCGGATGAGGGGTGATCGAGGGCGATGGCAGTGAGCAACGGCTTGGCGCGCATGGCCCTGTTCGGATACCGCATGGCCGGTATCTGTGCCTATCCGCTGGCGTCCCCCTACCTTGCCTATCGCACGCTGAAGGGCAAGGAAGAGCGGCAGCGGCGGCTGGAACGCTTCGGCTATCCCAGCGTGCCGCGCCCGCATGGGCCGCTCATCTGGGTGCATGCGGCAAGTGTTGGCGAAACGCTGGCGGTCATTCCGCTGATCCGCGAGCTGCGTCGCCGCGAAATCCATGTTCTGCTCACCACCGGCACCGTAACGTCCGCCGCCCTCAGCCGCACCCGGCTGGGCGACGAAGTGATCCACCAGTATGTGCCGCTCGACGTAAAGTTTCCGATCAAGCGCTTCATCGCCTACTGGCGTCCGGATGCGGCGATCACCGCAGAATCCGAGATCTGGCCCACCACCATGGCCGAACTCTCCCGCCGAAACATCCCGCAGATCCGCGTCAATGCCCGCATTTCCGACCGCTCCTACGAGCGCTGGAGCAATCGCAGCAAGATCGCCGAACTGCTGTTCGGGCGCCTTGCGCTGGTCGTGGCGCGCTCCGATCTCGATGCCGAGCGCTTCCGTGATCTGGGCGCCTGGCCGGTGGTGATCTCCGGCAATCTGAAGGGCGATACCGATCCGCCGCCAGTGGATGAGGCGGTCCTTGCCGGCTACCAGTCGCAGGTCGGAGACCGGAAGACCTGGGCGGCGATCTGCACGTTCGAGGGCGAGGAAGAGGCGGCCGCCTTCGTGCATCGCGCCATCAAGCCGCGCAACCAGCAGCTCACCATCATCGTGCCACGCCATCCCGAACGGGGCGATGCGATCGAGGCCATGCTGCGCGAGAAGGGGCTGACGGTCGCCCGGCGCTCCCGCAACGATGTCATCACCCCCGAAACCGATATCTTCCTCGGCGACAGCATCGGCGAAATGGGGCTTTACCTGCGCCTCACCGAGATTTCCTTCGTCGGCCGCTCGCTGACGGCGGAAGGCGGGCAGAACCCGCTCGAATCGGCCATGCTCGGCTGCGCGGTGCTTTCCGGCCCCAACGTTCAGAATTTCCGCGAAACCTATCAGCAGGTCATCCGCAAGGGGGGTGCCCGCATGGTGCGCGACACCGAAATGCTCGCCAAGGCCGTGCATTACCTGATGACCAACGAGGTGGCCCGCCGCAAGATGATCGATTGCGGCCACGAGGCCGTGCAGGACATGCGCGGCGCTCTTTCCACCACGATCAAGGCGCTGGAACCCTATCTCAACCCGTTGACGGTGGCCGCCCGCTTGCGTCCGGCCGGCGGAGGCGCATGACCACAGACATTTCCGAGATCGCCGGCATCCTGTTCGACAAGGACGGCACGCTTCTGAGTTATGACGAGAGCTGGGGCCCGGTGAACCGCGAGGCGGCCCGCATCGCGGCGGCCGGCGGTGGCATCGCGCTGGAGGAGCGTCTGCTGCGCGCCGCCGGCATGGATCCGGTGAGCGGACGCACGGCGGCTGACAGCCTGTTTGCCGCCGGCACGGCGGCGCAGATCGCGGCCGGCTTCGTGGCGGCCGGTTCGCCACTTGCCGTCGGCCCGCTGACGCAGGCGCTGGACGATCTTTTCG
Source organism: Rhizobium sp. RU35A (assembly GCF_900156005.1). Classification (NCBI taxonomy): domain Bacteria; kingdom Pseudomonadati; phylum Pseudomonadota; class Alphaproteobacteria; order Hyphomicrobiales; family Rhizobiaceae; genus Rhizobium; species Rhizobium sp. RU35A. Next base: position 629,737 of record NZ_FTMR01000001.1, on the reverse strand, counting down.
TGCGGGGTGCGCAGCATTCCGTACCGGTGACGGATCTGGCCGCCTTGTTCGCCCGGCTGAAGGCGCGCGGCTTTCGGCTCGGCGTCGCTTCCAGCGACAACGAACGCTCGATCCGCGAAACGGCGGAGCGGCTGGGCTTTCTCGATCATCTCGATTTCATCGCCGGCTATGACAGCGGCCATGGCTGCAAGCCGGAGCCCGGCATGGTGCTCGGCTTCTGTCGCGCTGTCGGCCTTCTGCCCTCGCAGGTCGCCATGGTCGGCGACAACAATCACGATCTGCACATGGCAGCGGCTGCCGGCTGCGGCCTGAAGGTGGCCGTGCTCACCGGAACGGGATCGGTTGCAACGCTTCAGGCGGCGGCCGATTGCGTGCTGGACGACATCACCGGGCTGGAAACGCTGCTGCCCGCCGGTCTCCCGCCGGCCTGATCCACGCCCGTCTGACGCCCGGGCTGCGGGTTGTCTTGTGGATTGCATGTATCATCGGTCGCCGAAAGAGAAGGAGGACGAGCCATGGTTTCGAAAGCGCCCTCCTTCTGGTGGCAAAGATCCGGCTGGCAGGCCTTCGGGCTCTGGCCGCTGTCGCGTCTCTACGGCCACATTGCGGGGCGCCGCATGGCGCGCAAGGTGCGGCCTTCGGTGTCCGTGCCGGTCTTCTGCGTCGGCAATTTCACCGTGGGCGGGGCGGGCAAGACCCCGACGGCGATTGCCATTGCCCGCGCGGCCAGGGCACGCGGCCTGACGCCCGGTTTCCTCAGCCGCGGTTATGGCGGACATCTTCGCCAGACGGTGCTGGTCGATCCGGCCCGGCATGGCGCCGATGCCGTGGGTGACGAACCGCTGCTGCTCGCTCGCGAGGCGATGACGGTGGTTTCCCGTCGCCGGCTGGATGGGGCGAAGCGGCTGGTGGCGGAAGGCTGCGATCTCATCATCATGGATGACGGCTTCCAGAGCGCCCAGCTGGTGCTCGATTTCGCCCTTGTGGTGATCGATGCCCGCCGCGGCATCGGCAACGGCCATCTGGTGCCGGCCGGACCCGTCCGCGCGCCGCTGTCCGAACAACTGCGGCAGATGTCCGCGCTGCTGAAGGTCGGCGAGGGGGAGGGGGCCGATCCGGTCGTGCGCCTTGCCGCACGCGCGGCCAAGCCGTTGCGCGTCGCAAGCCTTGTGCCACGCCCGGATGCGGCGATTGCCGGACAGCGCGTTCTGGCCTTTGCCGGCATTGCCGATCCCGCAAAATTCTACCGCACGGTGGCCGCGATCGGCGGCACGGTGGCCGCCCAACGCTCCTTCCCGGATCACCATCCCTTCACGGAGGCGGAGCTTCTCGACCTGATCGGCGTGGCGGAGCGCGACAGCCTCGTTCCCGTGACCACCACCAAGGATGCCGCACGGCTTGCCGGCCGCAAGGGAGCGGCCGAACGCCTGCTGGCGCTTGCCCGCGTGGTGGAGGTGGACATGGTGTTCGACGATCCGCACGCCCCCGGGCTTATGATCGAGGAGGCGATCGCCCATTGCCGCCGACGGTTGCTGGAAAACGGCAAGGGGTAGCCTTGGGCCGCGATGCGACGGCGTATGTCAGCCGCGCGACTGGTTGGGGAGAATGCCGGCGCGCTTGTCGGCTTCCAGCGAGGCCGCGCAATCCACATAGGCTTCCTGCCGCGCCACGCTCCAGTAGCGCAGTTCGTCGACGGGGATCGCCACGCCGGTGATGGCGCAGGGGACATGGGAGCCGGCCGTCAGGATCTGGTAGTCGCCATCGAGGTAACGGATCTTGGCCTCGCGGTTTCCACCCCCTTCGAATCGGTTCATCATACGTCTCCTGCGAAAAATCATGGTCCTCATCTACAGCATCGGGCCTGAAACCGCATCCTGCAAATCGCACCGGATCGCTCGGGCTGGCGATGCGGGGCGAGGCTTGCCGCAGGGGTCAGCTGCGACCGAACAGTCGCTCGATATCGCTCAGCTTCAGCTCGATATAGGTCGGCCGGCCGTGGTTGCACTGGCCGGAACCGGGGGTCGCTTCCATCTCGCGCAGCAGCGCGTTCATCTCCTCGGGACGCAGCCGGCGGCCGGAGCGCACGGAACCGTGGCAGGCCATGGTGGCGGCCACATGCTCCAGCCGGCTCTTGAGCCCGCTTGCGGTGTTCCACTCGCCGATCTCGTCGGCAAGATCGCGGATCATCGCGGTCGCATCCACCTCGCCGAGCAGGGCCGGCGTTTCGCGCACGGCAACGGCACCCGGGCCAAATCGTTCGATCACCAGACCCAGCCGCTCCAGATCGGCCGCATGCATGGTCAGACGGTCGCAATCCTCTTCCGGCAGGTCGATGATTTCGGGGATCAGCAGCACCTGCGAGGGCAGCCGCTCCGCTTCCAGCGCCTTGCGCATGGCCTCGAACACCAGCCGCTCATGGGCGGCATGCTGATCGACGATGACGAGCCCGTCCTCGGTCTGGGCGACGATATAATTGGCATGAAGCTGCGCGCGGGCAGCCCCCAGGCGGTGGCGAAGCGCGGGCTCCGGTATGGCCGTGTCGACCGTGGCCTGTGCCGGAACCGGCATCGCGTCGGCTCGTGCGCTCGGCGTCATCAGCGCATCGAAGGCGGACTGGCGCTGTTCGGCAAAGCCGTTCGCCTGCGGCATGGCCATGGGCCGGTAGGGCGAGGTCTCCGCCGTCCAGCCGACATTGGCCGGGCGCGGCGGCATGGACCCGCTGCCGAAGCTGCGGATCGGACCGGAGCCGGCATCCGATCCTGACGGGACGCCGCCGCCAGGGCCGAAGCCGGGGCGAAAGGCGCGCATCAGGCCGCTGGCGCCGGTGGTGGCAGCCCGGTCGCCTTCCCGCGCGAGTGCCTCGCGCAGTGCGCCGACGATCAGCCCGCGCACCAGGCCGGGATCGCGGAAACGCACATCCGCCTTGGCCGGATGCACGTTGACATCGACCAGCGCCGGATCGAGCGTGATCGACAGCACCGCGACCGGATAGCGCCCGGCCGGAATGGTTTCCGCATAGGCGCCGCGAATGGCCGAGAGGATCAGCTTGTCCTGCACCGGCCGACCGTTGACGAAGGCATATTGATGGGTGGAATTGCCGCGGTTGAAGGTCGGCACGCCGGCAAAGCCGGACAGCGTGACGTCCTCGCGCTCGGCGCGGATCTCGATGGCGTTGTCGCGGAACTCCGCGCCGAGCACCTGCGCCATGCGCGCCAGGGGATCGCCGGGGGCGGCGGGAAATTCGAGCGTCGACCGGTCGCTGCCCGACAGCACGAAGCGCACCTGCGGAAAGGCAATTGCCATGCGCTTGACCACCTCGGTGATCGCGCCGGCCTCGGCCCGCTCGCTTTTCAGAAATTTCAGCCGGGCCGGTGTCGCAAAGAAAATATCGCGCACCTCCACCACCGTGCCCTGATTGGCCGCTGCCGGCCGTGCCGGGGTCAGGCGTCCGCCGGTGAGCGAGATCTCCACGCCCGTCTCGGAGCCTGCCGTCCGGCTGGTGATCGACAGCTTGGCGACCGAACCGATCGAGGGCAGGGCCTCGCCGCGAAAGCCGAGCGTGCGGATATCGTCCAGCGTCTCTGAAATCTTCGAGGTGCAGTGGCGGCGCACGGCGAGATCCAGATCGACGGCATCCATGCCGCAGCCATTGTCGGTGATGCGGATCAGGCTCTTGCCGCCGCCGGCGGTGGCGATCTCGATGCGGGTCGCGCCGGCATCGATGGCGTTTTCGATCAGTTCCTTGGCGGCACTGGCGGGGCGTTCGATCACCTCGCCGGCGGCAATCTGGTTGATCAGCGTTTCGGGCAACTGTTTGACGGGCATGCCCCATTGTCGGGGATTCGACGCGACAAGAAAAGGCCCCGTGTCGAATTGTGGAAAAGGTTGCGCCGCCCTCTGCGTCGCAACCCGATCATTGAGCGTTAAGAGCAACTTAACGTGAAGCCGATATTGCTTCACAACGAGATGGCAAACGGCAGATTCGCACGCTTCGGCGACGGACAGGCCGGCCGAACAGGTGGTGCGCCCTGCGGTGGCCGCAAACAGGAAGCAAGAGGATGCAAGTGGTACGGATCGACAGTCGGCCCCCGGCAGCGGGTGCCTCCCGCGAGACAGGAAGCGCCTTGCGATGACGCAGACGGGCGCGCATCCGGACGGGCTGGCGCAGGCGGCCCTGCTTGACCTTCTGACGGAGGCGATGTCCGGTGCCGTGCTCATCTACGACCGGAACGACACGATCGTCTTTGCCAGTACGCAGCTGCGCGCCTTTCTGCCTGCCCTGCCGCTGATGCCGTCTCCCGGCACGCGACTCAAGGATTTCCTGTCTCTCGTCTACGATCATGGCGGCTACTTCCCCGATGTCACCGGGCGTCTGCGTCATCCGCCGATGGGACGCGAGGAGTGGATCACCACCGAGATTGCCAGTCTCTGGCGCGAGCGTTCCGAAACCGTGGAACGCCAGGCGCTTGATCGGTGGATGAGCCTCAGCAAGCGACGCATGCCCTCCGGCTACGGCCTCTGTCTGTTCCGCGATGTCTCCGAGCACAAGAAACGCGAGGACCAGTGGCGGTCCGATCTCGAGCGGGTACAGATCACAGAGGACATTCTCGACAACCTGCCCTTCCCGATCCTGGTGATGGATCGCAATTTCACCTATGTCGCAGTCAACAAGGCGACCTGCTCATTCTACAATCTCGCCGCGGACGAGATTCTCGGGCGCAAGAATGATGACATCCATCCGCCGGAGCTGGCAGCCCGCATCGATCGGGCCAGCCGGCAGGTCCTGGAGACCGGCATCCCTTTCTCGATCAGCGAGCAGGTGATCCGCCCCGACGGCAGCCGCACCGCCGTGCTGACCCGCAAGCTGCGGGCGGGCAAGCCCGGCCGCTATTTCGTGGTCACCGCCATGGAAGATATTTCAGAGGTTCTCTCGACCGGAGAGCAACCCGAATGGGTGTTCAACGGGTTGGAGGGCGTCGACTTCGTGCATTCCGACATGCGCCTCAAACGTTCCGAGCAGCCGGCGGCGGTGCCGGCGGAACGAACGGGGCGCCGCCGCGTGCTGCTCGTGACCGATGACGGCAAGGTGGAGGCGGACGGCGTGTCGCTTCTGCTGCGCGCCGGCTTCGATGCGACCGCGGCCCGCGACCTCAGGGAACTGCGCGGCATCCTCGACATCGCCCGCGAGCGGCAGGTGGACATCGATCTCGTGGTGGTTGATTCGGCCATGGATATCGAATGCCTGGAAGAGGCGGAGGCCTCCGGCATCGATGTCCTGGTTCTGGAAGCCTTCCAGGTGGAGCGCGAGCTTCTGGTGGCTGTGCAGCGGCGTCTGGCGCGTCCGCGTCCCGCGCCTGCGGCCCGCAAGGCCGCCGAGGACGACTGGCAGATCTCATCGGTTGCCGCAATCGACGTCCTGGTGGCGGAGGACAATCAGGTCAACCAGATCGTCTTCTCGCAGATCCTCGAAGGCTTCGGCTATCGCTATGCCATTGCCTGCGATGGCGAGGAGGCGGTGCGCCTGTGGCGGGATCTCAAGCCGCGAATCGTGCTGATGGATATCACCCTGCCGATGCTGAACGGCTTCGAGGCTGCATCGCGGATCCGCGAGCTTGAAAGCGGAGGCGAGCGCACACCGATCATCGGCGTGCTGACGCCGGCCGTCGAGGGAGACCGCGACGCCTGCTGGGCTGCCGGCATGGATGACGTGGTGCTGAAGCCGCTGAGTCCCGATGCGCTGGACGAGAAGTTCCGTCGCTTCATGGGCGCCGGCGACCGCGAGACACGCCGGCGTGGCGAAGGGCGCTGAGACTGCACGCGTTTGTGATCAGCGCTATGCATTTGTTAATCTTTTGGCAGCATTCTGCGCGAAAACCCGACATGCGTGGAGCGCGTAATGAAATCGGCCGGCCGTTCGTTGCCGCAGGTCAGCCAGAACGAATTGCAGGCCATGGCCTATCGCGATCCGCTGACTGGTCTTGGCAACCGCTACCGGCTGCGCGACAAGGTGCGGCTGATCGCTGCCGAACGCGCCGATGATCCCGCCCCCTTTACCGTCGGCATCGTCAACCTCGATGGCTTCAAGCCGATCAATGACCTGTTCGGTTCGCAGGCCGGCGATGACATTCTCTGCCAGGTGGCGCATCGCCTGAAGGCCTGCATTCCCGATGGCGCCACCGTGACACGCCACGACGGCGACGAGTTCGCCTTCCTGCTGCCGCTCGTCTTCGAAAAGACCAGCGCAGAACGTCTCGGCCAGATGATCAAGGAGGTGCTGTCTGCGCCTTACGATCTGGGAGACCGCAATGTGCGGCTGTCGGCTTCCTTCGGCTTTGCCGTCTATCCCTTTGCCGGGGAGGAGTTCGAGGAACTGATGAAGAGCGCCGAAACCGCGCTCTATCGCTCCAAGCGTCGCGGACGCGGCCAGATCACTGTCTATTCCCGCGAGATTGCCCAGGAAATGAAACGCTCCACCCAGCTGGAGCAGGCGCTGCGCAATGCCATCATTGCCGATTCGGTCGAGGTGCATTTTCAGCCGATCGTGCGCATCCGCGATGCTTCGGTGGTCGGTTTCGAGGCGCTGGCACGCTGGAATGATCCCGATCTCGGCTTCGTGTCGCCGGCCGTCTTCGTGCCGCTTGCCGAGGAACGCGGCTTCATCGATGCCCTGTCGGATACGCTGCTGCGCAAGGCGGCGGAGGCAGCACTCTCCTGGCCGCGCGAACTCTTTCTGTCCTTCAATCTTTCTTCGGCGCAACTGATGGACCCGGGCACCGCCGGAACGATTCTGGCAACGCTTGGCCGCGTCGGGCTTGATCCCGCCCGGCTCGAGCTGGAGATCACCGAAACCGCCGTCATGACCTCGGCCGATACCGCCGAGCGCATCATTGCGGAGCTGCGCCAGTCGGGTGTGCGTATTTCGCTCGATGATTTCGGCACCGGCCAGTCAAGCCTCGGGCGGCTTCGCGATTTTACCTTCGACAAGGTAAAGATCGACCGTGCCTTCATTTCCCGCATCACCACCGATCGCGCCTCCGAACATATCGTCAAGGCGATCATCGCCATGTGCGATGGCCTCGATCTGCAGGTGGTCGCCGAAGGCATCGAGGAATGGGCGGATGCGGAAAAGCTGAAGACGCTCGGCTGCGCCATGGGGCAGGGATATTACTATGGCCGCCCGGTGGATGCCGCCGCGACGCTGCGCTACCTCCAGACCCATCACCGCGATTTCCTGCCGACCCAGGAAACCGCCTGACACCTTTCACGATTCACCAAACGACGAAGGGCGGCGCCGCAGCGCCGCCCTTGTCCGTATGTGCCCTGGTCAGGCGGAGCGTGGCACGCTCCAGACCACCGATGCGGATTAGGGCTTCGGGGTCGTCGACGGGGTTGTGGCGCCGCCGGCCGGGGCCGTGGTGGTGGCTGCACCACCGGTCGAAGACGTGGTGGTGTTGTCGGTCTGCTGCTGGTCCAGCGTCTTGAATTCCGGCGCGGCCTTCAGCGATTCAGCCGTTTCCATGGTCGTCAGGCGGACCTTGTTGTTGTTGTCTGCGTCGCGGCTGATGTTGATCTTGCTCATCGGCACGGCGACGTTCTTTTCGCCGATGCCAAGGAAGCCGCCGACGCCGACCACGGCTGCGACGATGCCGCCGTTTTCTTCCAGGATCAGGTCGTTGACGTTCCCGATGCTCTTGTCTTCACCGTTGTAGATGCTCTGGCCGATATAGTCGTTGGCGCTCACCTGCGTTTCCGTCTGCTGGGTCAGGTAATCCTGCGCGGCGGCGCTGGTGGATGCAGCGCCCATCGTGCCTGCTGCGGACGAACCGGTTGCCGGAGCCACAGCGCCATTGCCGGTCGCCGGCATGGTGGTATCGGTCTGGGCGTTCGGAGCGGCAGGCGTTGCCGAGGGAGCCGTCGTCTGGGCCAAGGCCGGTGCAACGGCGGTGGAAGCCATCAGGATGGCTGCTGCTGCCATGGTACCAAGGGTCTTTTTCATAACGAACCTACCTTTGTTCAATCCGGGTTGCTCCGACGCGCAGGGTGGAGGATCGCGTCGGTTCGACAGGGAAATGCCTGTCCGCGAGGATGGTTCCGAGGTGGGCTGCCAAAAAAATAGGCGAAAACGCCGGAACGTTTTCGCCTGTCGAAGGTTAGGGGCAACCCGCCGCATGCGCGGATTTCCCCCGTAAAAACAATGTCAGAGACGATAGGCGGGTTCGAAGCGCCCGTTCACCATGATGCCGAGATCGAAGAGGAAGCCGGCCTTGGTGTCGGAGGCCCGTTCGTCTGCGCTGGCACCCTCATACGCTGTTGTCACCGCCATGCGGTCTGCGGATTTGCCGAAGAAGGCCGGGCAGGAGGCGCGCGATGTCGGGACGCTGTAGCGGGCCACATGACGTCCGTCCGGTGCATACCGGTCCACAGCCCCGGCACCCCAGCGGGCGTTCCAGAGATAACCGTCCGCATCGCAGACGGATCCATCCGGACCGCCATCGGCGCCGGCAGGCACGAAGACGGTTGCCTCGCCGACCGGCAGCCCGGTTTCGGCATCGAGCGGCAGCCGCATGATGTTGCCGATGCGGGTGTCGGTGTAATAGCCCGTCGCACCGTCTGGGGAGAAGCAGATCGAATTCGGAATGCTGATGCCGGTGACGATGCGGGTCACCGCGCCCTTTGCCACGTGATAGATCGAGCCCGCGCCATTCTGGGCCTTCAGCCCCATGGTGCCGATCCACAGCGCACCGGAGGCATGCACGCGCCCGTCATTGGAGCGGTTGCCCATATGCGCCGGCTCGAGTTCCACATAGGGAGTAAAGCCACCGCTGGCGATGTCGCGGATCATCAGGCCCTGTTCTGTCGCGATCAACTGGCGATCCGCATCAATGCGGGCCAGCACACTGGCCTTGAAGGGCAGGGGATGAACGCGCCTTGCACTGCTTGCAAGGTTCAGTTCGTGCAGTTCCTTGCCGAGAATGTTGAACCACCACAGCGTATCGGTCGCCGCATCATAGGTCGGGCCTTCGCCGAGTTCGCAGGCATGGTCGGAGAGGATGGTTCCGGCGAAGTCGTGGATCTCGCTCATCGCACCGCCTCCAGCGCCCGGTCATAGGCCTCGATCGTCACCCTGGCGCGACGGATCACCTCGTTGGCGCTCATGCCCGCCTTGTAGAGGCTGGAGCCGAGACCGAAGGCGGTGATGCCACCCTTCACATAGTCTTCAAAGTTCGTGTCGGACACGCCACCGACCGCGGCAATCACCAGTTCCTTCGGCAGCACGGCGCGGATCGCGTTGATGCCGGAAGGGCCAAGCACGCTGGCGGGGAAGAATTTCAGGCCCGTTGCGCCGGCGCGTGCGGCAGACAGCGCTTCCGTCGCCGTAAAGCAGCCCGGCAGCGTCACCATGCCGCGCGCCGCAGCGGCCTCGATGACGGCTGGCTCCACATTGGGGCTCACCATCAGCCTGCCGCCGGCGGCATCGAGTGCGTCGACATCCTCGACGGTCAGCACGGTGCCGGCGCCGATCAGGCAGTCCGCCGGCGCCAGCCGCACGGCGGTTTCGATCGACCGGAACGGATCGGGCGAGTTCAGCGGAATCTCGATGGCGGTGAAGCCGGTTTCGATCAGGCCGCCGACGATGGCTTCAGTCTCTTCCGGCTTGATGCCGCGGAGAATGGCGACCAGCGGCCGCTGCATGGGGGGAAAGGGAATGCGGGTCATGCGGGCATCCTTGCATGGCTGAGGAAAAGCGATTGGGCGGCGGCGGCAAGGCCCTGCCGCACGGCAAGATCGGCGTCGATCGTCTCGAAGGCAAGGCCAAGGGCTGCAAGGGCGCCTTCGTAGAGGCCCTGCAGCCGGCCGGAGGCAACGAGCCGCACCAGATCCGGGCGCCGGCCGGCCGCATGGATGCCGCCGGCGATTTCCGCCCCGATCAGCGTGCCGGAGAGGCGGGCGGCAGCGCCGGTGGCATCAAGCCCGTGCAGCAGCTGGCCGGAGCGGGCGGTGAAGATCAGGCTGGTCAGCAGCGCCGGCTCGGCCGCGGCCTTGACGACGGCGGCCTGGAAGGCCGGGTGGCTGGCGTCGAAGGCTTCCGCACCCGCCACCGCATGCTTCAGGATTGAATGCTTGGTGATTACGTCGAAGACTTCGCCGGTCATGAAGGAGGCGAAGCTGGTCACGCGGCTGTCTTCCACATTCACCCATTTCGAATGGGTGCCGGGCATGCAGACCAGCGCCTTGCCGGTGGAGGAGGGGCCGAGCGCGCCGAGCAGCTGGGTTTCCTCGCCGCGCATCACATCCGGTGCGGTTTCGGCGCGCTGGGCAATGCCGGGCAGAATGCGGATGTCGCGCGTTTCGCCGGGCACGCGGACGGCGCCGTCGAGAACGGCGGCAAGCGGTGCCGGGGCATCGACATAGCCGGCCTCCACCCAGCCCTGGCGGGCGCCGGCCATGCCGCAGATGATGACCGGCAGATCGGCACCGGCGGACACGGCGGCAAGATGGGCCTCAAGGACCTGGGAAAAGCCCGTTTCGGCGGCGGTGGTCATGCCTTCGCCGCTGCGCCGTTCGGCCAGCACGCGATGTTCGCCATCCATGAGCCAGAGCCGGAAGCTGGTCGTGCCCCAGTCGACGGCGATATAGGCGGCCTCAGCCATCAGAGTGTTCCTCCATCTACGGTGATCCATTGGGCGCTCATGCCGGCCGATGCCGACGAGGCCAGAAACAGGCAGGGTCCGACCATGTCGGCGGCGGTCAGGCTGCGCTTGACGCACTGGCGGTCGATCATCGCGGCAATCCCTTCATCCGTCAGCCAGAGCGCCTTCTGCCGCTCGGTGACGATCATGCCCGGCAACAGCGCGTTGACGCGGATGCCGTCCGGGCCGAGCCGTCCGGCAAGGCTCTTCGTCAATCCCAGAATGCCGGCCTTGGCGGTGGTATAGCTCGGCAGACCACCCATGTTCAGCAGGAAGGAGATCGAGGACAGGTTGACGATCGCGCCGCGCCCGTCCGCCATCAGATGCGGGGCGGCCGCCTGGGCACAGAAGAACATCTGCTTCAAATTGATCGCCTGGTTGCGGTCCCAGTACTCCTCCGTGACCTCCAGAAATTCATGACGGTCGTCGAGGGCGGCATTGTTGACGAGAACGCCGATGCCGCCGAGCCGCTCGGCCGCCGCCGCGACTGCGGACCGGATCTGCGAGACATCGGAAAGATCGGCCTCGATGAACTCCACCGGATGGCGCGTCTGTCCGGAGAGGGTGGCAACCAGCGCAAGGCTCGGCTCGCGCGCGATGTCGAGAAAGGCGACGCGTGCGCCCTGGCGGGCGAAGGCTTCCGTGAAGGCGGCGCCAATACCCGATCCCCCGCCGGTGACCAGCACCGGGCGATCCTCCAGGTCGGCAAAGCGGAAGGCCGGCTGCGATGCTGCGACAGTGTCCATGATGATCCTCGATGTTCCATTATGTGGAACTGAGTTTGACTATATGGAATAAAGATTATAATCAGGAGGGACTGTCAAGCACCCATGCCGTGATGGCGAGGCTGCAGGAGGGAATGTTTGGTGACCCAGCATCAGGACACGGAGACTGGATCGGAACCGGACGGGCCGGACACGGGCACGCTCGGCAAGGCGATCGCCGTGCTTGACCTGATTGCCCGCGCAGAGGTGGCGCCGCGCTTCACCGATCTTCTGACGCTGAGCGGCCAGCCGCGCGGCAGCCTGCACCGCCAGCTCAGGCATCTTGCCATGGAAGGTCTGGTCGAACTCGGGCCGGATGGCGGCTATACGCCGGGCCTTCGCCTGCTGCAATTTGCCTCGCGCGCCTGGTCGCGCCACTCCTTCCGCCAGGTGGCCGAGCCGCACCTGAAACATCTGCATGAGCGGACCGGCGAGACCGTACATCTCGGCCTGCTGCGCGAGGACGAGATCATCTATCTCGACAAGATCGAAAGCCGGCAGGCGGTGCGCATGCATTCGCAGGTCGGCAATGCCGCGCCGGTCTATTGCACGGGCGTCGGCAAGGTGGCGCTCTCCTGCCTGCCGGACGAGCGTCTCGCGCAGATCGCGTCGCGGCTTCGCTTCCAGACCTTCACACCGGCCACGCTGGCGGATGCCGGCGCGCTGCTGTCGCAGGTCGAGGCGATCCGTGCCCGCGGCTATGCCTTCGATCTCGAGGAGCACCAGCCGGGCATCCGGTGCGTGGCCGCCGCCATTGCCGTTCCCGAGGCAAATATCCTCGGCGGCATCTCGGTGACGGCTCCTGCCTTCCGTGCCGACATGGATCAGCTGGAGGCCTGGGCGGACGATGTCTGTGCCGCGGCGCGCGCTATTGTTCAGGATGCTTTGCAGCGACTTGGGCCTCGTCGCTGAGCGCTGTTTTAGCATGCACTTTTCTTTGCCCGATACGGAATTGAGTGTTTGTCAAATCTCTCGGATCGTGGCATGATTCTGTCGTGATGATTGCGGCCATGATGGCACCACGCAAGACCGGTCTGATTGCTGCCGGTGCGCTGTCACTCGGAGGTTTGGCCTTGAGCCGGCTTTCGAGGCCTTCTAACCAAGATTGTCATGAACAATGGATAAGACCGAGAGCTTTGACGCCACCTATTCCGTGGCCGCCCTTGTGGCAGAACTGAAATCCCTCAAGACGCAGTTCGACATCTTCCGCTTCATGCGCCGGGTCACCGAGAGCAATGGCTGCCGCGCCTTCATGGTCTGCGAGCTGCCATCGATGACAACGCTGGAGCTGTCCGGCAATACGATCATCACCAACTGGCCTTCGGAACTGCTCGCGCATTTCGATCAGGCCGGGCTTCTGCAGTCGAGCCCCATCCTGCAGCGCCTGCGTGCGTCGACGCTGCCCTTTACCTATTCGATGGCCGATATCGCCCGTCAACGCGGCGACACCGTGTCCTTCGATCTCTTCCAGCGCTTCGGGCTGACGAGCGGCGTCTATTTTCCGGTGCATGATTCGTCCGGAAAGCGTGGCTGCGTCTCCTTCTGCGGCGATGGGGTGATGTTCACCGTGCAGCAGATGGTGGAACTCATGTATCTCTCGGTGCATGTCTACCAGGGGCTGGCGGAAATCCGCGACATCGACGTGCGCGTCAGCGACCAACTCAGCGAGCGGGAGATCGACTGCCTCAACTGGACCGCCGCCGGCAAGACGAGCGCGGAGATTGCCGACATCCTCGAACTCTCCGAGCATACGGTCAATCACTACCTGAACCGCGCCACCAAGAAGCTCGATGCGGTCAATCGCAGCCAGGCGGTTGCCAAGGCCCTGCGGGCCGGCCTGATCAAGTGACGGGCAGTTTTTCCGCCTTGATTTCGGGCGGCGCTCAAGAATTCATCAGAAGCGTGGCGGAAGGCCGGTGTTGAACCGGCAATTGTGCCAGTTTATCGGAATTTCGGGATCTGGCACGCATCCTGCATCTTCCGTCGCAGGTCCAGAGGGGACTTGAAAAGCGTCCCAAGAGACGCACCCAAGAAAAAGCCGTCGTCCGGGCATTGCGCGTCGTCAGATCGCCGCATGTCCCGGACGACGGCTTAATACTTGTTGCTCCACCCCGGACGCACCACCTATAAGTCCGAGCCGGCACGACCGCGGGGCCGCCCTTGCGGGCCGGCGCGCGACACGAGAGGCCCGTGCCAACGACAGGGCCTCGGCAACAATTCTGGGAGTTCCCGATGGCTGATGTGACGAAGGACATGGTGATCCAGGCGCTGCGCCGGGTGCGCGGGCCGGATCTGGAGGGCGATATCGTTTCGCTCAACATGGTGTCCGATGTCTTCATCGCGGATGGGAAGGTCTATTTCTCCATCACCGTGCCTGCCGAACGGGCGCGCGAGCTGGAGCCGCTGCGGATTGCAGCCGAAAAGACGGTGACGTCTATCGAGGGCGTGCGCAGCGTGCTGGTGACGCTGACGGCCGATCGCAAGGCCGGTGCGGCCCCCGCCCGTCCTCAGCCGCAGGCTGGCGCTCATGATCATGGCGCCCATGCGGGCCATTCGCATGCGCCGCAGGCACGGGCGCCCGGTCAGCCCTCAGCGCCGGCGCGTCCGCAAAAGGCCGGCGTTCCCGGCGTTGGCGCCATCATCGCGGTGGCCTCGGGCAAGGGCGGCGTGGGAAAATCCACCACCGCGGTCAATCTGGCACTGGCCATGATGGCGAACGGCCTGAAGGTCGGCCTGCTGGATGCCGATATCTATGGCCCCTCGGTGCCGCGTCTTCTGAAGATTTCCGGACGTCCGCAGCAGATCGAAAACCGCATCATCGTCCCCATGGAGAATTATGGCCTGAAGGCCATGTCCATGGGCTTCCTGGTGGAAGAGGAGGCCGCGATGATCTGGCGCGGCCCGATGGTACAGTCGGCCATCCTGCAGATGCTGCGCGAAGTGGCCTGGGGCGATCTCGACGTTCTCGTGGTCGACATGCCGCCCGGCACCGGCGATGCGCAGCTGACCATGGCCCAGCAGGTGCCGCTCGCCGGCGCGGTGATCGTGTCCACGCCGCAGGACCTGGCTCTCATCGATGCACGCAAGGGCATTGCCATGTTCCGCAAGGTGGAGGTTCCGCTGCTCGGCATCGTCGAGAACATGAGCTATTTCCTGGCGCCCGATACCGGCAAGCGCTACGACATCTTCGGCCATGGCGGCGCAAAAGCGGAGGCCGCGCGCATTGACGTTCCGTTCCTCGGCGAGGTGCCGCTCACCATGGATATCCGCGAGCGATCCGATGCCGGAACGCCGGTGGTGGTCTCGGATCCCGATGGCGCATCTGCCGCGATCTACAGGGATATCGCCAGCCGCGTGTGGCAGCAGCTTACAGGCCGCACGCCGCGCACGGCGCCTGCAATCGTCTTCGAATGACCGTCATCGGGACTTCGTGTCTCTTGCATTAATCTTTCGGTGGTCTTATACGCGCGTCTCGCTTGGGACGAGGGAACTGCAGATTGGCCCCTTACGTTCAATTGTGCCGGTAAATCCGGGCGCCGGCACGGAGACGTCGCATTGATCAATGCCTATGGTTCCAATGGCTCCCCATCGGTGCTGACCGCTGTCCAGCCCGTTGGCTCACTGTCTGAGGACATCGTCTGGATCGATCTCTTTGAGCCCACGCGCGAGGAAGACAGCTATGTGGAGCAGTTGCTCGACATCTCGGTTCCCACACGCGACGAGTTGAAGGACATCGAACCGTCCAGTCGTCTCTACACGGAAAAGAACGGCCTTTTCATGACCGGCTCCGTGGTCTGGAAAGCCGACAGCGAAGAACCGGAACTGACGGATGTCGCCTTCATCCTGGCCGGTGGCCGCCTGCTGACGGTCCGGTATGCCGAACCGCGTTCCTTCCGGCTGTTCACCGCAGCCCTTGGCCGCACTGCGCAAGCGCATCATACGGGCGCTTCCCTGCTGGCGCATCTGATCGAAACGATCGTCGATCGCACGGCCGAGATCCTGGAAGGTGCCGTCACCCGTGTCGATCGCCTGTCGATCGATATCTTTCGCGACCGCGAGAAGCGGCGGCCGCCGAAGTTTCTCGAGGGAAAGCTTGCCGACATCGCCGGCTGTCACCGGCTGGTCGGCAAGGTGCGCGACAGCCTCGGCTCGCTGTCACGCGTGCTGTCCTTCCTGATGAACGCACCGGCCATTGCGGCCGAAAGCGAACTGCACAGCCTCTGCGGCACGGTGGCCCGCGACGTGGCGACCCTGTCCGAACATGCCGCCTTCGTCGCCGGCAACATTGCCTTCCTGCTCGATGCTTCGCTCGGTCTCATCAATGTCGAGCAGAACGCCATCATCAAGATCTTCTCCATTGCCTCGGTCGTGTTCCTGCCGCCGACGCTGGTGGCGTCGGTCTACGGCATGAATTTTCGCATGATGCCGGAACTTGACTGGACCTTTGGCTATCCCTGGGCTCTTCTTGCCATGCTGGTCTCGGCCCTGGTCCCGTTCTACTTCTTCCGCTGGAAAGGCTGGCTCTAGGCCAGAAAACCGGATGTCACACGCAGCTGACGAACATTTGACTGAGGACAAGAGCCTGAAGAAGTTCCTGGCGGTCGCGCTGGGATCCGTCGGCGTTGTCTATGGCGATATCGGCACCAGTCCGCTCTACGCCTTCCGCGAAGCGCTGCGGCCCGTTTCCTATGACGGTGTCACGCAGGCCGAAGTGATCGGCATCATCTCGCTGATGATCTGGACGCTGACGATCATCGTCACCCTGAAATACGTGCTCTTCCTGCTGAGGGCCGACAACCACGGCGAGGGCGGGACGCTGTCGCTGCTGGCCATGCTGATGAAGACGGCCGGCAGCAACAGGGCCGTGCTGATGATGCTCGGCCTGATCGGCGCCGCTCTCTTCATGGGGGATGCGATGATCACGCCGGCGCTCTCCGTCCTGTCGGCCGTCGAAGGCGTGAAGCTCATCACGCCCGCGCTCGACGAGGCGGTGGTGCCGATTTCGATCGTCATCCTGATTGCCCTCTTTGCCATCCAGTCGCATGGAACGGGGCTTGTCGCGCGCTTCTTCGGTCCGATCACCGCCATCTGGTTCCTGGTGATGGGCGCAGGTGGCATTGCCCATATCACCGATGATCTCAGCATCCTGTGGGCGCTCAACCCGCTGCATGCCGTCACCTTCCTCATCCAGGAACGTTTCGTCGGCTTCGTGGTGCTCGGCGCCGTCTTCCTGACGGTCACCGGCGCGGAAGCGCTCTATGCGGATCTCGGCCATTTCGGGCGTCGTCCGATCCAGTGGGCCTGGTTCGCGCTTGTCTTCCCGGCGTTGACGCTGAACTATCTCGGCCAGGGCGCGCTGATCCTGAAGCAGCCGGAAGCGATGTCCAATCCCTTCTACCTGATGTTTCCGAGCTGGGCGCTGATCCCGGTCGTGCTTCTGGCAACGGCGGCCACCATCATCGCCAGCCAGGCCGTCATTACCGGCGCCTTCTCGCTGGTGCGTCAGGCGATCCATCTCGGCTATCTGCCGCGCATGGAAATCCTCTTCACCTCGGAAACCAATACCGGGCAGATCTTCCTGCCGGGCGTCAACATGGTGCTGTTGATCGGCGTGCTGGCGCTGGTGCTGGGCTTCGAAAGCTCGGATGCGCTGGCCACCGCCTACGGTATCTCGGTCACCGGCGCCATGGTGGTCACCACCCTGATGGCCTTCGAATTCGTGCGTGCCCGCTGGCACTGGCCGCGCTGGGTGGCGGCACTTGCGCTGGCACCGCTTCTGCTGCTCGAGATGGTTTTCCTCGGCGCCAATCTGCTGAAGATCCACGACGGCGGCTATGTGCCGGTGCTGATGGCTTCTGCCTTTACCGTGATCATGTGGACCTGGCGTCGGGGTACCGACATCCTGGCCGACAAGATGAAGCGCACCGACGTGCCGCTGGCGATCTTTGCCGAATCCATCGAGCGCTCGATCGAGAAGAAGAGCCAGAACGCCCCGGTCAGCGTGCCGGGCACGGCGATCTTCCTCACCAGCGATCCGGAATCGGCGCCGGCAGCGCTGATGCACAATCTCAAGCACAACCATGTGCTGCACGAGAAGAACGTCATCCTGACGATCCGCACGGTCAACAAGCCGCGCGTCTCGCAGGAGCATTGCTTCCATGTGGAGAAGATGTCGGATCGCTTCGTGCTGGTCGAGCTGCGCTTCGGCTTCATGCAGTCGCAAAACGTGTCGCAGGCGCTCGCCTACTTGCGCAAATGCGGCTTCAAGTTCGACATCATGGCCACCTCCTTCTATCTGGGACGGCGCAAGCTGGTGCCGGATGCGGAATCGGGCATGCCCATGTGGCAGGACCGGCTGTTCATCGCGCTCGCCAATGCCGCCTCCGATCCGTCCGACTATTTCCATCTGCCGGCCAACCGTGTGGTGGAACTCGGCTCGCACGTCATCATCTGACGCATTTCGGGGCAGGTTCATCCCTCCTCGGGGCCGTAGCGCCGGCCCCGACCCCGGGAAAACCAGGGCGTTAACCCTCCATTTAGGTTAATATTAGATCCTTCGCGCATTCGAAAGATTGTGCGTTGGAGTTGCGGTGTGCGTCAGAAGCGTTCGAGAAGGAGGGGGGCCTCCCTGATGGACCGGTGGGCCTCGCCCATCGTCTTCGGCCTTGCCGCCTGGCTGATCGTACCCTCCATTCCGGCGCAGGCGGATCTGTCCGGCCTCTTGTCCGGCGATGTCCATCCCGGCAGCCAGTGGCGCATGGTGCTGACGGATTCGCCCGCCGGCTCGCTGCATGTCGCGGAGCTTGCCTTTCCCAAAAGCGAGGCGCGGATGGTCGAAGGGGCCGGCATGCTAATGCCGGACGGTCGCCGCATCGCCTTCACCGCGCCCGGCGAAAAATCCGGCCTCGTGCCGGATGAGGAGCGCGTCACCCGTGGCGCCAAGCGCGGCCGGGTGATTGCGGTGGAGCGCATGCAGCCGCCGAAGGATTTTACTGCCGGTTCCATTCTCCAGCGCAGCAGTTCGCTGCTCGCTCCGCCGGCCCAGGCGGCCGAGCGCGTCGCTTTCGCGCCCGCCGATCCGGTGCCGGCCATGGTCGAGATGGCCTCCTTCGAATTCTACCGGCCGAAACCCCGGCAGCTCGATCTCGGTCTCTCGCCGATGGTGGCCAGTCTCGTCACCAATCCGGGAGGCGACATCCTGGCGAGCGCCTATGCGCCTTCGATCGCCCGAAAGCCCGGCCGTTCCCCCTTCGATGCGCTGCTGGGCAAGCCGGCCGACGAAGGGCGCTTCGTGCCGGAGATCGGCCCGCATGACCATGCCTGGGCCGCAACTGCCCTGCCGGCCACTGTCTTTGCGCCGGAAGAGCAGCAGTGCCTGGCGTCGGGCATCTATTTCGAGGCACGCGGGGAATCGGTGAAGGGGCAGGCGGCGGTGGCGCAGGTCATCCTCAACCGCGTGCGCAATCCCGCCTATCCCCACACGATCTGCGGCGTCGTCTACCAGAACAAGGACTGGCGCAACCGCTGTCAGTTCTCCTTTGCCTGCGACGACATCCGTGACCGCGTCCGCTCCCGCGAGCACTGGGCAACCGCGCGCGAGGTGGCGATCGCCGTGACGGCCGGCAAGATCTGGCTGCCGGAAGTCGGCTCCGCCACTCACTATCACGCCGTCTATGTGCGGCCCTCCTGGGCCAGAAGCATGGAAAAGGTCGGCCGCATCGGGCTTCACGTTTTCTACCGCACCCATGGCGGCGGCTGGAGCTGAAATGTGTGATTCCGTCAACAACGGATCGCGACTTGATCCGGTTGTGACTTAAACGATTGAAAATTCGCGGTTAATTTGTTCTGGATGAGCGTCTTTTGACGCCTTGACTATGGGTGCGCGCAAAACTATGGTGCGCGCGACTTCGAAACGGGCCGGAAGGCGCTATTTCCCGGGCTTCGAGAGAGGCTTTGATCTTTCGGTCAGGGCAGGCAAGGCCAGGGGGATGCATGACCGGGGACCGCGACGACAGTCTGGAGCAGCGCCGCAAGGATCTTTCCGCCAAACTGGCAGAGAGGGCAAAAGGCGAGGCAGTGGGGAAGGCCAGGGAAAGCCGGTCCGAGGAAAGCCGTAAAGGCATGGCGCTCGGGCTGAAGATTTCATCGGAATTCATCGCTGCCATCGCCGTTGGGGCCGTGCTCGGCTATGTGGTCGACCGTTTTGCCGGGACGACGCCGTGGGGGATGATCATTCTTCTTCTTCTCGGTTTCTGTGCCGGAGTGCTGAACGTCATGCGGAGCCTGGGCGTGGTTGCCCAGCCGGGGCCTCTTCGGCCGGGTGACCGCAAGGACGATCGGTAAAACGACGTGATGAGTTAATCTGCCGATTGTGGCGGGTGCAAGGAAGAAAGAAGGTAGAGCGGTGTCTAACGATCCGACCCATCAGTTCCAGATCTCGAAGATCGTGCCGATTGAGATCGGTGGCATGGACTTCTCGTTCACCAATGCCTCGCTGTTCATGGTGGCCACGGTGGCCTGCGCCGCCGGCTTCCTGTATTTCTCGACGTCCAGCCGTGGCCTCGTTCCGTCGCGCGCCCAGTCGGTTGCGGAAATGTCCTACGAGTTCATTGCCTCCATGCTGCGTGAAGGGGCGGGCAGCCACGGGATGAAATTCTTCCCGATGGTGTTCTCGCTGTTCATGTTCGTGCTGACGGCAAACCTGCTCGGCATGTTCCCTTACTTCTTCACCGTGACCAGCCAGATCATCGTCACCTTCGCGCTGGCGCTGTTCGTCATCGGCACGGTTCTCGTCTATGGCTTCTACAAGCATGGCCTGCATTTCCTGAACGTGTTCGTTCCGAGCGGCGTTCCGGGCGTGCTTCTGCCGCTCGTGGTGGCCATTGAAATCATCAGTTTCCTGTCCCGTCCGATTTCGCTGTCGGTTCGTCTTTTCGCCAACATGCTGGCGGGACACATCACGCTCAAGGTGTTCTCCGGCTTCGTCGTGTCGCTCGGAGCCCTTGGCGCAATCGGAATCGGTGGCGCGATCCTGCCCCTGATCATGACGGTCGCTCTGACCGGTCTCGAATTCCTCGTAGCCTTCCTGCAGGCCTACGTCTTTGCGGTGCTGACATGCATGTACCTCAACGACGCGGTCCATCCGGGCGGCCACTGAGGAGCGACATTGGCGTATTGAAGCGTCAGTCATCCGCCGCAACAACCCATTCGAAGGAGCATTCACATGGAAGCGGAAGCAGCAAAGTTCATCGGTGCAGGTCTGGCTTGCTTTGGCATGGCCGGCACGGCTCTCGGCCTCGGCAACATCTTCGGCAACTACCTCTCCGGCGCTCTGCGCAACCCGTCTGCCGCTGACAGCCAGTTCGGCCGTCTGGTATTCGGCTTCGCCGTTACGGAAGCTCTGGGCATCTTCTCGCTGCTCGTAGCTCTCCTCCTGCTGTTCGCCGTCTGATAGCCGGCAAACCGTATGGGATCACGGCCGCGCGGTTCAACGGCGCGCCGTGATCTTCTCTATTGAATACCCCTGGAGGTGATGATGTTCGTGACACCGGCATTCGCGCAGGACGGCGCGCCGGCCAATGGCGAAACCCATGGAGCAGCTGGCAACGTGCACACGGAAACCGGCGTGGCCCATGGCGAACATGGTACCGGCGTATTTCCGCCGTTTGACCAGTCGACCTACCCGTCGCAGCTTCTGTGGCTGGTCATCACCTTCGGGTTCTTCTATCTGGTCATGCAGAAGGTGATCGTGCCCCGCGTCGGCGGCATTCTCGAACACCGCCATGACCGGATTGCCCAGGATCTCGATGAGGCCTCGCGCCTGAAGGCGGAAGCAGATGCCGCCGTCGAGACCTATGAAAAGGAACTCGCGGCTGCCCGCGCCAAGGCCGGCAGCATTGCCGATCAGGCCCGTGACGCCGCCAAGGCGAAGGCTGCTGCCGATCGTGCATCGATCGAAGCCGAGCTGTCCGCCAAGCTGTCGGCTGCGGAAGCCCGCATCGCCGACATCAAGGCCCGTGCCTTTGCAGAGGTCGGCTCGATTGCCGAGGAGACTGCAGCGGCCATCGTCGATCAGCTGATCGGCGCCAAGGCAACCCCGGAAGACGTCAAGGCTGCAGTTGCTGCCGCCAAGGTGGAGGCGTGATCGACCATGGCATTTGATGCAACATTTTTCGCCTTTGTCGGCCTCGTTCTCTTCCTCGTCCTGATCGCCTATCTCAAGGTGCCGGGCATGATCGGCCAGGCCCTCGACAAGCGCGCCGACAACATTCGTGACGAGCTGGAGCAGGCGAAGCGTCTGCGCGAGGAAGCCCAGGCGCTGCTCGCCGAATATCAGCGCAAGCGCAAGGAAGCGGAAGCGGAAGCCGCCCACATTCTGGCTGTCGCCGAGCGTGAAGCCGCAGCGCTGACCGAGGAAGCACGGCAGAAGACGGAAGAGTTCGTCGCCCGCCGCAATGCACTCTCCGAACAGAAGATCCGCCAGGCCGAGGCAGACGCCATCGGCGCCGTGCGCTCCGCCGCAGTCGATCTGGCCGTGGCTGCCGCCCAGAAGGTGATTGCCGCCAAGGCCGATGCCTCGGTTCAGCAGTCGCTGTTTGCGCAGTCGGTTGGTCAGGTGAAGTCGCGCCTGAACTGAGATCGGTCCGGGCGCCATCCCGATGTGATTTGAAAAGCCGGGCCTGGGGTCCGGCTTTTTCGTTTGCAGCATTTTCGGGGAACCGCACCATCCTCCTCGACCTGCTGCCGGTTCCCTTGGCTTTGGTCCTGTCGTCGCCGTCCGCAGCTTTCATGTATGTTTTGCTGCAGATGATCGCATGTCGCCGGTTCCGGTCTGTGGGGCTTGCAAGCATTCTGACGGCAACATGGATCAGTGGACGGCAGTCTTGATCGCGGCACGAGGCGCGCGATCAAGACTGCCGCGGCTGGCTGCGACACAAATGGACCAGGACGCGCGGGCAGTCAGCGTCAGGCACACGTTGTCCCGTGGATGGTCAAAGGTTTGAGCAGGGGCGAGCGCGCTCAATCCCGGCGCAGCGGGCGAAAACTCATGCGGTGCAGCGGGCAGGGGCCGTCGCTCAGGATGGCGGCGCGGTGCCGGGCTGTTCCATAGCCGGCATGGCCGGCAAAGCCATAGGCGGGGTAGACGGCATGCGCGCGCTCCATCATGCGGTCCCGCATCACCTTCGCAATGATGGAAGCCGCCGCAATCGACAGCGAGCGGGAATCGCCCTTGATCACCGCGCGGCCCGGACAACAGATGCCCGGCGGCACATCGCGGCCATCGGCCAGAACCATCGCCGGCGCCACCGGAAGCGACAGGATAGCGCGGCGCATGGCGTCGAGGCTCGCCCGCAAGATGTTTTTTTCGTCGATATGCCGCGGGCCGGACGAGGCGATCGCCACATGGGCGGTTGCCATGATCTCGTCATACAGCCGTTCCCGCACTTTCAGCGACAATTGCTTGGAATCGTTGAGACCTAAGGGAATGTGATCGGGGTCGAGAATGACGGCGGCCGCCACGACAGGACCGGCAAGCGGCCCCCGACCTGCCTCGTCCGTGCCGGCAACCGGCCAGTGACCGGCTCGCCGGGCGGCAAGCTCCAGGCTGAAATCGGGAGCGAGAGGGACCTCGTCGAAAAGGCGGGGAGAGTCGGGTGGCGTGCTCAGTGACATGCGGCGGAAACTGGCACGCGCACCCGACCCCCTGCAAGCCCCGGCCAAGCGTATCATGCGGCAACGCTTACGACCGCCCTAGGGGAAGGCGGGCCGGGGTGTTCCGGCACGGATGAGGCGGTGGACCGTGCCGAAGACCTTTGGTCTCATTCATTCCAGAGCCGTTCGGTGACAGCGGGATGACACGAAAGGCTCCATTCTCTGTTGTCGCGCAGTCCGAACCCAAACCGCTGACGCACCTTTATCTGTGTGTTCCAGGCCTGGCCGCCGTCTCGGTCACTTCAGAGCATGGGCAGCCGGGATGAGAACGCCACGTTGTCTGGGATTTCCCCCTCCGAGGCTGGGGGGAGACGGCATGATCCGCCACCACCTTATGTCCCTCCGGCGCGATGCCCTGCTTGCCCGCTGCCTGCGCCCAACACGAGGCGCGAATGCCTCCATCAGAGCAGCGACAGCTGCACGCCGCCGCCCGCCGGCGGCACGAACAGGTCGTCGCGCAGTGGCATGCCGCGGCGGCCGAGGCCGAGGCGCTTGGTGGCCAGTTCAAAGCGCCGCGAGATCTGCCAGGCATAGGGACCGGCACCCTTCATGCGCTTGCCGAACTCGGCGTCGTAATCCTTGCCGCCGCGCATGGAGCGCACCAGCGACATCACATGGCGATAGCGGTCCGGATAATGGCGCAACAGCCAGTCGCGGAAGAGGGGGCTTACCTCCAGCGGCAGGCGCAGCAGCACGTAGCTTGCTTCCGTCGCGCCCGCAGCCCTGGCGGCGTCAAGGATGCGTTCGATCTCGTGGTCGTTCAGCGCCGGGATGACGGGGGCCACCAGAACGCTGGTCGGGATACCGGCCTCGGTCAGCTGCCGGATCGCTTCCAGCCGCCGTGTCGGCGTTGCCGCGCGCGGCTCCATGCTGCGGGCCAGCTTGCGGTCCAGAGTCGTCACCGAAATACCTACCTTGGCGAGCCCCTTGGCCGCCATCGCCGAGAGAATATCGATGTCGCGCGTCACCAGCGCCGATTTCGTCACGATCATCACCGGATGGCCGGCCTTGGCGAGAACCTCCAGCATCTGCCGCATCACTCGCCATTCGCGCTCGATCGGCTGGTAGGGGTCGGTATTGGTGCCGATGGCGATCGTCCGGACCTTGTAGTCCTGCCGGCTGAGTTCCCGCTCCAGCAGTCTCGGCGCATCCGGCTTGGCAAACAGTTTTGCCTCGAAGTCCAGGCCCGCCGAAAGGCCCATATAGCTGTGAGTGGGGCGTGCAAAGCAATAGATGCAGCCATGCTCGCAGCCGCGATAGGGGGTCACCGAGCGGTCGAAGGGAATGTCGGGAGATTCGTTGCGCGTGATGATTGTCCGCGGCTTTTCCACCTGCACCTCGGTGCGGAAGGGCTCCAGCTCCTCCAGCGTCTGCCAGCCGTCGTCAAAGACCTCGCGCCGTTCGCTCTCGAAACGACCGCTGGGGTTCAGCCCCGCGCCGCGCCCGCGCCGCCGGTCGATGTCGATCCTGAGCCCCGAGGATTGCACCAGGGCATCGGCAATATCCGCCGTGTGGGCAGGCGCAAGGGCGTCCTGCCGCAAATGGGACAGCTCGTTCATGGGAAACTCCTGCGGCCGATCCAGCGATCACCGTGGCTCTATTGGTAGGGCAGAAAAGAGAACATTGCAAGAACAAATTCGGCATGACGGCTTTGTGGCAATTCCTGCTGCGATGCGATAAAGCAGGAGACATGCTGAGTGTGCTGATGGAATGCAAAGATCAGGAAACCGAGCTGGCGCAGACCCTGTCCGTGCTGGTCGCGGGTGCCGTGGAAGGTCTCGTCAGCGATGTCAGCGTGCTCGATCGCGGCTCGCAGGATGCCTCGTCAAGGGTCGCGGATGCCGCCGGCTGCCGTTTCCATGTGGACTGGCGGCTTGACGACGTGTTGCGTGCTACCCGCGGCGAATGGCTGCTGCTGATCGAGCCCGGCGCCCGCCCGCAGATCGGCTGGATCGACGAGGTGGCCGAACACATGGCGATGAACCGTCAGGCGGCCCGCTTTTCGCCGTCCCGCAATCACCGCCGTTCGCTGGTGGCGCGGCTTGTCACGCGGCCGGCGCCGCTGGAGCACGGCCTTGTCGTGCAGAAGGCGGAAGCCCTGGCGCGAACGCGCGCCGGCATGGGGCTTGCCGATCTTGCGAGAAGTCAGACGCGCGCCTTTCGGCTGGTGAGCGAAATGGTGCCGGCCTGGGCGGCCCGCAGTTGAGGCTGTTCAGCCCTTGCCACCGCGCCGCAGGTGTTCGTCCAGCCGCGGCATGATCTCCACGAAATTGCAGGGCATGTGCCGGTAGTCGAGCTGGGCTTTCAGAATGCCGTCCCAGGCATCCTTGCAGGCGCCGGGCGATCCCGGCAGCACGAAGATGAAGGTGGCGTTGGCAACACCGCCCGTCGCGCGCGACTGGATCGTCGAGGTGCCGATCTTGTCGTAGGAGATGCGGTGGAACACCTCGGAAAAGCCGTCCATCCGCTTCTCGAACAGCGGCTCCAGTGCTTCGGGCGTCACGTCGCGGCCGGTAAAGCCGGTTCCGCCTGTCGTGATCACCACGTCGATCCCGTCCGCCAGCGTCCAGTTGCGCACGGTCTCGAAAATGGCCTCGCGATCATCCGGCACGATGGCGCGCGTCACCAGCCGGTGGCCGGCCTCGGCAATGCGCGCCACCAGCGTATCGCCGGAGCGGTCGTCGGCGAGGGTCCGTGTGTCCGACACCGTCAGCACGGCAATGCCGACCGGAATGAAGGGGCGGCTTTCATCGAGACGGTTCATCACTCACTCTCCGCAAACGGTGCTCGTTGGCTGAACATACCAGAGCGGATGCTGTTCCGTCAGCCTGCGGGCGGCACGCTCCGCCTCGGCGGGTGCCGCATAGAGGCCGAAGCAGGTGGCGCCGGAGCCGGACATCCGCACCAGTGACGCTCCGCTGGCCGCAAGCGCGCCGGACACCGTGACGATTTCATCGACCAAGGCGCGGGCCGGCGGCTCGAGATCGTTGCGCTGGCTGGCGAGGAAAGCCGTCCAGTCGGCCTGCCGATCGACGGGCAGCGGCGGCATCGGATCGTTGTCGCGCCGCTCCAGACGGCGAAAGATCTCCGGCGTCGAGACCGAGACCAGCGGATTGACCAGCACCAGCGCGAGACTCGGGAGAGCCGGAACGGGGGTCAGCTCCTCGCCGATGCCGCGCGCCAGAGCGGGCCGGCTGGCAAGACACATCGGCACATCGGCCCCCAGCGACAGCGCCAGTGCCTTCATGGCGTCGTCCGGCAGGCGGATATTCCAGAGGCGGCAAAGACCGCGCAGGGTTGCCGCCGCATCCGCCGATCCGCCGCCGATGCCGGAGGCGATGGGCAGCGCCTTGTCGAGCGTGATCTCCACCGGCGGCGTCGCGTGGCCGGTGGACCGAACGGCTGTGCGCAAAAGGTCGCGCGCGCGAATAACGAGATTGTCCTCTCCCGCGCCGAGCAGCGCGCCGAACCGGCCCGTCACGCGAAAGCTGTCCTCAGAAGCCGGGCTCAGATGCAGTCCGTCGCCGTCGGTGGCAAAGGTCACCAGGCTGTCGAGCAGATGATAGCCATCCGCCCGGCGGCCGGTGACGTGCAGCGCCAGATTGATCTTGGCCGGCGCCGTTTCGCGGATGCTGCCTGTCATTGCCTCAGGATGTCACTCTGGTCGAAGGGTCTCAGTTGGCAGGGCCCGGCAGTTCCAGCACCTGGCCCGGGAACAGCCGGTCCGGGTTGCGACGAAGCGCCGGATTGGCCCGGATCAACTCGCGGAACCGGTCGCCGTCGCCGAGCTGCTCCACCGCAATCTTCCACAGCGTGTCGCCGTCATTGACCGTGTAGTTGGAGGGCTTTGCGTCGCTTGTCGCATCCTGCTGCGCGGCAACGGCAGGTGCGGTCGCCGCAGGCGAGGCCATGGCGGTCTTCACCGGCGGCGGGCCGGCATCGGCAAGACCCTCGCGGATCTTCTGCTCGATCTTCGGAATTTCCGTCAGCTCCGGCTTCATGGTCAGCGCGCGCTGCCACTGGTATTTTGCCTCGAGCTTGCGGCCCACGCGCCAGTAGGCATCGCCCAGATGGTCGTTGATCGCGGCATCGCCGGCGCGCAGTTCCACGGCTCGCTCCAGCTCTTCCACCGCCTCGTCGTAGCGGCCGAGACGATAATAGGCCCAGCCGAGCGAATCGACGATGTAGCCGTCATCGGGACGCAGCTCGACGGCCTTGCGGATCATCTCCAGGCCCTCGTCGAGATTGCGGTTCATGTCGACCCAGGAATAGCCGAGATAGTTGAGAACCGAGGGCTGGTCCGGATTGAGCTCCAGCGCCTTGCGGAAATTCGGTTCCGCCTTGTCCCATTCCTTCAACCGTTCATAGGCAATGCCGCGCTGGAAGAAGATCGACCAGTCGGACTGGCGCGGCACGGGGCCGACCACGTCGACGGCGCGGTCGTAGTTGCGCGCCATTTCCGCATAGTCCTTGGCATCGGAGAGAACGCTGCCATAGGCGATGTAGCTGCGAAGGTCGGTCGGGTCGGAGGCGATCAGGGACTGCAGGTGCTGGCGCGCCCCGGCCACATCGCCGGACTGGGCCAGCGTCAGGCCAAGCTGCAGCTCGGAAATGCGGCGCATGGGAGAGCCTTCCGGCACCCGGCCGTACAGCTCGATTGCCTGCTTCGGCTGCTCCAGCTTCTCGGCAATGCCGCCAAGCAGGATCAGCGTGTCGGCGCTCTTCGGATCGAGTGCATGCGACATTTGTAGATAGAGCGAGACCATTTCCTCCGCGCCCTGGCGGTTCAGCGCGCTGCCGACGGAAAACAGCACGCTGGCAGCGCCTTCCACGGCATTGGTCACCTGCTGCTCGGGCTTCTCGCCCTTTTCGATGCTCTGGCGCAGCGCCTTCAGCGGCGCGTAGTTGGTCACCAGCCGCTCGGCCACGGAAATGGCATCGAGCGCCTGCTGCTTGCGGCCATCGGCGGCTTCCATCCGGGCGAGCGCCATCACGGCGCGCATGAAGGTATCCGGCGTGGTGGCCACACCTTCCTCGCTGGTGATCGCCGCCTTCAGATAGGTCCGGGCGGTGGCATCGTCGCCGGACATCAGCGCCATGCTGCCGATCTGGTAATCGGTGAACACCTTGAACCAGTCCGGCCCCTTGAGACCCTTGACGAGGCTGATGGCGTCCTTGCCCTTGCCGGCGCCAACCTTGGCCCAGGCGGATATCAGCGCCTGCGTCAGCCGGTCGAGATCGTTCAGGCCCTTGTAGGCCAGCACCTTCTCGGCTTCCGGATAATCGCCCTTGCGGATGGCATCGAGGCCGCGCACGATCTTGGTGATGCGCTCCACCGAGGTGTCTTCCTTCAGCGCATCCACCTGCTTCAGGCTCTCGTCGAATTCGCCGTTCATCAGGAGCGAGATCATCAGCCGTTCGCGGATGTCGAGATTGGCCGGGTCGAAATCGAGCGCCTTGCGGTAAAGCGCGATGGCTGTTGCGTAGTCATGGTCGACATCGGCCGTGCGGGCAGCCAGGAAGGCGCCTGAAAAACTGTTCACGCGGCTGGCGTCGAAGGCGGGCTCTTCGGTTACCGGATCATTGGCGGGTGCGGCGACGGGCTGGGTGACGGCAGGTTGCTGCGTCTGGTCCTGTGCTCCGGCCAGATGAGGCGTTGCCGTCGCCAGCAGAAGCACGGCGCCGAAGGCCGCGCTGGAAAGCAGACGATGGGCGAGTTTCTGCCGCATGAAGGTGCCTCTCATGAAAAGCTGTCGGCAGCACTGTGGCTGCCATGGGAATCCTCGGCCGATGATTCACCACAGAATGGCTTTTTTAGAGCAGCTCCGCAAGAATCTCGCCGTTGCCGCGGGGGATCAAAAGCCCCCCGCAATGCTCAGTTTACGCGCTCGATGCAGAAGTCGATCACTTCCATCAGCGCGGCCTTGTGGGCCGATTCCGGCAACGGCGACAGCGCATCGCGCGCGATCGTGCCGTAATGCTTGGCCCGCGCAATGGTGTCGCCGAGGCCATTGTACTTGCCGATCAGGGTCAGGGCGCGCGCCAGGTTCTCGTCGGTGCTCTCGCCCTGTTCGATCGCCGTTTTCCAGAAGGCGCGTTCGTCGGCCGTGCCGCGACGATAGGAGAGGATGACCGGCAGCGTGATCTTGCCTTCGCGGAAATCGTCGCCGACATTCTTGCCGAGATCGGCAGCCTTGCCACCGTAATCCAGCACGTCATCGACCAGCTGGAAGGCGAGGCCGAGGTTCATGCCATAGGATTTCAGCGCGCCGCGGGTGGCCTTGTCGGTGGCCGCGATGATCGGCCCCACTTCCGCTGCGGCGGCAAACAGGGCTGCCGTCTTGGCGCGGATGACGGCCAGATAGTCATCCTCCGTCGTTTCCATGTTCTTGGCGACCGAGAGCTGCAGCACCTCGCCTTCGGCAATCACGGCGGCTGCGGAGGCAAGCACGTCAAGCGCGTCCAGCGACCCGACATCGACCATCATCTTGAAGGCCTGGCCGAGCAGGAAGTCGCCCACCAGAACGCTGGCCTGGTTGCCCCAGATCATGCGGGCGGTGGACTTGCCGCGGCGCATGTCGCTTTCGTCCACCACATCGTCATGCAGCAGCGTTGCGGTGTGCATGAATTCCACGCTGGTCGCCAGCCGGATATGGCCCTCGCCCTCGTAGCCGAACATCTGGGCTGCCGCCAGCGTCAGCATCGGGCGAAGCCTTTTGCCCCCCGACGAGATCAGGTGATTGGCGACCTCCGGGATCATCTGCACATCAGATCCGGCCTTCGACAGGATCAGCTGGTTGACCCGATCCATGTCCGCCTTCGTCAGATCGACCAGCGGCTTGACGGATGCCTGCTTGTTTTTGCCCTCTTCGAGCGGAATAACGACGCCCAATGAAATGGCCTCCTGTTCAAAATTTGTGCCGGACAATAGAAAGGGGCGCATGGCCCGGCAAGGGGCAAACGGAATTATGACCTAGATTTGAGGGGGTTTGCCCCATGAAAGAACTGATCCGCGCCAATGACGCGGTCCTGCTCTCCTACGCGGCGAGCCTGCTGAAGGATGCCGGCATTCCCTGCCTGGTGGCCGATCAGTCCATGAGCATACTCGAAGGTTCGCTCGGCCTCCTGCCGCGCCGCCTTCTGGTGGAGACGGAGAGGGAGCCGGCGGCACGTCGGCTGCTCTTCGATGCCGGGCTCGGCGCCGAGCTGAGGGATGGCGATGACTGACACGCTGGACGCCTTCCATCGTGGCCGCTTCCACCTGCTGCAGCCGAAGAATGGCGGCCACCGGGCCGGCATGGATGCCATGATGCTCGCAGCACTGGTGGCGGACGAGCGGCCGGTGCGGGTGGCCGACCTCGGCGCCGGCGCGGGTGCGGCCGGTCTTGGCGTGGCCGCGCGGCTGCCCCGTGCCGAGGTGACGCTGGTGGAGCGCTCGCCGCTGATGGCCGACTATGCGCGCCGCACCCTGCAGCTTGCCGAAAACGCGTTCCTCGCGGACCGCGTGCAGGTGGTGGAGGCGGATGTGACGCTGAAGGGCAGGGTGCGCGTCGCGGCCGGCCTGCCCGACGATCATTTCCACCACGTCATCATGAACCCGCCCTTCAATGACGGGCGCGACCGGCGCACGCCGGATGCGCTGAAGGCGGAAGCGCATGCGATGACGGAAGACCTGTTCGAGGGCTGGGTGCGCACCGCTGGTGCGATCATGGTGCCGGGCGGGCAATTGTCGCTGATCGCGCGGCCGGAATCGGTCGGCGAGATCCTTGCCGCCTGCGGCCGGCGTTTTGGCGGGCTGGAACTGACGGCGATCCATCCGCGCCCTGGCGAGGATGCGATCCGCCTGCTCGTCACCGCGATCAAGGGCTCGCGCGCCCGGCTGAAATGGCGTGCGCCGCTCGTCATGCATGCGCAGGAAGGCCACGCCTTCACGGACTTCGTGGATGACCTGAACAACGGCCGAACGGCCTATCCGCGCCGCTGACCGGTCGATTTCCGGGCTTTCAGCCGCCGGCGCCCGAAAGCACATCGGCCACCAGCTTCACGTTCAGCCCGGTGATCAGCACGGCAATCGAAAGTGCTGCGAGCGTGACCCAGCGGGGGGCGGCAAGCGCGCCCATCTTGTCGCGGCTGGCGGTGAAGAAGACCAGCGGAAAGATCGCGAAGGGCAATTGCAGGCTCAGCACCACCTGGCTGAGGATCAGCAGCTCGGCGGTGCCCTTCTCGCCATACCAGAGCGCCACGAGAGCGGCGGGCACGATGGCAAGCGCCCGCGTCGCCAGTCGCCTGACCCAGGGTCTGACCTTCAGCCTGACGAAGCCTTCCATGACGATCTGGCCGGCCAGCGTCGCGGTGGTGGTGGAATTCAGGCCGCTGCACAACAGCGCCACGCCGAACAGCACCGGCGCCAGCGCGCTGCCGAGAAGGGGGGCGAGCAATGTGTGCGCATCGCCGAGTTCGGCCACATCGGTTTTGCCATGTGCATGGAAGGCGGCAGCGGCGAGGATCAGGATTGCCGCATTGACCAGCAGCGCGAAGGAGAGCGCCACGGTCGAATCCAGCGTGCTGTAGCGCAGCGCCTCGCGCTTGCCGGCCGTATCCTCAGGCAGCTGACGCGTCTGCAGGATGCCGGAATGCAGATAGAGATTGTGGGGCATCACGGTGGCGCCGATGATGCCGATGGCGATGTAGAGCATCTCCGGATTCTGCACGATGCCGCCGGAGGGCAGGAAACCCAGTCCTACGCCGGCCCAGTCCGGTTGCGCCAGAAACAGCTGGATGCCGAAACAGGTGCCGATGATTGCCGTCAGCGCGATCACGAAGGCTTCGATCCAGCGGAAGCCGAGCTTCTGCAGCATCAGGACCAGGAAAACGTCGAGCGCGGTGATCAGCACGCCGGCTTCCAGCGGAATGCCGAACACGAGCTGGATGCCGATGGCCGTGCCGATCACCTCGGCAATGTCGGTCGCGACGATGGCGATCTCCGCCAGCAGCCAGAGCGCGATGGTGACGGGGCGCGGATAGCTGTCGCGGCAGGCGCGGGCAAGGTCGCGGCCGGTGGCGATTGCCAGCCGTGCGGCCAGCGCCTGCAGCAGCATGGCCATCAGGCTGGAGGTGAGCACCACGAAGAGCAGCGTATAGCCGAATTGCGAGCCGCCGGCGAGCGAGGTCGCCCAGTTGCCGGGGTCCATGTAGCCGACCGCCACCAGATAGCCGGGGCCGATGAAGGAGAGCGCCTTGCGCCAGCCCGGCCCGTGCCGCCGCACCCGGATCGAGCCATGCACATCCGACAGCGCCGGTTCGCCCGCGTCTTCGCGCCAGCCTCTGCCGCCTGCCGCCTGATCCATGTCCGCCTCCGAATTCTGTCTCATGGTCAGACAATCATTAATGCAACTCATTCGCAATAGCATTTTCTCGCAATTCGTTCGGCAAGCGTGAGCTTCTTCGTACCAAGGTTGCTCCGGGCGGTTCGGGTTGCCGCTGACGCGGAATTTATGACGGCGGCCATTGCGCCCGCCGTTCCATTGCATACATCTCCGCAAACAGGTTGATGCAGGAGACGACATGGCAGGGTTCTGGACGCGGTGGATACCGAAGCGGCTGCGCAAGGAAGGTGTCACCATTCCCGTGGTTCGACTGCATGGCACGATCATGGCCGGCGGTAGCCAGTTTCGTCCGGCACTCAACCTTGCCAATGTGGCGGGGTCCCTCGAACGGGCCTTCTCGCGCAAGGATGCGCCGGTCGTGGCGATCTCCATCAATTCTCCGGGCGGTTCGCCCGTCCAGTCGCGGCTGATCTACCAGCGCATCCGGGCGCTGGCGGAGGAGAAGAACAAGCGCGTGCTGGTGTTTGTCGAGGATGTCGCGGCCTCCGGCGGCTACATGATCGCGCTCGCCGGCGACGAGATCCTGGTCGATCCGACTTCCATCGTCGGTTCGATCGGCGTGGTGTCCGGTGGCTTCGGCTTTCCCGAACTCTTGAAGAAGATCGGCGTGGAGCGCCGCGTCTATACCGCCGGCGAGAACAAGGTGATCCTCGACCCCTTCCAGCCTGAGAAGGAAGGCGACATCGAATACCTGAAGACGCTTCAGTTCGAGATCCACAAGATCTTCATCGACATGGTGAAGATGCGCCGCGGCGAGCGGCTGGCCGATGATGCGACGATCTTTTCCGGCCTGTTCTGGACGGGTCTGCGCGGCGTCGATCTCGGGCTCGTCGATGGTATCGGCGAAATGCGCGAGGTTCTGAAGCGCCGCTACGGGCCGAAGACCCGGCTGGAACTGGTGGGCGCCAGCCGCGGCCTGTTCGGCCGCCGCGTGCCGGGCGTCCTCTTCGGCGGTGCTGATCGCGGTGGCGAGATTGCCGCATCGGCCGCCGCAGGGCTTGCCGCGACCCTCGAAGACCGGGCATTGTGGAGCCGTTACGGGCTCTGATCGCGGGGAGGTCTCATGCCGCAGCTTCTGTTTATCGCCATCGTGGCCGGCGGCGGATGGCTTCTCTATCGCAAGTTCGTGGCCGACGCCGAAAAACTGGCGCGTCGGCGGCGCGAGCAGGAACGCGAGCGCCAGACCGGCGCCATCGGCACGCTGGTGAAGGATCCGGCGACCGGCGAATATCGCGTGCAGCGGGAAGAGGAATAGCGGTTCTTTGGTTCAGATCGATCGTGGCCGAAGGCGTCGTGTTCCAGCCAGGATCGTGAGGCGGCTTTTCTGCGGGATGGCGAGAGAAGCAATGCGCTGGAGCACGGCCGGGACGTGCGGGTGTCATAAACCTCATCAGCTACGGTCTTTGACGCGCCTCATCCAGTCACTGCTGGCGAAGCCGACGCAGAGGATCGTGACGGTCGCCGTCTCATCGTCTACGACGAAGCAGATCACGGCCTCGCGCACAGCAACGGCGCGTAGTCCGGGCCGGATGTCATGGCGCAGACTGCCAATCTTTGGAAAATCGCCGAGCCTGGTGATGAAGCCGGTAATGTCGTCGGTTGCCTTTCTGGCGCTTGCAAGCCCTGCAAAGGAGACGATGTAATCCACGATGTCGAAGATATCCTGCTCCACCTGAGGATGGCTAACGACATGGTAACTCATTCTGGGGAGCCGTACTTCTCGTCCAGCCGTGCTTTGATGCGTGCGGCCACAGAAGAGCCATCCCAGGTCACCCACTGATCCGCCGGCAAGGCGGCGCGGCGGCGAATCTCCTCGGCCATGTCGGTCAGCGGATCTTCGGCGTCCTGTTCGCCGAGCATCCGTTCCATGCTGTCGGTCAGCACGCTGTCGATCGAGGGATAGCGGCCTTCCGCCACCAGCCGTTCGGCATGGCGCAGCAGATGTTCGGGCAGTTCGATGGTGGTTTTCACGTTCATGTCGGGCCCTCGCCGGAAGACGGCCAGTCTAGGCGAAAATCGCTTCGCTGTCGCCCCTGTGATCTGAACCGACCCGGGGGAGGGCTGCTGCCCTGCGGCTCTTTGCGAGCGGTTTTCTGGCACGGTACGACACAGAGACGCTGGAAGGTCCGAGATACGGTCTTGCCAGACCGTGAGGATGTGCCGGGCGCAGCGAGAATGCGTGACCCTGCTTGACCCTTCCGGCCCGCCGTGGCACCAGACGGCGCACGTTTCATAAAACAGGCCGGACATTGCCATGACCACGTCTCTTGCCCCGCACATGGACCCCAAGCGCTCCTTCCAGGCGCTGATCCTGACGCTGCACAATTACTGGGCCGACAAGGGCTGCGCGGTGCTGCAGCCCTATGACATGGAAGTGGGCGCCGGCACCTTTCATCCGGCCACCACGCTGCGCGCGCTTGGGCCGAAGCCGTGGAAGGCTGCCTATGTGCAGCCCTCGCGCCGTCCGTCCGATGGTCGCTACGGCGAAAATCCGAACCGGTTGCAGCACTACTACCAGTATCAGGTGATCCTGAAGCCGAACCCGTCCAACCTGCAGGAGCTTTATCTCGGCTCGCTCGCCGCCATCGGTCTCGATCCGCTGCTGCACGACATCCGGTTTGTCGAGGACGACTGGGAAAGCCCGACGCTCGGCGCCTGGGGCCTTGGCTGGGAATGCTGGTGCGACGGCATGGAAGTCTCGCAGTTCACCTACTTCCAGCAGGTCTGCGGCATCGAATGCTCGCCGGTCGCGGGCGAGTTGACCTATGGTCTGGAGCGTCTGGCCATGTATGTGCAGGGCGTCGACAATGTCTACGACCTCAACTTCAACGGCCGCGAGGGCGAGGAAAAGATTTCCTATGGCGACGTCTTCCTGCAGGCCGAGCAGGAATATTCCCGCCACAACTTCGAATTCGCCAATACCGAGATGCTGCTGCGCCATTTCGAGGATGCCGAGCGCGAATGTGCCGCACTTCTGGCGGCCGGCGCGCCGGGCGACAATGCCAACCAGCGCCTGCACAAATGCGTCTTCCCGGCCTATGACCAGTGCATCAAGGCCTCCCACGTCTTCAACCTTCTCGATGCGCGCGGCGTGATCTCGGTCACGGAACGCCAGAGCTACATTCTCAAGGTTCGCACGCTCGCCAAGGCCTGTGGCGAGGCCTTCCTGCTGACCGATGCCGGCGGCATCAACATCGACAAAAGCGCGGCCTGACGCTCGTGAGCCCCGGCGGGGTCCTGCCGGGGTTTTCCGTTCAGTCTGCGGTGACGAGGCCGAGCGAGGCGAGCAGCGCCTCGTGCTGGTCGCGCGTCACGATCGTGGCGCGGAAGGATGCAAGCGAGGTCAGGTCGAAATCGTCGAAGCTCGCATGCGAAAGATCCGCATGGTCGAGCGTTGCTCCGGCAAGATCGATGTTGTGGAGGCTCGAGCCGCGAAAGCTGGCATGCCGCAGATTGCTGCCCGAAAGCGAGCAGTCGCGCAGATCGGAGCTTTCGAACACGCTTTCCTGAAAATCCGCAGCGGCGAAAACGGCATATTGCAGCTTGCATTTCATAAACTGCACGCCGCCGGCGATCACCTGCGTGCGGATCTTGCGCTGCGTGTCGAGATCGAGTTTCGCGCCTGAAAGCGCGCAGTCGGCAAAGGCAGTCAGATAGGCTGTGCTGCCGATCATGGTGTTGAGGCTGAGATTGCTGCGGCGGATCTCTGCCTTGGAGAGATCGCAATAGCGCCACTGCGTGCCGGTCTCGCCCTCCGAGAAAATGCAGTCCTCGATCACGCTGTTGCGAAAGCTGCAATGCTCGAAGATGCAGCCGACGAATTTCACACGGCGAAGTATCGCCTCGTCGAAACGACAGTTGGAAAACCGGCAGGCGCGAAATTCCGCCTCGCAGAGGTCGGCCTCCTGCAGTTCCTCCCCGTCAAAGCGCATGCCGCTGACAGGCTCCCTGTTTCGGATGGCATCGAGCAGTGCCTGCATCCCCGTCTCCTCCGTTCCCTGCCTTCATAGCGGAACGGGAGGCGGCATGTCACGGACTGGCTCTTCAGAACTCCAGCCCGGCCGCCACGCGATTTTCGATGCGCACCACCAGCCCGTGGATCTTGGCCATCAGCACGTCGAAATCGATCGGCTTGGTGAGATAGCTTTCGGCGCCGGCGCCAAGGCCCTCGATCATCTTCTCGCGGTCGGCCAGCGCGGTCAGGAAAATGAAGGGCATGTTGGAGAATTGCGGATAGTTGATCTGCAACTCGCCCAGCATGGCAATGCCGTCCA
Organism: Rhizobium sp. RU35A; assembly: GCF_900156005.1. Lineage (NCBI taxonomy): Bacteria > Pseudomonadati > Pseudomonadota > Alphaproteobacteria > Hyphomicrobiales > Rhizobiaceae > Rhizobium > Rhizobium sp. RU35A. The sequence goes on along the minus strand of NZ_FTMR01000001.1, from coordinate 592,910 downwards.
TTTCCGGCATGGTGATGTCGGAGATCACGATGTCCGGGCGCTGCTCCAGGATTGTCTCCAGGCCTTCCTTGCCGTTTTCCGCCTGCAGCACATGCATGCCGGCCTCTTCCAGTTCCTCCACGATCAGTTCGCGGACGTCTTTTTCGTCTTCAACGCACAGAACGGTGATCATCTGCTTTTCCTTTGCGTGTGGTTGGCTTCAGTCTGTCACGTCTTGAGTCTGGCGGTTGCTGTTCAGAGTGCCTTTTCCTCCAGTTGCAGGCTGGTGCCCACCGTGACCGGACCGCGGATCGGCAGCCGGATGGTGAAGGTGGAGCCATGCCCGCGCCGGCTTTGCAGGACAATATCGCCGCCATGCAGCGTCACCACCTGCTTGACCAGCGAGAGCCCGATGCCGGTGCCGGCAATGCCGGTGGAGGTGCGGGCGCGGAAATAGGGCTGGAACAGCTTCGGAATGTCGTCCGCATCGATACCGACGCCCTGATCCTGCACCGAAATCATTGCGAATTCCCCCTCGCGCCAGCCGCGGATCGTCACGTCGGGCGCGCGTGGCGCATATTTCACGGCATTGCCGAGCAGGTTGGTCACCACCTGCGAGATCGCCAGCGCATCGCAGCGGATTACATCCGGCAGATCCTCCAGAAAGCCCTGGAAGCGATGGTTCTGGGAAAACATCCGCTGGCGGTGGATGGCCTGCTCGATCAGTTTCTTCAGCGAACAGTCGACCAGCGTCAGTTCCATGCGGCCGGTATCGATGCGGCCGGCCGAAAGAATGCTCTCCATCAGGTCCACCATGCGCATCACGGCGGCGCGGATCTGGTGCGTCTTGTCGACCAGGAAGTCCGGTTCGATGCCGCCCTTCTTGCGCATCAGCCGCTGGGCCGCACCGTCGATGATGGCAAGCGGCGTGCGGAATTCGTGGCTGGTCATCGCCACGAACTGGCGCTGCATGGCATTGATGGTCTTTTCCTGTTTCAGCGCCTCTTCCAGTGCAGCTGCCTGCGCGGCGATCTCGGCCGTGCGCTGGCGCACGGTCGCCTCCAGCTCGTCGCGGTCCCGGATCAGTTCCTTTTCTGCGCGCTTGCGCAGCGTGATGTCGGTGTAGCTCAGCACATAGCCGCCGCCGCTCAAGGGTTCGGAGCGCACCGCCAGCACCTTGCCGCTCGCCCGTTCGCGCTCGAAACTGTAGGGAAGGCCGAGTTCGGCCTGCTCCACCCGCTCGCGCACCATGGCCTCCACGTTGCCATCGCCATATTCGCCACGCGTCGCGTTGTAGCGCAGGATGTCCTCGAAGCGGGAACCGGGCGGGAACTGCTCCGGCGGAATGTTCATGAGGTCGTAGAGCCGACGGTTCGCCATCAAAAGGCGCGAGCGCTTGTCGAACACGCCGATGCCGCCGGGAATGGCGTCGAACACCTGTTCCAGCAGGCCGAAGGCCTTGCGCTGGTCGGCGGTCGTCACCGCCACCTCGGCATAGAAGTCGCCTTCGTCGCTGCGGATGCGCCAGGCCTGCACCTTGACGGGATAGACGGTGCCGTTGCGCCGCCGGTGGCGGGCGTCGAAGCAGATGCTGGTGCAACGGCCGCTCAGCAGCGGTTCGATCTGGGCCCGGTAGGCGGCCTCGCTCATCTCCACCTTCAGCGCCGCCGGTGTCATCCGCGACAGGGTTTCCAGGCTGTGGCCGGTGCGGATGCTGGCCGTGTGGTTGGCCCGCACGATGGCAAGGCTCAGCGGATCGAAGATGTAGATCTCGTCGGTAGAGAGTTCGACGAGATCGATCAGGGTGCCGCTCGGGCCGCCGCGATTGATGATGATGCGGGCGATCTCCTGCGCCAGCGCCATCAGGATGGTCTGCTTCTGTGCGCTCATGCGCTTGGCGGTGCGGCCGAAGAACAGCGCGCTGCCGATGCTGCGTTCGCCCTCGCCGATGACCAGCGGCACCGGGTAGAAGCTGGCGCGGCCAAAGCCCTGCGGAAAACTGTCGCTGATGTTTTCGGGATCGATGACGAGCGGAAAGATCAGATCATCGCTGTGGCGATGGTAGAGCAGCCGATGGCCTTCCTGGCCGCATTCGCCGATGTAAAGGGCCGCGCTCGGTGCCAGATCGAGGTCGGAAAGCCCGGTGATGATGTCGGTGATCTCGTTGAGGATGTCCACCAGGCGGCGATTGGCGGTCGCGGCCCTCAGAATGTCACGGCAGGCCAGGAGGGCCCAGGGTGGCAGCTTGGTCCAGGTCTTTTGCGGCATGCCAGTCTCCGCGATGATTGTCCCGAAATCTGATGCTACTGCCTCGGACTTAACTTGACGCGCACGCAAAAGGTTACATTTGAAGGAGGGGGGTTACGAAAGGTTAAGGTCTTGGAGGCGTCGGGGCTGCCGAACGGGCATGACACGCCCTATCGAAAGCAGTAGGGTTCAGCCGCCCAAGAATGAGGGGGAAATGTCATGTATATTGCACTCGCCGTCCTGGCGGTTGCCGTGCTCTACGTCATCTTTACTTACAATGGTCTCGTGTCGTCGCGTCAGATGGTGGAGGAGGCGTGGTCGGGCATCGACGTGCAGCTGAAGCGCCGCGCCGATCTGATCCCGAACCTGATCGAGACGGTGAAGGGATATGCCAATCACGAGAAAACCACGCTGCAGGCCGTGGTGGACCTGCGCAACAGGGCCCAGGCCGTGCCCACCGGCGATGTGGCTGGCCGCATCCAGGCCGAAAGCCTGCTGGGGCAGGCGCTCGGCCGGCTGCTGGCCGTGTCTGAATCCTACCCGGACTTGAAGGCGAACGAGAATTTCGCCGAACTGCAGCGTGCGCTGGAGCGGGTGGAGGGCGAGATCCAGATGTCCCGCCGCTATTACAACGGTGCCGCCCGCGCGCTGAACGTGAAGGTGGAAAGTTTTCCCTCCAATCTGATTGCCGGCCAGTTCGGTTTCGGCAAGAAGCCCTATTTCGAGATTGCCAACGAGGCGGACCGTGCGGTACCGACCGTCAGGTTCTGATGTTTTTCGCGCCGCCCGGCGCCAGCCGAGATCGACATGACCACCACTGACAAACTGACCATGCACCCGGTGACCGCGCCCCTGAAGGGCCGTGTCAGCCCGCCGGGTTCCAAGTCCATCACCAACCGCGCCCTGCTGCTGGCCGGTCTTGCCCGCGGCACCAGCCGCCTGACGGGCGCGCTGAAGAGCGATGACACCCGCTACATGGCGGAGGCGCTGCGCGCCATGGGCGTGACGGTGGAAGAACCGGATGCGACCACCTTCGTGGTGACGGGCACCGGCGAACTGAAGGCGCCCGCCGCGCCGCTCTTCCTCGGCAATGCCGGCACCGCGACCCGTTTCCTCACGGCGGCCGTCGCCAGCGTTGACGGCACCGTGGTGGTCGATGGCGACGAGCACATGCGCAAGCGGCCGATCGGCCCGCTGGTCGTTGCCCTGCGCTCGCTCGGCATTGCGGCGGATGCGCCGACCGGCTGCCCGCCGGTGACGGTCAAGGGCAATGGCCATTTCGGCACCGGCCGCGTCGAGATCGATGCGAACCTCTCCAGCCAGTATGTGTCGGCCCTGCTGATGGCCGCGCCGCTCGCACCGAAGGGCGCGAACCGGCCCGTCACGATTGCGCTCAGCGGCGCCGAGATCGGTGCGCGCGGTTACGTCGACCTGACTCTGGATGCCATGCGGGCCTTCGGCGCCAGGGTGGAGCAACTGGATGCGGCCAACTGGAAGGTCGAGCCGACCGGCTATACCGCGACCGATTTCCACATCGAGCCGGATGCCTCCGCCGCCACCTATCTGTGGGGCGCCGAAGTGCTGACGGGGGGCGCGATCGATATCGGCACGCCGGCCGCCGCGTTTACCCAGCCCGATGCCCGCGCCCATGCGGTGATTTCCGCCTTCCCGCACATGCCGGCCGTGATCGACGGCAGCCAGATGCAGGATGCGATCCCGACGATTGCGGTGCTGGCCGCCTTCAACGAGACGCCCGTGCGTTTCGTCGGGATATCCAATCTGCGCGTCAAGGAATGCGACCGCATCCGGGCGCTCTCCACCGGCCTGAATAACATTCGCGCGGGGCTGGCAACGGAAGAGGGGGATGATCTCGTGGTCGCCTCCGATCCGGGGCTTGCCGGCCAGCATCTGCCGGCCGAGATCGACACCTTCGCCGATCACCGCATCGCCATGAGCTTTGCGCTGGCCGGCCTCAAGATCGACGGCATCACCATTCTCGATCCGGCCTGTGTCGGCAAGACCTATCCCCAGTACTGGGATGCGCTTGCCTCGCTCGGCGTCGGCTTCGACCGGTCCTGACGCCATGCGGGCGGGGCTCTCGCAGGCAGGCTTGCTGCTCGCCCTGCTGCTGACCCTGCTTTTCGGCGCGGCGGCCGGAAAGGCCGTCGCTGCCGAGATGATCGAAAGCTACCGCTCGGACATCGATCTCTCCCGTGACGGCACCGTGACCGTCACGGAGGTCATCACGGTCAATGCGGAGGGTCGCGAGATCAGGCGCGGCATTTTTCGCGATTTTCCGCTCTTCCTGCAGGATGCCAATGGTCGCCTGCAGCGTGTCGGATTCGAGGTTCTGTCCGTTGCGCGCGACGGGGCGCCGGAAGAGTGGCATACGGAAACCATCGAGGGCGGCCTGCGCATCTTCATGGGCTCTTCCGAGCGGCTGCTCTCTCCCGGTCGCCACACCTATGAGCTGACCTATCGCACCGACCGGCAGGTGCGCTATTTCCCCGACCACGAGGAATTCTACTGGAACGTGACCGGCACCGGCTGGATCTTTCCGATCAACCGGGCCTCTGCCGTCGTCAGCCTGCCGCCGGGTGTCTCCGCCACGGACACGACGGTCTATACCGGGCGGCAGGGATCGCGCGAGAAGAATGCCCGCATCGGCGGCAGCGCGACCGCGCCGCGCTTCGAGACCACCCGTCCGCTCAGACAGCAGGAAGGGCTCACCATCGTCATCGCCGTTCCCAAGGGCTCGATCGCTGCGCCTTCCAGGGCGCAGCAGCGCGACTGGTTCCTGCGCGACAACCTCAACCTGATCATCGGTTTCGGCGGGCTTGCGATCGTCACCCTCTATTACGTCTGGTGCTGGCGTCGCGTCGGGCGCGATCCGCCAAAGGGCGTGGTGGTGCCGCGCTGGGATGCGCCGGACGGTCTTTCACCGGCGCTTGTGAACTACGTGCACAACAGGGGCTTCTCCGGCGCCGGATGGGAGGCGCTCTCTGCCAGCTTCATCGAACTGGCCGTCAAGGGCCATGTCACGCTGGAGGATCTCGACAGCCGCATCGTCGTGCGCCGTACCGACAGACCGCTGACGGAAACCTTGCCGGCGGGGCAGGCCGTGCTGATGCGCGATCTCGGCGGCCCCGGCAGCACCTTCGTGATCGACAGGGATAATGGCGAGCGCGTGCAGACCGTGGCGCGCAATTTCCGCTCGGCCATCGAGAAGGAGCATCGCGGCCGCTACTACCGTCGCAATCTCGGTCCCATGATCGGCGGGGCGTTGGTCAGCCTTCTTGTGCTCGGTGTCCTGCTCGTTTTCGGCAATGTGCACCCGGACAGCGTCGTGGCGCTCGCCGTTCCTGCTGTTGGCGGGATGATATGGGGCCGGGCCGCGGTCAGCGCGGCCAGGGCCTTCATGCGCCGCCGCACCCTCTTCCTGCGGCTGATGGCGGCGATCGGCTTTGCCATCGTCGGCTTTATCGCGCTGAGCGCGGCCGGCTTCTTCGCCGTCAGTATTCTCGACAGCATCGACAATGGCGAATGGCCGGTCTTCGTCTCGGTCGGTGGTCTTTTCCTCGTCAACGGGCTGTTCTTCGTGCTGATGGGGGCGCCGACGCCGCTGGGCGCCCGGCTGATGGCTGGCATCGCGGGGCTGGAACTCTATCTGACGCTGGCGGAAAGGGATCGTCTCAACATGGCCGGCGCGCCAAAGATGTCGCCGCAGCATTTCGAAACCCTGCTGCCTTATGCGGTGGCGCTCGGGGTGGAAAGGCCATGGAGCGACACCTTCAATCGCTGGCTGGCGACGGCGGCTGCCGGGGCTGCCGCCTATCAGCCGGTCTGGTATCATGGCGGATCGATCGGCGATTTCGGGTCCGGCATCGGCGCGTTCTCGTCCTCCATGGCCTCCAGCATTGCGTCCACCATCCCGCAAACTTCCTCGTCCTCATCCTCCGGCTTTTCGGGCGGCTCGTCCGGCGGCGGGGGTGGCGGGGGTGGGGGAGGCGGCTGGTAAGTCGTCATTGTCCCATCAGCGCACTCGGCTTTTCGAGTGACAAGCGCCGTCTGGCTTGCTAAGTCCGCCGCAGCCTGAACAACCAGCAAAAAGCCAATTTCCATGCCTGATCTTCTGCTCGAACTTCGCTCCGAAGAGATTCCTGCCCGCATGCAGCGCAAGGCTGCCGGCGACCTGAAGAAGCTCGTCACCGATGCGCTGGTGGAAGCGGGCCTGACCTATGAGGGCGCGCGCGAATACTGGACACCGCGCCGCTTGACCCTGGATATCCGTGGTCTCACCGCCCGCTCCGCCGATCAGCGTGAGGAGATCAAGGGCCCTTCCACCAAGGCGCCGGAACAGGCCGTGCAGGGCTTTCTGCGTAAGGCGGGGCTTGCTGCGGTGTCGGAGGCGCAGGTCGTTTCCGATCCGAAGAAGGGCGATTTCTATGTGGCCGTCGTCACCAAGCCCGGCCGGCCGGCGGAAGAAATCATCGGCGAGGTGATGCCCGGCATCATCCGCGCCTTCCCATGGCCCAAAAGCATGCGCTCCGGTGCCGCCTCGATGCCGAAGGGCATGCGCTTCGGCGGCATCGACGGCAAGGGCTCCGAAAGCCTGCGCTGGGTGCGCCCGCTGCAATCCATCGTCTGCCTGTTCGGGCCTGAGCATGACGAGACGCAGGTGATCCCCTTCGAGGTGGATGGCATCGTCGCATCGAACATCACCTATGGCCACCGCTTCCATGCGCCCGACGCCATCACCGTGCGTCGCTTCGACGACTACGTGACGAGCCTTGAAAAAGCGAAGGTGATGCTGGATGCCGAGCGCCGCAAGGACGTGATCCTGCATGATGCGCGCGATCTCGCCTTCGCAAGCGGCCTCGATCTCGTGGAAGACGAAGGCCTGCTGGAGGAAGTCTGCGGCCTCGTCGAATGGCCGCATGTGCTGATGGGCACTTTTGAGGAAGAGTACCTCGCGATCCCGGCCGAAATCATCCGCCTGACGATCAAGACGAACCAGAAATGTTTCGTCACGCGCCGCCAAGGCGGCGAGGGCCTGTCGAACCGCTTCATCCTCATCTCCAACATCGAGGCGAAGGATGGCGGCCAGGAAATCATTCACGGTAACGGCAAGGTCGTGCGCGCCCGCCTGTCGGATGCCAAGCATTTCTGGACGCGCGACCAGGGCAACCTGCCGGATCTCGACACGCTGAAGGCCGCTGCCGAAAAATTCGGCCTGGACCTGAAGAAGCCGCTCGACCAGCGCATGGCCAAGCTCGACGCGCTGAACGTCACCTTCCACGCCAAGCTCGGCACGCAAGGGCAGCGCGTGGCCCGTATCCGGGCGCTCGCCGCCAAGCTCGCGCCGCTGGTCGGTGCCGATCCGGCGCTTGTCGATCGTGCCGTGGTGCTGGCCAAGGCCGACCTGCGCACCGAAGCCGTCGGCGAATTTCCGGAACTGCAGGGCCTGATGGGCCGCAAATATGCGGTTCTGCAGGGCGAGCCGGACGAGGTGGCGGCCGCCATCGAAGATCATTACAAGCCGCAAGGCCCCTCCGACCGCCTGCCGGAAGGCAAGGTGGGCCTCACCGTGGCGCTCGCCGACAAGCTGGATACGCTCGTTGGCTTCTGGTCGATCGACGAAAAGCCGACCGGTTCCAAGGACCCTTATGCGCTGCGCCGCGCCGCGCTTGGCGTCGTTCGCATCCTGATGGAGCGCAAGGTGCGGTTGCGGCTGCTCTCGATCATCGGCGATGCCGACCTGCTCTCCTTCTTCCACGACCGCCTGAAAGTCTATCTGCGCGATATGGGCGCCCGTCATGACCTGATCGATGCCGTGCTGACGCCGGCGGCCGACGACCTGCTGCTGGTGGCGCGTCGCGTCGAGGCGCTGACGGCCTTCATCACCTCGGAGGACGGCAAGAACCTGCTGGCCGGCACCAAGCGCGCCACCCAGCTTCTCGCCGCCGAGGAGAAGAAGGGCGCCGTGGTTGCCGATGGCGTGTCCGACGAACTGCTGATGCTTGAGGCCGAAAAGGCGCTCTACACCGCCGTGCGCGCCGCCTCCGCCAAGGCCTCCGATGCCATCGTGCAGGAGGATTTCCGCTCGGCCATGGAAGCGCTCTCCACGCTGCGCGGCCCGGTGGACCGCTTCTTCGAAGAGGTTCTGGTCAACGACGAAAACCCGGCCATCCGCGCCAACCGTCTCGCCCTTCTTTATGCCGTGCGCGAAGCGACCGGCACTGTGGCGGATTTTTCGAAGATCGCCGGCTGAGTGTTGCAGGACCCCGCTTCGGCGGGGTCTTTTGCTTCCACCTTCCTGTTTGTCGCCGTCGTATGTTACATTTGGCCCGTCAGGTTCAACGCTGGACGCTTCCGATGAACAAGCCCTTTCACATCATCCTGGATGAACCGCTTGATCGCTTCGTCGATGAGCAGGTGGAAAGCGGGCGTTTTTCCTCCCCGCAGCAGGTCGTCGAAGCAGGCCTGCGGCTGCTGGAGGAAGAGCAGGCAAAGCTGGAAGGCTTGCGCAAGGCCTTGATCGAGGGTGAGAACAGCGGTCCTTCCGTCGTTTTCGACCCCGAAGAACTGATGGCCGCTGCGCGGGCGAGATGGAAGAGCCATGGCTGAGGTCCGCCTCAGTCCTGCCGCGCGGCAGGATTTCCTCGATATCGGCGACCAGACGCGGGATCGATGGTCCGAAGCCCAGGCCGAGCGTTATCTGAACCAGATCCTGGAAACGATCGCGGAGATTGGCCGCCATCCCCTTGCAGGCGCAGTGGTCAGCTGGGTTCGTGCCGGTTACCGTCGGCGACGGACGGGCTCCCATCTGATCTTCTATGTCATCCGCGGGGACGACTTCATCGACGTGGTTCGTATCCTGCACGAACGCTCCGACGTGCCGCGCCAACTGGATGTGTGACCATCATGCGCGCCAACATCCTCATCAGCGCCTGCCTGCTCGGCCAGCCTGTCCGCTATGACGGGCGCGGTAAGCTTCTGTCGCATCCGGCGCTTGGCCGCTGGCAGGGGGAGGGGCGGCTGGTGTCCTTCTGTCCGGAACTGGCCGGCGGCATGGCCGTGCCGCGTCCGCCGGCGGAAATCGAGGCGGGCGGCGCGGGCGAGGATGTGCTGGCCGGGCGTGCCCGCGTGCTGGAGGTGACCGGCGGCGACGTGACCGGGGCCTTCCTGGCGGGCGCCGAGAAGGCCCTTTCCTTTGCCCGCGAAAAAGAATGCGCCTATGCGCTGCTGATCGACGGCAGCCCGTCCTGCGGTTCGCTGGCGATCTATGATGGCAGCTTCTCCGGCGTGAAGCATGCGGGTCAGGGCGTTACCGCCGCTCTGTTGATGAGAGCCGGCATCGCCGTGTTTTCCGATCGGGAGATCGAGGCGCTGGCCGCCCTGACCTGACGATGTCGCAACAAAAAACGCCGGATTGCTCCGGCGTTTCTGATCCAAACGGAGAGGGCTTGTTCAGCCGGCCATCCGCATGCGCTGGCCCTGATGACCGCTCTGCTGGCTGGTGCGAAAACCGCGGATCAGCTCCAGCAGGTCGCCGGTGTCGTTGGCCAGCACTTCCGCCGAGGCGGTGGTTTCCTCCGCCATGGCGGCATTCTGCTGCGTCGCCTGATCCAGCTGGTTGAGGGAGGAGGAGATGGACCGCAGCGTCGTATCCTGCTCCTGGGCGCTGTGGGCGATGCGCGAGACCACCGTGTTGGCGCCCTCGATCTGGCTGGAGATCCGCTTCAGCGCCTCGCCGGCCTGGGCCACCAGCTGCACGCCCTGTTCCACCTGGCCGGAGGAGCGGGAGATCTGGTCCTTGATCTCCTTGGCGGCGGCGGCGGAGCGCTGGGCCAGTTCGCGCACTTCCTGCGCCACCACTGCAAAGCCCTTGCCGCTTTCGCCGGCACGTGCGGCCTCGACGCCGGCATTCAGGGCCAGCAGGTTGGTCTGGAAGGCAATCTCGTCGATCACCCCGATGATCTTCGTGATCTCGGACGAAGACTGCTCGATGCCGCTCATGGCGCTGATGGCCTGCTCAACGATCGAGTCGCTCTGTCGGGCTTCCGAACTGATCGTCTGCACGCGCTGCGCTGCCTCTTTGGCCCCGTCGGCGGTCTGTCGCACTGCCACCGTCAATTCGTCCAGCGCCGCGGAGGTTTCCTCGAGATTGGCCGCCTGGCGCTCGGTGCGCTGGGCAAGCTCGCTCGAGGCACGGCGGATCTCTTCCTTGGAAACGCCGATGTCATTGCCCTTCAGGTTGACGCGGGCCATGGCCTGCTCGAGGCGCGACAGCGCGTCGTCGAAATTGTGGCGCAGGCCTTCATACTTGGCTCCCAGGTCCCCGCAGCGCACCGTCAGGTCGCCCTGTGCCAGACGCTCGAGCGCCGAACCGATGGTGGCCACCACATGCGCCTGGGCGCGGGCTTCCTCGCGCTGCATGTCTATGCTGCGCTCGCGCTCGCTCTGCAACTCCTGCTCCTGCTGCTTCTGGCGTTCGGCCAGCGCATGGCGCTCGCGGATCTTCTCCTGAAGAGACTGCGTGGCCTTGGCCATCATGCCCACTTCATTGCTCATATCGGTGTGGGGAATGGCGACCGAAACATTTTCGTCCGCAACCGCATTCAGCGCGTTGTGAATGGAGTTCAGCGGGCGGGTGATGCCGCGAATGATGTAATAGGCGCCTGCCAGTGCCATCAGGAACAGAACTGCGGATACGCCGACGATCCGGATGATCGTATCCCTGATATCGGCACGCAGGTCATCGGTATAAAGCCCGGTGATCAGCACGATCTGCCAGGGCTGGAATACCTTGGCATAGACGGCCTTCGGATAGCTGTAGTCATTGGGGTCCTTGCCGGGCTTCGGGCCGATGAACTCCACATAGCCGCCGCCAGCGCGACCCAGCTTGACGATTTCGTCACGATACATGAACCCGTTGGCATCCGGCTTTCCCTTGGCCGAGGTTCCGACGATCTTGGGGTTCGGGTGGAAAACGATGGTCACGTCGAAGTCATAGGCGGTGAAATAGCCATCCGGTTCGAAGCGCAGCGAGACCAGCTGTTCGTAGGCCCGCTTCTTTGCCTCTTCCAGCGTGAACTCGCCCTTGGTGGCCCGCTCGTTGTACCCCTGAAGGATGGAGAGCCCCGTCTCCACCTGGGTTCGCAGCATCTCGTAACGCTCGTGATAGATGGCGTTGGTGGAGGAGCGGATCTGGACGAAGGTGATGACCGCGAAGGTCGCCAGCATGGCTCCGACCAGGATGAAGAGCTGATGCGAGATTCTGAGGTTTTTCATGAGTGTACCGTCGTTGATGCCACCCCGAAACAGTCACGGGTTCTGACGTCGTTGCAGGAAAGGGAAACGCGCGGCGCGTCCTGCGCCCGACGGATACTGCACCGTACCCCGCAGTATTATGGCCCGGAATGCTAAACGTTTTTATAATGGGCTAACCCGTTGTTTGTGATAGACTGACAGAACGGCTGGCGTACGCACTTGGTATAAGTTCGTCTGCCTGTCGACAGAATGCCCAAGGCAGGTCATGGTGTTGGTCAGTCCTTTTCCACGCAAAGGGTTATCGAACGACGGTGGCAGTGCCTGCGCGGTGCAACAGGTCTTCGTTCACCGGCCGGGTCGCAGCCTGTAGGTGGAAAAATCCGGTGCGAGTTCTGTCGTCGTCGCTTTTGCGGGGTGAGCGCCCGCACCCCCGTCGCTGAGGGCGGCCGTGGTTCCGGCATCGACACCATCGCCGTTTGCGGGGAGGGCTGGCGCCTTGCGCAGCGCCATCAGCCGTTCCTCCTCATGGATGAACAGCGGGTTGAGGCTGACGAAGGTGACGGGCGAGCCGCCCATCCAAGCCTCGGTCCGCTCCAGCGCCTTTTGCCCCTGTCGATCGGTGATGCGCAGGATCTGCCCGTTTCGCGGCAGGCCGAGGCGTTCGATCGAGGGGCTCGGCGGGTTGGTCTCGACGGGTCCGGTGCAGCCAAGCGCGACAAGGCTCGGCGGATTGCCGGGCGGTTTCGTGGCCAACCTCTCGATGGACGAGGCGAGCGCCGGTTCCGTGACGAGCACGGACAAAAACAGCAGGGCATTGCGAAGCATGGCAGCACCTCTCCTCGGATGAGGAGGGCAAGGCTAGCCGCCTTTCCTTTCCAGCCTGTCAGGAAAGGCGGTTAAGCGCGGGTTAACGCGCCGCCGCCTGAGCCCGCAGCGGCTTATGCCTCGCGCTCGATGGCACGCCAGCCGATGTCGCGACGGCAGAAGCCGTTCTCCCATGAGACCCGGTCCACCAGGCCATAAGCGCGCGCCTGCGCCTCTGCCACCGTCCGGCCCATGGCGGTCAGGTTCAGCACGCGGCCGCCGGTCGCGACCAGCTGGCCGTCCTTCAGCGCCGTGCCGGCATGGAACACCTTGGCGCCCTCTTCGGCCTCGGGCAGGGCAGTGATCGGTGTGCCCTTCTCGTAGGCGCCGGGATAGCCCTTCGAGGCCATCACCACCGTCAGTGCCGTCTCGTCGTGCCATTCGGCCGTCACCTGGTCCAGCGTGCCGGTGGCGGCGGCAAAGAGGATCGGCAGCAGATCGCTCTTCAGCCGCATCATCAGCACCTGGGTTTCCGGATCGCCGAAGCGCACATTGTATTCGATGAGTTCCGGCCCCTTGGCAGTGATCATCAGACCGGCGAAGAAGACGCCGGTGAACGGATGGCCGCTGTCGGCCATGCCGCGAATGGTCGGCTCGATGATCTCCGCCATCGTCCGCGCCACCATGGAAGACGTCATCACGGGGGCGGGGGAATAGGCGCCCATGCCGCCGGTGTTCGGGCCCGTATCACCATCGCCGACGCGCTTGTGGTCCTGCGCGGTGGCGAGCGCCAGCGCCGTTTTGCCGTCGGACAGGCAGAAGAAGCTCGCCTCCTCGCCGTCCAGATAGGCTTCGACAACCACCTCGGCACCGGCCGCACCAAAGGCGCCGGCAAAGCAGTCGTCGACGGCAAACAGCGCCTCGTCCAGCGTCATCGCCACCGTCACGCCCTTGCCGGCGGCAAGGCCGTCGGCCTTGACGACGATCGGTGCGCCCTGTTCTCGGATATAGGCCTTGGCGGGCTCGGCCTCGGTGAAGCGCTGGTAGGCGCCGGTCGGAATGCCGTAGCGGGCGCAGATGTCCTTGGTGAACCCCTTGGACCCTTCCAGCTGGGCGGCGGCCTTTGACGGACCGAACACCACGAAGCCTTCAGCCCGCAGATCGTCGGCAATGCCCGCCACCAGCGGCGCTTCCGGCCCGACGACCACGAAATCGATTGCCGTGTCGCGGCAGAAGGCGATGACGGCTGCATGATCCTCGACATTGAGGGCAACGCATTCTGCCACCTCTGCGATGCCGGGATTTCCGGGGGCGGCGTAGAACCTGGTCAGCTTGGGCGACTGCGCCAGCTTCCAGGCCAGAGCATGCTCGCGTCCCCCGGACCCAATCAGAAGAACCTTCACGTCTTTCCCCTTTTGCCATCGCCACCGGATGTCCTGCGCGGTTAAGGGGAGGAGGGCAAAAGGTCAAGCAGCCTTTCCGTCCGTATTGCGACGATGTGCCCTCCAGGCCGAAAGCGGGCCGATTCCGAAGCCCTTGTCGGGTGACTCGTCGAGCATGTGGATCAACTCCAGCGAATGCCCGTCCGGGTCCTTGAAGTAAACCGACAAAGAAGGTGCCCAGCCGATGACGACCGGCTCCTCGGCGGGATTGCCGTGGAAGTCGAGCGGTTCGATCCCGCTGCTTCGCAGTGTTTCGCATGCCGTCATCACGGCCTCTTGTTCCATGCGGAAGGCGAAGTGAAGTCGCATCTGTAAAGGACCGGTTCCAACCTGCCACAGCCCCAACATTCCCATCTCCCTTCGTCCGACCCAGAAGAAAGCAATCTGGCGTTCGGAGATCTCGGTTGCCAGCTCGAGGCCCAGCCGGTCGCGATAGAAGGCGATCGAGCGGCCGAGATCCCTCACCGGCAGATGGGTTTCATAGACGCCGGTGATGCTCGTGGCGATGGGTTCGGATTGCATGTCTGTCTCCCAGAATAATGTCTGCGAGCATCTTGATAGAACCTCAACCATGGTTGAGATCAACACCTTTTTTACATGTCCTCACGCTCCATCGACCCACCGCCGCAACGCGCAGATGTGGATGGCGGGTCGTGGCCATTGCCTTGACATCATCGATGAGTACAGTCGCGTACCCTTCAAGGACCAGGAATGAAAATGGCCGCCGACATCAAATCCATCGCCGCAACCATTGCCGCCGAGATCAATGCCCGCCCGGACCAGGCGGTCGCTGCCATCGGCCTTCTGGACGAGGGGGCCACGGTGCCCTTCATCGCCCGCTACCGCAAGGAAGTGACGGGCGGGCTGGACGATACGCAGCTGCGCAATCTTGCCGAGCGGCTCGTCTATCTGCGCGAACTGGAGGCGCGCCGGACCTCGATCGTCGAGAGCATCAACAGCCAGGGCAAGATGACCGACGAACTGGCGGTGAAGCTTCAGCGCGCCGCCACCAAGGCGGAGCTGGAAGACCTCTACCTGCCCTACAAGCCGAAGCGCCGGACCAAGGCGGAGATTGCCCGCGAGCGGGGGCTCGGGCCGCTCGCCGATGCGATCTGGGCTGACCGCGCCGCCGATCCGCAGGCGCTTGCCTCTGCCTATCTCTCGGCGGAGGTTGCCGATGTGAAGGCGGCGCTCGAGGGCGCACGTGACATCGTGGCCGAAACCATCACCGAGAATGCCGATCTTCTGGGCCGCCTGCGCCAGTACATGCGCGACACTTCCACACTTCGGGCCAAGGTGGTGGATGGCAAGCAGGACGCAGGCGCCAAGTTTGCCGACTATTTCGATCATTCCGAACGCTGGGCAACGACGCCCGGCCACCGCGCGCTTGCCATGCTGCGCGGCTGGAACGAGGAAGTGCTGACGCTGACCATCGAGGTGGATCAGGACGATCCGTCGCCGATCAAGCCGACCCAGCGCATGATCGCCGGCGCTTTCCAGATCGGCGACAAGGGACCTGCCGACCGCTGGCTGATGGAGGTCGCCGGCTGGACCTGGCGCGTCAAGCTCTCCATGTCGCTGTCGCTCGATCTGATGCGCGAATTGCGCGAACGCTCGGAGGAGGAGGCGATCCGGGTTTTCGCCCGCAATCTCAAGGATCTGCTGCTGGCGGCACCTGCCGGCTCGCGCGCCACCATGGGGCTCGATCCCGGCATCCGCACCGGCGTCAAGGTGGCGGTGGTCGATGGCACCGGCAAGCTGGTGGAGACGACGACCGTCTATCCCTTCCCGCCGAAGAACGACGTGCGCGGCACGCAGGCGGAACTTGCCAGCCTCATCCGCAAGCACAAGGTGGACCTGATCGCCATCGGCAACGGCACCGGCAGCCGCGAGACGGAAAAACTGGTGGCGGACATGCTGGCACAGCTGCCCGCAGGACCGAAGCCCACCAAGGTCATCGTGTCGGAAGCGGGCGCGTCCGTCTATTCCGCCTCCGAACTGGCGGCGGCGGAATTCCCCAATCTCGATGTCTCGCTGCGCGGCGCCGTCTCCATCGCGCGCCGCCTGCAGGACCCGCTGGCGGAACTCGTCAAGATCGAGCCGAAATCCATCGGCGTTGGCCAGTACCAGCACGATGTCGATCAGGGCAAACTGTCCCGCTCGCTGGATGCGGTGGTGGAAGATGCGGTGAACGCGGTCGGCGTCGATCTCAACACCGCCTCCTCGCCGCTTCTCGCCCGCGTTGCCGGCCTCAGCCGCTCGATTGCCGATGCCATCGTCATTCACCGCGACCAGAACGGCCCGTTCGAGAGCCGGAAAGAACTGCTCAAGGTGTCCCGCCTTGGCGCCCGCACCTTCGAACAGTGCGCCGGCTTCCTGCGTATTCCGAACGGCAAGGAGCCGCTCGATGCCTCGGCCGTCCACCCGGAAGCCTATGGCGTGGCGAAGAAGATCGTGGCTGCCTGCGGCCGCGACCTGCGTTCCCTGATGGGCGACAGCGCCGCGCTGAAGAAACTCGATCCGCGCCAGTTCGTCGATGAGCAGTTCGGCCTGCCGACGGTGAAGGATATTCTTTCGGAACTCGAAAAGCCGGGCCGCGACCCGCGCCCCAGCTTCAAGACGGCCACCTTTGCGGAGGGCGTCAACGAGATCGAGGATCTGAAGCCCGGCATGCTTTTGGAAGGCACAGTGACAAACGTCGCAGCCTTCGGCGCCTTCGTGGATATCGGCGTGCATCAGGATGGTCTTGTCCACGTCTCCCAGCTTGCCGACCGCTTCGTCAAGGACCCGCATGAGGTGGTCAAGGCCGGCGATGTGGTGAAGGTGCGCGTGGTCGAGGTGGATGTGAAGCGCAAGCGCATCGGGCTCACCATGCGCAAGGATGGCGGCGAGGCAGCGCCCGCGTCGATGCGCGAAAACCGGGCCCCGGGCGGCGGCAATCCCATGCGCCATGCGCAGGCAAAGCCGCAAAAGAGCGAGGGCAGCCAGCTCGGCGGGCTCGGCGCGGCCCTGGCAGAGGCCATGAAGAAGCGCTGATCAATCCGGCCTCGTCACGGGAGAGGGAGGTTGCCGGCTCCGGTTCGGCAGCCTTTTTCAACACGGCCATTCCGTGGCAAAATTGTGCTTGTCTCCTGCGCGCAAGGGACTAGTTTCTTCCGGAATAGTAAGGGTGCCTTAGTATCTCGGAGGTAATGATGGCCTCATCCTTGCGTCTTCTGGTGGCAAAAATCATCAAGATCGGAACGCTCACCGTCCGGGGACCGGCGGGCGAGCAACGGTTCGGAGGCGGAGGAGGGCGCAGCGTCACGCTGCGCTTCACCGATGATGCGGCCGAGGCGGAACTGGCCGCCGATCCGGCCCTGAAGCTCGGCGAGCTTTACATGGATGGCCGCCTGATCGTCGAAGAGGGCGACATCTACGATTTCCTGGCGCTTGTGAAGGAAAACACGCTGAGCGAAGGGCTGACCTTCGGCATGCTGTGGCGGGGGCTTGCCCGCATCGCCGTCTCGCTGTTCCGCAACCGGGTTCCCATCAACCACAATCGCCGCAACGTCGCCCATCACTATGATCTGGACGAGCACCTGTTCGCGCTCTTTCTCGATCCGGACTGGCAGTATTCCTGCGCCTATTTCCATCCGCCGGGCATCTCGCTCGAAGAGGCGCAGCTTGCCAAGAAGCGCCATATTGCCGCGAAACTGCTGCTTCGGCCCGGCCATCGCGTACTGGAAATCGGCTCCGGCTGGGGCGGCATGGCGATGTATCTGTCCGAGGCCGCCGGCGTCGATGTCACCGGTATCACGCTCAGTCAGGAGCAGCTGAAGATCTCGAGAGAGCGGGCGCAACAGCGCAATCTCGCCGAAAAGGTGCGCTTCCAGCTGCAGGATTATCGCACCTACCGGCCGGCGGAGCGTTTCGACCGCATCGTCTCGGTCGGCATGTTCGAGCATGTCGGGCGCACCAATTATCGCAACTTCTTCCGCAAGGTGAACCAGTTTCTGGCCGATGACGGGGTGATGGTGCTGCACTCGATCGGCCAGCCGAGCGTCAGCTACGTCACCAATCCCTTCATCGAGAAATATATCTTCCCCGGCGGCTACATTCCGGCCCTGTCGGAAGTGTTGCCGCACATCGAGCGCGCCGGCCTCCTGATCTCCGACATCGAGATCCTGCCGATGCATTATGCGCATACGCTGCACCACTGGCGGCAGCGGTTTCTGGCGCGCAAGGCGGATGCCGTAGCGCTCTATGATGAACGCTTCTTCCGCATGTGGGATTTCTATCTGGCGGGCTCCGAAATGGCCTTTACGCACGAGAATTTCTTTATTTTCCAGATCCAGCTGAAGAAATCGCGTGATGCCGTCCCCCATCAGCGTGATTATATTGCAATGCGAGAGGAAGAGCTGAAGAAGTTTGAGGCGAAAAGGCGCGCGCTGGAGCCTGTAGAGCTTATGTAGGGCTTAACAGTGTAGTTAACATTTCGGTAACGCGATCGAGTCTACTGTCCGGAATTGACTCATCCCGGTCAGTGTCTTGCGTTTCCGGAGTTTTTTCATGTTCTTTTCCCGCGCGGCTTTCGTCGCTGTTTTTGCTTCTGTTTCCATGGCGGTGCCGGCGCGGGCCCAGGAGGGCCACTGGTGGAAGGACTGGTATCTGACGCTGGGCGGCATGGGGTTCCAGGCGCCAAAATATCAGGGCGACGACCGGAGGGGCCTCAGTTTCTCACCCGTGGTGGCGCTCGGGCGCGGCGAACGCCCGGCCTTCGTGTCGCGCAATGACAGTCCCTCGATGATGCTGCTCGGCGCCGGCGGTTTCCATGCGGGCGTTGTCGGGCGCTTCGTGCCCTCGCGGCGTGAAAGCCGCAGCGAGGATCTGCAGGGTCTCGGCTCGGTCAAATGGGGGCTGGAAGCCGGTGGTTTTGCCGAGCTTTATCCGGTGGAAGGCATCCGCGTGCGCGGCGAGGTGCGCCAGGGTATCCGCGCCCATGACGGCGTGGTGGCGGATCTGGCGCTCGACGGCTATTCGGATCTGGTGCCCGGCCTGCAGGTTTCCGGCGGTCCGCGGATCACCTTGGCGAGCAAGGGTTACCAGAAGACCTATTTCGGCGTCAGCGATGCCCAGTCGCTGGCCTCGGGCCTTGCGCCCGATGATCCGCAGGGCGGTCTGCATGCCATGGGGGTTGGTGCGGCCATCTCGTGGAAAAGCACCGACCGGCTGACCATCGGTTCCTTTGCCGAATACCGGCGCCTGATGGGCGACGCGGCCGACAGCAGTCTGGTGCAGGAGCGTGGCTCGCGCAACCAGATCATGGTCGGCGTCTCCGCCACCTACACCTTCGGCTATGTGCCGGGGGCGGCCCCGTAAGGACCCGCCTGTCGGTTGCGGACCATCCAGGACGTGGCGCTGATAAATGAAAGGAACGAAACCGCTCCCTGTTTTCTCGCCATAGAGCGGACGACAGCCTTTGCCCGCTTTCGCTGGACGTGCTCTGGCAGCACGACATAATCCGATCATCGACATCTGTCATGGCTCATCGGAACGGGGGGGAGGGGCATGACCTGCCATCACCTTCCGAAGGGCCGTGTGGCAAGGCCC
Organism: Rhizobium sp. RU35A; assembly: GCF_900156005.1. NCBI lineage: Bacteria > Pseudomonadati > Pseudomonadota > Alphaproteobacteria > Hyphomicrobiales > Rhizobiaceae > Rhizobium > Rhizobium sp. RU35A. The sequence continues at coordinate 573,573 of NZ_FTMR01000001.1, read as the reverse complement.
AGCGCGGGCTGCCACTGGCGCCTGCTTGGTGCTTGCGACCGATTGCTTTTGACATCAAACCGCTTAGAACTTCGCCCATGAGCACATCGCACGATTTTCCGGGCCGCGTGGCCGACGCCCCTTCCGACAACTTCGTCTACCGCGCCTTGCCGCGCGCGCTGTGGCCCTATGCACAGCTGGCGCGCTGGGACCGGCCGATCGGCTGGCAATTGCTGATGTGGCCGTGCTTCTGGTCCTCGGCGCTGGCGGCCAATGCCGATATGGGGCCGGACGGGGTCTTTTCGCTCAAGGTGAAGCTGTTTCACCTGTTCCTGTTTTTCCTCGGCGCGGTCGCCATGCGTGGCGCCGGCTGCACCTATAATGATATCGTCGATCACCGCATCGACATGGAAGTGGCGCGCACCCGCTCGAGGCCGCTGCCCTCCGGCCGGGTCACGCGGCTGCAGGCCAAAATCTTCATGGTGCTGCAGGCGCTGGTCGGGCTCTTTGTGCTGCTGCAGTTCAACGGCTTCACCATCGGGCTTGGTCTTGCCTCGCTTCTCGTGGTCGCCGTCTATCCCTTTGCAAAGCGCTTTACCGACTGGCCGCAGTTCTTCCTTGGTCTTGCTTTCTCCTGGGGGGCGCTGATGGGCTGGGCGGGCGTGTTCGGCAGCCTTTCCTTCGCACCGGTCTGGCTCTATGCCGCTGCGATCGCCTGGACCATCGGCTATGACACGATCTATGCGATGCAGGACCGCGAAGATGATGCGCTCGTCGGCGTGCGCTCTACCGCGCTTTTGTTCGGAGAGCATGCCAAGGCCTGGCTATCCGGCCTCTACGCGCTGACAGTGCTGTTCCTGCTGTTTGCCTTCATTGCCGGCCATGTTGCCTTCCTTGGCTATGTCGGCCTTCTCATCGTGGCGCTGATGCTCGCCTGGCAGGTACTGATCCTCGATATCGACAATCCGGACCAGTGTCTGAAGCTCTTCAAGTTCAATCACTCGGTTGGCGCGATGATCTTCCTTGTCCTCGTCGTGTCGCTCGTCACCCACAGCCGCTGACGGCCCCCCGTCTGAAACGCAAGAAGCCCGGGCAGGGAGGCCGGGCTTCTTGGAATGGAGGTCGGTTCCCTTGGGGAGCCTCTCGGATGCGTGGCCAGTCGGCGGCCGGAGGATCAGCGACGCGCGATGATCTCCTTGCCTTCGATGCGCATCGCAACCCCCAGGCTGCCGGTGGATCGGCGAACCAGGAAGCGCGGGCGGCGGGCTGCGAAATAGGAGTGGCGGCGGCGCGGCTTGGTGTCCTGCATGCGCACATCGCCGAGATGGTTTTCCAGCGGACGGGCAACGCCATCGGCTTCCACCATCAGCATGGGAATGTTGAAGGCATCGGACCAGCTGCGCCAGTCGGCGGCGATGTCGCACAGGTCGTGCGCCACCAGCAGCGGGATGCACAGGTCCGGATCGTCATGGTGCAGTTCGAGCGTCACGGTGACGTCGCCATTGCCATGGTCGATGGCGCGCGCCGCGACGCCCTTGAAGGCGCGGGCCGGAAGGGCAAAGGACAGCGGCAGGCCGCTGCCGGGGAGGATCTTGCGCAGGACTGCGCCCCGTTCGTCGATGGTGATGGTGACATCGCCGGCGGCGTCATGCAGCCCGTACGTGATCTGCTGGGGGAAACGCGTCGGGTCCAGTCGAAGCGTTGCACCTGCCCAAGAGGGTTTCAGAACCGTATTTGTCATCTCGAATGCTACCCTTGTTTTACCTGAGAGCCGTTTTCGATCTCTCGCGGGACTTTTGTCCTCTGATGGGCTGGAGCATAGGCGACCCCTTTCCAGAACCGCTTAAAAATTGCGGTTAAGAAATTCCTGCCTCCCCTGATGGTTAGCAAAGGTGAATCCGTCAGGGTTTCCTGAAGATGAACAAGGCTCGTTCTGGCCGGTCTCAGAACAGGTTTTCACCCCGCGACAGGCCCGCGCAAGCCCCGCGTGCCAAGCCCGGACAGCAATTCTTTAAGTTTCGTTGACGTATGCTGCGCACGGGTAAACACACGCGGCAGGAGAACGAGAGGCTTCGCGACATGGTATCCACCTATCTCAGCTATGACCTCGTCAGTCGGGATCTGCAGGCCAGCCTCAAGCGCGTTTCCAAGCAGACCGACGTCAGCCGGGAGGCCGATTATTACAAGGCCAACATCGCGAAGGTTACCAGCGTCGATGATTTCCTGAACAACACCCGTCTCTATAACTACGCGATGAAGGCCTATGGCCTCAGCGACATGGCCTATGCAAAGGCCTTCATGCGCAAGGTGCTGGAAAGCGATCTCTCCGACACCAACAGCTTCGCCAACAAGCTGACCGACAGCCGCTACCGCGATTTCGCCCGCGCCTTCAACTTTTCCAGCGACGAGAAGACCGCGCAGTCCTCGACCCAGATCGACGCCATGCTCGGTCTCTACAATTCCACGATGGTGAGCGAGGGGGATGCCGTCACCACCGAGACGAACTATTTCAACGCCATGATGGGCGAGATCGGCAATGTCGATGATCTCCTCAACAATGACCGTCTGCGCAGCTATCTCTTCACGTCCTACGGCATTTCGGAGAACTACTATTCCCGCACGCTGCTGCGCGGCGTGCTGTCCAGCGATACCAGCGATCCCGCAAGCTACATCAACCAGACACTCGGGCCGCAGCGCACCACCCTCAACACGCAGCTGACCGATGCCCAGACGCGGCTCGACGCGACGACCGATGCGACCGCGCGCGCCAAGATCGAGACGGAAATCACCGGCTACGAGGCGAAGCTCGCGACCCTGCAGAACTATTTCGACATGGCCGACGCCTTCCAGTTCAAGGCGGATGGCACCGTGCCCGCCGGCGGAGCGCAGACGAGCGCGCAGAAGGCGACCATCAACGACCTCTATCTCAGCAAGCAGGAGCGTGTTTCCACCGCCACCGCGCTGAACGATGCCAATTACTTCAAGCAGAAGATGGCAACGGTCGACAATGTGACGGATATCATCGGCGATACCCGCCTCTACAAGTTCATCAAGACGGCCTATGGCCTGACCGGCATCACGGTGGTCACCTCCACCATCGAGCAGATCCTGACCAGCGATCTCACGGATCCGAACAGCTATGCCAACCGGTTCGGCAAGAGCAATCCGGCCTATCTGCAACTGGCGAAGGACTTCAACTTCAAGACGGACGGCACGGTAACCGCCGGATCTGCGCAGACCACGACGCAGCAGGATTCCACCGTCAATCGCTACTACAGCACCTATAACGATGCCCAGGATGCTGCGGACGAGAAGGCGGCGACCGCCTATCAGAAGGCGATCGGCAACATCAAGACCGTGTCGGATTTCATGAACAACAAGGATGTCTACACCTTCGCCCTGAAGGCCGTCGGCATCGATCCCTCGGAAGTCTCGGTCAACACCATGAAGCGGGCGCTGACCAGTGATCTCAACGATTCCAAGAGCTACATCTACACCCTGAAGGATGACCGCTTCGTCCAGCTTGCCAAGTCGTTCAACTTCGACACCAAGGGCAATGTCAAGGCGCCGCTGACGGCCCAGTCACAGGGCACGATCACGTCGATCGGCTCCGAATACACGATCAAGATGACCCGCTTCCTGACCGATACGGCCAAGGACAAGGCGAAGACCGATGCCGCCGCCGAGGTGAAGTATTACTCCACCAAGATGATGACCATGCAGTCGCCCTCGGAATTCATCAATGACAGCCGGCTGGTGAAGGTGCTGCTGACGGCCTATGACATCGATCCGTCGAGCGTCAGCAAGGATTTCCTCAAGCAGGTCTTCTCGTCCGACCTCAACGATCCCAAGAGCTTCGTCAACACGCAGAAGAACACGGCCTGGGCGGAAATCCTCGGCACCTTCAACTTCGACACCAAGGGCAAGCTGGCGGAGCGCCCCGCAACCGGTATCCAGAGCCAGGGCAAGGTGCTGGAAACGGAGCACAAATATACCCGCCAGACGCTCGAGGAGGAGCAGGGCGAAAGCAACAACGGCGTGCGCCTGGCGCTCTATTTCGAACGCATGTCGCATTCGATCACAAGCGCCTACGACATCCTCGGCGATACCGCGCTGCTGGAGTTCTTCCGCGTGACCTACCAGCTGCCGGAAAATTTCAGCAATCTCGACGTCGACAAGCAGGCTGCCCTCGTCAAGAAATACATGAAGCTTGAAGACCTGAAGGACCCTTCCAAGGTGGCCAAGATGGTGAACAAGTTCACCGTCATGTATGACGTCCAGAATTCCGACGCCAGCTCGTCGGCGCTTTCCATTCTCACCGGCAACGGCAACACCGTCGGCATCAGTGCCGACCTGCTCTACTCGCTCTCGCAGAACCGCTGATCGAAGCCCTCAACTGCTGATCACCTTGCCGGGGTTCATGATCCCGGCCGGGTCGAAGGCATGCTTGATGCGCCGCATCAGGTCGATCTCGATCTCCGGCCTGATCGCCGCCAGCTCGTCACGCTTCAGCTGGCCGATGCCGTGCTCGGCGGAAATCGACCCGCCGGCTTCCAGCACGATGGCGTGCACGATGGCATTCATCTCCCGCCAGCGGGCGAGGAAGGCCGTCTTGTCGGCACCGACAGGCTGGGAGATGTTGTAGTGGATGTTGCCGTCGCCGAGATGGCCGAAGGCGCAGATGCGCGCGCCGGGCATCGCCGCCAGTACGCCTTCTTCCGCCGCGGCCATGAAGGCCGGGATCTTCGAGACCGGTACCGAGACATCGTGCTTGATCGAGCCGCCTTCCGGCTTCTGCGCATCCGACATGCTTTCGCGCATGTGCCACAGGGCTTTCGCCTGGGCGACCGAGGCGGCGATCACCGCGTTTTCGACAAGGCCCGCCTCCAGCCCCTGTTCCAGAAGCGCATGCACCAGCCGTTCCGCCGTCTCGGCCGAATCGCTGGTTGAGATGTCGACCAGCACGTACCAGTCATGCACCGTCGGCAGCGGATCGCGCACGCCGGCAATGTGGCGGGTGGTGAACTCGAGGCCGATGCGCGGCATCAGCTCGAAGCCGGTCAGCGCCGTGCCGCAGAGATTGGACGCCTTTTCGAACAGGGCAAGCGCGTGCTGCGGCGAAGCGAGCCCGACAAAGGCCACCTGATGGCCGACCGGCTGCGGGAAGAGCTTTAGCACGGCCGCCGTGATGACGCCGAGCGTGCCTTCCGCGCCGATGAAGAGATCACGCAGGTCATAGCCGGTATTGTCCTTCTTCAGGCGTCGCAGGCCGTTCCAGATTTCGCCGGTCGGCAGGACCACTTCCAGGCCAAGGCAGAGCTGGCGCATGTTGCCATAGGCGAGGACCGCCGTGCCGCCGGCATTGGTGGAAAGGTTTCCGCCGATGCGGCAGGAGCCTTCCGAGCCGAGCGACAGCGGAAACAGCCGGCCGACCGATTCCGCCGCCTTCTGCACATCGGCCAGAATGCAGCCGCCTTCGGCGACCAGCAGGTTGGCAAGCGGATCGATGTCGCGGATGCGGTTCATCCGCTCTAGCGAGAGGATCAGCTGCGTGCCGTCGGCGCTCGGCGTCTGGCCGCCGACAAGGCCGGTATTGCCGGTCTGCGGTACGATTGCCGTGCCGGTCTCGCTTGCAAGTCTGAGGATGGCGGAGACCTCTTGCGTCGAACCGGGCTTCAGCACCAGCGGCGACGCACCCTTGTAGAGCCCGCGATTTTCGACGAGGCGCGGGGCGATCTCCTGGGGGTCGCTGACCACGTTTGCCGGGCCGACAAGGGCCGTGAAGCGGGAGATGATGTCGGAAGAGGGCAGGCGGGCATCCATGGCATGTCTCCTCGGTCTTGTCTCGGCGCCGCCGGGCGTCCGCCTTGGCGGGACGTCCCGTCCGGGCGTCAGGTATCGCGCGGGGCGGCCGCACGGGCCAGCCGGTCGTTGATCGCCTCGCCGAGCCCTTCATCCGGAATGGCTGCCACGGCGATGCGGGCAGCCCCCGTCGCATCGGCCTGCTTCAGATAGTCGAACAGGTGCGCGGCCGCCTCGGCAAGGTCGCCGGCAGGGCTGAGATCGAACACGGCCTTCGCCGCCTCGCTGCCCGCCACCGGCTGACCGGCAAAACGGATGAGGACCTCCCCCGGTTCAGCGGCTGCGGCAAAAAGCCGGACGGCAGCGCCCGGCGCATAATGCGAGGCGAGCATGCCGGGCGCCTCGATGGCGCCGGAAAGGCCTTCCTGCCGCTCGACCTTGCGGCCCGTCAGCCGCTCGATGGCTTCCGCCGAAATACCGCCGGGACGCAACAGCCGCACCCGGTCGCCCTCGACCTTGACGATGGTGGATTCCACACCGACCGGTGCGCGACCGCCATCGATGATGAGGCTGAGCTTCTCACCCAGATCTTCCGCCACGTGGCGGGCGCTGGTGGGGCTGACCTTGCCGGAGGTGTTGGCGCTGGGCGCTGCAAGTGGCCGGCCGAAGGCGGCGATGAGGTCGCTGGTAAAGCCGCGCGGCACCCGTACGCCGACGGTATCGAGGCCGGCGGTCGCGAGATCGTGGATGCCGCTTTCGGCGCGGCGCGGCAGCACCAGCGTCAGCGGCCCCGGCCAGAAGGCTTCGGCAAGGAGGCGCGATACCGGATCGAAGATCGCGTGACGCTCGGCCATCGCCAGATCCGCCATGTGGCAGATCAGCGGGTTGAAGCGCGGCCGTCCCTTGGTCTCGTAGATGCGGGTGACGGCGGCCGGATTGGTGGCATCGGCCGCCAGCCCGTAGACGGTTTCGGTCGGGATGGCGATCGGCAAGCCTTCGCCAAGACGTGCCGAGGCCTCGGTCAGTGCAAGGGCGCGATCTGTCGCGATATCGATGATGCGTGCTGCCATGACGGCTGCAATAGCGCCAAACGCCCGTTCTCTGCAAACGCTTTCAGAGCTTGCGCAGAATGGCGCGCAACGCCTCGTCCGGTGCGCCGAGGATCAGTACGTTCTTCAGCGCCTCCTGCGGATCGCTGGTGCGGAACAGGATGCCGTTGTCGCGCACCGTGCGGTTGATGCGCGCCTCGCCGGTCGGCTGCAGATCGAGGGCGACGGCGAAATACATGCGGTCGTAATCGGTGCGGATGCGTTCGAAGAACTGCTCGGCCTCGCCGATCTCGGCGAGAAAATTGCAGATGTAGAAGGACCAGTGGATCGGCGGGGTGCGTTCGAAGACGGTGCGGGCCGCGGTGACGTGGCAGTAGCCGAGATGCGGGCTTTCGGAAAGCGCCCGGCTGAAGACGATCTTCGGGAAGCGGATGGCGCGGTGCACCGCATTGATCCGCTCATGCGTCTTCTCGCCGGCCGCGGACAGCCGTCTTTCGGTACGCTCGGCCACCTCCTCATAGGTGAGATAGCGACGCTCTTCCGGCAGCCAGTCGCGCCGGTTGCGCGAAATGCGGCCGGTGCGCAGGAATTCCGAATGGGTGGCGGCCTTCGGCGGCTCGCCTGCGCCAGGCGTCGGGCGGATGTCGAAATATCTACGCTTTGCCTTGGCATCCACGGTTCTTCACTCCCTCGAGACGGGGAGAAGGATAAAGGCTGATGCTTGACGCAGGCTTGCGGTTGAGCAAGCGGGCGGCTGTTCCATTTGCGCCGCAAACGGGTCGCTTCCGCCGCCGGTTTCCCTCGCCAATCACCTGCTTTTGCAGGGAGAATGCCCGTGTGACCGGCTTGCGACATGTCGCGTTTTTGTCGTCAATGCGGAAAAGCATGTCGCATTGCACCCTGTAGGTCGGCGAAGGCCTCCGCTATAGATGAAACACTCGAGGCTTCGCCCCTTCCCACGGCGGAGACCTGGGAGGTCGCACAGGCAAAATGCCGGCACCTTCCGCCTCAGACCAGCCCGAGTGACAGTGTGACCCATCGCGGTGGGTGACAGTAGCGGACCGCAGGGCTCGGTGGCCGGCGGCCTGTCCGCGTGCCGTCGCATCGCCGCCATCGACAGGAACCGAAGATGGACATTCGCAATACGGTGCTGCGGCAACTGAAGAACCAGCGTCCCGGCTACAGCCTGGAGCAGCCCTTCTACATCGACGCCGATTATTTCAAGCTGGACCTCGAAATGATCTGGTATCGCGACTGGCTGTTCATCGGTCATGATTGCGAAATCCCGCGCGCCGGCAATTACGTCACGGTACAGATCGGCGACTACCCTGTTGTCATCGTGCGCGGCCGCGACAAGCTGATCCGCGCCTTCCACAACACCTGCCGGCATCGCGGCCACCGCGTCTGCACGCAGGAGAAGGGCGCGTCTGCCAAGCTCGTCTGTCCCTACCACCAGTGGACCTATGACCTCGACGGCTCGCTGGTCTTTGCCCGCCAGATGGGCGAGGACTTCGACAAGTCCGAATTCGGCATGAAACCCGTCCATTGCGAAACCGTCGGCGGCTATATCTTCATCTGCCTTGCCAACGAGGCGCCGGACTTTGCGCCGGTGCGGGCCACGATCGAGCCCTACATGGCGCCGCATCGCCTGTGGGAGGCCAAGGTCGCCCATAAAAACACCATCATCGAGAAGGGCAACTGGAAGCTCGTCTGGGAAAACAACCGCGAATGCTACCACTGCGCCGGCAACCATCCGGAACTCTGCCGCACCTATCCGGAAGCGCCGACGGCGACCGGCGTGCAGGGGGCTGCCGATGATCCGTTCATTTCCGAGCACTGGGAGCGCTGCGAGGGCGCCGGCCTGCCGAGCAGTTTCAACATGCACCAGAGCGGCCAGTTCCGTGTCGCGCGCATGCCGCTGATCCAGGATGCCGAAAGCTACACCATGTCCGGCCAGCGCGCCGTCAAGCGGCCGCTTTCGGACGACGTGAAGATCAGCCATATCGGCACCATGCTGTTATTCCACTATCCCACCACGTGGAACCACATGCTGGGCGATCATGCGATCTCCTTCCGCGTGCTGCCGATCTCGGCGGAGGAAACCGCTGTCACCACCACCTGGCTGGTGCACAAGGATGCGGTCGAGGGCGTCGATTACGACCTCGAGGAACTGACGCATGTGTGGAACATGACCAACGACCAGGACCGCTCGATCGTCGAGGAAAATGCCTTCGGCATCCGCTCGCCTGCCTATGAACCCGGCCCCTATTCGCCCGATCACGAAGGCGGTGTCATGCAGTTCGTGGAGTGGTACACCAACTTCATGCTGAACCGCCTGCAGGGCGATCAGGCGCGGCTTCACGCCGTCGCCTGATCCGGGTGAGAGGGCAAGAGGGGAATTGAGCGGGGAATTGAGAGCGCAATGAGCATGGCCGTGACCTACCAGCATGTCGACCAGTTGCAGCCGTGGAGCGACCGGCTGCACCGGCTCGAATGCACCTCCGTGACGCTGGAGGCACCCGACGTGATGACCTTCACGTTCAAGGCGGAGAAGCCGGCCTGGTTCCGCTATCTGCCCGGCCAGTTCGTCACGCTGGAAATCCCGGTCGGCCTGGAGCCAGTGATGCGCACCTATACGCTCTCCTCCAGCCCCTCGCGCCCTTACGCGCTCGCGGTCACGGTGAAGGCGCAGAAGGACAGCATCGGCACCCGCTGGCTGTTCGAGAACTTCAAGCCCGGCATGTCGATCCGCGCCTATGGCCCGCTCGGCGACTTCTCCTATGTGAAACATCCGGGCGAGAAGTACCTGTTCATTTCGGCCGGATCCGGCATCACGCCGATGATGTCGATGACGCGTGACATGGCCGATCGCGCGCCCCTCTCCGACATCGTCTTCATCAACTGCGCCCGCTCGCCCTCGGAGATCATCTTCCGCCACGAGCTGGAAAACCTGTCGCGGCTGATGCCGAAACTGAACCTCGGCTTTGTCGTTGAACATTGCGGCCGCGCCGAGCCCTGGCATGGCCTGCGCGGGTTTGTCGACCGGGCGAAGATCTCGCTGCTCGCGCCGGATTTCCTCGACCGCACCATCTTCTGCTGCGGGCCGGAGCCGTTCATGGCGGCGGTGCGCTCGGCGCTGGAGGGCGCCGGTTTCGACATGAGGCGCTATCACCAGGAAAGCTTCCAGCCGGCGGTGCAGACCGTGGAGCCGGAGGCGGCCGCCCTTGCCGAGGGCGAGGCGCCGGCGATCATCTCCTTTGCGCTGGCCGGCAAGCAGGCGGCCTGCAAACCGGGCGAGACGGTGCTGATGACGGCGCGTGCCAACGGCATCCGCATTGGCGCCGCGTGCGAATCCGGCCTCTGCGGCACCTGCCGCGTGATGATGCTGTCCGGTGCCGTGGATATGAACCACAATGGCGGCATTCTCGACGAGGAGATCGAGGAGGGCTATATTCTGGCCTGCTGCTCGCGGCCGAAGGGCGATATCGAGATCGAGGTCTGACGGCATCAGGCGTGAGATTGCCTTACATGTGTTTCGCTCTTGTACCACACGGGGTTGTGACGGAACCACGGGCCGCTGTCCTGCGTTTCCCGGTTCACAAACGACAAGAGGAAACACATCCGAGATGAGGAAGAAATTCGCCATCCTGGCAACGGCCTTCACCGTTGCCGTTGCAGCCCTCTCGCCGGCGGGCGCGATGCCGCTTCCGCCCGTGGCTGCACCGGCTCATGCCGAACTGCCGGTGGTGCAGGCCCAGGTCCTGTTCCGTGACCGGGAGGATCCGCGCTATCGGCTGCATCGCTGGGGCAATGACCGTCCGAACCTTCGCCAGTTGCCGCCCCGCGTGTATCGTGCGGAACGCCCCGGCTATATGAACGGCTATCGCGGCTATCGCGAACGTCGCCCGGGCTATCGCTATCAGGATGGCTTCTGGTTCCCGCTCGCCGCCTTTGCGGCCGGGGCCATTACCGGGGGTGCCCTCCAGCAGATGCGGCCGATCACGCCGGATCGCGTGCGGCCGGGTCGCTATTCGCAGAGTCATTATGCCTGGTGCGAGCAGCGCTACAAGACATACCGCGCGTTCGACAACACCTATGTCGCCAACAGCTATGGTGAACGTCGCCTCTGCAATTCGCCCTATTGATGTGTTTGCCGGAGGCCTGCCTGCGGGCCTCCGGTACCTGTTGCCGGATGAACGGGTCGTTAATGACCGGTTCAGGTGACTAATCCTAGATTGCCTTCATCGTCTGCGCTGCACGAGCCGGTTTCATTCCGGCCGAGGCTCAGACCCCCAACTGTCGGGAATGGAGATTGATCATGAACAGTCTGATGAAAAAGCTGACCATTGCCGGCCTCTCCGTATCGATGATGGCCGTGTCCGTCTTGCCGTCGCAGGCCATGCCGCTGGTGCCGGCGCCTGCCGCCTCCACCGGAACGGTGGAAGGCCAGCCGGTCCAGGTGCAGTACCGCGACGACTATCGCTACTGGCGCCACGACGATCGTCGCTGGGACCGCCGCTGGGATCGCCGCGATTATCGGGATGACCGCTATGGCCGCTACGAGCGCCGCCATCACCGCTCCAGCAATGCCTGGGTGCCGTTGGCAGCCTTTGCCGCCGGTGCACTGATTGCCGGCGCCGCCGCCTCGCAGCCGCGCCATGTGGCGCCTGCAGCCCCCGGCATTCCGTCCGGCGTCAATCCGCGCCATTTCGAATGGTGCTCGGCGCGCTACCGCTCCTATGACGCCTATTCGAACACGTTCCAGCCCTATGAAGGGCCGCGCCAGGCCTGCTACTCACCTTACTACTGAGCAGCTGGCCGGCAATAGATCGACAGGAAGGGCCGTCCGGAACCTCCGGGCGGCCTTTTCCTTCAAGGTAATGTCAGAGAATGCCGGCGCGTCGCAGCAGCCACCAGGCGCCGCCGACCGACAGCGTCATCAGGCCGAAGGCGTAGAAGGTGCCGTGCTCGGCATGCGCGAAGGGCAGGGCTTCCGTGTTCATGCCGAAGAAGCCGGTCACCAGCGAAGGCGGCAGCAGGAAGGCTGTCATCAGCGAGAGAATGTAGAGGTGGCGGTTCGTCTCCGAGGAGAGCTTGGAGTCGATTTCTTCATGCAGCAGGCGGGCCCGGTCCTGCAGGGCATAGACATCGTGGTCGACGGCCTCGAGCCGGCTGGTCAGGCGGCCGGAGACATCGTGAAAGCCCTCCGGCATCTCGTCCTCGTCGGCGGCGGCGGCACGGCGGAACAGGGTCAGCACCGTGCGCAGATGGCGATGCAGGCGCACCACCGTGCGGCGCATCGGTGCCAGCCGCCGCCGCTCGTCCTGCGTGGTGGCGCCATAGACCACATCCTCGATCTGGTTCAGCTCGTCGGTCAGCTCGATGACGAGCGAGATCAGCGTGCGCTGGAATTCGGCGACGATCAGTTCGAAGATGTCGATCGGCTGGCGATAGCGGGACGGGTTCTTTTCCACCGCCGCACGCACCCGGTCGATGGAGCGCAGCGGCTGCAGCCGGGTGGTGACCAGGATATTGTCGCAGACGGCGAAATGCAGCCAGCCGATGTCGCGCGTTTCCTCATCGAACTCGCGCTGGAAATCCACCAGCGTGCCGTAGATCATGCCGTCTTCCAGCGTGATCGAGGCATGCGTTTCATGCGTCGTCAGCGCGGTGATGACCTGCGGCGGCAGCTGCGAGAATTCCTCGAGAAAGGCGCCGACCCGCTGGTCGGCAAGGTTGAGGTGCAGCCAGCGGAAGCCCGTCTGCAAGTCGCCCAGATCCTCGCGCGTCGCATCCGGGGGAAGGCGCCGGCAGGACCGGTTGTCACTGTCGAAATCATAGGCCCAGACGAGGCCCGGAATGGACTGGACGATGGATAGCATGTCAGGCTCCTTCGCGGCTGCGGCGTCTCTTTCCGATGCCGGGCGCTCAAGGCCTCCCGTACGCGCCGGGCCGTTGCCGCGCCGGCGCGGACAGGCAAGCGGTAGCGATCTTTGCCGTTCCGACGCATCAGAATTCGTTTCTACCGGCACTCTGCCACACCAACATGATGGCGCACGTTGCAAGGCTGCGACAGGAGGGCGCGCGCATGCAAAACATTTGACGTTTACGTAAAAATCAATTAGCCGAAAAGGGAAGCATCAGGGCAGGAGCGGCGCCACGAGGAGGTGGTGTTTCTGTCCGTCACGACCTTTTGGAGGAGATCGGATGTACAAGGCGCCCGTCGAGGAAATCGCGTTTACCCTGAGACATGTCGCGGGCCTGTCGGCCGCGCTGGCGAATGGCCGTCTTGGCGATCTGAGCGAGGATCTGGTCGATGCGATTCTCTCCGAAGCCGGGCGGTTTGCCGGCGAGGAAGTGGCGCCGCTGAGCCCCATCGGCGATACGCAGGGCGCGCGTCTGGTGGAGGGCAAGGTGATCTCGCCGGATGGCTGGGTCGATCTCTACAAGGCCTGGTGCGCCGGCGGCTGGAACGGGCTGACGGGTCCGGAGGAATTCGGCGGGCAGGGCCTGCCGCACATGCTGAACGTCGCGACGCTGGAAATGTGGAATTCCGCCTCGATCGGCTTCACGCTCGGGCCGACGCTGACGATCGGCGCCATCGAGGCGCTGATGGCGCATGGCAGCCGCAGCCTGCAGGAACGCTACGTCGAAAAGCTCGTCTCCGGAGAATGGACGGGCACCATGAACCTGACCGAGCCGCAGGCCGGCTCCGATGTCGGTGCGCTGAAGACGCGCGCCGAGCGCCGGGCTGACGGCACCTATCGCATCTTCGGCCAGAAGATCTACATCACCTGGGGCGATCACGATGCGGCCGACAACATCATCCATCTGGTGCTGGCCCGCCTGCCGGACGCGCCGGCCGGCACGCGCGGCATCTCGCTGTTCCTCGTTCCGAAATTCCTCGTCAACGAGGATGGCTCGCTTGGACCCCGCAACGATCTGTTCTGCCATTCGCTGGAGCACAAGCTCGGCATCCACGGCTCGCCCACCTGCACGATGATCTATGGCGACGGCCGTTTCGGCGAGGAGCCGGGCGCCATCGGCTGGCTGGTCGGGGAGGAGAACAAGGGCCTCGCCTGCATGTTCACCATGATGAACAATGCGCGCCTTGCCGTCGGCATGCAGGGGGTTGCGACCGCAGAGGCCGCCACGCAGAAGGCGATCGCATATGCGCGCGAGCGCACGCAGGGGCGTGCCCCGGCCTGGGGCGGCGCGGCCTCCTCTGCTCAGGCGGCGTCCGGCATGAGCCCGATCATCGAGCATCCGGATGTCGCGCGCATGCTGGTGACGATGAAGGCGCTGACGCAGGGCGCGCGCGCCATCTGCTATGCCTGCGCGCATGCCATCGATCTCTCCCACCGGGCGGACGGCGAGGAGGCGCGCCATTTCCAGGAGCGCGCGGCTTTGCTGACCCCGATCGCCAAGGCCTTCGCCACCGATGTCGGTGTCGACGTCGCCTCGCTCGGCATCCAGGTGCATGGCGGCATGGGCTTCATCGAGGAAACGGGTGCCGCCCGCCTGCTGCGCGATGCCCGCATCGCTCCGATTTACGAGGGCACCAACGGCATCCAGGCGATCGATCTCGTCGTGCGCAAGCTGCCGCTCTCCACTGGCGCGCAGGTGCGCGGCTTCATCGCCGAACTGCGGCAGGTGGCTGAGGCCGTCGCGGCCTCGAACCGCGACGGCTTTGGCGAGACGGCGTCCCGTCTGACCGCCAGCCTCGATGATCTCGAAGCTGCGACCGACTGGCTGCTCACCCGTCAGGCGGAGGGCGCGCTGGCCGAGGCGCTGTCGGGTGCCACGCCTTACCTGCGCCTGTTCGGCCTTGCGCTCACCGGCGCCTATCTCGCCAAGGGCGCGCTGGCGGACGCCGCGCATGGGGCGGAACAGCGCATCGCGCTCTGCCGCTTTGCCGCGGAAAACCTGATCGCCGAAACGGCCGCGCTGAAGGACCGCGTCATCCATGGCGCGGCAAGCCTTGCCGCCGCGCGCGTGTTGCTGGCCTAAACCCCTCCCCATAAGGGGGAGGGCTTCTGCTGCCTCGCTCCGACCTCCGTCGTGAGGCGAGGCCGCGCCTCTCGTGATCTCCCCCCTTGTGGGGGAGATGGCCGGCAGGCCAGAGGGGGATTATTCTCGTTCGTCCGCATGCTGGGATTTGAACACCGCGTGCGCCAACTGTTCGCCCCAGGAGACCCAGCCGTGACCGACCACATCCTGATCGAATGCCTCGACGTTCATCCCGGCGTGCTGGTGATCCGCCTCAACCGGCCGGAGAAGAAGAACGCCATCACCGCAGAAATGTATCGCAAGATGGTCGGCGGCTTGACGCAGGCGGCAGCGGACGAGGCGATCCGCGCTGTCGCCTTTCTCGGGACGGAAGGCTGCTTCTCCGCCGGCAACGACATGGGCGATTTCCTGAGCTATGCCCTGTCCGGCAGCAGCGAGCCGCCAGCCGCGGTGGATTTCCTGAAGGCGCTCGCCATGTTCGAAAAGCCGCTGGTCTCGGGCGTGGACGGGCTGGCGATCGGCATCGGCACCACGCTGCACCTGCATTGCGACCTGACCGTCGCCTCCGCCCGCAGCCTGTTCCGTACGCCCTTCGTGGATCTGGCGCTGGTGCCGGAAGCCGCCTCCAGCCTGCTGGCGCCGGCGGTGATGGGCCAGCAGCGGGCCTTTGCGCTGCTCGCCGCCGGCGAGGGCTTTTCGGGCGAGGAGGCGCGTGCCGCCGGCCTCGTCTGGAAGGTTGTCAGCCCGCAGGAGGTCGAGGCCGAGACGCTCGCCATCGCCGCGAAGCTCGCGGCAAAGCCGGCGGGCGCGCTGAAGATCGCCCGCGATCTCGTGCGCCCGAACCCCGCCGCGGTGCTGGCCCGCATCGATGCCGAGATGGTGCATTTTTCCGCGCAGCTGAAGAGCGCCGAGGCGCGCGCGGCTTTCGAGGCCTTTCTCAAGCGCTGAGGTTTCGCCGTTGACGCGGCGTTAAGGCGAAGGGCCGAAGCTTGGGCTGTTCACTCTCCCGTGGAGGCTTCTCATGACCAGGCTGCTGGCCGGTTCCCTTCTTCTTCTGCTGGCGGCGCCGGATGTCTGGGCCGCCGGCAGCGGACCCAATACCCGCGTCTACAACGACAAGGATTTCCAGCCACGGCAGCGCTATTACTGCGTGATTGATCCGCCGAAGAGCGCCGGCACGAAGCGCCCCTCGGTCTGTCGGGCGGAGCCCGGCCGGGTGGGCGGGCGCTGCCGCTGCGACACTGTCACCGGCAGTGGAACGCTGCAGATTGGCGGCTAGATTTTCCGGTGAAAACCGGATCCCCTGACATGCTCTGTCTCTTTGTTTTTATGCAGTCCGGACGCAAAACCGCTGACGCACTTTTGGCTCGGACGTCCTCCAGGGTTTGCAGCCTGCGCGGCTCAACCCGAACGGGGCCCTCTTTATTTCTCCAGCAGTGCCACCGCTTCCACATGCGTCGACCACAGGAACTGGTTGATCGGCGCAACATGTGCGATCCGGTAGCCGGCAGCGGTCAGGAGGGCGAGGTCGCGGGCGAGCGTCAGCGGATTGCAGCTGACGGCGGCGATCTTTTTAACGCCGGAGCGTGCCAGTTCCTTCACCTGCTCCTCGGCGCCGGCGCGCGGCGGATCGAACACCACCGCGTCATAGACCTTCAGCTCCTGCGCCGTCAGCGGGCGGCGGAACAGGTCGCGCCGCTCCACCGTCACCGGCTTCAGCCCCTGCGCGCGGCGCGCCGCCTGATCCAGCGCCTCGATTGCCTTCGGATCGCTTTCCACCGCATGCACCTTGGCCTGCCGGGCGATCCTGAGCGCAAAGGTGCCGGCGCCGGCAAACAGGTCCGCCACGCGCTTTGCCTTGCCGAGATGGGCAAGAACCAGCGCCGCCATCGCCTCTTCCGCCTCGCGCGTTGCCTGGGTGAAGCCACCGGGCGGCAGGACCACCTGCACGCCGCCGAAATCGAGCAGCGGCTTTTGCGGTTCCACCAGAATGTCACCGGCAATCGAGACGCGCGCGATGCCCTTCAGCTGCAGCACGCAATCCACCACCGCCCGCCGTTCGGCGTCGGACAGGGCTTTCAGACCCTCGGCGGCGAGATCGAGACCGGTCAGCGTCTCCGTCACCGTCAGCCGCCAGGGCTGCGCGGTGACGCTGAGGGCCGCTGCCAGCCGGCGGATCGTCTGTAGCCGGCTGACGATGCCATCGGACGCGATGGGACATTCGGCAATCGAGATGATGGTGTGGCTCTCGCCCCGGTTGAAGCCGAGCAGCAGCTCCTTTTCCGTGCGCCGCACGGAAAAGGTCACGCGGCGGCGCTGGTGGGGTTTCGCCTGCAGGAGATCACCGATCTCGGGCTCAAGCCCCCTGGATTTCAGCGCATCCACCACCAGCTGCCGCTTGAAGGCGTGATAGGGCGCATCCGCAAGATGCTGCAGCGAACAGCCGCCGCAGGCATCGCTGTCCGGCCCGAAATGGCGACAGAGCGGCGCGATGCGGTCGGGCGAGGTGGTGGTGGTCGACATGACGGTACCGTGGTTGCCGTTGCGGGCAATCGCCACGGTTTCGCCGGGCAGCGCGAAGGGCACGTAGATCGGGCCGTCCGTGCCGTGGACGATGCCGTGGCCCTGAGCGCCGAGGCGCTGGATGGTGACGGTCTCGGTGCTCATGGTTTGCGTCCTGCCAGAAGATATTCCTGATTGCCGTCGCCGCCGGCGATCGGGGACGGGATCAGGCCGAGGCTCGTCCAGCCCATCTCCTCCACCAGCCAGCGCTCCAGCTCCGCCGCCACATCCGGTGCGGTTTCCGGCGCCTTCAGCAGGCCGCCCTTGCCGATCGCCTCGCGGCCCGCCTCGAACTGTGGTTTCACGAGCAGGGCACACAGCGCCTGCGGCTCGGCAAGCTTCAGCGCCGGCGGCAGCGCGAGCTTCAGCGAAATGAAGGAGACATCCGAGACGACGAGCGAGAAGGAGAGATCCCCCACATCCGCGCGGGTGAGGGCGCGGGCGTTCAGCCCTTCCAGATTGGTGACGCGCGGATCTTCTGCGATGCGCGGATGCATCTGCCCATGGCCGACATCGACGGCCACCACATGCGCTGCGCCCCGCTCCAGCAGTACCTCGGTAAAGCCGCCGGTGGAGGCGCCGATATCGAGGCAGGACCGGCCTTTCGGATCAAGCCCGAAATGGTCCAGCGCCGCGACGAGCTTCAGCGCCGCGCGCGACACGTAGTCGCGGGCGGGATCGTCGATCGACAGCCGCACATCGGCTGCCAGCACCTGGCCGGGTTTCAGCACGGTTTCGCCGTTCACCTTGACGGTGCCGCGCAGAATAGCGTCGCGGGCGCGCGAACGGCTGGAAAACAGGCCGCGGGCCACGAGAAGCTGGTCCAGTCTCAAATCGTCGGAAGAGGTCATGGCCAGTCCAATGACGGTGATGCGCCGGCAAGGCAAGCGCTTTGTGGCGAAAGGCCTCCGCCAAACCTTAAGCAGATGTGAGGATAGCGCGACATTCTGCATAGTTTCTCAATCCCATATTAAGTGAATCGCGCTCTTTATGCGGGTCATCATCGGTGCGCTCGCGCCGGACGAAGTGAAGAAGTCGCAGAAAGCCAATGTCCTTGAAGAACCTCTCCCTGAACAAGAAGCTGATCAGCACCTTTCTGGCCCTCATGTCCGTCTGCCTGCTGGCTTCGGCCATGGTCTACTGGCAGGGGCTCAAGTCGAGCCAGGCCAGCCGCGATCAGGCCCAGGCGCAGGCGATTGCCGCAGCCGTCAGCCTGGCGCTGGAAGGCCAGCTCGAAGAAGGCATGTCGCAGCGCGGTTACCTGATGTCCGGCAGCGATGACATGCTGCGCAGCGTGCGCACCGCCCGCGACAGCGTGGTGACAGCCCTGACCGAAGCCCGCAAGCAGGCCAGCGATTTCCCGGCGCTGGTCTCGACCATCGATGACATGCGCCGTGCGTCCGATGCCTTCCACCAGGAGGTGGTCGAGCCGCAGATCAAGGCGCGCCAGGACAAGGGGGGGGATGCCGTTGCAGCCCTCACCAGCGCTGCCGGCAACAGCGCCAGCCAGATGGCTGCCTTCCGCGCCGCTGCCACCCGTCTCAAGGCGCAGGTGGCCGAGTTGATGCAGCAGACGCTTGCTCGCCAGGAGGCCGCCCATACCAGCCTGCTTCTGACGCTGCTCGTCGGCGGCGCGGTCGCCGGCGTGATTTCCGTCGGCCTGATTGCGCTTCTGTCCCGCGCCATCGTCAGCCCGATCGTCGGCATGACGGAGGCCATGTCGGAGCTTGCCGCCGGCAAGCATGACATCACGGTGCCGGCCCTCGACCGCGGCGACGAAGTGGGCAAGATGGCCAAGGCGGTGGCCGTGTTCAAGGATGCCGCGATCGAGAAGCTGCGCCTCTCGCGCGAGACCGACGAGATGCGCCAGACCAGCGATCGCGAGCGCCAGACGAATGATGCGCGCAAGGCGCATGAGGCGGCCGAAATCGAGTTTGCGATGAACGGGCTGGCAGGCGGCCTGTCGAACCTCGCCGAAGGCAATGTGGCCTATCGCATCGACAAGCCCTTCGCCCCGCATCTCGACCGCCTGCGGGTGGATTTCAACCAGGCGCTCGAAAAGCTGCAGGACGCCATGCAGGGCGTGGGCCGCAATGCCTCGGCCATCAATGCCGGTGCGGCCGAAATCCGCGCCGCGACCGATGACCTGGCCAAGCGCACCGAGCGGCAGGCGGCCTCCGTCGAGCAGACGGCGGCGGCGGTGGAACAGGTCACCACCACCGTGCGCGATTCCGCCAAGCGGGCCGAGGATGTCGGCCAGCGGGTGGAGCGCGCGCGCCAGAGCGCCGAACGCTCCGGTGATGTGGTGCGCCGGGCGGTCGCGGCCATGGAAGGCATTTCCAAGTCCTCGCACGAAATCATCAACATCATCAGCGTGATCGATGACATCGCCTTCCAGACCAACCTTCTCGCGCTGAATGCCGGCGTGGAAGCGGCGCGTGCCGGGGAAGCCGGCAAGGGCTTTGCGGTCGTCGCGCAGGAAGTCCGCGAACTCGCCCAGCGCTCTGCCAATGCGGCCAAGGAGATCAAGGGTCTCATCACCAATTCCAGCCAGCAGGTGGATGCCGGCGTGGCGCTGGTCGGCGAAACCGGCGAGGCGCTGCAGGCGATCGTCACCGAGGTTCTGGAAATCAACGAGAACATCCAGGCAATCGTGGTGTCCTCGCGCGAACAGTCCACCGGCCTGCAGGAGATCAACACGGCGATCAGCGCCATGGACCAGAACACCCAGCAGAATGCCGCCATGGTGGAAGAACAGACGGCGGCAAGCCATGCGCTGGCCCGCGAGGCCGGTGAACTCGATACGCTGCTGCGCCAGTTCCGCCTTGGCAGCGGGGCAGGGGCGCCCCTCGAACGCCCGGCCTTCTCCAGCCCCAGGACAACCCCGGCGGCCGGCCTTGCCGCGCGCGGCACAGCACCGCAGACGGCGGCGCGGCCCGTCTCACCGCCAGCCGCCCGGCCGGTGACGGCCCGCGGGCCGGTCGCGGCGCCTGCCTCTGCCCGCCCGGTCGCCTCGCCGGCAGGCGCGCTGCGCAACAAGCTGTCCCAAGCCTTTGGCACCAGCGCGCCTGCCAGCCGCCCGGCGGAAAACTGGGAAGAGTTCTGAGCGCGGTCCATGACCGTTGACCGATGATCGGGGCCGGCATCGTCCGGCCCCTTTTCATGCGCAGCATGGGTGGCACGGAGCGGCGGAAAGGCAGGCGGGCGTTATATCCCTGCAAAGATCGGGGTCTAGGGAGAGGGCGCGAGGCGACCTGCCGTGACGCCCGCCGCTTGCGCCCCCACGGCCTTTTTCAAGGACGCGACATCATGATCAGGTCATTGTTCGCCGGTACTGCCCTTACCCTTCTCTCCTGCGGCTTCGCGCTTGCCACCGAGATCGGCACCACGGTTTCGACGCCGTGCCCGTTTGGCGATTGCGCCGCCGCCATCAGCCTTGCCTATGCGGGCGAATTCGACATCGCGACCGGCACCATGGTCGACGGCGTGGAACTCGGCGGCCTCTCCGGCCTCGATTTCGACCCCGCGAGCGGCCATTACATCGCGATCTCCGACGACCGGTCCGAAAAGGCGCCGGCCCGCTTCTATGAACTTGCCATCGACGCGTCCGCCGCCGGCATCAGGGATGTGAAGGTTCTGCGCACCGTGACCCTGAAGACGGAAAAGGGCGAGGCCTTTGCCGCAAAGGCCGTCGATCCGGAAGCCATCCGCCTCGGCCAGGACGGGATCTACTGGACGAGCGAGGGCGATGCCAAGCAGCTGCTGCCGCCCTTCGTGCGCGTGGCCCGACCGGACGGATCGTTCCTGCGCGAGCTCAGCCTGCCGCGAGGCTTTGCCCCGACCGCCGACAATGCGAGCGGCATCCGCAACAACCTCGCCTTCGAGGGCCTTGCCTTCCTGCCGAACGGCGACCTGATGGTTCAGACCGAATCCGCCCTCAATCAGGATGGCCCGATCTCCAACCTCACCACCGGCGCACTTGCCCGCATGATCCGCTATGATGCGGCAAGCGGGGAGCCTAAGGCGGAGTATGTCTATCCCGTCGAGCCGATCAGCCAGGCGCCGAAGAAGGAAAAGGGCTGGAACGACAACGGCGTTCCGGAAATCCTGGCGCTCGACGATCACCGCCTGCTCGTCATCGAACGCGGTTTTGCGGAAGGCTTTGGCACCTCGATCAAGCTCTTCATGATCGACACCGACGGCGCGACCGACGTTTCCGCCATCGCCTCTCTGGTGAAGACCGACCAGCCCATCGTGCCGGTGCGCAAGAGCCAGGTCCTCGACATGCGCGCCATCGGCCTTGAGCCCGACAACATCGAGGGCATGACCTTCGCCAAGGGCTCGGACGGCAGCGACCTTCTCGTCTTCGTTGCCGACAACAATTTTCGGCCCAGCAGAAGACGCAGTTCTATGCGTTCAAGGTGCTGAAGCGGCCCTGAGGGCGTTCGGCGGCGCGCTCGCGGGGCCGCGCCGGGTTTCGTGAGCAGGAGAGGGCGGTGCGTGCGGCACTCCCCTCTGTCCTGCCGGACATCGCCCAAGAGGAGTACGCGCTCCATCGACCGCGTCCGCGCTATCCTCCTTGCCGGCAGAGGGGCCTTTTTCCGGCAACGCCCACCCCGCCGTCATCCTCGGGCTTGACCCGAGGATCCATGCCATCCGCACCCGGCCACAGCCTGTTACAGCCCCGGCCCTTAGGTCACCCCGCCGCCCCCACCTGAACCCCACGCCCCAGCGCACTGAACACCGTCTTCACGATACCCGCGCGGTCCAGCCCCGCTTTGGCATACATCACTTCCGGCTTGGCCTGGTCCATCCAGAGGTCGGGCAGCACCAGCGAGCGGATCTTGAGGCCGGTGTCGAGCAGGCCCT
The DNA here is from genome assembly GCF_900156005.1 of Rhizobium sp. RU35A. Taxonomy (NCBI): domain Bacteria; kingdom Pseudomonadati; phylum Pseudomonadota; class Alphaproteobacteria; order Hyphomicrobiales; family Rhizobiaceae; genus Rhizobium; species Rhizobium sp. RU35A. The sequence goes on along the minus strand of NZ_FTMR01000001.1, from coordinate 551,302 downwards.
CGTTGGCCAGGAAGTGCATGACCTGTGAACCGAAACCGCCTACGGCGCCTTCCTCCACGGTTACCACGATCTCGTGGTGGCGGGCGAGCTGGCGGATGAGGTCGTGGTCGAGCGGTTTTGCGAAGCGGGAATCGGCAACAGTGGTGGAAAGGCCTGCGGCATCGAGATCTTCGGCGGCGAGCAGACAGTCGGCGAGCCGCGTGCCGAAGGAGAGGAGCGCCACCTTGGCGCCCTGCTTCATCACCCGGCCCTTGCCGATCGCAAGGATTTCGCCGCGTTCCGGCAGTTCGACGCCCACGCCTTCACCGCGCGGATAACGGAAGGAGATCGGGCCGTCGTCGTAAGCGGCGGCGGTGCGCACCATGTGCTTCAGCTCCGCCTCGTCGGCGGCGGCCATCACCACGAAGCCGGGCAGCGAGGCGAGGAAGCCGGTGTCGAAGGAGCCGGCATGCGTCGGGCCGTCGGCGCCGACGAAGCCGGCGCGGTCGATGGGGAAGCGCACGGGCAGGCCCTGGATCGCCACGTCATGCACCACCTGGTCGTAACCGCGCTGCAGGAAGGTGGAATAGAGCGCGCAGAAAGGCCTGTAGCCTTCGGCGGCAAGACCGGCGGCAAAGGTCACCGCATGCTGTTCGGCAATGCCCACATCGAAGGTGCGGGCGGGATAGAGGTTTTGCAGCTTGTCGAGCCCGGTGCCGGAGGGCATGGCGGCGGTGATGCCGACGATCTTCTCGTCAAGCGCCGCTTCCTGCACCAGCGCATCGGCAAACACGGATGTATAGCTCGGCGCATTCGGCTTGGCCTTCGCCTGCGCGCCGGTGATCACATCGAACTTGTTGACGCCGTGATACTTGTCGGCGGCCGCTTCCGCGGGGGCATAGCCCTTGCCCTTCTGCGTCACCACATGGATCAGCACCGGGCCCTTGGCATTGTCGCGGACATTGCGCAGCACCGGCAGAAGATGCTCGAAGGAATGCCCGTCGATCGGGCCGATGTGGTAAAAGCCCATCTCCTCGAACATGGTGCCGCCGGTCACATAGCCGCGCGCATGTTCCACGGCCCGCGTGATGGCGCGGTCGACATTCTTGCCGAGATAGGCGGTGAGTTTCTTGCCGAACTCGCGGAAACCCATGTAGCTGCGGCCCGAGGCAAGGCGCGCCAGATAGGCGCTCATGGCCCCCGTCGGCGGGGCAATCGACATGTCGTTGTCGTTCAGGATGACGATCAGCCGTGCATCCAGCGCGCCGGCATTGTTCAGCGCCTCATAGGCCATGCCGGCCGACATCGCGCCGTCGCCGATCACGGCAATCACGTTGCGCGGCTTGCCGGAAAGATCCGCCGCCACCGCCATGCCGAGGCCGGCGGAAATCGAGGTGGAGGAGTGGGCCGCGCCGAACGGATCGTATTCGCTCTCGGCGCGCTTGGTGAAGCCGGAGAGCCCGTTTTCCTGGCGCAGCGTGCGGATGCGCTCGCGCCGGCCGGTCAGGATCTTGTGCGGATAGCACTGGTGGCCCACATCGAAGATCAGCCGGTCGTCCGGCGTGTTGAACACCTTGTGAATGGCAATCGTCAGTTCCACCACGCCAAGGCCCGCACCCAGATGTCCGCCGGTCTTGGAGACCGCATCGATCATCTCGTCGCGCAGCTCGCGCGCCAGTTGCGGCAGGTCGCGGTCTTCGAGGTTGCGCAGGTCGGCGGGCCAGCTTACCTGGTCCAGAAGCGGCGTCTGGGGCATGGAGGTCACGAGTTTGATGCCTTTTCTGCTCTCGTCGGAGCCTTTGTCTCCCTCAAGATGAGCAGAAACGCGGCCATTTCAAGTGTCACGAAGCCGCGCTTCTATAGCAATTCAACCTTCAAGGCAAAGGCACGAACTCGTCTTCATCGCCCGGCACGATGTCGAAACGGGCGGTGCGCCACTCTTCCTTGGCCTGCTCGATGCGCTCCTTCGAGGAGGAGACGAAATTCCACCAGATGTAGCGCTTCGAATTCAGTGCCGCGCCCCCGAAAAGCATCAGTTGGCAGCCCTCCGGCCCGCCTTCCAGCGTGATCTCGTCGCCCGGCCGGAATGCCAGCAGCTGGTCGGCCGCAAAGCGGTCGCCGGCTACGATCAGCGAGCCGGAGAGAATGTAGATCGCGCGTTCCTCATGCAGGGCGGAAAAGGGAAACCGCCGGCCGGCGGCAAGCGCGAGATCGGCATAGAGCGTGTCGGTGAAGGTTGCCACCGGCGAGGTGACGCCATCGAGCGAGCCCATCACCACGCGCCCGGAAATGCCGGCGAGATCGATGACCGGCATGGCCTCCCTGGCCGTGTGGGCAAAGGCCGGATCGATTTCCTCCTTGTCATCAGGCAGCGCCAGCCAGGTCTGCAGGCCGGACATGGAGAGCGGGTGGCCGCGCAGGTTTTCCGGCGTGCGTTCCGAATGCACGATGCCGCGCCCGGCCGTCATCAGGTTCACGTCGCCGGGGCGGATGACGAGTTCGGTGCCCAGGCTGTCGCGGTGCTTGATCTCGCCATCGAACAGGTAGGTCACGGTGGAGAGCCCGATATGCGGATGCGGCTTCACATCCAGCGCCTCGCCGGCTTTCAGGATGGCCGGTCCCATGCGGTCGAAGAAGATGAAGGGGCCGACCAGGCGCCGCTGCCGGGTCGGCAGTGCGCGGCGCACGGCAAAGCCGCCGATATCGCTGGAACGCGGAATGATCAGGTTCTCGATGGCGTCACAGGCAAAGGCATCACCCGCCTCCGGATCGTTGCCGGGAAAGAAGGACATTGAGCGTTTCTCCTGTTGGTCGGGCCACACTGTCTCTTGTGTGGAGATGTGTGCAGGCAGCATTCCAAGGTCAACCCGCCCTGTCTTGTCCATTTACCCTGTGCCGCACCGGCTGAGCCGCACAAGGCTTCCGCTTTGACATTTGCGCCGCAAATCGCTACAGCACGCACCATATCCGCCGCGTTCCGCCGCGGCCCCCCGCGCGAAAATGCGCCATACTCCGAAAGACCTTATGTATGTCCGAACTGAATAACGCCGTTCCGGCGATTGCCAAGGCGTTGTCGAAACGCGGCTATGAGACCCTGACGCCGGTGCAGCAGGCAATGCTCGACCCGAAGCTTGCCGATGCAGATGCGCTGGTTTCTGCCAAGACCGGCTCCGGCAAGACCGTTGCCTTCGGGATGACGATGGCCTCCACGCTGCTGCCGGATGGCGCCGAGCGCTTTGGCCGCGCCGAGGCGCCGCTGGCGCTGGTGATCGCGCCGACCCGCGAGCTTGCCCTTCAGGTGAAGCGCGAATTCGAATGGCTTTACGAGATGACGGGCGCGGTGATTGCCAGCTGCGTCGGCGGCATGGATATCCGCACCGAACGACGCATGCTGGAGCGCGGGGCCCATATCGTCGTAGGCACGCCCGGCCGCATCTGCGACCATATCCGCCGCAACGCGCTCGACATGTCGCAAGTGCGCGTCGCCGTGCTGGACGAGGCCGACGAGATGCTTGATCTCGGCTTCCGCGAGGATCTCGAGTACATCCTCGAGCAGGCGCCGGATGATCGTCGCACGCTGATGTTCTCCGCCACCGTTCCCGCCGGCATTGCCAAGCTTGCCAGGCAGTATCAGCGCGATGCCGTGCGCATCGAGGTGGCATCGGAAGAAAAGCAGCATGCCGATATCGAATATCGCGCCCTTCTGGTGGCGCCGTCGGATCGCGAGAACGCCATCGTCAACGTGCTGCGCTACTACGAGGCGAAGAATGCCATCGTGTTCTGCTCCACGCGCGCCAATGTGAACCACCTGACGGCGCGCCTCAGCAACCGCAATTTCTCCGTGGTGGCGCTGTCCGGCGAACTGACGCAGAACGAGCGCACCCATGCGCTGCAGGCCATGCGCGATGGCCGCGCCCGCGTCTGCATCGCCACCGACGTCGCCGCCCGCGGCATCGATCTTCCGGGCCTCGAACTCGTCATCCATGCCGATCTGCCGACCAATCCTGAAACCCTGCTGCACCGTTCGGGTCGCACCGGCCGCGCCGGCAATAAGGGCATCAGCGCCTTCATCGTGCCGGTCAACCAGCGCCGCAAGGCCGAACGCCTGCTCGGCGGCGCCAATGTGACGCCCGCCTGGGTGCGTCCGCCGTCGGCCGAAGAGGTGATCGCCCGCGATCAGGAGCGCTTTCTCTCCGATCCCGTCTTTGCCGAGGAGGTGCGCGAGGAGGAGCAGGATCTGGTCGCGCGTCTGGTGGAAAGCTACGGTGCCGAAAAGCTGGCCGCCGCCTTCGTCAACCTGCACCGCAACAACAATGCCGCGCCGGAAGATCTGCTCGAGGTGTTCGTCGATCAGCCCCGCAAGCCGCGCGAGCGGGCCAATGACCGTGCCGATTTCCGCAGCGAGGCCGGCGAAAGCTTCCCCTCCACCCCGCGCACGCCGCGCGGCGATTTCGGCCCGGCCATCTGGCTGTCGCTGTCCGTCGGCCGCAAGCAGAATGCCGAGCCGCGCTGGCTGATTCCCATGCTTTGCCGCAATGGCAGCATCACCAAGGCCGGCATCGGCGCGATCAAGATGCAGCAGACGGAAACCTATGTGGAACTGTCCGCCGACGTGGCCGATACCTTCCTTGGCGCGATCGGCCCCAACCGCATGCTGGAACGCGGCGTGCGGGTGACGGTGCTGGATGGCGTGCCGGATCTGACCCGTCAGGCCGAGCCCCGCAGCTTTGAAAAGCGCAGCTTCGAGGACCGTCCGCCGCGCCGCGAGTTCAACGATGCCCCGCGCGAAGGTGGCCGCGAGGACCGTGCCCGTGACGACTGGGGCAAGGGCAAGCCGAAGGCGAAGGCCGCCTATGCGGGCGATGATGCCCGCCCGGCAAAAAGCTTCGACAAGCCCTTCCGCGACAAGCCGGCCCGCAGCGATCGGCCCCAGGGCGAGAAAAGCTACGGCGAGAAGTCCTACGGCGACAGGCCGTATGGCGAAAAGGCTTACGGCGACAAGCCGGCCGGCGAGCGACCGTTCCGCGACAAGCCCTTCAAGAAGGATGGCAAGCCGTCCTTCAAGGATGGCGCCAAGCCCGCGAAATCCCCTGCCGGCAAGGGCAAGCCGAAAAAGGCCAATGGCAAGGACCGCTGGAACTGATCATTGACCGACAGGGCGCGAGGGCGCGTCCACGAGTTTGCAAGGGCCGGCAGCGGATATGCGCTGCCGGCCCTTGCCGTTTCAGGCCATCGAACGACAATCGGCAAACCGGTCCGTAACCGGCATCTGCCCCAAAAACCTGTTCCGCTTGCCGCGCCGATGCGCTATCGCCACCGGAGCGACCGGAGGAAAGGACGTTGTGCATGGGCGATCTTGTCATTCTCGATGGCGGCATGAGCCGTGAACTGGTGCGGCTGGGGGCCGAGCTGAAGCAGCCGGAATGGTCGGCGCTGGCGCTGATCAACGCGCCGGAGATCGTGCGCCAGGTGCATGCGGAATTTATCGCGGCCGGTGCCGATGTCATCACCACCAATTCCTATGCGCTGGTGCCCTTCCATATCGGCGAGGAACGGTTTGCGACAGACGGCGCCTCCCTCATCGCGCTCTCCGGCCGGCTGGCGCGCGAGGCGGCCGATGCTGCCGGGCGGCCGGTGACGGTGGCGGGCGGCCTGCCGCCGATCTTCGGATCCTACGAGCCGGAAAATTTCGATCCCGCCCGCGTGCAGGATTATCTTTCGGTGCTGGTCGACAATCTTGGTCCCTTCGTCGATGTATGGCTTGGCGAAACGCTGTCGCTGATCGCCGAGGGCGAGGCCGTGCGCATTGCCGTGGCGAAAACCGGAAAACCCTTCTGGATCTCCTTCACGCTGGCCGACGATGCGGCGCAGGTGGCGGGGGCCACGCCGAAACTGCGCTCCGGCGAACAGGTGGCGGATGCCGCTGCCTGGGCGGCGACCTCCGGCGCGTCGGCGCTGATGTTCAACTGCGCCCGTCCGGAAGTGATGGAGGCAGCGGTGCGCGTGGCCTCCGCTGTCTTCCGCGACACGGGCGTGTCGCTGCCGATCGGCGTCTATGCGAATGCCTTCGAGAGCGATACGGACGAGAGTGCCGCCAATGAAGGGCTGCACGATACCCGCAAGGACCTGACCAGCGATGTCTATTCCCGCTTCGCCTGCACCTGGGCAGAGGCCGGCGCCTCGATGATCGGCGGCTGCTGCGGCATCGGTGCCGAGCATATCCACCGTCTGGCCGGCACGCTCCGGGCGCGGTAACAAGGCTCACGAAAGAACCGGAACGGCAGCACGTGCACATCCTCTTCGATCAGGCGGAACTCAGCTACGGGCCGGTGGTGGCGCTGAAGCCGCTGTCGCTGTCGCTCCACGAGCCCCGCATCGGCGTGATCGGCCTCAACGGGTCGGGCAAGACAAGCTTTGCCCGCCTCGTCAACGGACTTGCCAAACCGACACGCGGGCGCGTGACGCTGGACGGGCTCGATACCGTGGCCGACGAGAAGGCGGTGATGGCTGCGACCGGTTTCATCTTCCAGAATCCCGGCCATCAGATCATCCTGCCGATCATCCGCGATGATATCGCGCTCGGTCCGCTGAGCCGCGGTCTGAAGGGCAGGGACCTGGAAGAGAGGGTGGAGGCGGCGCTGGCCCGCTTCGGCCTTACGGATCTGGCGTCGCGTCGCCCGCATGAACTGTCCGGCGGACAGTTGCAACTGGCCGCGCTCGCCGCCGTCGTGGTGAACCGCCCGAAACTCATCCTCTTCGACGAGCCGACCAACCAGCTCGATCTCCGGAACCGCGTGCGGGTCAAGGCGGCGATCGAGGCTCTGGAGGAGCAGGCGATCGTCATCAGTCACGATCTCGATCTGGTCCGCGATTTTTCCCGGGTGCTGGTGTTTCACGAGGGTGCGCTTGCCTTCGATGGCGTGGGTGTCGATGCCATAGCCCGCTATCGAGAGATTGCCGCATGCTGAACAGCCTGCATGTGGCGGGAAACACGTTGATGCACCGCCTGCCGGCAGGCCTGAAGCTTGCGGCGCTGGCGCTGGCAAGTTTGGCGCTGTTCTTCGTGCAAAGCGCCCTGCCGCTGGCCCTGGCGGCCATCCTCACGGGCACGCTCTATCTTCGGCTCGGGCTTTCGGCTGGTGAAGCGCTGCGGCGGGTGCGGCCGGTGCTGATCACCATCGGCCTGTTCGGTCTTTTGAATGTCGTGCTGGTTTCGCCGGAGGAGGCGCTTTCCTCGACGCTGCGGCTGCTCGCCATCCTGTTTCTGGCGGCGAGCGTGACGGCCAGCACGGCGCTGGCGGATGTGATGGCCGTTCTGACCCGCCTGTGCCTGCCGCTGGAACGTTTCGGTCTTCTGAAAGCCAGCGATGTCGGGCTGGCGGTCGGCCTCGTGCTGCGCTTCGTGCCGGAGATCGCCGCCCGCCATGCGGCCCTGAAGGAGGCGCATCGCGCCCGCGGGCTTCCGGTGAAACTGCACCGCATGCTCGCGCCGCTGATCATTTCCACCTTGCGTGATGCCGACAGCATTGCCGAGGCGATTGACGCGCGCGGCATTCGCGGCCAGTAAGGCAGGATGCAAACGCAAAGCGCGGCTTGCAGGCATGAGGGGGCACCGGCATGCGTCGTCTGCGAGCGGCAGGATCGCGACGGATCGAGGGGTCTCACAGGCTGTCTCTTTTGGGGAGAAATTCCATGACCACCAGGGATCTGGTTCTTGCGGCGCTGTTTACCGCCATCATCATCGTGCTCGGCCTCATTCCGCCGGTCACGCTCGGCTTCATTCCGGTGCCGATCACCGCGCAGTCCATGGGCGTCATGCTGGCCGGCTGCATCATCGGCGCGCGCCGCGGCGCGGTTGCCTATGCGCTGCTGGTGGTTCTGGTGGCGATCGGCCTGCCGGTTCTGTCTGGCGGGCGCGGCGGCCTCGGCGTGCTGATGGGCCCGACCGCAGGCTATATTGTCGGCTGGGTGCTGGGTGCCTTCGTCACCGGCCTGCTTGCCGAGCGTTTCGTGCGCGAGGGCCAGTCCGGCCTCATGCAGATGGCCGGCTTCTTCCTCGCCAGCGTCATCGGTGGCATCGCGGTGGTCTATGCGATCGGCATGCCGGTCGTCTCACTGGTGGCCGGCACGCCCTTTGCCAAGGTCGCCGCCGGCTCGCTCGCTTTCCTGCCTGCCGATCTTCTGAAGGCCGCCATCGCCACGCTTGCCGCCCGCGCCGTGATGGTCGGCTATCCGCTTCTGCCGCAGCGAGCGTGAGCGGACGGGATTGCTGCTCAAAGCTCTCTTGAAATGCCACCTTTAAGGTGGCATTTTACTGTCGTGGAGAAGAAAAAGCCGACTTACGCGCTGTCACGCATCAAGGCTGCCATCGGCTCGGTCGAGACGTTGGCAATGACCGGTTCCGCGCTGCGGGATGCGCTCGCGCTGGGGTTCGATCGTCACGCCATCGCCGAGACGATCAACGGCATCGAGGCTTCGATGTTCTACAAATCGATGACCACCTACCGGGATCATCGGCAGTGGCAGGATGTCTACCATGTGCCAGCGCGCGACCTCGTCCTCTATGTGAAGTTTCAGGATGACGTGGTCACCGAATTCAAGGTGATGTCCTTCAAGGAGACATGACATGACTGCATCGGACACGCACAGACGCGACGTCATGATCGCCCCGGACACGGGCGAGACACTGCGGCGAGACGTGCGTCCTTTCACCGTTCGTTACAAGGGCGAGAGCCTGACCGTCGATCTGCCGGGCTATTATCCAGAAGGAAACGGCGAGGGCGTTCATGTCGGAGACGACATGAAGGTGACGGACGATGCCCTGCGGCTGCTGAAGGAGCGGGTGGACGGCATTCCTGCGCCCGCAACCATTCGCAATTTTCGGCTGAAGCTGAAGCTCTCCCAGCGGGAGGCCGGCCTGCTGCTGAAGGTGGGCGAGAGCGCCTTCGACAAGTACGAACGCGGTATAGCGGAACCGAGCGGGCCGACCGTGCAACTCATGAAGCTTCTGGACCGGCATCCAGAGCTTGTGCTGGACCTTCAGTCGGCCTGATGCCTCGTCACTCGAGATACTTGTAGAGCCAGTCGCGCAGGTCTTCGGGAAGCGGGATGGGCTCGCCGGTGTCCGGGTTGCAGGCGGCCCAGACGATTTCGGCTTCGGCGACCAGTTCGGTGCCGCGTTCCATCAGGATCGAGAAGCCGGCGGTCTTGCCGCCGATCTTGCTGACGCGCACGGCGGTCGTCACCGTCTCGCCCACCTGCAGCGCCCTGTGCAGCTGGCAGCCGACCCGGGAAACGCCGAAGGCGGGCAGGGGCATGTCCGGCGCATGCGCGGCCCAGAAATCGGCGAGCGCCTCCTCCGCATAGGAGATATAGGCAAAACTGTGCATTTCGCCGCGCATGCCCACGTCGCGGAAGCCCACGCGGAACCTGTGGATCGTCTCGTCGCTCACATCGTCTCCCATGCCTGTTGCGCTCGCCTCGCATTTAAGACGAGCGGGGCGTCCCGAACAAGCCGCGCCCTGGTGAAGTGCCTTGAAAAGTGCCGGTTTTTGCGCCATTTCCGCAGGGCAGTGTGCGTGTGACCGTGGCAGGAGCCCTGAGGAATGACCACCCGTCTTTACGAGCATAAGATCTTCCTCGAACACAACACGCCGGAGGGCCATCCGGAACGCGCCGACCGGCTGCGTTCGCTGGCGCTCGCACTGGAGCATCCGAATTTCGACCGGCTGGACCGCAGGGATGCCCCGCAGGCCAACGAGGATGCGGTGACGCTTGCCCATCCCGAAAGCCATCTGTTCTCCGTGATGCGCGAAATCCCCGAGGAGGAGGATCTGATCCGCCAGATCGAGGCCGATACGCATGTGAGCCAGAAGAGCCTGCAGGCGGCGCTGACGGCCGTCGGCGGCGCGATGGCCGCCGTGGACGACGTGTTTGCCGGCGCGGCCGACAATGTGTTCGTCGCCTCGCGGCCGCCCGGCCATCATGCGGAAAAGGCCAAGGCCATGGGCTTCTGCCTGTTCAACAATGTGGCGATTGCCGCCCGCCACGCCCAGAAGACCTATGGCGTGGAGCGCATCGCCATCGTCGACTGGGACGTCCACCACGGCAACGGCACCCAGGATATCTTCTGGGACGATCCCTCGGTGCTGTTTTGCTCCACGCACCAGATGCCGCTCTATCCCGGCACCGGCGCTCTGTCGGAAACCGGGGCGCATGACAATGTGATCAACGCGCCACTTTCGCCGCATGCGGCCGGCGATCATTTCCGCGAGGCCTTTTCCAGCCGCGTGCTGCCGGCGCTCAACAATTTCCGGCCCGACCTGCTTTTGATTTCCGCCGGCTTCGATGCCCATCACCGCGATCCGCTGGCGCAGATCAACCTCGTCGGCGATGATTTCGACTGGGCCACCGGCCGACTGATGGAAATCGCCGGGAAATACGCCGGCAACCGGGTCGTCAGCCTGCTGGAAGGCGGCTATGATCTCGAAGGCCTCGCCGAATCGGCGGGCCTGCATATCCTCAGACTGATGAAAGGCTAAGCATGTCGGAGAGCGCTACCGCCCACGACGTCAGCGGCTACACTTTTGAAAAGGCCGTGGCGGAACTGGAAAGCATCGTGGCCCGCCTGGAACGCGGCGACGTTGCACTCGACGAATCGATTGCCATCTACGAACGCGGCGAGGCGCTGAAGAAGCACTGCGAAAAGCTGCTGGCCGCCGCCGAAAACCGCATCGAAAAGATCCGCCTCGACCGGGCAGGCCAGCCGCAGGGCGTCGAGCCACTGGACGGTGCGTAAACGTCAACCGGCGGAACCAAGGGCGGCCGGCGAACGTTCTGCCGCCATGACACAGGATACCGGACCCAAGGCCCGCGGCGGCATGATCACCTTCGTTCTCACCATCTTCGCCATCGCCATCGTGGTGGCGGGGATCTACATGCTGGGGTTCACCCCCGGCGAACCCTCGTGAGGAACGATCTTCTGGCATGAGACGAGGAAGGAGCGGCAGCGATGCCGCTCCTTTTACGTTCTGGCGTCAGGCCGTCTGCATGGCGCCGGGGCCGGGCACGGCGCCCGGCGGCACCTTGCCGAGAATGATCATGCCGAGCACTTCATCCTTGGTCACATCCTCGGTGCGGGCATGGCCCACCACGCGGCCGTTCTTCATCACGAAGACGCGGTCGGCGAGATCGAAGACGTCGTGGATGTCGTGGCTGATCAGGAAGATGCCGATGCCCTCCCGCTTCAGCTGGGTGATCAGTTCGCCCACCTGCGCTGTTTCCTGCGGCCCGAGTGCCGCCGTCGGCTCGTCCATGATCAGGATGCGGGCATCGAACAGGATCGCGCGAGCGATCGCCACAGATTGCCGCTGACCGCCGGAAAGCGCCTTCACCGGCTCCTTGAAGCGCTGGAAGTTGGGGTTGAGCCGCCCCATCACCTCGCGTGCCTTGGCTTCCATCGCCACGTCGTCCAGCGTGCCCCAGGGGGTGCGCAGCTCGCGGCCGAGATAGAGGTTGGCGGCGGCATCGACGTTATCCGCGACGGCCAATGTCTGGTAGATCGTCTCGATGCCGTATTTCTTGGCGTCGCGCGGATTGTTGATCTCGGCCTGTTCGCCATTGATCAGAATGTCGCCGGAATCCCGCCGATAGGCGCCGGAGAGGATCTTGATCAGCGTCGACTTGCCCGCACCGTTATGGCCGAGCAGGGCGACCACTTCGCCGGCGAACAGATCGACCGAGGCACCGTCGACGGCATGAATCCCGCCGAAGGAGATGGAAACGTCACGCATTTCCACCAGAGGAGTCTTGTTGTTGGTCATCTTTCCTACTCCTTCTAGCGAGCGCGGGCGCGATAGATGGTGTCGAGCCAGACTGCCAGCACCAGCACCATGCCGATCACGATGCTCTGCAGCGGCGCATCCATGCCGAGCAGCACCATGCCGGAATTGAGGGATTGCATGACGAGCGCGCCGAGAACCGCGCCCGCGATGGTGCCGACACCGCCGGCGAGCGACGTGCCGCCGATGACGGCTGCCGCAATCGTATAGAGTTCGTCGAGCGTGCCCTGGGCATTGGTCGCCGCATTGAGGCGCGCGGTGGAGATGGCTGCTGCGATCGCGCAGAGCGCGCCCATCAGCGCAAACAGCCGCACCGTGACCCAGCGGGTCTTGATGCCGGCAAGTTCAGCCGCTTCCGGATTGCCGCCGATCGCAAAGACATAGCGGCCAAAGCGCGTGCGGTTGGTGAGGAAGGTCATCACGATTGCGATGCCAAGCGCGATCAGTACCGGAATGGCGATGCCGAGCGGAATGTCGAGCCCGTTTTCCGGCCAGGCGATGCCGTGGTCCTCGGCATATTTGCGCGCCAGATTGACCGGCATGTAATAGCTGTTCAGCACGTTGACGGCGCCCAAGACGACACCGCAGCTGACGATGCCGACGACAAATTCGGCCCAGACCGGCTTCAGCGGGAAGCCGAAACGCTTGCGCTGCTTGCGCGAATGCAGGATCGACAGGACGATGAAGAGGCAGGCGATCACGCCGACGATCCAGCTGGCCGTCGCGCCGATCGAGCCGTCGGCGCCGCCGCCCATCAGGCGGAAGGTGGTGTCCATCGGCGCAACCGTCGCGCCGCTCGTCACCATCCAGGCCGCACCGCGCCAGACGAGCAGGCCGCCGAGCGTGACGATGAAGGAGGGAACGTTCAGGAAGGCGATGATCATGCCCTGGAAGGCGCCGATCGCCGAGCCCAGCACGATGCCGACGGCAAGCGCCAGGAACCAGTTGGCCGGATGGTCATAGCCGAGCCAGGCCGGCAGGAACTTCGTCTGGGTCACCGCCATGATCATGCCGACGAAGCCGAGGATCGAGCCGACGGACAGGTCGATATTGCGCGTCACGATGACCAGAACCATGCCGGTGGCCATGACGGAGACGGAGGCGGCCTGCACGGACAGGTTCCACAAGTTGCGCGACGTCAGGAACAGGCCGCCGGACATGATGTGGAAGCCGATCCAGATCGCCAGCATTGCCACCACCATGCCGAGCAGGCGGGTATCGATTTCGGTGGCTTGAAAAAAGCGCTTCAGCGGATTGCCCGGCGCCGCGCGCGCACCGGTCGTGGTGCGGGTCGCGGGGACCGCGATGGTATGATCCGTCATGAGCCTTGAACTCCCCTCGTTACTCGGCAGCGGCCGTCAGAGAAGAACGCCGCAGCAAGGCTGCGACGTCCGGAACTGTCGGTCAGTTTGCCGTTTATGGTCTTTTCCAATCAGGCGAGAGAACCCCTGCCGCGCCCTTCTGCGGGAGGGATCCGTCCGGAGGGTCCTCCCGAGGGGGAGCGACGTCCGGACGTGTGCTCGCCTGGAATTGCGTCAGCCGCAGACCTTGACGGAACCGGCCTTCACGCCCTGGCAAAGCTCCTTCTTGGAGATCCAGCCGGCGTCGAGAACCACGTTCAGATTGTCCTTGGTGATGGCGATCGGCGTCAGGAAGACGGAGTTCATCTCGATGCCCTTGGCACCGCCCTTGAACTTGACCGTGCCCGGCAGGGCTTCCATCTTGGTGCCCTTGGCAAGCGCCACGGCCACTTCACCGGCCTTCTTGCCAAGCTCGCGGCTGTCCTTCCAGACGGAGACCGTCTGCGTGCCAAGCGCGATGCGGTTCAGAGCGGCCTTGTCGCCGTCCTGACCCGAGACCGGAACGGAGCCGGCCATGCCCTGGGCTTCGAGAGCAGCCACAACGCCGCCGGCCATGCCGTCGTTCGAGGAAACGACCGCATCGACCTTGTTGTTGTTCTTGGTCAGGAACTGCTCCATGTTCTTCTGGGCAATTTCCGGCTTCCAGCCATCCGTGTAGGATTCGCCCACATTCTTCACCTTGCCGGAAGCGATCGCTTCCTTCAGCACTTCCTGCTGGCCGGAGAAGACGAAATCGGCGTTCGGGTCGGTGGAGCCACCCTTGATGAACACGTAGTTGCCGGACGGCTTGACCTTGAAGACTTCCTTGGCCTGCAGGCGACCGACTTCCTTGTTGTCGAAGGTGATGTAGTAGGTCTTCGGATTTTCGATCAGGCGGTCATAACCGATGACCGGAATGCCTTCGGCAGTGGCCTTTTCGATGGCCGGGCCGATGGCGCCGGAATCCTGGGCGAGAACGATGAGCGCATTGGCGCCCTGCGAGATCAGGCTTTCGATGTCGGTCAGCTGCTTGGCGGCAGAGGTCTGTGCGTCAGCGGAAATGTACTTGGCGCCGGCGGCTTCGAGAGCCTTCTTGATCGCGGCTTCGTCGGTCTTCCAGCGCTCTTCCTGGAAGTTCGACCAGGATACGCCGACCACCAGATCCTTGGCGAAAGCCGGAGCGTGAACGGATGCGATGACAGCCGCGCAGGCCATCAGCTTCAGAACTGATTTCATAATTACCTCCCGAGTGAATGCGGGTCGCTGCAGACCTCCTTGTCCGCCCGGCCCCCCGCCGATTACCGTCGAAACCCCCGTCATCCCAACTGAGAATTGTTTTTCTCGACAGTCGAGAAAATAACTGGCAGATGATTTACACCCTGTCAACACTCTGTTCAGCACGAAGCGCCAACTGTTCGAGACCATGCCTGCCGCGTCCTATTCCTCTCTGCCGGCCAGTCCTGCCGCCGCCCAGCGCGCGGGCACCGAACAGCTGCGCCGGCACAGCCTTGCGCTGGTGCTTTCGGCGCTGAGGGAGGAAGCTGTACTGTCACATACGGCGCTGTCGGAGCGTACAGGCCTTGCGTCGGCCACGGTGACGGCGGTGACCGGCGATCTGGAGCGGCTGGGTGCCATCGAGCGGCAGGACCAGCCGGCCTCCGGCGGGCGCGGGCGCCCCCGCGTGCTGTTTGCCCGCAGGCGTCGCTTTTCCCATGCAGTGGCGGTGCAGATTTCGTCCGATGCCCTGCATTACGGCCTTGCCGATTATGGTGGCACCATGATCGACCGCTTCAGCCGCCCGCGCGACATTGCTGCAGGCACGCCGGACAGCCTGCTGTCCGACATGGGCGAGGCGATCGCGCGTCTGATCCAGCGCTCGCGGCTGGAGCCGGCGGAAGTGGGGGCGATCTCGCTGTCGTCCAAGGGCATCGTCGATGCAGACGGGGGGCGGCTCGTCTGGTCACCGGTGTTTGGCGAGCGCAGCGTCGAGTTTTCCGCACTGCTGGAACACTGGCCGGCCGCCACCCTGTTCGTCAGCAACGAGACGCTGCTGGTGGCGCACGCCGCCGCCCGCAAGCGGATGGCCGAATCGCCGGCGGAGGGCGGGGCAGGACTGATCGCGCTCTCCCTCGGTCACAGCATCGGCCTTGGCATCGCGCGGATCGAGGAGGGCCAGTTCAGCGTCAGCGCGCCGAACTTCGGTCACATGCTGAATGCGGTGGACGACCGCCTGTGCCGTTGCGGCCTCAGGGGGTGCATCGAGGCGACCGCCGGCTTCTATGGGATCCTGCGGATTGCCTTCCAGGTGCCGCCCAACACCATTCCGGCGCGCTTCGTGCCATTGACCGAAATCGAGAAGATCGCGCTCTCGGCGCGCCAGGGCACCCGCATGGCCCAGCACGCCTTCCGCCAGGCGGGGCTCGCGCTGGGGCAGGGCCTGTCGCGGGTGCTGAGCCTGCACGAGAACCTGCCGGTCATTGTCACCGGTCCCGGCACGCGCTTCTACGACCTGATGCAGCCCGGCATCGAGGAGGGCTTGCGCCAGTCGCTGCATGTGCGCCTCAACGGGCTGCCGAAAATGACGGTGGTGGCCGACGAATCCTCCCTCGTCTTTGCCGGGCATGTGGACCGGGCGCTGACGGCCGTGGACCAGCGGGTGGTCGGCCTGCGGTGAGGCGCGGGAAAGCGTGAGGAGGCGCGAATGTCGGTTGAACAAAAGATGAACATGACCTACCCTCGGATCATGGCGATTCTGATCGAAAACCGGCAGGCCCGGCACATGTTTCTGGAGCGGCAGGGGCTTTCCCGGCCGCCAAACCGGCAGCTTGGTCGTGACGGCCTGCTGGACCTGATCCATGATCTCGGCTTCATACAGGTCGACAGTATCCAGATCGTGGAACGCGCCCATCACCAGATCCTGTTTTCGCGCAACCAGACCTATCGCCGGGAGCATCTGACGGCGCTTCTGGAACAGGATCGCAGCCTGTTCGAACACTGGACACATGATGCCTCCGTCATCCCCTCGGCCTTCTTTCCTTACTGGAAGCATCGTTTCGTGCGGCGCGAGGCAAAGATCCGCGAGAACTGGGCGAAGTGGCAGGGCAGGGATTTCGATTCGGCCTTTGCCGAGACCTATGATCGTATCCGCCATCAGGGCCCGGTGATGGCCCGCGATGTGAAGGCGGACGATCACAAGTCCGGCGGCTGGTGGAACTGGCACCCGTCCAAGACGGCGCTGGAATTTCTCTGGCACACCGGCAAGCTGGCGATTGCCCGGCGGGAAAATTTCCAGAAGGTCTACGATCTTTCCGAACGGGTCATCCCGCCCGATCATTTCGCGGCAGAGGTCAGCCACGAGGATTTCGTCGACTGGGCCTGCCGGCAGGCGCTGCAGCGGCTCGGCTTTGCAACCTCGGGAGAAATTTCCGCCTTCTTCGATCTGGTCACGCCGCCGGAAGCGAAGGCCTGGGTCAGCCGGCACCGCGCAGAACTGGAAGAGGTGGAGGTGGTGACGGTGGATGGCCGTCGCCGACCGTCGTTTGCCTTTGTCGAGGGGCTTGCCGACCTGCTCTCGCCACCCGAACCGCCGGCGAGGCTTCGGGTGTTGAGCCCCTTCGATCCGCTGCTGCGCGACCGCGACCGCGCCGAGCGCCTGTTCGGCTTCAACTACCGGATCGAGGTCTTCGTGCCGGAGGCGAAGCGGCAATACGGCTATTACGTCTTCCCGCTCATCGAGGGCGAGCGTCTGGTCGGCCGCATCGACATGAAGGCGGATCGAAGGGCCGGGACGCTTGCGGTGAGGCGCCTCTGGTGGGAGCCCGGCCTTCGCGCTTCCGCCAGCCGGCTGGAGCGTCTGGAGGCGGAGCTTGTGCGCCTGGCCCGTTTCACCGGAGTGGAGCGGGTCGAATACCTGCCGGGCTGGGAGGGTTGAGCCTGTTCCACGGCCGGCAAACCAGCGTTTTCGACAAGACAGGGGCGGGGTATGTCGTGGCAAAGGCCGGACGATTGCCCTTTTCCCAGAAACCAACGACAGAAGGAAACACCATGTCCAGCAGCGAATACCGCGTCGAAGCCCGCATTCCCGCCGTGGAGACCTATCTCGGCCTGCGCAAGGCCGCCCGCCTCTCGCCCTTTTCCGAGGCGGCGGCCGAGCGCGGGCTGAAGGGCAGCGTCTTCGGCGTCAGCGTGATGCTGGGTGAGGAAACGGTCGGCATGGGGCGCATCATCGGCGATGGCGGCTGCTTCTTCCAGATCACCGATATCGCCGTCAAGCCCGCTCACCAGGGGCGCGGACTCGGCAAGCGCATCGTGGCAGCGCTGGTGGATCACCTGCGCGAAGTGGCGCCGGCTAGCGCCTATGTCAGCCTGATCGCCGACGTGCCGGCCAACCGGCTCTATGCCCAGTTCGGTTTTCGCGAAACCGCGCCGCGCTCCGTCGGCATGTCGATGGTGATCGGGAAGTAGAGGCGCGTCTTGGTCGGGCGAGGGGCCGCGAGGTCGTTTGATCGTGTCGCGCCGGGGCCTGGCAGGACCGGGGACGGCCCCGAAATACGCGCTGTCTTGAGCATCGCTGTCCACTAACGGGAGGAAAGCCATGGACGACCTGAATGCCTTCATCGTCGAGGCCAAGGCGGCGGCCTATGTGGGCGGCCGGGCGGCGGGGCCGTCGTGCCGGCCGGGATCGCATGATGTCGGCCATGCGCGGGACGAGTGGTCCTATCTCGACAGCTATTTCGGCGGCACGGATTTTCTCGGGCAGGAGGTTGTCTGGAGGAAGGGCGAGCCGGTCTGGGCGATGAACTATTACGGCCGCATCCTCGATCCCCTGGAGATCGACGGCGAAAGGGCCGGAATGGTCATCCGCGCCAGCCTGCCGCAGATGTATGCGCAAGGGCGCTTTCTGGGCGGCTTCGTGCATGAGGTGGCAGGTTACCGCTATGCCGACGAGAGCACCGGCGATCCGGCAAGCTTCATCGGCATCGAACGCATCTTTCGCGGCGACCGGGAGGTCTATCGCCTCGATTACCACGGTGGCATGATCGTTCCCTGACGGACGGCCCCGTCAGGGTTTTGACGGGAGCCTTCCCGGACAGGCGTCAGCGGGCCTTGCCGGTCTGCCCGCGATCGCGCAGGAAGTGGTCGGCCAGCGCGCAGGCCACCATGGCTTCGCCGATCGGCGCGGCGCGGATGCCGACGCAGGGGTCGTGGCGGCCCTTGGTGCGCACATCCACATTGTTGCCGTCCGCATCGATCGACTGGCGCTCGGTCAGGATCGAGGAGGTGGGCTTCACGGCAAAGCGGGCGGTGATCGGCTGGCCGGTGGAAATGCCGCCCAGAATGCCGCCGGCATGGTTGGAGAGAAACAGTGGCTGGCCGTCATTGCCCATGCGCATTTCGTCGGCATTCTCCTCGCCGGACAGTTCGGCCGCGGCGAAGCCTTCGCCGATCTCCACGCCTTTCACGGCATTGATCGACATCAGCAGCGAGGCGATGTCCTGGTCGAGCTTGGCATAGATCGGCGCGCCGAGGCCAGCCGGTACGTTTTCCGCCACCACCTCGATCACGGCACCGATGGAGGAGCCGGCCTTGCGGATGCCGTCGAGATAGTCTTCCCATACGGGCACCATCGCGGCATCCGGGCAGAAGAACGGGTTCTGCTCCACCTGCGCCCAATCCCAATTGCCGCGGTTGATCTTGTGCTTGCCGATCTGCACCAGCGCGGCGCGGATGGTGACGCCGGGGATGACCTTGCGGGCAAGCGCGCCGGCGGCCACACGCGCCGCCGTTTCGCGCGCCGAGGAACGGCCGCCGCCGCGATAGTCGCGGATCCCGTATTTCAGGTCATAGGCATAATCCGCATGGCCCGGCCGGTAGCGGCGGGCGATTTCGCCGTAATCCTTGGAGCGCTGGTCGGTGTTTTCGATCAGCATGGAAATCGGCGTGCCGGTGGTGGTCATCACCGTTTCGTCTTCCGACAGCATGACGCCGGACAGAACCTTGACGATATCGTCCTCGCGGCGCTGCGTCACGAAACGCGACTGGCCGGGCTTGCGCTTGTCCATATAGGCCTGGATCTCGTCCAGCGTGAAGCGGATGCCGGGGGGGCAGCCATCCACGACGCAGCCGAGCGCCGGGCCATGGCTTTCGCCCCAGGTGGTAACGCGGAAAAGGTGACCGAAGGTGTTATGCGACATGAGACCTGACCGATGGGCGACGCCTGGCCGCCGGGACGTTGAGCGGCCTTGTCATAGTGGAAAAGGCGGGGGAGGGGAAAGCCCTTTTTGTCCGGATGCCGGCCTCAGGCGATCCGGCTGAAGCCGTTGCGGGCCGCTTCGGTGAAGTCCGCATAGGGCAGCGCCTTGGCGAAAGCAAAGCCCTGCAGAAGGTCGCAGCCCATTTCGCGCAGCAAGGTGGCATGCTCCAGCGTTTCCACACCCTCGGCCAACGTATCGACGCCGAGCGAGCGGGCGATCTCGATGATCGAGCGCACCAGCGCACGCTCCTGCGGCGCCGTCAGGATCGGCATCACCAGCTGGCGGTCGATCTTCAGCCGCCGGGGTTTGAGCTTCAGCAGGCTGACGATGGAGGTATGGCCCGTTCCGAAATCGTCGATCTCGATGTCGACGCCGAGCGCCTTGATGCGCTCCAGGTTCTCCGTCACCAGATCCTCGCGGTCATCGAGGAAGATCGATTCCACCAGTTCGAAGGCGATCTGTCCGGGCGAGATCGGCAGGGTCTGCAGTGTGTCGATCAGCGTCCGGTCGCTCAGCCGCCGCGAGGAGACATTGACGGAGACACGCGGGATGCGGATGCCGGCGGCGGCCCAGCGCATCTGGTCCTTCAGCACGTTTTCCAGCACGATCTGGTCGAGCGTGGCCGCCACGTTCAGGTCTTCGGCGATGGCCAGGAAGGCATCCGGCGGCAGCACGCCGCGCTGCGGGTGGTTCCAGCGGATCAGCGCCTCCACGCCGGCCAGTTGGCGCGTGATGGCGCAGAATTGCGGCTGGTACCAGGCGGTGAACTGGTGATCCTCGATACCGGCAAGGATCTCGTCGGCCGTCTGCTTGTGGCGGATGATTTCGGCCTGCAGGTTCTGGGTGAAGAATTCGAAGCGGTTGCGGCCCTGTCCCTTGGCGCGGTAGAGCGCGATATCGGCATTGATCAGCATCTTGCGTGCATCGATCCGGACGCCGCGCTCCTGGGCGATGCCGATCGAGACGCCGCAGCGGCAGGAAAAGCCCTCGAAATCGATGGGCTGGCGCAGCTCGGTGACGATGCGTCCGGCCAGCGTCGCCATGTCCTTGGGATCGGCATTGTCGTTCACGAGAATGACGAATTCGTCACCGCCGATGCGGGCGACCAGATCGCGAGGGCCGACATTGCGCGTGAGGATCTGCGCGGCATGCACCAGCATCGCATCGCCCGCCGCATGGCCCAGCGTGTCGTTGATCTGCTTGAAGCGGTCGAGATCGAGATGCAGCAGCGAAACCTGCCGGCGCTTCTGGCGGCTTTCGAGCGACAGTGCATCGAGTTCCAGATCCAGCTTGCGGCGGTTGGCGAGCCCGGTCAGCGGGTCGTGCAGGGCATTGTGCTCGATGCGGCGACGCGCCAGTTCCAGCTCGACGTTCTTGGCGTCCGCCTCCAGCTTGGCGGTTTTCAGCCGCTCCTGCATCAGCATGTCTTCGGTCACGTCGAAGGCGATGCCGACGAGCTTCTGGCTGCCATCGCGCTGGGTATAGGGCTTGCCGATGGACCGCACGAAGCGGATGCTGCCATCCGGCTGCGGCACACGCACCACCAGCGGCTGGCCGGAGGGCTTTGCCGGGAAATGGGAGGACATCCGCCGGGCCAGCTTGCGGTCGTCGGGATGAATGAGGTTCATCCACTGTTCGGCTGTGATGTGCCCATCGGTATAGGGCAGCCCGTAAAGCTGGCACATGCGGCGGTCCCAGATCTCGGTCCGCGTGTGCGGATTGGATTCCCAGATGCCGCAATTGTAGGAGCCGAGTGCCAGATCCAGCCGGGTCGACAGTTCTTCCAGCTGGTGTTCGCGATTGGACAGCTCGTCCAGCGCCAGTTCCAGCTCGGCATTCTTGATGTCGCTGTTTTCCTTGGCGCTCACCAGCGTCTGGTTCATCAGGATGTCGGACGTGACATCCCAGACGATGCCGGTTGTGCGCGTGCTGCCATCGGCGTGGCGATAGCTGGCGCCGGCCGAGCGCAGATGGCGCAGCGAGCCGTCGGCCAGCCGGATGCGGTAGACCTGCGTGCAGGGCGTGGTGGAGCAGATGCAGGTGAAGAAATGGGCTTCGGCCGCATCGACATCATCCGGGTGGATGGTGCGCAGCCATTCCTCCAGCCGGCTGCGATCCTGGGCGTCCGGCCGTTCGTGGAGCGCGGCGGCGCGCTGGTCCCAGGTCAGATGGTTGTCGCCGGTCACCTCCCAGATGCCGATGCTGGAGGTTTCCATGGCCAGGTTGAAACGCTGCGACAGTTCCACCAGATTGGCCTCGCGGCTTTTCAGGATGGCGATGTGGCGGTTGCGCTCGCCGATCAGCAGGCTGGCGAAGAAGACCGGCAGGATCATGCCGAGGCCGGCCGCGGCGAGCAGCCAGCGGAAGGAGACCTGGTCGGCCGGGCTTGCGTCCCAGCCCTGTCGCGGTGCCGCCATCACCTCCCAGCGCCCGCCGTTGACGGGAAGGGCTGACGCAACGGGCTCCAGGCCGGCAATGTCAGGCTGTCCGGTCAGCAGGGTTTCGCCGCCGGGATCCACATGGCGCACGGCCACATGCAACCAGTCATCGGCGAGCATGTCCCGGAAGGACACCGACGAGGTTTCGGCATCGATGCCGGCCTCGGCGAAGAACTGCCGCTGGTCGATGATGAGCGCCAGCGCGCCCCAGGGCTGACCGTTGCGCTCGACCGGGACGACCAGTGTCAGGGTCTGGTCGCCGGCGCCTGACACGGCGAGCATCTGCCCGCCAGCACCGGGATCCTTCAGCCGCGCGGCAAGTGTGGACAGGTCAAGGCGTGTAAAGCTGCCGGCGGGATCGGTGCGTGCGCCCTCGCGCAGGATCACGCGACCGAGCTTGCGGTCCGGGGCCAGAGCGACCGCCAGCGTGTGCGGGTTGTCTGCCAGGACGCGGCGGACATCCTCATCGAGCTGGCCGGGGGTCACGTTTGGCGCGTGCGCGAGAAGATTGGCCAGGTGATCGGCGATCAGCCGGTCGCCCTGCAGCCGGCTCTTCATCCGCTGGATCAGGATGTTGACGGTGCGCTCCGTCGCCACCCGCAGGTCCGCCTGGTAGACGTCACTGCGGTAGCGATCAAAGACGACGCCTGCCGTGGTCAGAACAAGCGTGATGGCCGCCGCAATGAGGGCGGGCCTGCGCCAGCGCATCGGCGTCTCGTCCGTTTGCCAGTTCGACAGGAGCCAGGAAAACAAGCGGACGGGCCTTTTCTGGAAGCTTTCAGACATCAACCCCATCCTTACGGCCGGCAAGTTAATTTCCGATTGCGCTGATGGACATGAACTTGCCGACGATTTTCTGTGGGGATAACAGCCTGACGTTGCTTGCGCCTGGGTGCTGTGCGCACGCCTCTTGCGGTTGGTTGCAATTCGTAAAAATTGTCTTCATCAATAAGACGCCGGATGCCACGCGGGCGGGCAAATTTCGCCATAATCGGAAGGCAAAACATGTTTCGAAACAAAACATTCGCTGATGTGCCCAGGGCTTACACCATGCGCCTCCTGATCGCTGCACTGCTTGCTACCGCAAGCATCCTGTCCCCGCTCTCGACGGTTGCCCAGAGCATGGATGTCGAAGCCACCATCAAGTCGGTCGACAAGAAGAAGCTGAGCTTCACGCTTGACGACGGCAAGACCTACAAGGTGCCCGAGGAATTCAACTTCGACGGGTTGACGTCCGGCGTGAAGGTGGTGGTGTTCTACACCATCGTTGACGGTAGCCGCGTGGTGGACGACCTGCAGATCGTCCAGTAAGTCCATCCCATTCCAAAGGAATTTCGTTCGGCCGTGTCAGAGCCACTCGACGCGGCCATGATCGCGTTCGATGATCAGCACGCGGTCCTGATGGATGTCGCAGCGCGCCGCGTCCAGCTCGTTCCAGCCGCCGACCAGTTTCAGCACGGAGCGGATGACGCCGCCATGGCTGACGCAGACGGTCGGCTGTTCCACCGCCTGCAGAAAGGCCGCGACCCGCCAGGAGAGGATTTCATAGCTTTCCGCATCGACTCCGGGCGGAATGAAGTTCCATTTCTGCCGGGAACGCTCCTTCAGCCGTTCCGGTGCGAGCGCCCGGATTTCGTCCAGCGTATGGCCTTCCCAATCACCGAAGGACAGTTCGACGAGCCGTTCGTCGGTGCGATAGGCCAGCGGATCGAGACCGATGGCCGTTCGCGCGATCTGCATGGTCTCGCGCGTGCGGGAGAGAGGGGAGGCCACGAAATCGAAGGCCTCCACCTGATCGGCAAGCAGCGTGCGCAGCGTCTCGCCGTTGTGGCGCGCCTGGGCGCGCCCCGTGTCATTGAGGCCGATATCCTTCTGGCCCTGCAACCTGCCTTCGGCATTCCAGTCGGTCTGTCCGTGACGGATCATATAGATGAGCACGGCGGCCGCTCCGGCGGTTGGCGTCAATCCTTGGCGACGGAAATATCCGGCGCATCGACCGCCTTCATCCCGACGACGTGATAGCCGCTGTCGGCATGGTGGACCTCGCCGGTCACCGAGCGCGACAGATCGGACAGCATGTAGAGGCCGACATCGCCGACTTCCTCGATGGTGACGGTGCGGCGCAGCGGCGCATTATACTCGTTCCACTTCAGAATATAGCGGAAATCGCCGATGCCGGAAGCCGCCAGCGTCTTGATGGGGCCGGCCGAGATCGCGTTGACGCGGATGTTCTTCGGGCCGAGATCGACGGCGAGATATTTCACGCTCGCCTCGAGCGCGGCCTTGGCAACGCCCATGACATTATAGTTCGGCATCACCTTCTCGGCGCCGTAATAGGTCAGCGTCAGCATGGAGCCGCCGTCCGTCATCAGCTTTTCGGCGCGACGGGCGACCGAGGTGAAGGAAAACACCGAGATCTGCATGGTCTTGGAAAAGTTTTCCGGGGTCGTGTCGATGTAGCGGCCGGTCAGTTCGTCCTTGTCGGAAAAACCGATGGCGTGCACGAGGAAGTCGATCTTGCCCCAGCGCTGCTCGATCTCGGAAAAGACGGCATCGATGCTCGCCTCGTCGCTGACATCGCAGTGGCCGGCAAGCGTTGCGCCGAGTTCCGCTGCCAGAGGCTCGACACGCTTCTTGATCGCATCGCCCTGGTAGGTGAACGCCACTTCGCCGCCCTGTGCATGAATGGCCTTGGCAATTCCCCAGGCGATCGAACGATTGTTCGCCACACCCATAATGATGCCGCGTTTGCCTGCCATGAGGCCGGTTGCCTGAGCCATACTCTATCCTCTGAGACTTTAGACGAATTTTGCCTATGGCATAGCCCGCCCCCGCGTTCAAGCTTGACGCAGATCATCTCCTGTAAGGCTTCGTAACAATGGGTGCGCGACCTTGGATAACGTCGCAAAAGCGTCACACGAAGAGGCCGTAGCGCATGTGGCGCATCAGGTCGATCACCTTCGGGTCCGGCTTTTCCCAGAGAATGACGCGCACCTCCACCACGAGGTCGCCCCGTTCGCCGGCGCTCGCATGCAGGCCGAGCCGTTCGATGCGCACGCTCTGGTCCGAACCCGTCCAGGCGGGAATGGACACAGGCACCCGTCCGCCCGGTGTTTCCACCTCGGCTTCCGTGCCGAGCACCGCGTCCTCCAGCGAGATCGGCAGTACCGTGTGCAGGTCAAAGCCCTCGACGCGGAAGCGCTCGTCGCGCGCCACCTTCAGCGTCACCAGCAGATCGCCGCGCGGGGCGCCCGGAATGCGCAGGCCCTGACCCGAAAGGCGGATCACATGACCATCGGTCATGCCGGCTTCCAGGGCAAAGCGCACATCGCGTCCGTCCGATAGCGACACGGTGACCGGCGCCAGCTGCAGCAGGTCGTTCAGCGACACGGTGGCCGTCGCCAGCAGGTCCGGCGCCTTTTCCGGCGGCGTCGGGTTGCCGCGGATGCGGCGCATCAGGCCGGTCAGAAGTTCTATCGCCTGTAGGGGAAGCGGCGGCTGCGGCTTCTGCGGTGCAGTCTGGCCCGTCTCAGGCTTAGCCTCCGCGCCGCCCGGGGCGCTGGCCGTTGTCTCGGCGGTTGTCTCCGGGGGGGGCGGCGCCTGCCGCGCCTTGCCCTGGGAGGCGCCCGGTGTCTGGGAGTGTGTCTGGGACTGTGCCTGGGACCGCGCCTGTGACTGTGATCCGCCGGCCTGCGCGGAGGCTGGTCCGGCGCCCTGGCCCGCTCCGAAGATGCGGTTGATCATGTCCTCGGGGCTTTCCTGATCGCGGCCCATGGTGCTTGCACCGCTGCTGCCCTGATCATGGGCCTGGTTCTGGGCCTGGGCGCGCTGCGCATTGGCGCGCGCCAGTTCCTCCATCACCCGTTCGGCATTGGCGCGGGCGGCGCGGGCGCGTTCCTCTGCCTGTCGGGCCGCCTCGCGCTGCTGCATGATGGTCTGCTGCGTTTCGAGCGCGCGGTCGTAGCGCCGGCGACGTTCCGGATCCTTCAATACCTCATAGGCTTGCCCTACCTCGGCGAAGCGGCGGCTCGCCAGCGGGTCGTCCCGGTTGTGATCCGGATGCAGGGTCTTGGCCTTGGAGCGCCAGGCAGCCTTGATCTCGTCGGGTCCTGCGTCTTTCTGAACGCCAAGGAGGGAATAGGGGTCGCGCATCAATATCCACCAACTCGGTTTCCTGGCACGCGCGCCGCATGACGGGCCGCATGACAAGGTCAAACAACTCGTGCCGGCCCGGACCGTTCCCGTGGAAACGTGGCAGGACATCGGCTTATGCGAGGAGAATAGAGGCGTGAGTCTCTAAAGAGGATTTACGTCGCGATGACAGTAGAATTAAGCTTAAGAGAACGTAACACGTCGGCCTGCATTGCGCCGATCAGGCGCATGACAAAGTGGCCGCCAAAGAAGCGGCGCGCTGCGCCGTCCCTGCGACAGGGGCACCGTTACTGGCGTTCGAAGGAGGTCAGCAGCCAGTCACCGCTGTCGGCCATGCAGGCCTGCCCGGTGAACTTGGCAATGCCTTCGTAGGAATGGCGGGTGGTCACGAAACCGCGGCACAGCTGGCCGGCCACCCGTGCCTCGCGGATCTTCGAGACGACGCCGGCGCTGCCGGTGGCGGTGTTGGCCCAGGGAAGCGGATTGGCTCCCATCTTCGACAGGTCGGCAGAGGTTACGGCATTGCGCACGGTCACCTCGTCGGATACCGCTTCTTCCGAGCGCTTCGGGATGGTCGATGTGGAAAGGCTGCGGTCCACCTTGGGCGAGGTGTCGAACAGGTCGAAGGCACCGCTCGTGCATCCGGAAACGGAGCCGGCGAGGAGGACGACAAGGGCTGTTTGAAGCATAAGCGACAGCGGTGTCCGGGTGCGGTTGTTTGTCTTTGCTGTCACTTCCACCTTGCGTCCAGTTCGGAAACGGTTCACGAGTCGATTTGACCAGATCGGGAGCATTTTAGTCAATATGTCTGAAGATGGGTTAACAAGCGGTGACTTTACCGAGGAAAGCGAGCCCTTCGCCCTGTTCGCACAATGGCTGAAGGACGCGGAAGGTTCCGAAATCAATGATCCGAATGCGGTGGCACTGGCGAGCGTCGATGAGCAGGGCCTGCCCAATGTGCGCATGGTGCTCCTGAAGGGTTTTGATGCGCGGGGCTTTGTTTTCTATACGAATTTCGAAAGCCAGAAGGGTCGCGAGATCCTTGGCCAGCAGAAGGCGGCCATGTGCTTCCACTGGAAATCGCTGCGCCGGCAGGTGCGTCTGCGCGGACCGGTGAGCGTCGTTTCCGACGAGGAAGCGGATGCCTATTATGCATCGCGCCCGCGCGGCAGCCGCATCGGGGCATGGGCGTCGAAGCAGTCGCGACCTCTGGAAAGCCGCTTTGCGCTGGAAAAGGCGGTGGCTGAATACACCGCACGCCATGCGATCGGCGAGATCCCGCGGCCCGCGCACTGGTCCGGTTTCCGCATCGAGCCGACCTCCATCGAGTTCTGGCACGACCGGCCCTTTCGCCTGCACGACCGCGTCGAATTCCGCCGGCCGGCGCCGGATGGCGACTGGTCGAAGGTGCGCATGTATCCCTGAGCGATCACGGCAGCGGGCATCCTCAGGATGCCCGCTGCCCCGTCAGCCGGAAGGGAATGCCCGCAGCAAGCGCCGTCACGTAGCGCGGCCTCTGATAATAGCCGTTCAGTGAAATTCGGGGCAGGGCGGTCAGCTGCGCCGCATGTGCGCGCGTCACCACGCCGGGTTGTGTGGTGACTGCAGCCGTGAAGCCGGCCGTCCGGGCAAGATCCGCTTCGCGTGCCGAGAGGGTGGCGGCAGAACCATAGGGATAGGCAAGCGTTGCCGGACGCCGGCCGGTCAGCGCCGCCAGCCAGTCTGCCGACCCCTGCATTTCCGCCCGCGACTCGTCCTCGGCCAGACGTCCGAGTGCGCGATGGCTGAGGGTGTGGGCGCCGAGCGTGACCAGAGGATGGCGCGCCAGCTCAGCGAGCTCGCCGCCATCGAGCGTCAGGCGCCGGGTGATCTCCAGCGGATCGATCCCGTGCCGGCTTGCCAGCCCATCCAGCCATGCCACCGTCTCGGTTTCGTCGCCCTGCCGCAGCCGGCGGGCAAACCGGTCGAAGGCATCCAGCCTCGCCTTGGCGGTGGAAAGGTTGATGTCTTCTTCGCCGCGGCCGAGATCTGCGCGCAGCCTGGTCCTTGCGTTCAGCAGGTCCGCCAGCGTTTCCCACCAGATACTGTGGGTGCGTTCCGCAAAACCGCGCGTGACGAACAGCGTGAAGGGCACGCCATGCCGTTCGAACACCGGCAGCGCATGGTCGCGGTTGTCGCGGTAGCCATCGTCCAGCGTGAAGCAGGCAAACGGACGGGACTGCGGCGTGGTGAGCCGCTGCGGCACGTCCTCCAGCCGGATGACGTCATATCCCTCTTGCGCCAGCCGGCAGATTACCGCCTCCAGGAAATCAGGCGTGATCTCGAGATGCCGGTTGGGTGCGCTTGGTCGCTGCTCAACGGGGCGGACGTGATGGAGGGCGAAGATGGCGCCCGCTTCGCCGAAGCGCTTTCCGATGCCGGCACGCGCCAGCAGGGCAGATGCTTCCAGCCCGCAGACGATCAGTCCGCGGCGGAGGCGGCGGCGCCAGAGCGCATCAATGCTGTTCCTCATGCCTGCGCCGCTTTCCGCACTGATCCTGCCTGCCTTCGTGTCGGGAGAGCCCGCCGGGCATGGCTCCTGCCGGACCTTATCGCGTGCAGACTTAAGTCTTCCTGAAAAATGAAGGGGCAGAAGCCGGGCCTGCCGGGCCGTCAGTGCAGCAGCCCGTCCAGGGCCGGCAGGCTGACGATGCCCGCACTGGCGATCAGCGTGTAGCAGATGCGGCGGAAGGTGGTTTCGCTCGCCAGTCCGAACAGGCGCGCGCCGATGGCGATGCCGAGCCCGTAGCCGGGGCCGACCACGGCGGCAAGCATGAGCGTATCCAGCCGCAACAGGCCGGCCGCGACATAGGAGGTGCCCGATATCACCGAGGAGAGCGCGAAATAGACCACCAGATTGGCCCGGACTGTCAGGCGGTCGATGGCGCCGCCGAGCCAGTAGGCGACCACCGGCGGGCCGGAGAGTTGCGCAACGCCCCCGAACAGGCCGGCCGTGACACCCGTCGCGATGCTGAGCGCCGGTTTCGGTTGCCCTCGATAGCGCCAGCCGGAGATGAGGAAGGCAAGAAGCGCGAACACGATCAGCGAAATGCCCCAGCGCAGGCCAAGCTGCGGCGCAAACGCCAGAAGCGCCGTTCCGGCGGGTACGCCGGCAAGCGCCCCGATCAGCATGGTGCCCACCTCGCGCCGGTTGGCGCGCCGCCAGGCATCCGGCAACAGGCCGAGCGTCATGATGAAATCGATCACCAGCAGCAGCGGCGAGGCCACCTGCGGGCCAGCCACAGCCCCTGCCAGCGGCACGAAGATCAGCGCGCCGCCGAAGCCGGAAAAGCCGCGCGCCAGCCCTCCGATGAGCGCGGCTGCGACCAGCACGAGGATCTGGGCGGGCGGATGCAGCGCCAGAAAGGTCTGCGCCTGGGCGGCAAGGAGATCGGTAAGGGACATTAAGATGGAACCGGCTGATAAAGCGCTTGTCTGGAGGGCTCCCCACTGCCTGTCAAGCCGGCTCACGCCACGATGTCGCGTCTCCATGCTGTTCCGGCAGGTGTGGACCTTTCTGCCGAATCGGGTTCATCTGACGAAAACAAATGGAGAACGAAATGCTGGATGACCTGATGAAGGCTTTTGACGCGGCCTCCCGCCGCTATGCCGAGGCCCATGGCCTGACGCGCGATCCCGACTGGTTCGTGCTGAAGCTGCATGAGGAGGTGGGGGAACTGACCCAGGCCTGGAACCGGCTCAGCGGGCGCGGCCGGCCCAAGGGCCGCAGTGTCGAGGACATGCAGCGGGACCTTGCCGACGAGGCCGCCGATGTGCTCGGCCACATCCTGCTGCTTGCCCATGCTAACGGTCTCGATCTTGCCGCGGCGGTGGAGCGCAAATGGCTGTTCAGGCCGGCGTGACGACGGCCGGATGACGATCGAAGAAGGCGCGGCAATGGTCAAGACTGTCGGCCACGACCGCGCAGAGCGCCCGGATTTCCGCTGTCGGCTGCAGCATGTCGGGCACCATCACCGCCATGGTGCCGGCGGCGGCGGCGCTGCGGATGCCGTTGTAGGAATCCTCCAGCGCCAGACAAAGCGCCGGCGCGACGCCGAGCCGTGCCGCGGCCGTCAGATAGGGATCGGGCGCCGGCTTGCCGCGGGCATAATCGCCATGCGCCACCACATGGTCGAAGCGCCCGAGAATGCCGAGTTCGCCGAGGTGATGCTTGACCTGGAAATGGGCCGAGGAGGTGCAGACGGCGCGCGGAATGGAGAGGGTATCGAGCAGATCCAGCATCTGCGTCACCCCCGGCTTCAGCCGCAGGTCGGTGTCCAGCAGCCGGTCGAAATGCGCAAGCCACAGCGCCCGGAAGCCATCGGCATCGAACGCTTCGCCGTAATGCTCCCGCAAAAGATCGGCGATGCTGACCCAGGGCCTGCCCAGCATGCCCTCATAGATCGACGGACCGATCGGCAGGCCTTTCTCCGTGGCGGCGGAAATGATCGAGCGGCGATAGAGGATTTCGGTATCGAGCAACAGGCCATCCATATCGAAGATGACGGCCTGCGGCAGGCGGGGAAGTATCGGCATATCGGTCCTGTATCGAAGGCGTCTGCGGCAAAGGGGTTTGCCCGAAACGCCCGGTTTCACTGTTCACGTTCTGCTCCGGCCACCATGCCGGTGCCCGTTCTCGCGCGGATGCGCTTATCGGCACAGCACTGCAAGCGGGTCAGGAGGCAAGGCGTGCCAGGCGGCCCTGTGCCTCTAGCACTTCGACAGCCTTCTGATCAAACGACACGAAGGTCTCACCGCCGAGCCACTGTCCCTCATGGGCGATGACGCCGTCTGCGAAATCGCCGCCCGCTTCCAGAACCGCCAGTCCGGCCTCCACGGCCGGGCGATCCATCGCGACATTGCCGGCCTCCAGCAGGTCGCGAAGGGAGCGCGCAACCTCCTGCCGGGAAAGTCTCGCACCGCGCAACAGCACCCAGACAAATTCGCAGAGACAGGATGACGAGATCGCAATCAGCGAGGCCTCCTGCAACAGACGAGCCGCAGCAGCACCCTGTGCAGCATCGTCCTGCAGCACGGCGCGCACTAGAATGTTCGTGTCTACGGCAATCTTCATTCCTCGCCAGCCCAGCCGGCGGCGGCAATCCGGTTCATCTCCTCGATCGACAGGGGTTTTGCCGCCTTGCCGGCATGGCGCCCGATAAAGCCCCCGATGCTGCCGGTCGGCCGCACGGCCTTCAGACGCAGTTCACCGCCCGGAAGCCTGTCCAGTTCGATCTGTTCCCCCGGCCGGACACCCAGATGGTTCAGAAGCTCCCGCCTGAGGGTGATCTGCCCCTTGGCGGTCACGGTCAAAGAGGCCATGGCACATCTCCTTTTGGCTTTAAGGTAATGGAACTTTTCCTTACCGCAAGCCGTCCGGTGCGTCTCCGGTGCGAAGGCGACGGCCAAGATCCTCGAAGGGCCGCAGGAGGTAGCCGTCGGGATCGGCGACGAGGCACTGGCGGTTGCCGACCTCGTGGTCGTCGCGGCGATACCATGTGTCCTCGACCGGCAGGACAAGCGGATGGCCGGCGCGTTCCAGACGTTTGACGAGGGCCGACAGATCCGGCACGCGCAGTTGCAGGTTGAGGCCACGGCCGAGCGGGGGCGTGAGCGGTGTCGCGTCATCGAAGGTGCGGCCGGTGCCGATCTGGTCGATCATCAGCTGGGCGTTTCCGAGCGTCAGAAAGGAAAAGCCCTCGTCCGGGCGCTCGTAGAGAACCTGAAAACCGATGAGATCCACGTAGAAGGCGCGGCTGCGCCGAAAGTCCGTCACCGCGAGTTCCGGAACCAGCGCGTTTTCGGAGGCGGTTGCCCCGACTATGGCGTCGCGGATGAAGTCGCCCTTGGCGGCGGTGTAGCGGTCGCCGTCCTCAGCATAAAGGCCGGCCAGCTCCTGCTTCAGGACGCGATAGGCAAAGGCGAGATGCGGATTGGCCCGCAGGGCATCGCGGAAGGTGACGCGCTCGCGATGGGTCTGGCTGTCGGGCGGACAGAGATAGACCCGCCGACCGGGGTCGCCCGGCATCAGGAAGGCGAAGACACCGTCGCCGTGGCGCGATCCGCGCGGCTGGTATCCGGCGTTTTCCAGGCGTGTCGCAAGTTCCGGAATGGTGCCCGGATCCGCCACCGTCACATCGATGTCGATCAGCGGCTTGGCGGCAAGGCCGGGCACGGCCGTGCTGCCGACATGCTCGATTGCCGAGGCCGGCAGGGACAGTAGCCGCTGCAGTTCCGCGCCTGCCCGTTCGAATGCCAGCGGCCAGGCGGGGTCGTAATCGATGATCCTAACCCGCGTCGCCATGGCGCTCCGTCAGGCCTTGGTGCCGCCGACGGTGATCTGGTCCATCCGCAGATGCGGCTGGCCGACGCCGACCGGCACCCATTGGCCGGCCTTGCCGCAATTGCCGATGCCGGTATCGAGCTTGGAATCGTTGCCGACCATCGAGACGCGCTTCATCGCATCCGGGCCGTTGCCGATCAGCATGGCGCCCTTGATGGGCGCGCCGATCCGGCCGTTTTCGATCAGATAGGCTTCCGTGCAGCCGAACACGAACTTGCCGGAGGTGATGTCCACCTGCCCGCCGCCGAAGGAGACGGCATAGATGCCCTTCTTCACGGAGGCGATGATTTCCTCCGGCGTCTTGTCGCCCGAGAGCATGTAGGTATTGGTCATGCGCGGCATCGGCTGGTGGGCATAGCCCTGGCGGCGGCCGTTGCCGGTCGGCGTCATGCCCATCAGGCGGGCGTTCTGCCGGTCCTGCATGTAGCCCACAAGCTTTCCGTTCTCGATCAGCACATTGTAGGCGGACGGCGTGCCCTCGTCATCGATGGTGATCGAGCCGCGGCGGTTGTCGATCGTGCCGTCATCGACCACGGTGACGCCGGGGGCTGCCACCATTTCGCCGAGCAGACCGGCAAAGGCGGATGTCCTCTTCCGGTTGAAATCGCCTTCCAGCCCGTGGCCGACGGCCTCGTGCAGCATCACGCCCGGCCAGCCGTTGCCGAGCACCACATCCATGGTGCCGGCCGGCGCCTCGATGGCCTCCAGATTGACCAGCGCCTGCCGCAGCGCCTCGTCGGCGCCCGCCTGCCAGTTTCCGCCGGTGACGAAATCGCCGAAACCGATGCGGCCGCCGGTGCCGAAGGAGCCGCTTTCCTGCCGGTCGCCGTCGCCAGCCACCACGGAAATGCTGATGCGCGTCATCGGCCGCACGTCCTGCACGCGGTGACCATCGGCGCGCAGGATATCCACCACCTGCCAGCTGGCGGCAACGGTTGCCGTCACCTGCCGCACCTTCGGATCCTTGGCGCGCAGATAGGCGTCGATCTCGGTCAAAAGCGCCACCTTCTGTTCGAAGGAGGGCTGGCCGATCGGGTTCTCGTCGCCATAGAGCTTCTTGTTGGTGCGCTGGGGCGCTGCGGCATAGGAGCCGGAATAGCCGCGGGTGACGGCGCCGACCGCATCGGCCGCGCGCGACAGGGCGGCGGCGGACAGTTCGCCCGCATGCGCATAACCCACCGCTTCGCCGGCCACGGCGCGCAGGCCAAAACCCTGGTCGGTGTTGAAGGAGCCGCCCTTCAGGCGGCCATTGTCGAAGGAGAGCGATTCGGCCTGCGCATGTTCGATGAACAGCTCTCCGTCATCCGCGCCGGCAAGCGCGTCGGTAAGGATCCGGCGCAGGCGCGTCTCGTCGCAATCGAAGAGGGAGATCAGGTCGGTGGTCATCGGCAGCTCCTTGGTGCCGGATGCTTCGCCCGGCCGTGTCGTCCGATGTAGGACTGCCGGCGGCGGGACGCAACCCCGCCGGACAGGCGCCGGCCGCGCGCCGGATCAGGGAAGCGCGTCGTAGCCTTCGCCGAAGCCGCTGAGTTCGATCGGGATGCCGATGCGGTCCTGGTCGGCCGATTCGCGCAGCGCGAAGACGGCGCCCTTGCCGGCACGCAGGATGCGCATCAGCTCGTCATCGATGCCGACTTCCACATAGCAGCCCTCGGAAAAGCAGCGGGTGAAGCCGGCGCGGCCAATGTTCTTGCCATCGACGTAAAGCTCCATGCCGTCCGTCAAAAGCACGCCAAGCGGGGCGAGGATGCGCAGGATGCGCGCCTTGCGGTCGGCGGTCTTGAGAATGACGACGGAGAGGCCCACTTCCGGCCGGTCGTCGGCCACCACGTTCTGCATCAGGGCGCACTGCTCCACCGAGGAGCCGGCGGGCTTGTCGCAGAGGATGGACCACGCGCCATGATTGCCGCGCACATTGCCCTGCTGCTGCGGAGAGAGCGGCTGCGGCTGGGCGGTCTGCGCACGAGGCTGCTTGTCTCCCGCGGGCGGCGTTTGTGCCAGGGCCACGTGGGCAAGCAGGAGCCCCGGAACAAGGGCTGCCAGCGTGGCGGCACGCAGGAAGGGAGAACGCATGAATACCTCTGTCTTTCGAATCAGTCGTGCTATTCTTGTCGCCGGTCCGGATAATGAAAAGCCCTGACGTCTTTTCAGCCGAGTGCGGCGAAAATACGGAGCCCGCGGCAAGCTTGCGGCAACCGCCATGAACCATCCTTCCCGTGCATTCCGGCGGCCTGAATTGACAACGCGCAAAAATGCCGCACGGACCAACGGGGATGAACCCTCTGGCGCATATTGCGGCAGTTGGCAAACTGTGATTGAACCAATAGGCTATAGCTTGGGAATATGCGTGGCGATCTGATCCAGATCAAACGCTTGGGGAGAGAAATCGTGATGAACAGAGCCTTAGCAGCCTTTGCTGCGACGATCTGTCTGCTCTTCGCTTCGGGGGCGGGAGCGGACCAGCCTGTACCGTGGCAGCTGGACCTGCAGCAGCCGGTAACGCCGATCATGCATGAGATCAAGTGGTTCTCGCATTATACACTCTGGTTCATCGTGCCCATCACGCTGCTGGTGCTGGCGCTTCTGGTCTGGGTCGTCGTGCGCTATCGCGCCAGCGCCAACCCGGTGCCCTCGCGCACCAGCCACAACACCACGATCGAGGTGGTGTGGACGCTCGGCCCGGTGCTCGTGCTGCTGTTCCTCGCCATTCCCTCCTTCAACCTGCTGAACGCCCAGCTCACCATGCCGGAAAAGCCCGACGTGACGGTGAAGGCCACCGCTACCCAGTGGTTGTGGAGCTATGAGTATCAGGGCATGGAAAATCCGGTCGGCTTCGACAGCTACCTGCTGCCGGACAAGGATCGCGAAAAGGCCGGCAAGGTCGACAAGGCGCGCTATCCGCGCCTGCTCGCGGTGGACAACGAGCTGGTGCTGCCGGTCAACAAGACCGTGCGCATGCTGGTGACGGCCGCTCCCACCGACGTGATCCACGCCTTCGCCATGCCCGCCTTCGGCATCAAGATCGATGCCGTGCCTGGCCGCCTGAACGAGACCTGGTTCCGCGCCGAGAAGGAAGGCCTCTATTATGGCCAGTGCTCCGAACTCTGCGGCAAGGACCATGCCTTCATGCCGATCGCCATCCGCATCGTCTCCGACGATCAGTACCAGGCCTGGCTTGCCTCGGCCGGTTCCGATCTGCCCGGCGCCTATCGCAAGCTGATGGCGGCAACCGATGCGCCAGCACGTAACGTCGCCGTCGCGTCCAAGTAAGGGGAGTGAGGACAATGGCTGGACATTCGACCGATCACGGTCATCACGCCCGCGTCGCGGACGGGGCGCACGCACATGACGATCATCACGATCACAAGCTGAGCTTCTTCGAGCGCTGGTTCAAGTCGACCAACCACAAGGACATCGGCACGCTCTACCTGATCTTCGCGATCTTCGCGGGCATCATCGGCGGCCTCTTGTCGGTGGCCATGCGCATGGAACTGCAGGAACCCGGCATCCAGATCTTCCACGGCCTTGCCGCCATGGTCTACGGTTTCGAAGGCGATGCGGCGATCGACGGCGGCAAGCACATGTACAATGTGTTCACCACAGCGCATGCGCTCATCATGATCTTCTTCATGGTGATGCCGGCGATGATCGGCGGCTTCGCCAACTGGATGATCCCGATCATGATCGGGGCGCCGGACATGGCCTTCCCGCGTTTGAACAACATTTCCTTCTGGCTGATCGTGCCGGCCTTCATCCTGCTGCTGCTCTCCATGTTCGTGGAAGGTCCGGCAGGCGCCTATGGCGTGGGCGGCGGCTGGACGATGTATCCTCCGCTTGCCACCTCCGGCCATCCGGGCCCTGCGGTCGATCTTGCGATCTTCGCCCTGCACATCGCCGGTGTGTCCTCGATCCTCGGCGCGATCAACTTCATCACGACGATCCTCAACATGCGCGCCCCTGGCATGACGCTGCACAAGATGCCGCTGTTTGCCTGGGCCGTGCTGGTCACCGCCTTCCTGCTTCTGCTGTCGCTTCCGGTTCTCGCCGGCGGCATCACCATGCTGCTGACGGACCGCAATTTCGGCACCACCTTCTTCGCACCGGAAGGCGGCGGTGACCCGATCCTCTACCAGCACCTGTTCTGGTTCTTCGGTCATCCGGAAGTCTACATCCTGATCCTGCCGGGTTTCGGCATCATCAGCCACATCATCTCGACCTTCTCGAAGAAGCCGGTCTTCGGCTATCTCGGCATGGCCTATGCGATGGTGGCAATCGGTGCCGTCGGCTTCATCGTCTGGGCGCATCACATGTACACGGTCGGCCTGTCGCTTGATGCGCAGCGCTACTTCGTGTTCGCCACCATGGTGATCGCCGTTCCGACGGGCGTGAAGATCTTTTCCTGGATCGCGACGATGTGGGGCGGCTCGCTCTCCTTCCGCACGCCGATGATCTGGGCGATCGGCTTCATCTTCCTGTTCACCGTCGGCGGCGTCACCGGCGTCCAGCTCGCCAATGCCGGCCTCGACCGCTCGCTGCACGACACCTATTACGTTGTGGCCCATTTCCACTACGTTCTGTCGCTCGGCGCCGTTTTTGCCATCTTCGCGGCCTGGTACTACTGGTTCCCGAAGATGACCGGCTACATGTATTCCGAAAAGCTCGGCAACCTGCATTTCTGGGTGATGTTCGTGGGCGTGAACCTGGTGTTCTTCCCGCAGCACTTCCTCGGTCTTGCCGGCATGCCGCGCCGCTACATCGACTATCCGGATGCCTTCGTCGGCTGGAACTACGTCTCCTCGATCGGTTCCTACATCTCCTTCGTCGGTGTGCTGATCTTCCTCTTCTCCGTCTGGGAAGCCTTCGCCAAGAAGCGCGTCGCCGGCGACAATCCGTGGGGCGAAGGTGCGACCACGCTGGAATGGCAGCTGTCCTCGCCGCCGCCCTTCCACCAGTGGGAGCAGCTTCCCCGCATCAAGTAAACGAAGTCCGGCGCGGGTGTTGCAGCCCGCGCCGCTGAACGACGACAAACAGCAGGAATGACCATGGTCACCATCGACAATCACGCAGATCTCCGGGCAGAGGAGCAGGTTCGTCTCTCCGAAGCCGGGGCGCGCGATTTCTTCGAGCTTCTGAAGCCGCGCGTGATGTCGCTGGTGGTGTTCACCGCCTTTGCCGGGCTGCTTCTGGCGCCCGGCAGCATCAATCCGGTGATCGGGGCCATTGCCATTCTCTGCATCGCGGTGGGGGCAGGGGCCTCCGGCGCGCTCAACATGTGGTACGATGCCGATATCGATGCGGTGATGACGCGCACGGCCCGTCGTCCCATTCCTGCCGGCCGCATCCGGCCGGAAGAGGCGCTGGCCTTCGGCCTGACGCTCTCGACCTTTTCCGTGGCGATCCTCGGCCTGGTGGTCAACTGGTTCGCGGCCGGGCTGCTCGCCTTCACCATCTTCTTCTATGCCGTCGTCTATACGATGTGGCTGAAGCGTTCGACGCCGCAGAACATCGTGATCGGCGGGGCATCCGGCGCATTTCCGCCGATGATCGGCTGGGCCTGCGTGACGGGCGGCGTGTCTCTCGACAGCGTCGTGCTGTTTCTCATCATCTTCCTGTGGACGCCTGCGCATTTCTGGGCGCTTGCCCTCTTCAAGATGCGCGATTACGGCTCCGTCGGCATTCCGATGATGCCGAATGTCGCCGGCGAGCGCGCCACCAAGCACCAGATCGTCGCCTATGCCGTGCTGACCGCTGCCATCGCCGTCGTACCCGCCATGACCGGGCTTGTCGGCTGGGGCTATGGCCTGTTTGCCGCAGCCCTTGGCGCCGTCTTCATCGTCTGTTCCATCGCCGTCTGGCGCATGCCGGATGGCGACCAGAAGATGATCGCCGCCAAGCGCATGTTCGCCTATTCGGTGCTCTATCTCTTCGCCATCTTCTCCGCGCTGATTGCCAGCCATTACGCCGAATTGCTCGTCGGCCGCTTCGGAGGGATGCTGTGATCGAGACGATCAAGCCGACGGAGGCGCAGAAAAAATCGCGGCGCGGGCGCAATGTGGCGCTCGGCGTTGTACTCGCAGCACTGGTGGCCCTCTTCTACGTGGTCACCATCATCAAGCTGGGCGGAATGGGCTGAACGGGACGGGGAGGAGAACGGGATGGCCAATCAGCAGCAGGACACGGCAAACGGGGCGGCCAAGGTGCCGGCCAAGGGGAAGGTCAGCAATGGCGTGATCCTGGCAAGCTGCGTCGTCTTCGTCTGCGGCATGGTGGGGGCTGCCTTCGCATCCGTGCCGCTCTACCGGCTGTTCTGTCAGGTCACCGGCTATAACGGCACCACGCAGCGCGTCGAACAGTATTCGGAGACGGTGCTGGACCGCACGATCCGCGTGAGCTTCGATGCCAACACCTCCAGCGGCCTGAACTGGGACTTCAAGCCGGTGGACAGGATGGTGGAGCCGAAGATCGGCGAAACGATCCAGATCAGCTACAAGGCGACCAACCGTTCCGCGACGCCCACCACGGGCACGGCCGTGTTCAATGTCACGCCGATGGAAGCCGCCGTCTATTTCAACAAGGTGCAGTGCTTCTGCTTCACCGAAACCACGCTGCAGCCGGGCCAGACGCTCGACATGCCCGTCGTGTTCTTCGTCGATCCCGAGATCGTCAAGAGCGAGGAAACCAGGAACATCAAGAATATCACGCTGTCCTACACCTTCTATCCCAGCCAGGGGGCAAAGCCGGTTGCCGGCTTGAAGGGCGAGAAGGCCGACAGCGCGAAGAAGTTGTGAGAGAGGGTCCTGCCGCGCGAGCGGGAGGGCTTGAGGAGAAACATCGGGGACTGATCACATGGCGCAAGCGCACCAGAAACAACACGATTACCACATCATAGACCCGAGCATCTGGCCGCTGATGGCCTCGATCGGCGCCTTTGTCGTCACGTTTGGCGGTGTCGGCTACATGCGCTACCTGCATGGCGGCACGTTCCACATCTTCGGCCTGAACCTTGCCAATCCGTGGCTGTTCTTCATCGGCCTCGCGATCCTCGTCTATACAATGGTCGGCTGGTGGGCGGACACGATCAAGGAGGGGCGCGAAGGGCACCATACCAAGGTGGTCTCCCTGCATCTGCGCTACGGCATGATCATGTTCATCGCCTCGGAGGTGATGTTCTTCGTGGCCTGGTTCTGGGCCTTCTTCGATGCGAGCCTCTTTCCGCACGAGGCGATCCAGGCAAGCCGCGTTACCGCCACCGGTGGCCAGTGGCCGCCGAAGGGCATCGAGGTGCTCGATCCCTGGCACCTGCCGCTCTACAACACCGTGATCCTGCTGCTCTCCGGCACCTGTGTCACCTGGGCGCACCATGCGCTGTTGCACAATGACCGCAAGGGCCTCATCAACGGTCTGGCGCTGACGGTGGCGCTCGGCGCGCTGTTCTCCTTCGTGCAGGGCTATGAATACGTTCATGCCCCGTTCGACTTCAAGAACTCGATCTATGGCGCCACCTTCTTCATGTCGACGGGCTTCCACGGCTTCCACGTGCTGGTCGGCACCATTTTCCTGCTGGTCTGCCTGATCCGCGCCATCAATGGCGGCTTCACGCCCACCAAGCATTTCGGCTTCGAGGCCGCCGCCTGGTACTGGCACTTCGTTGACGTGGTCTGGCTGTTCCTGTTCTTCGCGATCTACATCTGGGGTGGCTGGGGCGCGCCGCTCGCCCATTGAGCGGCAGCCGCGTCCGTTGAACGATACGAAAGGGGCGGCACGACCGCCCCTTTTCCATCCGGGCGCCGCCCGGGTTCAGGGAAGGAACAAGGCATGCCACACGATCACGCGCAGTATCCGCCGCAGGATGCCGTCTCCACCGGCCTGCGTGGGGCCTGCCCCCGCTGCGGCCAGGGCCGGCTGTTCGAGGGTCTCCTGAAGGTTCGCCCCGCCTGCACGGCCTGCGGTCTGGATTACGGCTTTGCCGATGCGGGGGATGGGCCGGCCGTCTTCGTGATGCTGATCCTCGGTTTTCTGGTGGTGGGCTTTGCTCTGTGGTTCGAATTCACGTTTCACCCGTCGATCTGGCTGCATTTCGTGGTCACGCTGCCCTTTGCCGTCATCGTCTGCCTCGGCAGTCTCCGGCTGCTGAAGGGGCTGCTGATTGCGCTGCAATACAAGCACAATGCCAGCGAGGGCCGGATCGATCGTGACTGATATCGTGCGCGACACCGAGGCAGATAAGCCCCCGATGAGCCGCGGAAAGCGGATTGCGACCGGTGCGGTCGTCCTCCTCGCGCTGGGCATCCTTGTGTCGCTCGGCACCTGGCAGGTGCAGCGGCTGCACGAGAAGGAAGCACTGCTGGCGCAGATCGAAAGCCGCCGCCACGGCGTCCCTGTCGATCTCACGCTGGCTGAGCAGACCATGGCGCGCGGCGAGGATGGCGAATATCTGCATGTGCGGGTCACCGGTCGTTTCGATCACAGCCGCGAGCGGCATTTCTTCGCGACCTTCGAGGGCGAGAGCGGCTTTTATGTCTATACGCCGCTGACGCTTGCCGACGGTCGCATCCTGCTCGTCAACCGCGGCTTCGTGCCCTATGACCTCAAGGATCCCGCCCGGCGGGCTGCCGGTCAGGTATCGGGAACGGTGACGCTGGCCGGCTACGTGCGCAACCGGCTGGCGAAAAAACCCTCCTCCATCCTGCCGGACAACGATCCCGCCAAAAACATCTTCTACTGGAAGGACTGGCAGGCGATGGTGGCCAGCAGCGGCCTCGACGCCGCCCGCGTGCTGCCCTTCTTCGTGGATGCCGATGCGACGGTTGCCAATCCCGGCGGCTTGCCGAAGGGCGGCGTCACACAGTTCGATCTGCCGAACAACCATCTGCAATATGCCCTGACCTGGTATGGGCTCGCCGTCGCGCTGGTGGCGGTCACCGGCCTCATGCTGTTTCGGCGCAAGACATAAAGGCGGTTCGGGGAGGGCCGGCCGCCGGGCTTTATCGGATCGGGGGACATCATGACGGTCGTGGCGGCCTTTCTCGTGGCGCTGGTGGCGCTCGAGCATTTTTATATCCTCGTGCTGGAGATGTTTCTCTGGACGAAGCCGGCCGGGCGGCGCGCCTTCGGTCTTTCGCCGGAACGGGCGGTGGCGACGAGGGCGATGGCCGCCAATCAGGGCCTCTATAACGGTTTTCTCGCCACAGGCCTCGTCTGGGCACTGCTGCATCCGGATGCGGGCTTTGCCTTCCAGCTCAAATTGTTTTTTGTTGGCTGCGTGCTGGTGGCTGGCCTATATGGGGGAGCGACCGTCGCGCGGAAGATTTGGCTCATCCAGGCCCTTCCGGCGGCGCTTGCCCTGATTGCCGTCCTCATCGCAGGCTGACCGAATGAACATGCAGGAAATCCGACCGCCCCTGACCATCCGCCTGTGCGGGCCGCGCGGCTTTTGCGCGGGCGTGGACCGGGCGATCCAGATCGTGGTGCTGGCGCTGAAGGCCTATGGCGCGCCGGTCTATGTGCGCCACGAGATCGTCCACAACCGCTATGTGGTGGAAGGGCTGGAGGCGAAGGGCGCGATCTTCGTGGAGGAGTTGAACGAAATCCCGGAGGAGCATCGTCGGCAGCCTGTGGTGTTTTCCGCCCACGGCGTGCCGAAATCGGTGCCGGAAGATGCGCAGTCGCGCAATCTCTTCTATCTGGATGCCACCTGTCCGCTGGTATCGAAGGTGCACAAACAGGCCATGCGCCACCAGCGCCTTGGCCGCCATGTGATCCTGATCGGCCATGCCGGCCACCCGGAAGTGATCGGCACCATGGGCCAGTTGCCGGAGGGCACGGTTTCGCTGATCGAGACGGTCGAGGACGTGGATGCCTACGAGCCCGCCGACCCGGACAATCTCGGCTATGTGACGCAGACGACGCTTTCGGTGGACGATACCGCCGGCGTGATCGCCCGCCTGCAGGAGCGTTTTCCCAATCTCACGGCGCCTGCGGCCGACAGCATCTGCTATGCCACGACGAACCGGCAGGAAGCTGTGAAGCAGGCCGCGCCCGGCTGCGATCTCTTCATCGTCGTCGGCGCGCCCAATTCGTCCAATTCGAAACGGCTGGTGGAAGTGGCATTGCGCGCCGGTGCCACCCGCTCGCTCCTGGTGCAGCGCGCCGCCGAGATCGACTGGGATCAGGTGGGAAAAATCCGCACGCTCGGCATCTCCGCCGGCGCCTCCGCCCCGGAAGTGATCGTCGACGAAATCATCGAAGCCTTCCGCGCCCGCTTCGACGCCACGGTGGAGCTCGCGATCACGGCGGAAGAAAACGAGCATTTTCTCGTCAACCGCGAACTGCGCAGCATCGAACTCACCCGCGAAGACATGGCCTGGGTGAATGGGTGAGGCGCGGCCGGGCGCTCTCGCGCCCGGAGAAATCGATCCAGCGAATCGATTTCAGCGCCGAACGCCCTGAGCTCAAGCGAAGGGCCGGGGCGTCAGCCAGGAACGGTCAGGCGAAGCCTGAGAAATCGATCCCGTGAATCGATGTCAGTGACGAACGCGCCGAGCCTAAAGCGAGGCGCCGGGGCTTCGGCCAGCGCGACGGCGGCGCTGACCTCTGATACCCTCCTGCTTTGCCGAACGACGCCATGCCCCACCCGCAAATCCTGTGCCCATCCCGCTCCCGGGGCTAGCCATGGTCCCGTCCCCCTGTGTATGCCTTGTGGCAGACGGGCTGGGCGATCAGCCGCGAAGCTGCAGGGACAAGAGAATTGGCCGTTTACACCGATATCAGCGAGACCGATCTGCGGGCCTTCCTTGCCCAGTATGATGTGGGCGAGCTCACCTCCTACAAGGGCATTGCCGAGGGGGTGGAGAATTCCAATTTCCTCCTGCACACCACCAGGGACCCGCTGATCCTGACGCTTTACGAGAAGCGGGTGGATGCCGGCGACCTGCCGTTTTTCCTTGGCCTGATGCAGCATCTGGCGGAGAAGGGCCTGTCCTGCCCGCTGCCGCTGCCGCGCCATGACGGCAGGCTGACGGGCGAACTCTCCGGGCGGCCGGCGGCGCTCATCTCCTTCCTCGAAGGCATGTGGCTCAGAAAGCCGGAGGCCGCCCATTGCGGGCAGGTGGGCCGCGCGCTGGCCGAACTGCATCTCGCCGCCCAGGATTTTTCGATCCGCCGGCCGAACGCGCTGTCGCTCGATGGCTGGCTCGATCTCTGGGCGAAGGCCGGCCCGCGCGCCGACGAGGTGCAGGAGGGGCTTCAGGCGGAGATCTCTGACGAGCTGGATCACCTCTCCGGCCACTGGCCGAAAGATCTGCCGACCGGCGTGATCCATGCCGATCTCTTCCAGGACAATGTCTTCTTCCTCGGCGACCGGCTCTCCGGCCTCATCGATTTCTACTTCGCC
Organism: Rhizobium sp. RU35A; assembly: GCF_900156005.1. NCBI lineage: Bacteria > Pseudomonadati > Pseudomonadota > Alphaproteobacteria > Hyphomicrobiales > Rhizobiaceae > Rhizobium > Rhizobium sp. RU35A. The sequence goes on along the minus strand of NZ_FTMR01000001.1, from coordinate 507,525 downwards.
TGCAACGACATGCTCGCCTATGACGTGGCGATCTGCCTGAATGCCTGGTGTTTTCAGCCGGATGGCTCCTACAATTTCGCCAAGGGCGCGGCCATGCTGGCGGGCTATCAGGCAGTCCGCCCGCTTTCAGGCGAGGAGCAGGCGGCGCTTCCCATTCTCGCGCGCGGTTCGGCGCTGCGCTTCTTCCTCACCCGCCTCTATGACTGGCAGACGACGCCGGAGGACGCGCTGGTGGTGAAGAAGGACCCGCTCGAATATCTGCGCAAATTGCGCTTCCACCGCGCCATCGTCTCGCCCTCCGAATACGGACTGGAGATTACGTCGTGAAGCAGGTGGAAATCTTTACCGACGGCGCCTGCTCCGGCAATCCGGGCCCCGGCGGCTGGGGCGCCATCCTGCGCTATGGCGAGGTGCAGAAGGAGCTTTATGGCGGCGAGGCCGATACCACCAACAACCGCATGGAGTTGCTTGCAGCGATCACGGCGCTGAACGCGCTGAAAAGCCCCTGCGAGGTCGATCTTCACACCGACAGCAAATATGTGATGGACGGGATCTCCAAGTGGATCTTTGGCTGGAAGAAGAACGGCTGGAAAACCGCAGACAAGAAGCCGGTGAAGAATGGAGAACTGTGGCAGCAGCTCGATGCCGCCAACCAGCGCCACAAGGTCAAATGGCACTGGGTCAAGGGCCATGCCGGCCACCCGGAAAATGAACGTGCCGATGAACTGGCGCGTCTCGGCATGGAGCCGTTCAAGAAGCGGTGACGACAAGAACAGGGCGGTTTTGCCCGTTGAAGGAGGAAGCCATGATCCTGCACTGCGTGTTCCTGCGCCTGAAGGCCGCGCTGCCGGCTGCCGACAAGCAATCGATCTACGAGGATCTGGCAAAGCTTCAGGCCGTCATCCCCGGCATCGTCAGCATCAGGACCGGCCCGAATGTCTCGCCGGAGGGCTTGAGCGGCGGCTTTCGCGACGGTTTTGTCGTGAGCTTCGAGAATGCGGCGGCACGTGATGCCTATCTCGATCATCCCGAGCACAAGGCGGTGGGTGAGCGCATCGTTGCCGCCTGCGATGGCGGCCTTTCCGGACTTCTGGTGTTCGATCTGGAGGTGTGAGAGACGTCGGAGAACCCCTTTCCAACCCTTCCCCACGAGGGAGAGGGGCTAGCCCGGCCGCTCCGCCTGGTGTCCCATCACCGACAGCGGAACGATTTATTTGGGCAACTCGGTGCCCTCGCGGTCTCCCCCCTTGTGGGGGAGATGGCGGCAGCCAGAGGGGGAGCTTGCACCCACAGTCGGACAAAACGCCATAGAAGGCAGATGAGGGGATGCGGTTTCATATCAGCCTGGCCCAGCATGAAGATGTCGCCTCCTGGCTTCGCCTGGCAGAAGAGGTGGTGCCGCTTTTCGGACCCATGCCGGATTTCGAGACTGTCTTGACCCGCAAGATCGCACAACGCCAGGCCTTCTGCGCAAAAGCGGAGTCTATGAACCTGAATGTTCTGGGAGGCGTACTCTTCGGCGGCAGCGGCACGGACTACGCCATCCGCTGGCTCGCCGTTTCATCGCAACATCAGCGGCTCGGCATTGGCAAGGCCCTCATCAATGCGGCCCTTTCAACCATGCCTCCGGAGTGCATCGTTCAGGTTGATACCTTTGTCGGAGGCAGTCCGGGAGCAGGGCCTGCCAGAGGACTGTACGAGAGCTGTGGTTTTGTGCCGGGAGACGTTTCGTGCGAAGGGGAGACCGTTCGCCAGCGGTATGTTCTGCGGCCGCGCATGATCGAGCATGATCTCTGAGCGTGTATCAGCGCGTGTCCCCTCTCCCCGCAATGCGGGGAGAGGGTTAGGGTGAGGGGCGCCCCCCTGAAAGCTCTTAGCTGCCCTTGGTCATGGCGGCGGCGAGCTGGTCCACGTTGTAGCGGAACATCTTTTCATAAGTGGGCGCCGGGCCCTTGGCCTTGGAGAGCGATTCCACGTAAAGCTCGCCGCCCGGCTCGGCACCGGTGGCCTTGGCCACCTGCTTGACGAGACGCGGATCGTTGGAGTTTTCGAAGAAGTAGGTCTTCACGTGCTCGGCCTTGATCTGGTCGATCAGCTTGGCAACGTCGGTGGCGGCAGCCTCGCTTTCGGTGGAGATGCCGAGTGGCGCCAGGAAGGTCACCTTGTATTCGCGGCCGAAATAGCCGAAGGCGTCATGGCTGGTCAGCACCTTGCGGCGGTCCTCCGGCACCTTGCCGATCTTGTCGCGCGCATAGGCGTCCATGGCGTCGAGCTTCTTGGCATAGGCTTCGGCATTGGCCTTGAAGGTGGCGGCATCGGCCGGATCGGCGGCGGAAAGCGCCTTTTCGATATTGGCGACCCAGACCTTCACGTTGACCGGGCTGTTCCACACATGCGGATCGGTGACGGTCTTGCCGTCCTCTTCCATGGTGCGGGTGTTGACGCCTTCCGAGGCGGTGACCGGCTTGCCCTTGAAGCCGGACGCCGTGATCAGCCGATCCATCCAGCCTTCCAGGCCTTCGCCGCTGACGAAGACGACATCGGCTTCCTTCAGCTTCTTGGCGTCGCTTGGCGACGGCTCGAATTCGTGGGGGTCGCCATCGGGGCCGACCAGGCTTGCGACATGCACCTTGTCGCCGCCGACCTGATGGACGACATCGGCCAGCACGGTGAAGGAGGCCACCGCCTTCAGCTCCGCCGCAGAAACGGGCGCGGAGAGGGCAAGCAGGGCAGGACCGGCCGCAGTGGCCAGCAGCAGGGAACGGAGGGACATCGGAAGATTCTCCTTCGGGTTAGCCCGTCAGATGCGGGCGGGGGAAATAGCGCCGGGCAAGGCCGGAGGGCGCAATGAGGATCGAGAGGCCATAGAACAGCGCGGCGGTGACGATGATCGTCGGGCCGGAGGCAAGCTCCAGGTGATAGGAGGCGATGAGGCCGAGATAGCCGGAGAGAAGGGCGGTGACGGAAGCAATCGCCAGCATCACCGGCAGGGTGCGCGACCACAGCTGCGCGATCGCCGCCGGCAGCATCATCAGGCCAACCGCCATCAGCGTGCCGAGCGCCTGGAAGCTCGCAACGAGGTTCAGCACCACCAGCACCAGGAAGGCGACGTGATAAAGCGGCCCGCGACCGCCAACGGCGCGGAGAAAACCGGGGTCGAAGCATTCGGCAACGAGCGGCCGGTAGATCAGCGCCAGCGCCACCAGCGTGACGGATGTGATGGTGCCGATCTCGATCAAGGCATCGGAATCGATCGCCAGAATGGTGCCGAACAGCACGTGCAGCAGGTCGATGTTGGAGCCGCGCAGCGAGACGATCAGCACGCCGAGCGCGAGCGAGGTGAGGTAGAAGCTGGCAAAGCTCGCATCCTCGGCAAGGCTTGTGGCGCGGCTGACGACGCCGGCCAGCAGCGCAACGGAGAGGCCGGCGATCAGCCCGCCGATCCCCATCGCCGTCAGCGAGAGCGAGCCCGCGACGAGATAGCCGATGGCCGCGCCCGGCAGCACCGCATGGCTCAGCGCATCGCCCATCAGGCTCATGCGCCGCATCATCAGGAAGACGCCGATCGGCCCGCAGCCGAGCGACAGGCAGAGGCAGGCAACCAGCGCCCGGCGCATGAAGCCGTAATCGGCAAGGGGCGCGAGAAAGAGATCGTAGAGGCTCATGCGGCGGGCTCGCAGACGGGGGCGGTCTCGTCCCAGCGCTCGGCCATGGCGCGCGCCTTCAGAAGATTGGCAGGCGCCATCACCTCGGTCGTCGGGCCCCAGCCGATCAGTTCGCGGGCAATCAGCAGGGTTTCCGGAAAATGGCTGCGCACCTGCTCGAAATCATGCAGCACCGCCACCACCGTGCGGCCTTCGCCATGCCAGCGGCTGACCAGCGCCAGCAGGTCGTGCGTGGTGCGGGCATCGATCGCGGTAAAGGGCTCGTCCAGCAGGATCAGCCGCGCCTCCTGCATCAGCAGCCGGGCAAACAGCACGCGCTGGAACTGGCCGGCCGACAGCGAGCCGATCGGCCGGCGCTCGAAGCCGTCGAGGCCGACGGTGGACAGCGCCTCCTGCGCCCGCTCCCGCGCCGCCCTCGCCACACGTCCGAAGGCGCCGCTCTGGTGCCAGTCGCCGAGAAGCACGGTATCCAGAACATTGATCGGAAAGCGCCGGTTGATCTCGGCGGCCTGCGGCAGGTAACCGATGTCGCGGGCTGCAAGTCCATGCTCGATGCGGCCTTCCGCCGGGCGAAGCTCGCCGACGATGGCCTTCAGCAGCGTGGATTTGCCAGCACCGTTCGGCCCGGCAATCGCCGTCAGGCTGCCGGCCTTCAGCGTTCCGGACACATGATGCACGGCCGGATGGCGATCATAGGTCACCGTCAGGTTTTGCAGGGTCAGCGCCGCGCCGCGCTCCGTCGCGGCTTTCGTCGTCGCGCCGCTCATGGCAGGGCCACCGCCCAGGAGATGGCAAGCCACAGGCCGCCGATCAGCACGAGGGCGACAGCTGCGCGGGAAAGCGCTGCCTGCTGCAACAGGCTGAAGGGGGAGGGGGATCGGGACATGCAGTGCCTTCGTCATGTAACTTTGTAACATTGGTTATGTTATAACGATTGCGGCGGAAACATGGCTGGCTCTGTGTCTTCCTCTTGCATTTGTCAAACTGCGGGTATATGCACGTATCTATGTCCAATGCCTCCTGCCACTGCATCGCGCTACGCAAGGCGACCCGCAAGCTGTCTTCGCTTTACGATGCGGCGCTTGCACCGCTCGGCATCAATGTCGGCCAGTTCAGCCTGTTGAGGCGTGTCCGGCGGTTCGGGCCGGTCTCGCTGACGGATCTGGCCGAGTATCTGGATCTCGACCGCTCCACGGTGGGACGCAATACGAAGGTGCTGGAGCGCATGGGCCTTCTCACCGTCGCGACCGGACGGGACCAGCGCGAGGCCCTGCTGTCGCTGACGGACGCCGGCCGGCAGGTGGTGGAGGACGGCGCGCCGCTCTGGGATGCGGTGCAAGGCAATATCGAGACGCGGCTGGGGGCGGAAAGGCTCGCCCAGCTGCATGACATTCTGAACGATCTCCAGACCGACTGCTGAACCATCGCCCGCACCTAAAAGCGGGCATATGCCCGTAAAATCCGCAACACACCCGCCCTGCCACGGCCCCGCTGCAAAGGCCCCTCTGCCTCGGCCCCTCTGGCGAACACGCAAAGGACGAACATCATGATTTCCAACCGTGTCGCCCGCTGGATGGCGCACCGAAACCTGCATTACGGCTGGGTGGTCGCGGCGACCACCTTTCTCACCATGCTCGCCACGGCCGGCGCCATGGGCTCGGCCGGCGTGATGATCCAGCCGCTGCATCAGGAATTCGGCTGGGACATTGCCGAGATCTCCACCGCCATGGCGGTGCGTCTCGTGCTGTTCGGCCTGCTCGGCCCGTTTGCCGCCGCCTTCATGAACCATTTTGGCGTGCGCCAGGTGGTGGCGACGGCACTGTCCCTGATCTTTGCCGGTATCGTCGCCTCGATGTTCATGACGAAGGTCTGGCAATTGCTGCTGCTGTGGGGCGTCGTGGTCGGCGTCGGCACCGGCATGACGGCGCTCGTGCTGGGCGCCACCGTCGCAACCCGCTGGTTTTCCAAGCGGCGCGGCCTCGTGGTCGGCCTGATGACGGCGAGCAATGCCACCGGCCAGCTGGTCTTCCTGCCGATCCTCGCCGCGCTGACGGAAGCCTATGGCTGGCGCGCGGCGCTGACGCTGTCTGTCACCGTCATCGCGGCTGCCATGCTGCTGGTGCTTGCCCTGATGCGTGATCATCCGGCCGATCTCGGCCTTGCCCCCTATGGCGAAACGCAGGTGACAAAGCCCGTCAGGCAGGATCACAAGCTTCTGGCCACGCTCGCCTCGCCGCTGATCACGCTGAAAAGCGTCTCGAACAATCCGGTGTTCTGGGCGCTGTTCGGCACCTTCTTCGTCTGCGGCCTCTCCACCAACGGCCTCATCCAGACGCACTGGATCTCGATCTGCGGCGATTTCGGCATGGCGGCGGTGACCGCGGCCGGAACGCTTGCCGTCATCGGCATGTTCGATTTCGTCGGCACGATCTTCGCCGGCTGGCTGTCGGACCGGTTTGACAACCGCGTGCTGCTGTTCTGGTTCTATGGCCTGCGCGGCCTCTCGCTGATCTACCTGTCCTTTTCCGGCTTCAGCGTGATCGAGCTGTCGGTCTTTGCGGTTTTCTACGGGCTGGATTGGGTGGCGACCGTGCCGCCGACGGTCAAGCTCGCGGCGGAAAACTTCGGCCGTGAAAAGGCGGGTCTCGTGTTCGGCTGGGTGTTTACCGGCCATCAGATCGGTGCGGCCACCGCCGCCTTCGGCGCCGGCTATTTCCGCAGCGATTTCGATACCTATATGCCCGCGCTGCAGATTGCCGGCGTCATGTGCATCCTGGCGGCACTTGTCGTCATGTTGCTGAAGAAGCCGGCACGGCCGCAGCCGCTCCCGCAGGCGGCCTGAGGAGGGCACAATGCGAAAGGGGGAGAGGCATCGCCTCTCCCCCTTCCTTGTTTGCGTCAGCGTCGGGCGAGCGCTCAGAACTCTTCCCAGCTTTCGGCGGCGGCACCGCCGCCGCCAGTGATCGCGCCGGCGACCTTGGCCATCATGCGGCGGGCCGGGGAGGGGGCGGCCGCCGGGGCATGGCCGGCCCGCACCGCTTCCGGCCGGCGGGGAAGGCCTGCATCGCTGGCGCCAAGGCGGAAGTCGGCGATGATGTCGCGCAAACGGCGCACTTCGCCAGCAAGCGAGGAACTGGCGGCGGTGGATTCTTCCACCATCGCGGCGTTCTGCTGCGTGGTCTGGTCCATCTGGTTGACGGCGGTGTTGACCTCGGCGAGACCGACCGACTGTTCCTTGGCAGAGGTGGCAATTGCATCGAGCTGGGTGTTGATCGCGATGACCTGGTCCTCGATCACCTTCAGCACGTCACCGGTTTCCTGAACCAGCCGCACGCCGGTGGAGACTTCGTCGACCGAGTTGCGGATGAGATCCTTGATCTCCTTGGCAGCCTGGGCGGAGCGCTGGGCAAGCTCGCGGACTTCCTGGGCAACGACGGCAAACCCCTTGCCGGCTTCACCGGCGCGCGCCGCTTCCACGCCGGCATTCAGCGCCAGGAGGTTGGTCTGGAAGGCGATCTCGTCGATCACGCCGATGATCGAGGAAATCTGGTTGGAGGACTGCTCGATACGCTGCATGGCGGAGACGGCATTGGAGACCACCTCGCCGGAGCGGCGGGCCGACTTGTTGGCTTCCATCGCGACGTGACGGGCTTCCTCGGTGCGCTTGGAGGCATTCGCCACATTGGTGGTGATCTGATCCAGGGCGGCGGCGGTTTCTTCCAGCGACGCGGCCTGCTGCTCGGTGCGTTTGGAGAGATCCTCGGCGCTCTGGCTGATCTCGCGGGCGCCGCTGTCGATCGAGCCGGTGGCATCGGCGACGGTGCGCAGGCTGTCTGCGAGCTGCTTCACGGCGGCGTTGAAGTCGGCGCGCAGCGATTCGAAGTCGGAGGCGAAGGGCTCGTTGAGGCGGAAGGTCAGGTCACCGCTGGAGAGATGCTTGAGACCCTCGGCGAGACCGGAGGTGGCCTGCGCCATCTCCTTGGCGCGCTGGCGCTCTGCTTCGGCGGCGCGGGCGCGTTCGGCCTCGCTGGCGCTGCGGTTGCTCTCTGCGTCGCGTTCCATGTCGCGGGCCCTCAGGCCATTGTCCTTGAAGACCTGCACGGCCTTGGCCATGCCGCCGATCTCGTCGCCGCGATCGGTCTCGTTCACGACCACCGTCAGATCACCCTTGGCAAGCGTCTTCATCGTCTCCGACAGCGTGCCGATCGGACGCGTGACCCAGGCGCGGATGGCGAAATAGCCAAGCGCCAGAACGATCACCAGCGCACCGACGACCACCGCCATGGTGAAGACGGCGGAACGGGCCACCATGTCGGACAGGCGGTCGCTTTCTGCCGCGGACGAATCCACCACCGCCGTCGTGACCGCCGTGAACTTGGGCGAGATCACGCCGAAGGACGGCTGGCACTTTTCCAGGAACAGTTGCTGGGAAGCGATGATTTCGGGTTCCGTCGTCGAGGCGCGGCCTGCGGCAATGGCGGGCGCGCAGATCTCGTTGATGATGCGCAGACCCTCCGCCTTCAGCTGCGGGATTTCCGTCTTGGAAGGCAGGGCAGCGGCGGCGATGTCCATATACTTGATGAACTGGTCCTGCACATCCTTCAGCGATGCGTCTGCCTTGTTGTTCAGCTCTTCGCTGCGCGACATCAGGATGTCGCCGATGTTGCCGCGCACGGCCTGCAGCGCGCGATTGGAGCGCGCGAGATAGATGCCGGCCTTGGCTTCGCCGTCCAGGAGTTGGCTATAGCTCGTATCCACCATGAACAATTGCCGGTTCTGGTAGAAGGAAATGCCAAGGGTCATCACGCCGAAGCCGGCGATGATGAGCAGAAACTTTCCGATGATCGATAGGTTGCGCACGTTGACCTCTGAATCTGGCGGGCATGGGCAGCCGTCGAGATGTCATTCCCGGTCTGGCGGCTGGATGGTGCGCTGCCCTGTCTCAGTGCCGGTGCCACAAGGCCCCGCACATGCCGGAACGCACGCCAAATCGCATTGCCTGATGCAATATCGTATTTTAGCGATACCTATATTAGGTAGACAAGCTTAGGAAATGCTTAATGTCGCCCGAGGCGTCATGCGCGCGCAGGGGGCGTGTCGCAACAAAAAAAGCGGCCCTTGCGGACCGCTTTCTGTCGGAAAACCCGGCCTTCGGGCTCAGAGCTGTTCCAGCATGGCCGCGGCGCCGGAAACAGTCGCCTGACCGGCATTTTCCTCGATGTTGAGCGACTTCACCACGCCGTCCTCGACCAGCATGGAATAGCGCTTGGAGCGCGTGCCGAGACCGGCTGCCGACAGATCCATGTCGAGGCCGAGCGCCTTGGTGAAGGAGGCGTCCCAGTCGGACAGGAAGTGGATCTTGCCCGCGCCGCCGCTCTTTTCCGCCCAGGCGCCCATCACGAACCAGTCGTTGACGGCGAGAACCGCGATGTCGTCCACGCCGCGCTCCAGCAGCGCATCGCGGTTTTCCAGATAGCCCGGGAGGTGGTTCATGGAGCAGGTGGGGGTGAAGGCGCCCGGCACGGCAAACAGCACCACCTTCTTGCCCTTGAACAGGTCCGAGGTCGTGACCTCGACCGGGCCATCGCTGGTCTTTTCCTTGAAGGTGGCGGCAGGCAGGGTATCGCCGACGGTAATCGTCATGATGGTCTCCTTGATGGCAAAATGGCAGGCAGGCAATGTCGACCGCGACTATAGAGCGGGCTCAATCGAAGGCAAGCTTGGTTTCCATGGCACGGTTGCCGGCAATCACCAGAATGTCCCAGTGCTTGTCGGTGGTGGCGCTTTCGCCGGGCGGATGCTTGCCGAATGGCATGTCCACGACATACAATCCCTCGATGCGCCGCGGGCTTGCCTGGTCAAAGAGAACCCGTCCGCCGGGCGTCGCCACGAAGATCTGCGGCTTCTCCACGCCTTCCGGCAACCTCAGGGCCAGGCTCAGTTTCTCGCGTCCATTCGCAACCATGTAGTGGGTCACGCTGAAATCGTCGGAGGGCTTTTCCGGCAGCTTGCGCCGGGCCTCGTCGAGGATCAGGTTTTCCTCCAGCGGCAGGCCGTTCGCCCGGGTCAGATCCACCTCGAAATCCGCCTGGAAGGGAATGCAGATGTTGCGGCAAAGCCCGATGAAGGCGCTGGCGCGGATCTTCAGCGGCGCTGAGGGGGCGGCCACCTTCAGGGTGAAGGGCAGGGTGACCGCATGGTCATAGCCGAGATCCTTGATCCCGCCGGCATCGAACAGGCTGGGCACCGGGAAATCCATCTTTTCCAGCGTGATTCCGTTGCCGGGCGACACCACGACCTGCGGGGGGATGCCGGCCTGGCCGGGTTCCTTCCAGTAGGTGATCCAGCCGCGCGTCGGCTCGATCTGCAGGGCGCCCTGCACGGTTCCGTCAGCGGTTGCCGGCAGCGCGATGATTCGCATGCGCCCGCCATCATTCTGCGCCCAGTTGCTGGTGGCCGCCTGCGTGCCATGTGCCGGAAGCAGGGCTGTCGCCGCCAGCAGGGCAGCACTCGCATGACGACGGAAAGAAAGGCGCAGTTTGATGCTCATGTCCCGAGATTTAGCCGAGCGATACGGCCGCTTCCAGTCACAAGCGTGAAAGCGGCATCATTTTCGGTTGATTGCAGATAAGGCCTGCCCCATGTTGGTTGGGTGTGGATTGTTCGGCACGCGCTGGATGCGGGTTTTGCGATCCGCCGCATCCGGTGCCCGCCCCCGGATCCTGGTGTCCGGGATCCACATTTGTTGAAGCCGCCCCGCCCGAGGGCCGGGCCTACCGCTCAAGGAGGCACGATGGCATTGTCGATACTCACGGACAGGCAGGAGCGGGGATTTCTGGATGGCCAGTTCCTGATCGCCATGCCGGGCATGCAGGACGGAAACTTCGAACGTACGGTGGTTTATGTCTGTGCCCATTCCACGGCCGGTGCCATGGGCTTCATCATCAACCGCCCGCAGCCGATCTCCTTCACCGAAATCCTCTTGCACCTCAAGCTGGTGGACCAGCCGGAAGCCATCATGCTGCCAAGCCAGACCCGGGATTTTCCGATCCTTGGCGGCGGCCCGGTGGAAACCGGGCGCGGCTTCGTGCTGCACTCGGACGATTATTCGAGCGACAGCAGCATTCCCGTCAGCGACGACATTTCGCTGACGGCCACGCTCGACATCGTGCGCGCGATCTATAACGGCCGTGGTCCGAGCCGCGCCACCATGCTGCTCGGCTATGCCGGCTGGGGGCCGGGCCAGCTGGAGGCGGAAATCGCCGCCAACGGCTGGCTGAACTGCCCGGCGAGCGAGGATCTGATCTTCGATACCGCCCTCGAGGGCAAATATGACCGGGCGCTGGCGCTGATGGGGGTGCGACCGGAGCTTCTGTCGCGCGAGGCCGGCCACGCCTGACCCCGGCCCGCCGGCGGTTGGTTGCATCCTGGGCGGAACCAACCATCGGTCGGATGCGTTTTTCTCCCGAACGCCATCATGATGATGGCACAACGAGGAGAAGACCCATGAGCAGCATGAGCGACAAGGTAAGCGGCAAGGCCAACGAAATTGCCGGCAAGGCCCGTCAGGCGGCCGGCGACATGACGGATGACCGCTCGATGAAGGCCAAGGGCGCTGTCCAGGAAGCCAAGGGCAAGGCCCAGCATGCCAAGGGTGAAGCCAAGGATGCCGTGAAGGGCCTCGTCGATCGCGCCTGATGGACGCTTCATCCCTGATGCCAAGCCTGCTCCGCGCTGCCGCGCGGGGCAGGCTTTCTTCTGACCCGCTGCTTGGGATCTCACCACATGCGTCTCTATCAATGCGATCACTGCGGCCAGTCGATCCATTTCGACAACCGCGACTGCGTCAATTGCGGCCATCGCCTTGCCTTCGTGCCGCAGCGGCTGGCCATGCATGCACTCAGCGAATGCCCTGACGGCACCTGGCGGCTGGTGTCCGATCGCTGGCAGGCCGTGCGGCCCTGCGCCAATGCGGTCAACGACATCTGCAACTGGACGGTGCCGGCGGAAGGGGAGGAGACCTTCTGTCTTGCCTGCCGCCACAATCGTCTGCTGCCCGATCAGTCGATGGAAGAGGGAATCTTGCAGCTGCGCCGCATCAGCCAGGCGCAGCGGCATCTGTTCTATTCGCTGCTGAGATGGAACCTGCCGCTGACGACGCGCACGGAAGATCCCGAACACGGACTGGTCTTCGACTATCTCGTCGATGAGGTGCTGCCGGACGGCAGCGTCAAGCCCGCCATGACCGGCCATGAAAGCGGCGTCATCGCCATCCGCGCCGCGGAAGCCGACGACGTGACGCGCGAAAAGGTGCGTGTCTCGATGAACGAGCCCTACCGCACGCTGCTCGGCCATTTCCGCCATGAGACGGGGCACTACATCTGGGAAAAACTGGTGCGGGACCGCGACCGTCTTGCCCCGTTCCGCGATGCCTTCGGCGACGAACGGCAGGACTATGCCGAAGCCCTGCGCCGCAACTACGAGGCGGGGCCGCCGGCCGACTGGCAGGAGCATTTCATCAGCACCTATGCCAGCAGCCATCCGTGGGAGGATTTTGCCGAGTGCTTCGCCCACTATCTGCATATCGTCGATACGCTGGAAACCGCGCGTGCCTTCGGACTGGTGGTGGAACCGCACGGCCATGAGGATCTTGCCACGGAAGTGGCCTTCGATCCCTATCGCGCCCGCAGCGCCGCGCAGCTGGTCGATGCCTGGGTGCCCTTCAGCGTGGCGCTGAACAGCATCCATCGCTCGCTCGGCGTCCCCGATCTCTACCCCTTCATCCTGACGCCGACGGTGGTGGCCAAGCTGGAATTCATCCACGGGCTGGTGCAAGGGCGGACGTGAGGCGACGGCCCGGCTGGCATGCCGGCAGGGCGACTGGCGGTGCCGGTTGCCTTTCTCCTTGCCCGGATGAACATGCCGCGCTGCGGCATCTGCGGCATCCGGACGGCGCCGGCCCGCGCTGCTGCGCGCGCCGGCGGTGACGCGAGGTGCCGCGAACGGCTACGCGCGCTTGGTCAGCGGAAACCGTTCCTTCAGCAGGCGCTGCACGGCGTCGGGCGCCATGGGCGCACCGAACAGGAAGCTCTGGCCGAACTGGCATCCCATCTTGGCCAGTTCCACCGCTGCCTCGTCGGAGGCGATGCCCTCGGCCACGATCGACATGTCCATGGCGCGCGCCATGGCGATCACCGAGCGCAACACCACCAGCCCCTTGTCGCTGTCGTTGGTGACAAGCGACTTGTCGAGCTTGATGGTGTCGAAGGGGAACTGGGTCAGCTGGCCAAGCGAGGAATAGCCGGTGCCGAAATCGTCGATCGCAAGGCTGATGCCGAGATCCTGCAGCTTGGCAAGCACCAGTCGCGCCTGTTCCGGATTTTCCAGCATCATGGATTCCGTCAGCTCCAGCTTGAGCCGGGCAGGATTGACATCGGTGCGGGCAAGAAGCGCGCGGATTTCCGTGTAGAGATCCGCATTCAGCAGCTGCGCGCTGGAGAGGTTCACCGACAGGAAGATCGGCAGTTCGCCCGCCTGCTTTTCCCAGCTCGTCAGATCGGCCGTTGCACATTCCAGTGCGAAAAGCCCGAGCGGCCCGATCAGCTCGCACATCTCGGCGATCGGGATGAATTCGGCTGGCGGAATGCTGCCGCGCTTGGGGTGCTCCCAGCGCATCAGCGCCTCGAAGCCCGCCAGTTCGCCATCCTTCAGCCGGATGATCGGCTGATAGGCGAGCGACAGTTCCTTGCGTTCGATGGCGCGGCGCAGATCCGTCTCGATCTGCAGGCGGTCTGGCGTCGCATTGGTGCGGAAGGCGGGGCGGAAGGGCTCCACCCGGTTGCCGCCGGCGCGTTTGGCCCGGTACATCGCCAGTTCCGCATCGCTGAGAAGGCTGGCCGCACTTTCCTGCTGGTCCACCCAGGAGCAGAGCCCGATCGAGGCGGTCAGGATCACTTCGCGATTGGCGAAATTGATCGGCACCATGATCGCCTGACTGACGGCCTCGGCGAAATCGGCCACCTTGCCGGGATCGCGCTCGGAGACGAGGATGAGGCCGAACTGGTCGCCGGAAATGCGCGCCAGCGTATCCTGCGGCTTCAGAAGACGGCGCAGGCGCCGCGTCAGCGCGATCAGAATATTATCGCCGGCGGCAATCCCGAGCGCATCGTTGACCTGCTTGTAGCGGTCGATGTCGATCGCCAGCACCGTCGGGCGCACGCCATCGCTGGTGGCGGCAATGGCCAGCACCGATTGCAGGCGGTCGAGGAAGACTTGGCGGTTCGGCAGGCCGGTCAGGTTGTCGTGCATCGCATCGACCAGCAGCCGTTCCACCGAATTCTTCGGCTCGGTCACGTCGACGATGGTGCCGACGCAGCGGATGATTTCGCCATTGGACCCCAGCACCGGCCGGGCGCGGATCTGCAGCCAGTGGAAATGCCCGTCCTCGGCGCGGATGCGGAACTCGTGGTTCAGCTTTCCCTTGCGATGTTCCAGCAGCACGTCCAGCGTCGCCTTGAAGCGGTCGCGGTCGTCGGGGTGAAGACGCGGCAGCCAGTTGCGCGCCGGTCCGTGCATCGAACCCGGGGAGAGGCCGAGCTTCAGGGAGATATCGGGTGTCGTCACCAGCCGGTCACGCGCCACGTCCCAGTCCCACACCGTGTCGCCGCTGCCCATCAACGCCAGCGACTGGCGCTCCAGATCGGAAAACAGACCCTGCTGGTAGGCGCCGCCGGCAAAGGCATGCTGCATCACGGTAAAGCCGATCAGCAGAACGATGAGGACGAGGCCGCCGCCGAGCGCCGGCTGGATGATGTCGTTGTCAAGCTTGCCGGTCACCGTCAGCCAGCCGCCGAACAGCCAGACGAGAATCAATGCCCAGGTCGGCACCAGGAGGATGGCGCGGTCGAAGCGGTTGAGACCGAGATAGATGATGAGACCGATGCCGACGGTGGCCGTCAGCGCCAGAGAAATGCGGGCAATGCCGGAGGCGATCGAGGGGTCGTAGATCGCCACGCCGAACAGCAGGCCAAGCCCGACGATCCAGGCAAAGGTGGCATAGCCCAGATGCACGTGCCAGCGATTGAGGTTGAGATAGGCAAACAGGAAGATCACCAGCGAGGAGGCGAGCGCCACCTCCGCACCCGCCCGCCATATTCGCTCGTCGCTGGAGCTGATGGCGATCAGTTTCTCGAGGAAGCCGAAGTCCACGCAGATATAGGCAAGCACCGCCCAGGCAAGCGCTGCCGCCGCCGGCAGCATGGAGGTACCCTTCACCACGAAGAGAATGGTGAGGAAGACCGCCAGCAGGCCGGCAATGCCGAGCACGATGCCGCGGTAGAGCGTGAAGGAGTTCACCGTATCCTTGTAGGCGTCCGGCTCCCACAGATAGATCTGCGGCAGGTTCGGCGAGGTGAGTTCCGCCACGAAGGTGATGACCGAACCGGGGTTCAGGGTGATGCGGAAGACATCCGCATCCGGGCTCGGCACGCGATCGAGCGCAAAGCCCTCGGAGGGGGTGATGGCATTGATGCGCTGCGAGCCGAGATCCGGCCAGATCATGCGCGAGCCGACGAGACGGAAATGCGGGGCGACGATGACGCGCTCCAGCTGTTCCTCGGAGACATTGGCCAGCGCAAACACCGCCCAGTCGCCCTGATGGCCGGGGGTTGCCGAGCGCACCTCGATGCGCCGTCGAATGCCGTCGGTGCCGGCGGCCGTCGAGACCTGGAAGGCCTCGCCCTGGTTGGCATAGATATCAGTGGTGGCCGTCAGGTCCAGCGCCCGGTCGTCGCGGGAGATCTTCACCGGTTCGAAGGCGAAGGCAAAGGCCGGCGCGAGGATGAACAGGAGGCCGGCGGCCAGCATGGCCAGCGCCCGGGTGAACAGCGGGGAAATGGGGGAGGCCATGCTCATTGTGCGGCCTGCATCCCGGTATCCGCCTGATCGCCCGCCAGCAGCGAGTATAGGGTGTGATCCCGCCACTCTCCGTTGATTTTCAGATATTTGCGCAAGAGACCTTCCCGTTCGAAACCGGCCTTTTCCAAAAGCCGCACGCTCTTCCAGTTCTCCGGGATACAGGCTGCCTCGATGCGGTGCAACTGAAGCCCGGAGAAGATGTAGGGTACTACAAGGCGGAGTGCGGCAAACATATGACCTTGCCCGGCATGTTTTTCGCCCATCCAGTAGCCGATCATGCAGCTTTGCGCCGCGCCGCGCCGGATATAGCCAATGGTCAGGCCGCCCAGCAGGGCCTTGTCCTCGCGCCGGAACAGAAGAAGCGGCACGGCAAGGCCGGAGGCGAATTCCTGTGAATTGCGGGTGACGCGCGCCCGGAAGGAGGCCTCCGTCAGCTCGTCATGTCGCCAGCTCGGCTCCCAGGGCTGCAGGAAGGGACGGCTTTCCGAACGCAGCGCATACCACTCGCGATAATCGGTGTAGCGCGGCAGGCGCAGCAGGTGCCGGTCGCCATAAAGCTCCGGCGTCTCCGGCTGACGTGACAAAAACCGAAACACCGACCGCGTCATCCTATGTCCCGTTCCACCCCGTCCAGCGCGATCGCTGAACGGAATGGCAAAGCCCGCGTGATCAGCCGGTCGCTTTCTGCGTCCTGATATGCGGCGAGGAAAGTGCCGCCGTGATATCCGAAAGCGGTGCCAGCTTTTCGACCGGCCCGATGGCGGACAATGTCGGAACTGTATCGAAAAACAGCCGCCCGGCAAGATCGGTCAATCGTGACGTCGTGATGCCCGCGAGCCGTTCCATCATTTCCACGTTGGGAATGATGCGGCCGTAGAGAATCATCTGCCTTGCGATCTGGCCGGCGCGGGCGGCCGGGCTTTCCTGGCCCATCAGAAGCTGGGCGCGGATCTGGGCGCGGGCGCGGTCGATTTCCTGCTGCTCGATCACGTCGGACGACTTGCGCAGCTCGTCGAGGATGACAGGCACCAGTTCCGGCAGGTCTTCGCCGCCGGTCGCGGCATGAATGCCGAACACGCCGGTATCGGAAAAACCCCAGTGGAAGGCGTAGACCGAGTAGCAGAGGCCGCGATGCTCGCGCACCTCCTGGAACAGGCGGGACGACATGCCGCCACCCAGGATGTTGGCCAGAATCTGCGAACAGTAGAAGTCCCGCATGTGATAGGCCTTGCCCTCGAAGCCGAGCAGCAATTGCGTATCCATGAGGTCGCGCGTCTCGCGCACCTCGCCGCCGAGATAGCGGGCGGCCTCGAAGACCGGCGGCGCGGAGGGTTTCGTCGGCAAAAGCGCGAAGCGTTCTTCGACCTGCCTGACCAGCGTGTCGTGATCGACGGCGCCAGCGGCCACGACGAACATGCGGTCGGTGGTATAATTGCGGGACAGATAGCCGCGGATCTGGTCGGGTGTGAAGGACTGAACCGTTTCCGGCGTGCCGAGGATCGGCCGGCCGATGGTCTGGCCACGATAGGCGGTTTCCGAGAAGCGGTCGAAGACCAGATCGTCGGGCGTATCGTTGGCCGCGCCGATCTCCTGCAGGATCACATGCTTCTCGCGCTGCAGTTCCTCTTCATCGAAGGCCGATTCGGTGAGGATGTCGGCGAGGATGTCGATCGCCAGTGGAACGTGGTCCTTCAGCACCCGGGCATAATAGGAGGTGGTTTCGGTGGAGGTGGCGGCGTTCAGTTCGCCGCCGACATTCTCGATTTCTTCGGCGATGTCGCGCGCCGAGCGGCGCGCGGTGCCCTTGAAGGCCATGTGTTCGAGAAGATGGGCGATCCCGTGCTCGTCGACGGTTTCATTGCGCGATCCCGACTTGATCCAGACACCCAGCGCCACGCTTTCGAGGTGCGGCATGTTCTGCGTCACGACGGTCAACCCGGAGGCAAGCCGGGTGATTTCAACATTCATTGTCGGTCTTTCCGGCACTGCGGCCCTTACGCTTTTGCCCGCGCATGCTGGTGGATGAAGGTTTCCACCGCCTTAAGCTCGGGTTCCAGCAGGTCGTAGCGCTCCTCCCTGTTCATCAGATCAGCAAGCCATGATGGGAGGGACGGATGAATTCCGCAAGCGGATTCTACCGAGGCGGGGAACTTGGCCGGGTGCGCGGTGGCGAGCGTCACCATCGGGCTTGCGGTCCTGGCATTCTTCGCCGCGACGAACACACCGGTCGCCGTGTGCGGGTCGAGAAGGTAGCCGGTCTCGGCAAGCGTTGCGCGGATCGTCTGCGCCACCTGCTTCTGCGTGGCGCGTCCGGCGCGGAATTCGCGGCGGATTGCCTTGAGCGCTTCCGGCTGGATCTCGAAGGCGCCGGACTGGCGAAGCCCCGACATGGCGGAGCGTACGGCAGCGGGCTCGCGGCCATAGGCCTCGAACAGCAGACGCTCGAAATTGGACGAGATCTGGATGTCCATGGACGGCGAGGTGGTGGCGATCACCGGCTTCATCTCGTAGCGGCCGGTCTTCAGGGTGCGGGCGAGAATGTCGTTGTCATTGGTGGCGATCACCAGCCGGTCGATCGGCAGGCCCATGCGCTTGGCCACATAGCCGGCGAAGATATCGCCGAAATTGCCGGTCGGCACCGTGAACGAGATCTTGCGGTCCGGGCTGCCGAGCGAGACGGCTGCGGTGAAGTAATAGACCACCTGCGCCATGATGCGGCCCCAGTTGATCGAATTGACGCCGGACAGCTTCACGCTTTCGCGGAAGGCGACGTCGTTGAACATGGCCTTCACCAGATCCTGGCAATCGTCGAAATTGCCCTTCACAGCCAGCGCATGCACGTTCTTGTGTGTCGAGGTGGTCATCTGCCGCTGCTGCACGGGCGAGACCTTGCCATGCGGGAAGAGGATGAAGATGTCGGTCCGCTCGCGTCCGGCAAAGGCATCGATCGCCGCCCCGCCCGTATCGCCGGAGGTCGCGCCGACGATGGTGGCGCGCTCGCCGCGTTCGGCCAGCACATAATCCATCAGCCGGGCCAGCATCTGCATGGCCACGTCCTTGAAGGCGAGCGTGGTGCCGTGGAACAGTTCCAGCACGAAATCATTGGGGCCGACCTGCACCAGCGGCACCACGGCCGGATGCCGGAAGGTGGCGTAGGCCTCATCGATCATCGCCTTCAGGGCGGCATCGGGGATCTCGCCATCCACGAAGCGGGTCATCACCGCAAAGGCGACCTCCTGGTAGGACTTGCCCCGCAGGCCGCGGATGTCCTTCTTCGTGAAGACCGGCCATTCCCGCGGCAGGTAGAGACCGCCATCACGGGCGAGACCCGCCAGAAGAGCATCACGAAAACCGAGAGCGGGCGCATCGCCCCGTGTAGAAATATAGTCCAAGACAGCTATCCCTGGATGCGTGTTCGATGGTCCGAAGCGGACGATGGCGGTGGATCACGATCAGGCCCGAGGCCGGCCCCCTTTTGGGGGCGATTGCGTCGGCCGGGAGGCACATTCGCGCCAGGGCTTCCGGTCCAGACAAAATTCGGCTGCAATCCCAATCGATTTTTCCGTGCGCCGCTGGTATAGACCATCAAAATTTACCGTGAAAGCCCGGAATGTCCGTTCGGTGGCGGTTGGGAAGAAAAGGGTCGCATTACGTGTTTCGCAAGTCTTCGCTCAGGTTCAGGTCTTCGCTCGGGTTTCTGTCGCTCTCCCTTCTTGCCGCTCTTGCCGGGTGCAATTCTTCCTCACCGCTGGGCGGTCTGACCCAGAGCGAGCCGGCAGCCCAGCCTGTGGCGCCCGTGGTCCAGGCCTTCTGCCCGCCGGTCGTGCTGAGGGATGACACCGCCATCCGCAGTGCCTATGCCGGCAATGCGAAGGACGATCCGGACAAGCTGATCTACCGCGCCTCGCTGGCCGAGGCGACCCGCGCCTGCACCGCCAACGACACCACGCTGACGATCAACGTGATGGCACAGGGGCGCCTTGTGCTCGGTCCGGCCGGCAAGGCCGGCGCCGTCAACCTGCCGGTGGTGGTCGAGGTGCTGGACGGTGACAAGGTGATCTACTCGAAGTCGGTGAGCTATCCCGTCACCGTGCCGCCGGAAGGTTCCACGCAGTTCCTGTTCAACAAGCCGGATGTCGCAATTCCGAACACCGTTGGTGGGGCGTCGCGCTTCACCCGCGTCCGTCTCGGCTTCGAAGAGGTGGCCGTCGGCAAGAGCGCACGCCGCAAGGGCTGAGGCGCATCCCGGCTCTCAATACCTCGCTGCCGTTTCACTGGCATTGACCATGGTGAGGCAAGGCATGTCCGGCGAACGCAGTGTCGCCAGGGATGCCTTGCCTCTCTGTTTTACGTATCGCCCAGAAGCTGGACGATACACACGCCGATGCCGGATATTTGGCCAGCATATCTTGCGGTTCATTGGCTATATCTCTCGGGAAAGACTGGATTTTTCTTGAGATGAGACAGGTTTGTCCATTCCTTGTGCATCATTAACCCGTCGTTAACCCACTGCTTCTACCCTGATGCAGCATGAAGGAGCGATGCAGCTCCTGTTTGCTCCGATGACAGGGAGAATGACATGGCGGTGGGCAGACTGGGTCCCGGCGGGGCCCGGCTTTGGCTTTCGACGGCGCTGGCCTCTGGCCTCACCGTTCTTGCGGCGCCACCGGCTGTTGCTCAAAGCATTTCCTCCGTCTGGACCGGCGCGTCCGATAGCAGTTTCACGAATGGCGCCAACTGGTCCACCACGCCCAGAGCACCGGGAGCAGCCGATGCCGCCGAGATCGGCACCGGCGTTGCCATCGTGTCATCCGGTGCTGCCGTTTCCACGCTTGCGGTCGATGGCGGTACGCTGCGTGTTCTCTCAACTCTCACTGTCGGCAACGGCACCAGCCTGTCGTCAGGCCTGATCGAGGTGCTTGTGGGCGGCAGGCTTGCCTCCGATGTCACCGTCACCGGCGGGGTTCTCTCGAATTCTGGCACGCTGGATGGCGACCTCAGCCTTTCCGGCGGCAGCGCCGTGAATGACGGAACGATCAGCGGCGATACGCGCATTGCGGCCACCTTCACCAACAACGGCACGCTCGGGGCGCTCATCGTCACGTCGGGCGGCATCGCCACCAACAATGCGACGGGCCATGTGCTGGGCGCCACGGATCTTGCCGGCGGCACGCTGACCAACAATGGCACGCTGTCGTCCGTTTCGGTGGCAAGCGGCGCGATCTTCGTCAACAACAGTGGTGCCACCGCCGGCACGCTCACCAATGCGGGCACCGCCTCCAACGGCGGAAATCTGGCGGCCCTGGTGAATACGGCCGGCAGTTTCACCAACAACACCGGCGGTACCGTTTCGGGCGCGAGCAGCGTGACCGGTGGCACGCTGACCAACAACGCCACGCTTGCCGCCGTGACCGTCGGTCCGGATGGCCTCTTCACCAACAATGCCGGTGCAACGGCGGGCGCCATCAGCAATGCCGGCAACATCACCAATTCCGGCGCCCTTGCCAGCCTTGCCAATACCAGCGGCCGCTTCACCAACAATACCGGCGGCAGCGTGACCGGCACCACAAGCATTACCGGCGGCACCGTCACCAACAATGCGAGCCTTGCTTCGGTGAGCGTCGGTGCCGGCGGCAGCCTCGTCAACAACAGCGCGGGTACCACGGGCGCTGTGGTAAATGCCGGCGGCGTGACGAATGGCGGCACGGTCGCATCGCTCACAAACACCGGCGGCGACTTCGACAACACCGGCAGCATCACCGGCGTGGCGAGCGTCAGCGGTGGTACGCTGACCAATGACGGAACCGTGCTCGGTGCGGTCACGGTGTCGGGCAGCGGCATTCTCTCGGGCACGGGCAGCGTCGCTTCGCTTTCCGTCGGTTCGGGGGGCACGCTGTCTCCCGGGCCGGGACTTGCCACGCTGTCCGTCACAGGCAACCTCACGCTTGGCGCCGGCTCCACCTATCAGGCGGACATTGCCTCGACCGGCGTGTCGGACCGCATCACCGTCGGCGGAACCGCAACGCTCGGTGGCACGCTGGCCCTTGAGGCCGCAAGCCAGGTCTACGATCCCTCCGTCAGCTACACCCTGCTGACCGCGACCGGCGGCGTGTCGGGTACCTTTGCCAGTGTCACCTCCGACTTCGCCTTCCTGTCGCCGCTGGTCACCTATGGCGCTGGCAGCCTGACGCTCGATCTCGACCGCAACGCGGTCGCCTTCTCCTCCTATGCCTCGACCGCCAATGCCAGGGCAGCGGCGAATGCCGCGGATGCGCTGCCGGCCAATGACGGGCTTCACCTTGCGGTCCAGTCGATGTCGCGTGCGGATGCCGCTGCCGTCTTCGAGCGGCTGGATGGCGATCTGCATGCCTCCCTGAAGAGCCAGCTTCTGGAAGACGGCCAGTTCCAGCGCGAGGCCCTGCGCGAGCGCATGCAGGTGCGCCACGAAGGCAAGGACGGTTTCTGGGCCGCCGTGTTCGGTGGCAACGGCCATATCGATGGCGATGGCAATGCCGAGGAGGTCAAAAGCAGGCTGAAGGGCGCTCTGCTTGGCGCCGATGCCCTGCTGTTCGACAACAGCCGGTTCGAGGGTGGCCGTGTCGGCGTCGTGGTCGGCGCCAGCCGCAGCCATGTCTCCGAACCGCAGGGTGGCGATCACGCCGATGTGGATGCCTATCACGCCGGCCTCTACGGCAGCACCTGGTTCGGCCCGGTCACCCTGAGCGGCGGCGCCCTCTGGTCCGGCAACAGCATCAGCACCCGGCGCAGCATCGATGTCGGCAGCCTGTCGCAGGTGCTGACCAGTGACTATCACGGCGATACGGCGCAGGTCTTTGCCGAACTCTCCTCCGATATTCGCGCCGGCGATGCGACGCTCACTCCCTTCGCCAATATTGCGCATGTGCGGCTCTGGACGGACGGATTTGCGGAGCAGGGGGGCTCGGCGGCGCTGTCCGGATCGAACAGTATTGACGAGGTTACCGTCTCCACGCTCGGCCTGCGCGTGGCAACCGATCTGCCGGTTGCCGAGTTGCCGATGGCGCTGACCGCCGAACTTGGCTGGCGGCACGTGTTCGGCGACCTGTCGCCAGACACGACGCTCGCCTATGGCGGCGGGCAGCGCTTCACCGTGGGCGGCGTGTCGCTGCCGCGCGACGCGGCGGTGCTGAAGGCCGGCATCGAGGCGAGGCTTTCATCTGCCATGCGGCTGACCTTCAACTGGAACGGCATCTTTTCCGCCGACGAGATCAGCAATACCGCAAGGCTTGCGCTCTCGGTATCCTTCTGACGTCGCGCCGGATCAGACGGCGCCCACCCATTCGCCCAGCGCTGTGATCGTCGCGGGCAGGTCGCTCATGCGAGAAATCACGGTTTCGGCGCCGGCATCGGTCAACCGGTCGGCATGGCTCGGATAGGTGTGCGAGGCGCCGGTAAAGCCGATCACCCGGCAGCCGGCGGCCACCGCGCCGTGAATGCCGTGTACCGAATCCTCGATCACCACGGTGCGGGACGCATTCACCTTGAAGGTGTCGATCGCGTGCAGGAAAATGTCCGGACGCGGCTTCACCCGGTCCGGCCCGAGATCCTTGGCCGAGAAGATGTTCGGTGCGAAATAGGGCTTCAGCCCCACCTTCGTCAGCATCATGTCGAGGCGCTGGCTTGAGGAATTGGAGCAGATGCAGGCCTGTGTGGTGATCTTAGACAGGGCGAACTTCACGCCGTCGATCACCTTCACGTCGCGCTCCAGCCGCGCGTCGAGCAGCTTTTCCGACTTGTCGATCAACGAGGCGGAGAGGGGGATGTCCACCTCCTGCTCGATGGCAAGTAGGATGTTCTTCCAGGTCATGCCGGCGAAGCGCTCGCCCATTTCCTCGACGCTGATGGGGTAGCCGGCTTCCGTCAGCAGGCGGGATTCCACCTGGGCCGCGATGATTTCCGAATCGACCAGAACGCCGTCGCAGTCGAAGATGATGAGGTCGAATCCGCTCATGTCAGAAGTGCTCTTTGCTGGGATCTTCACGTGGATGTTGAAGGGGGCGCCGTATCGTCAGGCCCCGGTAGGTGCGGGATGATGCCTGACTACACGAGGATGGCGACAAGAACAATCAGGCCGCGTCGGCGTCCTGGACCGGGAAGAGGGCGAGAAAACGGCGCTCGCCTTCACGGGTGAAGCGGATGGCGCGGCTCTCGGGCTCCCGCTTTGCCAGACCTTCGGCCAGGATGTGCTGGAAGATCGCCTTGCCGAGCGCGCCGCCGAGATGCGAGCGGCGCTCGCTCCAGTCGAGGCAGGCGCGGCAGAGCGGCCGGCGCGGCGTCTTCAGCGCGTCCACATCCACGCCGATTTCGCAGAAGAAGCGGTGGCCGCTCTCCGTCAGTTGCAAGGCCTCGCCGTCTGCCATGATCGCGCCGCGTCCGATCAGGCTGTCGAGCATGCGCACGCCGAAATCGCCGGCCAGATGATCATAGCAGATGCGTGCACGCCGCAGCGCCGGGTCGCGGGGCCCGGGGCGATGGCGCAGATGCCCGCGCGTCGCGGCAAGGCCGGCCAGGTTTTCCAGCAGGCCGGCAACGGCGCTGTCGGCCAGCGCGAAATAGCGGTGGCGCCCCTGGCGGCGCTGGGACAGCAGCCCGCCATCCTCCAGCTTGGAGAGGTGTGCACTGGCGGTTGCCAGCGTCACGCCGGCGGCCCCGGCCAGTTCGGTCGCGGTCAGCGCCTGGCCGCCCATCAAAGCCATCAGCATGTTGGCGCGGGCCGGGTCGCCGATCAGCGTTGCGATGCGGGCAATGTCGGGTCCTTCTTTCATGGTTTGATCGTAACCGAAGCATCATTGGCGTGCAATGGGGCAGTGTGCGCGCATCGCAACCAGAGAGGAAGACGATGATCACCTGTTTCATCCGCTACGAGATCGACCCGTTCAAGCGCGATCGCTTCGCCGACTATGCGCGCGCCTGGGGCCAGGCCATCCCGCGCTGCGGTGCCGATCTGATCGGCTATTTCGCCCCGCACGAGGGATCGGCGACCACCGCCTACGGCGTCTACTCCATCGAAAGCCTCGCGGCCTACGAGGCCTATCGCGCGCGCCTCGCCGAGGACCCGCTCGGCCGGGAAAACTATGCCTTCGCCAGCCGCGAGCGCTTCATCCTGAAGGAGGAACGCCTGTTCCTGCGCAATGTCTCGCTGCCGCATGGCCCGAGGATGCCCGCATGATCGCCGTCATTTTCGAAGTGGTGCCCTATATGGGCGAGCGCCATCGCTATCTCGACCTTGCCGGCGAACTGCGCCAGGACCTGGAAAGTATCGACGGCTTCATCTCCATCGAACGCTTCGAAAGCCTGTCGATGCGCGGCAAGCTTCTGTCGCTGTCCTTCTGGCGTGACGAGGCGGCGGTAAAGGTGTGGCGCACCCGGGAAGCACATCGCGCCGCGCAACGGGCCGGGCGCCGCGAGATCTTTGCCGACTATCGCCTGCGCATCGGCCATGTGCTGCGCGATTACGGCATGTTCGAACGGGCGGAGGCGCCGGTGGATAGCCGGGAGGTCGAATCGGCTTCAAGGCCTTGATCGGAGGCGCAACAGTGCGGCCTCGAGCGGCGGGAGGTCATGCGTGACGACGTCCCATATCACATCTGCGGCAATGCGGTGGTATTCATGGCGCAGGACATTACCCATGCCGCGCACACGCTTCCAGGGAATTTGCGGTTCGCCCGCCAGCAGGTCATCGGGCAGATGGCGGCATGCTTCGGACAGGACTTCGATTGCCCTTTCTGTCGCCATGCGAAAGAACCAATCAGAAGCCAGGTGCTCAAGCGTTCTGCCCTCGGTTGCGGCTTGCAGCCGTGCGATCGTCTCCAGCATTTCATCAAGTACGACGGTCACGTCCCGCGGCATCAGAAAATCCGTTCGGCCGATGCGATGATGCGATCCCTGAGGACGGGATGCAGGCTGTTGCGTGTGGTCACGTCCACGTCCAGCCGCAGTTCCTCCTCAAGGAAGAGCTTGAGGCCGACCAGATCCAGCAGAGAAAATTTCTTCGCGGCATCATAATCGATGAACAGGTCGAGATCGCTCGTTTCCCTGGCCTCGTCGCGCACAACCGAGCCGAACAGGTAGAGCGCGGTTGCGCCGAGTGCCCGGATGGCATCGGCCCGCGCGGTCAGCTGTCGGATGGCCTCGTCCTTCTTCATGGGCGAAAGGATAGCGCAGATCGGGCTTTGACACCATCCGTGCCACAATTTTCGCGTCAGGCGGTGCCGCCTTCAGTCTTTGGTAACCAAACTGGGTAACCATAACAATCTGTAAACGTATTCCGAGTCAGCGTTCAGCGAGTATCAGATGGCATCCGTTCTTCCGCTTGCGGCCTTGAGGGCCGAACCGCGTCCCGATTCCTGGCTCAACAGCATCATCAAGGGCGATTGCGTCGCCGCATTGGAAGCACTGCCCGACCAGTCGGTCGATGTCATTTTTGCCGATCCTCCCTACAATCTGCAGCTTGGCGGCATGCTGCACCGGCCGGACCAGTCGCTTGTCGATGCCGTCGATGACGAATGGGACCAGTTCGAGAGCTTTCAGGCCTATGATGCCTTTACCCGCGCCTGGCTGCTGGCCTGCCGGCGCGTGCTGAAGCCGAATGGCACGATCTGGGTCATCGGCTCCTATCACAACATCTTCCGCGTCGGTTCCATGCTGCAGGATCTGCGCTTCTGGCTGCTGAACGACATCGTCTGGCGCAAGACGAACCCGATGCCGAACTTCAAGGGCCGTCGCTTCCAGAACGCGCATGAGACGCTGATCTGGGCAAGCCGCGATCCCAAGGCGAAATCCTACACCTTCAACTATGATGCGCTGAAGGCCTCCAACGATGACGTGCAGATGCGCTCCGACTGGCTGTTTCCGATCTGCAGCGGCCACGAGCGGCTGAAGGACGACGACGGCAAGAAGATCCATCCGACGCAGAAGCCGGAAGCGCTGCTGGCCCGCATCATCATGGCCTCCACCAGGCCCGGCGACGTGATCCTCGATCCCTTCTTCGGCTCGGGCACCACCGGTGCCGTCGCCAAGCGTCTCGGCCGCAACTTCGTGGGCATCGAGCGCGAGCAGGATTACATCGATGCGGCCTCCGCCCGCATCGCGGCGGTGGAACCGCTCGGCAAGGTGGAACTCACCGTTCTCTCCGGCAAGAAGGCTGAACCGCGGGTCGCCTTCAACACGCTGGTGGAAAGCGGCATGGTGAAGCCCGGCCAGGTGCTGACGGATGCCAAGCGCCGGGTCAGCGCCATCGTGCGCGCCGATGGTACGCTGGTTTCCGGCGGCGAGGCCGGCTCCATCCACCGCGTCGGCGCAAAGGTGCAAGGTTTTGACACCTGCAATGGCTGGACCTTCTGGTATTACGAGGAAGAAGGTGTCTTGAAGCCTATCGATGCGCTGCGCGCCATCGTGCGGCGGGACATGGCTGCGCTCGACTGAAGACCGGACTGAGTGCTTGACTACACAAGGCCGTGATGGGCGCCGACCATGCTTTTGCCTGATTCGACGCTCTCTCTGGACGAAATACTCGTTGCACGGAGATAGTCGATCCACCGCCCCCGTCAATGAGGCCTCTCGTCGGTTCCAGTCCCGTCAGAGGCAACGACGCCCGGATCCGCAAGGACCCGGGCGTTGTTTTTTGAAGACCTGTTTGGGTCTTGGTGCCGAGCTCCGCACCGCGAGTGGGTGCGCGCATCACTCTTTGCAACCCTTGGTTATTTCCGTTCCGCCTGCTACCGTTCCGCTGTCGGGAGCGAAGCGGCAGGCGCCGTGCCAGCCGGCGTCGACCGGTGAGGATGAGCCGCACCGGCCGAGGCAGAGGCTCTGCTCCCGAGCAGGAGTGATGATGATGGGGATGCCTGTCTTAATCACGCTTGAGATAAGAAAAACCCGGACAGGCTGGTCAGTGCGCGTCCGGGTTCAATTCTTAAGCTAAGCGAAACGAGGTCAGGAGTTCCAGCTCCTGATCTCACTCCTGAAGCATACCACATCCGCGCAGGCTTTCAACGCGGCGGGGTGTCTCCCTCGACCCGGATCGTATAATCACGCGGAATGCCGGCGGTCACCTGAAACCAGTCGGAGGATTTGGTGCGGGCCTGATGGGTGTCGAAGGCGGCCTGGTCGGTGAAGATCTCCGAAACCAGGAGGCGGCCTTCCACGGTGCCGCAAGCCGTCACCTCGAATTTCAGGCAGCCGGGTTCGGCCCGCGTCAGCGCGATGTGCACGGGAAGGGCGGCGTCCACGGCCGCCCGCCGGTCGGCGGGTACGTCGATATGGCCGTCGAGATAGACTTGTCCGTCGCTCATGCGGGTGGCCTTTCCCGGTCAGACGGTGATGCCGAAGGCGGCGAGATCGGCGCGCAGCCGCTCGGCATCGATGAACTGCACCGCCTGCCAGCCGGCGGCCTTGGCGCCCTCCACATTGGCGGCGGAATCGTCGATGAAGATCGTCCGGGCCGGATCGAGGCCGAAATTCTTCGCGTGCAGGCGGTAGATCTCCACATCCGGCTTGATCAGAAAGATTTCGCCGGACACGGTGACGCCGCGCGGCCGGTTGAGGAAGGGGAAAAGCTCGCGCGCATGGCGGAAGGTGTCGGCGGCGAAATTGGTCAGCATGGTCACGTCACGGCCGGCGTCGATCAGGCCTTCCAGAATGGCGACGCTGCCCTCATAGGCATGTGGCACCATTTCGTGCCAGTGCTTGCGGAAGGCGCGGATCTGCGCCTCGCGCTCGGGATACTGTGCAATCAGCTCTGCCTCGGCCACCGGCCATTCGCGCCCGCGATCCTGTTCCACGTTCCAGTCATGCGTGCAGACATTTTCGAAGAACCAGCGCCGCTCCTCGGCATCCGGAATGATCCGGCTGAAGGGAATGTTCGGATCGTAATGGATCAGCACCTTGCCGATGTCGAAGACGATATGGTCGATGGTCATGAAAACTCCTCCTGGGATTTGCGAAAAGGATCTGCGGCATGCTCAGCTGTCTGGCGCCGTCGATGCCGGTGAAAAGGCGCGTGGAATGGCCAGAGTGATTGCCTTTTTCATCACGGTGGGCAAGGCCTGTGCTTCCAGTTGTTCCACCGGCTCCCACCAGCAGCCCTGCATCAGCGGTCGGGTGGAGATCAGGGCGCGAAATACCGTCAGCCTGAGTTCGAAATGGGTGAAGACATGGGTCACCACGCCGGCAGGCTGCCAGTCGGCGGGGAAGGGGGCGTGATCGGGCGTCGTGCCGCCATCCTGCCGCGATGTCCAACTGGTGGTCGGCACCTCCGTCATGCCGCCGAGCAGGCCCGATGCGGGGCGACGGCTGAGCAGCACCGCGCCGTCGGCGGAGACGGCGACGAAGGCGGCGCCCTGCCGGATCGGCTTTTCCTTCTTCGCCGCCTTCACCGGAAAGCGCTCGGGATCGTCGCGGCCAAGCGCCAGACAGTCGTCGCGGAAGGGACAGAGCACGCAGCTTGGCCGCTTCGGCGTGCAGATGGTCGCGCCGAGATCCATCATGCCCTGTGCAAAATCGCCCGGCCGCTCAACGGGCGTCATCGCCCTGACGCGGGCTTTCATCACCGGTTTCGAACCGGGCAGCGGCGCGTCGATGGCGTAGAGGCGCGAAATGACGCGCTCCACATTGCCATCCATCACGGCGGCCGGCCGGTTGAACGCGATGGCGGCGACGGCGGCAGCCGTATAGTCGCCGATGCCGGGCAGGGCGCGCAGGCCATCCTCCGTATCGGGAAAGACGCCACCATGCAGGCTCGCCACCGCCTCGGCGCATTTCTTGAGGTTTCGGGCTCGCGCATAGTAGCCAAGTCCCGCCCAGGCGGCCATCACATCCTCGACCGGTGCACTGGCCAGATCCGAGACATCAGGCCATCTCTCCAGAAACTTTCGGAAATAAGGCTTGACCGCCTGCACGGTTGTCTGCTGGAGCATCACTTCCGACAGCCAGACGTGATAGGGGTTGGCTCGCAGTCCCTGACGGTGCGCGGTCGGTGTCACCCGCCAGGGCAGGTCGCGGTGATGGCGATCGTACCAGTCGAGCAGATGGCGGGTGAGGCGAGTTTCGAACGGGTCCGGCATGGAATGCATGGGGCCTTGTCTTGATGAGCGGTCGAGCAGTCGGCCGGAGTGATAGAATGCGGTGACGTGGAAGCCAATGGCGCAACAGATGGAATTGCCGGTCTTTCTGATCAATATCGAACGGGCGGCTGCGCGTCGCCGGCTGATCGAACAGCAGGCCGCTGAGCTTGGCATCACCCTGGAACGGGTCGCGGGCGTCGATGGCAGCCTCGTGCCGCAGGCCGACTGGGTCGATGCGGATGTCGATCTGTTCCGCCGGCGCAATGGCCGCCCGATGATGGCCGGCGAATATGGCTGCTACCAGAGCCACCTGAATGCCTTCCGCCAACTGGCCGACAGCGGCCGCCCGGCGGCCCTCGTCATCGAGGACGACGTGGCCCTCAGTGCCGACCTGATGCAGCGGGCGCTCTCCATTCTGGAGGTCGTGCCTGACGATTGCGTCGTCAAGCTCGTCAACCACCGCACCGTAGCCTTCCGGCCGCTCTTCACCAGCGCGCGCGGCGATCGGGTCGGGTTTTCGCGCTTCGGGCCGCAGGGCTCGTCTGCCTGCTATCTGCTGATGGCCAAGGCGGCGGAAAGACTTGCCACGGGCATGCGACCGCAATCCCTGCCGCTCGACAGCGCGCTGGAACGATCATGGCAGCATGGCGTGCCGATCTATACCAGCGAGAAAAACCTCATCGATTTTGGCGCGCTGCGCAACGAGACACTGATCGCCAGCCAGGCCGATTATCGCGGGCTGAAGTTGCGGGGCTGGAAGAAAATGCCAACTCACCTGTTTCGCGTCGGCGAAGCGCTGCGGCGCGCCGCCTACACGTTTTTCTAGAGGCTAGCAGAGGATGCCCGCGGAGAGCCTTTCGGTGGGGAGCCGGTGGGGAGCGGGTTCCTTCAAAACGACACAGTCGGCGAACACATCGGGTCCCGTCGGGAAGAGACCACGCGGAGAACTCCGTATCCTGATCGGTGGGCTGTCCGGAGCAATGAAAGGCGCATGATGACGGTAAAGCGATTGCTGCTGCTTCGCAGACGGATCGACCCGCTCCTTGTCGGCCTTTCGGCCGTGCTCTTTCCACTCTACATGCCGGCACCCGTGGCGGTCGCCGTCATCTTCGGTGCCTGTGGCCTTTATGTCGCCTTCTCCAGCCGCCGCAGGCTGCGTCGCCAGATGACGTCGCCGGCCGGCATGGTGATGGTCTATACGTTGTTTTCCGCAGCGCTGATGCTGGTGCGCGGCGAGTTCAATCTGGATAACCGGCAGCTTGGCTTCATGGGCCTCCTGCTCGGGGTTTCCTTCATTTCTCCCGGCCTGTGTCTGGTGCGCCGGCCGCTGCGCCACTTCGTTATTGGCGCGCGCCTTGGCTCGGTCGCCACGTTCCTGCTGGCGCTCACGGTGGCCATGATCCTCGCCCACGCCCCGGATCGCTATGGCGGTGGCGGCAATGCGGCGATCATGGCCTTTCTGGTGCTGATCGGGGCGCTGGTGGCGAGCATCGATCTTGAAAAGCCGCCGCGCTTCCTGCCGAACGGCATGCAGTATCTGGCGCTCTCCAGCTTTCCGGTGTTCCTGACGGAAACGCGGGCCGTTCTGGTGCTGGTGCCGACGATCTTCCTCGTCGAGTTCTTCTGCCGCACGGAACAGTGGCGCCCGCATCTGCGCAAGACCCGTTTTGTCATGCTGCTGGCCGGGCTCGTCGCCCTGCTGCTGCTGCCGCAGGTGAGGGAGATGCTCATCGAGCGCTTTTTCAGCGTCTATGACTATTACATCGACGGGGGCGAGCATGCCGACATGGTGTCCGGCGACATTCGCCTGACCATGTGGCAGGCGGCGCTGGTGGTGATCGGCGACCACCTGGTGTCCGGTGTCGGCCTGATGCGCATGTTCGGTCTGATGACCGAGGCGGCCGGCGACCACGCCTCGCTGATCGAGGGCTACAAGCACGTGCACAATTTCGTGCTGCAGGAACTTCTCGCCAACGGCGTGATCGGCCTTCTGCTGCTGGCCTCGATCCCTGTGGTGTTTCTCGCCACGGTCTGGCGCAAGACCCCGGATGCGGTGCTCAGGCGGTCCGCCGTCTATGTCCTTGGCAGTCTCGGCGCCTTTGGTCTTCTGCATGATCCGTTCTATCATGAGCTTTGCCTGTCGACGATCATGCTGTTCGTCGGCGTCTGCCTCGCGCAGTTCCATCGCTGGGACATGCTGACGCCGGCGGCGGCGAAACGACTCTGACCTGAAACGAGCCCGATGATGAGCAAGCGTCCAGTCCCCCTGCAGATTGCCGAGATCGCCAATGGCATCATGGATCCGGTGCTGGCGCGCCGCGCCGGAATCTCGACGGCGCTGCTCGGCTCCTGGGATGAGATCGCCGGCGAGGAGTTTGCCGATTGCACGCGCCCGGAAAAGATTGCCTGGCCGCGCCGTGACGGCGGGGACGAGGCGGGCTACCAGCCGGGCGTGCTGACGATTGCCTGCGAGGGCGCGCGTGCCCTGTTCCTGTCGCATGCGCAGGGCGAACTGATCGAGCGCATCAACGGCTTCTTCGGCTTTCCGGCCATCCGCCAGGTGCGCATCGTGCAGAAGCCGGTGTCCGTCCAGCTGCGTCACCGTCCTGCGCCGCAGCCGCTGCGCGGCGAGGCCGCCCGCCGTCTCGACGCGATGATGGAGGGGATCGAAAGCGATGCGTTGAAACGCGCCGTCCAGCGCCTCGGCACGGCCGTGCTGCAGCCGAAGCGCGGCCGGCGCTGAATGTCGCCATCCATCGGTTTTGCTCTTGATTCATCGCAACTCTCTCACAATTGTTTGAGAGATGTGCGCTTCCTGGTGCTTGTCGCCCGGCGCGGGGCGGGCTACGGACAAACCCAGGGACTTTCGCGCTCCACTGAACAATAGGTGTTGATACATGCCGATCCGCTCTTTCGCCCTCTCCAGACGCCATCTGCTCGGCGGCGTCGCAGCTTCCGCCGTCGGCCTGTCGGTTGCCGGCCTTGCCACACAGGCTTTCGCGGACGACAAGCCCGAATCCTCCGGCAAGGTGGACATGGCGAAGGTGCTGCAGCCCGGCACGCTGCCGGAAATGGCCATCGGCGATGAGAAGGCCAAGGTCACCATCGTCGAATACATGTCGATGACCTGCCCGCACTGCGCGCATTTCCACGCCACCACCTTCGATCCGATCAAGGAAAAATACGTCGATACCGGCAAGGTGCGCTTCATCCTGCGCGAATTCCCGTTCGATCCGGTCGCAACCGCCGCCTTCATGCTGGCCCGCTGCAACCCGGTGAAGCCGCAGGAACTCTCCGGTCCGAAGGAATACTTCGCGATGGTCTCGATGCTGTTCAAGCAGCAGCGCGCCTGGGCGGCCCCGGCAGACGGCAATGTGCGCGCCGCCCTGCTGCAGAACGCCAAACTGGCCGGTTTTACACAGGAGAGCTTCACCGCCTGCTTGACGAACCAGAAGCTTCTCGATGATGTGAATGCCACGATGAAGCGCGGCGCGGACGAATTCGGCGTGAATTCGACCCCCACCTTCATCATCAACGGCAACCGCTATTCCGGAGACATGTCGGTTGAAGCCATGTCTGCACTCATCGACAGCTTCCTCTGAGCCGGCCGTTTTCTCTGATGCGGGCGCCGGTGGTTCACCTGCGCCCGTTTTCCGTTTCATTGCCTGCCTCGCCCCGCCGTCGTTCATGACGGGGAGGGGGGCGCCATGAAGTTCAACAAGCTGCGCCTGGTCGGCTTCAAGTCCTTTGTGGAACCGACAGAATTCATCATTGAGCCAGGTCTGACGGGCGTGGTCGGACCGAACGGCTGCGGCAAGTCGAACCTCGTCGAGGCCCTGCGCTGGGTGATGGGGGAAAACTCCTACAAGAACATGCGCGCGTCCGGCATGGACGACGTGATCTTTTCCGGTTCCGGCAACCGGCCAGCCCGCAATTCGGCGGAAGTGGCGCTGTTTCTCGACAATGGCGACCGCACGGCGCCGGCCGCCTTCAACGATGCGGACGAGATACAGGTGTCGCGCCGCATCGAGCGCGAGCAGGGCTCCGTCTACCGCATCAACGGCAAGGAGGCGCGCGCCAAGGATGTGCAGCTTTTGTTTGCCGATGCCTCCACCGGCGCCCGTTCGCCCTCGATGGTGGGGCAGGGGCGCATCGGCGAGCTGATCCAGGCAAAGCCCCAGGCCCGCCGCCAGCTTCTGGAAGAGGCGGCCGGCATTTCCGGCCTGCATTCCAGACGCCACGAGGCCGAACTGCGCCTGCGCGCCGCCGAAACCAATCTGGAGCGGCTGGAAGACATTACCGCGCAGCTGGAGAGCCAGATCGAAAGCCTGAAGCGCCAGGCGCGCCAGGCCAACCGCTTCAAGATGCTGTCGGCCGATATCCGCCAGCGCGAGGCCCTGCTGCTGCATATTCGCTGGGTGCAGGCGCGTGATGCGGAAAATGAGGCCGGTACGGCCCTCAACGCCATCACCTCGCTGGTGGCGGAAAAGGCGCAGGCGCAGATGGAGGCCGCCAAGGCGCAGGCGATCGCCAGCCTTACACTGCCGGAGCTGCGCGAGGCGGAAGCCCGCGCCGCCGCCGCCCTGCAACGGCTGCAGATCGCCCGTGGCCAGCTGGAGGAGGAGGCCGGACGCCTGCTGCGCCGTCGCGACGATCTGACCCGCCGTCTCGCCCAGCTGGCCGAGGACATCCGCCGCGAGGAGCAGCTGATGGCCGACAATGCCGGCGTCATCGAGCGTCTCGATGCGGAGGAGGAGGAGCTGCAGGCACTTCTCGACCAGTCGGGCGAGGAGGCGGAGGAGATCCGGCTTCTGTTCGAGGAGGCGGCCGCGCGGCTTGCCGAAAGCGAGCGCCTGTTTGCCGCCGTCACCGCCGAGCGCGCCGAGGCCTTTGCCGGGCGTGCCCAGCTGGAACGCAGCATCCGCGATATTGCCGATCGTCGCCAGCGGCTGGACCGCCAGCTGTCCGAAAGCCGTGGCGAAGCAGACGCGCTGGATGAGAAGCTGGCCGGCCTGCCCGACCCGGAAGAGCGCCGCGAGGCCGTCGAGGCTGCGGAAACCGTGCTTGAGGAGGCAAGCCTTGCCATCGAGACGGTGGAACAGGCTCTGGCCCGTGCCCGACAGTCGGAGATCGAAGCCCGTCGCCCCGTGGAGGCGGCGCGCGCCACTCTCAATGCCTTGCAGGCGGAAGCGCGCACGATCGGCAAGATGCTGGCGGCAGGTGCTGCCAGCGGCAGCTATTCGCCGGTTGCCGAGCTGGTGCGCGTCGATCGCGGCTACGAGACGGCATTGGGTGCTGCCCTCGGTGATGATCTCGACAGCCCGCTCGAGGCTGACGCACCGGCCCACTGGGCCGGCAATGGGGATGGTGCCGCCGACCCGGCATTGCCGGAGGGCGCGGTGCCGCTGATCACCCGCGTTACGGCCCCGCCGCAGCTTGCCCGCCGCCTGAAACAGGTTGGCGTGATCGATCCTGCCGATGCTGCCCGCCTGATGGCGGCGCTGAAGCCCGGCCAGCGGCTCGTCACGCGCGATGGTGCGGTCTATCGCTGGGACGGTCACGTGACCGGCTCCGAGGCGCCGAGTGCGGCCGCCTTGCGTCTTGCCCAGAAGAACCGGTTGTCGGAGCTGGAGGCGGAGGTCGAGGAGGCGGAGATCGTGCTCTCCGAAGCGGAGACGCTTCTGCAGCGCGCGAGCGAGGCCATCCGCACGGAGGAAGTCCGTCTTGGGGATGCGCGCGAGCGCAGCCGGCTTGCCACCCGCAGCCTTTCGGAAGCGCGCGAGGCGCTGGCTCAGGCCGAACGGGCAGCCGGTGACCTGATGCGTCGCCGGGACGTCCTGGCCAATGCCGCCGAACAGCTGCGGAGCCAGCTGGAGGAACTTTCCGCGCAGGAGGAAGGGGTGCGGGCCGAGCTGGACGAGGCGCCGGATCTGGCCGGCCTCGACCGGCGGCTTGGCGAACAGCAGCTTTCCGTCGCTCAGGATCGCGCGGCGGCGGCGGAAGCGCGCGCCCGCTTCGAAGGGCTTTCGCGCGAAACCGAATCCCGCCGGCGCCGGCTGTCGGCCATCGCGCAGGAGCGGCAGGGCTGGCAGAGCCGGGCCGCCAGCGCCGCCCACCAGATCGGGACGCTGCGCGAACGCGAGGACGAGGCGCGCGAGGAGGTGGCGGAGCTGGATCTCGCGCCGGAGGAATTCGACGACAAGCGCCGGGCGCTCATGAACGAGTTGCAGAAGGCGGAAGAGGCACGGCGCGCCTCCGGCGATCTGCTGGCCGAGGCGGAAACCCGCCAGCGCGAGGCCGACCGTCTCGCCGCCACCGCGCTTGCCGAACTGGCCGATGTGCGCGAAAAGCGCGGCCGTGCCGAGGAGCGGCTCGTTTCTGCCGCCGAGCGTCGCCATGATGCCGAAAACGCCATCCGTCAGGCGCTGTCTGTGGAGCCGCACGAAGCCTTCCGGCTGGCGGGTGTCACGCCGGATGCCAAACTTCCCGATACGGCCGGTGTCGAACGCGAGGTGGACCGGCTGAAGATGGAGCGCGAACGGCTTGGCGCCGTCAACCTGCGCGCCGACGAGGAGCAGAAGGAACTGTCCGAAAAGCTCGCCGCCCTCATCAAGGAACGTGACGACATCATTGATGCGATCAAGAAGCTGCGGGCCGCGATCCAGAGCCTCAACCGCGAAGGCCGCGAGCGGCTCATTGCTGCCTTCGATGTCGTGAACGGCCAGTTCCAGCGACTGTTCACCCATCTGTTCAACGGCGGCACCGCCGAACTGCAGCTGATCGAAAGCGACGATCCGCTGGAGGCGGGGCTCGAAATCCTCGCCCGCCCGCCCGGCAAGAAGCCGCAGACCATGACGCTTCTCTCCGGCGGCGAGCAGGCGCTGACGGCGATGGCGCTGATCTTTGCCGTCTTCCTCACCAATCCCGCGCCGATCTGCGTGCTGGACGAAGTGGATGCGCCGCTCGATGACCACAATGTGGAGCGCTACTGCAACCTGATGGACGAGATGGCGGCCTCCACCGAGACACGCTTCGTCATCATCACCCACAATCCCATCACCATGGCCCGCATGAGCCGCCTGTTCGGCGTCACCATGGCGGAGCAGGGCGTCAGCCAGCTGGTCTCCGTCGATCTGCAGACGGCCGAACTCCTGCGCGAGGCGAGCTGAACGGAGGCGTGATGCAGCATTTCCGTCTGCTCCTGGCGGCTTTCGGCCTTTTCCTGCTGCCGGCTTTCGCTGCGTTGTGCGAGGAGGCGAAATCCGGCCGCTATCTGCAGGAAATCCTGAAGATCTCCCTCGCCCACGACAAAAGCCTGCGTGACCTTCTGCGCGTAGCCCGGACCCTGCCACCATGGGTGCGCAACATGGCAACCGATCCACGCTATGTCTCGGGCGCATCTGAGGCCGTGCAGGTGGAGGGCGTGCCGCGCGAGCTGTTTGGCGCGTGCCTTGCCGGCCGTTGCCCGGAAAGCCGCCTGCGGGTTCTGTTTTCCACCGATGGCAAGGTGGCCTGGGTCTTCATCGCCGATCGCACGCTCGGGGAACTGGTGCTCGGCAACCCGCCCGAGGCGGCAATGGAGCTGCTGCGCAAGCCGGGACTCTGACGAGCCTCTGCCCTTTTTCGACATCGCCCTGGGACGGGATGACGGCTTCAATATACGATTTGCCGGCCAGCCGCGATTGAAGTGATCCGATTGTCTATTATAGTCGTCCGGCGGAGGGATGCGTACTGCGGGGTGACGGGTTCATCACGCGGGGTGGCTGCGAAGGGTCTATCCGCATTCGGCGTCGTGACGCTGATGTGACGCGCATCAAGTAGGGTCAAGTTTTGTTGCTCCGTCTGCAAGCTTCCGTTGCGTTGCCACAATGATACAGCGATGCATCTTGGATGTGTGCGGTGCAAAAATACAAGAAATCGTCCATGCAATCTGGTTGCAATTCCGAGATTTTATCTTATGCTAGCACTCAACGAAGCATACAGATGCGATTGAAAGACAGCTTTTCAGCACCCCCCGGCGGGGTTCCTGTACCTGCCGGAAGACTTTGCGGGGCCGGAGCAGGCGGCCCCGCAAAGTCTGCTAATTCAGTGACTTAAGACATAGTTGAAGTCTTTTCAATCGGCCGGGTTGTCGCTTAGGTGACGCCCGGCCTTTTCATTTCTGCTTGGGAACGCTCCCGCAATCTCCTTCCCTTGTCATGAAATCTTCGTTGCAATTGCCGATGACGCGCTGTCCTTCTTCCGGGATGGCTGATGCACAGCTGTGCGCCGCACAATCAACTGTCGCGTGCTTGAGGGATCGTGCATGTCCCGCAGCGCCACGTTCCTGCCCGGTTCCGTGCGGCCCGCCCGACCGATCCGCAATCGCCGGCGTCGTTTTGTCTTCCTCCGCAAAGCTTGCCGATTTGGTCGCATTTTTGTTGCAATGCAGCATCATCCTTTCGGAGGTGGTTTCCAAGCGCGCAGCCATCCTGTAAATGCTTGGTAAAACAAGAAGCAGTGCATGCTCGTCTGGAGGAGAACGATGACAAAGTGGGTCTACCGCTTCGGAGGCGGCAAGGCGGAAGGCGGGGCTGCCGATGTGGCACTGCTCGGCGGCAAGGGTGCAAACCTTGCCGAGATGGCAGCACTTGGCCTGCCGGTGCCGCCAGGCATGACGATCGTCACCGAAGCCTGCCTGCATTATTTCGGCAATGCACGGAGCCTGCCGGACGGCCTTCGCGCCGAGGTGCTCGCGGGCCTTGCCGACATGGAGCGGCTGACCGGCCGTCGGTTCGGCGGGGCCGAGCGGCCGCTGCTGCTCTCGGTGCGCTCTGGCGCGCGCGCCTCCATGCCGGGCATGATGGATACGGTGCTCAATCTCGGCCTCAATGACGAGACGGTGCAGGCGCTTGGTCATGATTCCGGCGATGCCCGCTTTGCCTGGGACAGCTACCGCCGCTTCATCCAGATGTATGGCGATGTGGTGATGGGGCTCGATCACGAGGTGTTCGAGGAGATCCTCGAGGACGAGAAGGCCCGCCTCGGCCATGATTACGACACCGAGTTGTCTGCCGTCGAATGGCAGCATGTGGTCTCGCTCTACAAGCAGGTGATCGAGGAGGAACTGGGCGAAGCCTTCCCGCAGGATCCCGAACTGCAGCTGTGGCGGGCGATCGCGGCCGTCTTTTCCAGCTGGAACAACGCCCGCGCGGTCACCTACCGCACCCTGCATCAGATCCCGCATGCCTGGGGCACGGCCGTCAACGTGCAGGCCATGGTGTTCGGCAATCTCGGTTCCTCGTCTGCCACGGGCGTTGCCTTCACCCGCAATCCCTCGACCGGCGAAAGGAGTCTTTACGGCGAATTTCTCATCAACGCGCAAGGCGAGGATGTGGTGGCGGGCATCCGCACGCCGCAATCGCTGACGGAGGAAGGCCGTCTTGCCTCCGGCTCCGAGAAGCCCTCCATGGAAAAGCTGATGCCGGAGACTTTTGCCGAGTTCCGCGCCATCTGCGACCGGCTCGAAGCGCATTACGGCGACATGCAGGATGTGGAGTTCACCGTCGAGCGCGGCAGGCTGTGGATGCTGCAGACGCGCGCCGGCAAGCGCACCACGCGCGCCGCGATGAAGATCGCCGTCGATCTCGTCGATGAAGGTGTGATCAGCGAGGAGGAGGCGATCTGCCGCATCGAGCCCCCCTCGCTCGACCAGCTTCTGCACCCGACCATCGATCCGCGCGTGGCGCGCACCGTGCTCGGCTCCGGTCTGCCGGCCTCGCCGGGCGCTGCCTCCGGCGAGATCGTCTTTACCGCCGAGGATGCGGTGGCGGCGGAAGCCGAGGGGCGCAAGGTGGTGCTGGTGCGCAGCGAAACCAGCCCGGAAGACATTCACGGCATGCATGTGGCTGAAGCGATCCTGACCACGCGCGGCGGCATGACCAGCCATGCGGCGGTGGTGGCGCGCGGCATGGGCATCCCGTGCGTCGTCGGCGCCGGCGGGCTTCGCGTCGACATGCGCAACGAGCAGCTGGTCGGCCCCGGTTTCACCCTGAAGCGCGGCGAGGTGGTGACGGTCGACGGTTCCTCCGGCCATCTGCTGAAGGGGGAGGTGCCGATGATCCAGCCGGAACTGTCGGGCGATTTCGGCCGCCTGATGGACTGGGCGGACAAGGCGCGCCGCATGGCCGTGCGCACCAATGCCGATACGCCGGCCGATGCCCGCGCCGCCCGGGCCTTCGGGGCGGAAGGCATCGGGCTCTGCCGCACCGAGCACATGTTCTTCGAAGGTGGCCGCATCCATGTGATGCGCGAGATGATCCTGGCGGAGGACGAGGCGGGGCGGCGTGCGGCGCTCGACAAGCTTCTGCCCATGCAGCGCTCGGATTTCACCGAATTGTTTACCATCATGTCCGGCCTGCCGGTCACGATCCGTCTTCTCGATCCGCCGCTGCATGAATTCCTGCCGAAGAGCCAGGAGGAAATCCTGGAGGTGGCGGCCGCCATGGAGATGGAGCCGGCGCAGCTGGCGCGGCGCGTCGAGGCGCTGCACGAATTCAATCCCATGCTCGGCCATCGCGGCTGCCGGCTGGCGATCTCCTATCCGGAAATTGCCGAAATGCAGGCCCGCGCCATCTTCGAGGCGGCGGCTGCGGCCGCAAAGGCGACCGGTGCAGCCGTCGAGCTGGAAATCATGGTGCCGCTGGTCGGCCTGCGCGCCGAACTCGATTACGTCAAGGCCTGCATCGACACGGTCGCCGCTGATGTCTCGCGCGAGACCGGCCTGCCGATCGGCTATCTGGCCGGCACGATGATCGAGCTGCCGCGCGCGGCCATCCGCGCGCATGTGATTGCCGAAACCGCCGATTTCTTCTCCTTCGGCACCAATGACCTGACGCAGACCACCTTCGGCATCTCGCGCGACGATGCGGCAAGCTTCATCCCCACCTACCAGCGCAAGGGCATCATCGTGCAGGATCCCTTCATCTCGCTGGATTTCGACGGCGTCGGCGAACTGATCCGCATCGCCGCCGAGCGCGGCCGCAAGACCAAGGCCAACCTCAAGCTCGGCATCTGCGGCGAGCATGGTGGCGACCCCACCTCCATCCGCTTCTGCGAGGAGGTCGGCCTCGATTACGTCTCCTGCTCGCCCTTCCGCGTGCCCATCGCAAGGCTGGCCGCTGCCCAGGCGGCGATCGAGGAGCGCCGCCGCGGATAGTCGGTTTCATCGGCGGTCGATGAACTGGGGCCCGCTGGGGCCTACCAGGCTGCGTCGCGCCGGTTTGGCGCGCTCGTGTCCGCAGGTCATGTTGAAAGTATATGTTTTCAGTATATACTTTCCCCGGCTGGCGGCGAGTGGAGGAGCTGCTCTTCTGCGGCTCCCTCTGGCGGAATCGGTGGAGGGAGAGTCCGGGGAGTGGAGTTCCAGCGGGACGAAGAGAAGCGACAATTGCTGATCAGGCAGCGTGGCGTTGATATTCTCTATGCAGCGCTGATCTTTGAGGGGCACGTTCTCAGCAGGCTCGATAATCGCCGCGATTACGGCGAGGAAAGATGGATATCTCTGGGCATGGTCGATGATGAATGTTTCGTCGTCGTCCACACACAACGAGGCGGTTTCACGCGCCTGATCACGGCATGGAAAGGAGGCCGCGATGAAAGATCCTACTATCAAGAGCGCATCGCTCGCCGAGATCCGGAAGATGAAGGCCAAGGGTGAGCTGTTTCACGATCCGCAAGCGTCGGCAGGCGAAAGTTTGGGTCGGGAGTTCTGGGACAAGGCGATGATCGAAGACCCAAAGAGCGTTCAGCCGGTGCTGCTGAAACTGGAACCCGAGGTGCTGGAATTCTTCAAGAAGGATGGCAAGGGTCATCTGACCCGCATGCAGAATGTTCTGCGGGCCTATGTGCGGGCGCATCGCTAAGGCGCCTGCGAGACACCTTGGCGATCAACGGGAGTGCGCTGACCCATGCGTGGCGCTCTGTATCCACTCCCCCAGTCCCGCAAAGGTCTCCTCCCAGGTCGGCAGCGTCTGACCGAAGATCCAGGCGGTATCGGAAAGGGTCTGCAGCCGCGGGCGGTTGGCAAGCAGCGGGCGGATGAGGGCTGCCATGGCGGCCGCGTCGTCGGCGGGTGCCTGCAGCACGCCGCCGGTTGCCCAGGTGGCGACGGCGCCAGAGGCGGTGGTGACGACGGGAACGCCGTGGCGCAAGGCTTCCGCGACGGCCATGCCATAGCCTTCATAATAGGAGGTCGCGACATAGAGGTCCGCCGCCTGCCACGCGGCCTCCAGGTTTTCGTCGGAAACGTCGCCGAGAAAGGTCAGCCGATCCGCCAATCCGAGTTCTTTGGCGCGCGCGGTGAGGGCGGCAACATGGGCGGGATCGCGATCGGGATCGCCGGCAATCTGCCAGCGCCAGTCGAGATCGGCGAGATGGGCGGCCACCTCCAGCATGTAGTCGTAGCGCTTGCGGGCAATGATGGCGCCGACCGAGAGAATGCTGGCCGGCCCGGAGCGGCGGCCTACGGCCGACCGGGGGACGTGCAGATTGCCGGGAACCGATACCCGCAGCTTGTGCGGATCAGCGCCATAGTGGCTTTTGAGATAGTGCGCGGTTTCCGCCGATGACACCAGCACGCGGGCCGAGCGTGCGATCGCTGCCGCCTCTGCCTGCCTGAGCGCCTGCGCCCTGTCGCCGGCGGATGCCCCCTGTTCCTCCACCAGCGAGTGGTGGAAGACCGAGACCACCGGCAAGGCTGTTTCGGCAAAAACCTCCGCGAGATCGCAGAGATAGATATGATCGGTCAGGACGACGCTGCCGGATGGAAGCGCCTTCAACGTTGCGAGAAGTC
This sequence comes from Rhizobium sp. RU35A, assembly GCF_900156005.1. Lineage (NCBI taxonomy): Bacteria > Pseudomonadati > Pseudomonadota > Alphaproteobacteria > Hyphomicrobiales > Rhizobiaceae > Rhizobium > Rhizobium sp. RU35A. The sequence goes on along the minus strand of NZ_FTMR01000001.1, from coordinate 465,013 downwards.
CCGCACGGTCCCTCTGCGGCACGGTGGGAAAGCCGGTCGGCAGCGTCAGGGGCTGCACCTCGGCCCCCTGCTGCTCCAGTGCCGCAAGGAGCCTCGTATTGTAGACGTAGCCGCCGGTGCGACGGGCATAATCGGCGCTGGAAAGGAAGAAGATCCCTGGGGGCAAGGGGGCGATCCTGCTGTGACGATGCCGGATGGCACGGCGGTTGGCGGGTATTTACTGCCGCTCTACGATCACCCGCCGCTCCAGGATCACCGGCCGGTCGAACATCAGGGATGAACGGGTCTGGAAGGCGCGCATGTCGGCGCGGCGGTCCAGTTCCAGATCCAGCAGGCAGCGGGCCATGGCGTCCGTCTGCGGTCTGAAACCATAGCCGGCGCAGGTGCGCTCGTCCGTCGCGCGCTGCTGTTCCGGCGTCAGGCTCTGGCAGGCGGACAGCAGGCCGGCGGCTGTAATCAGCAGCAGCGCGGCGAGGGGGCGGGTAACAGTCATGGCCTGGTTCCTCCGGGCAATCAGCAAGGGTGACGCAATGCGCAGCATGTCATAGAAGATAGGAGCGATGGCAAGGCAGGGAAGGCCGCGATCCTGCCCAACCAGTCCAAAGAGGCATTCAACGCCGGAAAGACGAGATGACCGTACGCTTCGTGAGGCCGGTATCCAGGGCTGCCCATGCCGGCAAGCGGCTGGCCGAGGGCGGCCTTGTGCTGTTCGTGCTGGCCATTCTGGCGCATCGATTCGGGCCGCTGTCGACGCCGCATCTTGTTGCGCTGCTGCTGGCGGCGGGGGCGCTTGCGGCCCTCGGCGTGCCACTGGCCCTGCGCGGGCTGGTGCAGCTGTGGCAGGTGGGCGCCCTGGGCGGAATTGCCTCGCTAAAGGCGCTGATCTGTGCGCTGCCGCCGCTCGCCCTCGTGGCCTATGGCCTGTTTCTTTACCAGAGCCTGCCGCGTCTTTATGACGTGACGACCGATCCGGATGATCCGCCGGCCTGGAAGATGCCGGTGGAGGCCGCGCAGATCTGGTTACCGCGCTCCTCCGTCGTCTCTTCCGCCGATCGCGACCGGCAGCGGCTTGCCTATCCCGCGCTCACCGGTCGACGGTATGAGGGCGCGCTCGACCGCGTCTACGAGGCGGTGATCAAGGTCGGCAAGGAAAACCGGATCCACTTCCAGAATACCCGCCGCATGGCCGCCGGGGGCGCGGCCCCACCGGCGGTGGAAAAGGCGCTGCCCGCCACCGGCGCCGCCAACCGGCCTGTGCCCGATGTCATTCCCGTTCCGCTGCCGCGCCCCTCGCTGATCGAGCCCTCGCCAGTGCCGGTGGCTGATAATGGCGATCTCCTGCTGCAGGGCGAAACGCGCACGCTGATTCTCGGCCTTCCCTTCGATCTTGTGGTGCGCCTGCGCGAGGAGGAAGAAACCACGCTGGTGGACATGCGCGTGGCAAGCCGCTTCGGTCCGCATGATCTTGGCCAGGGCGCCGAGATCGCCGAGGGTTTTTTGCGCGCGCTGGATGCGGAGCTGCTGGGGATCGCGGCGGAATGAGAGCGGCGGGATCGGCAAGGGCATGAGCCGGCCCGCGGACCGGCCCCTTTTTGCGATCATTTCACCGCGGCATTGCCGCCATCGGCAAACAGTGCGGAACCGGTCACGAAGCTGGCACCCGGCCCTGCCAGAAACAGGGCGGCCGCGGCGATCTCTTCCGGCCGGGCAATCCGCTTCATGGCATGCAGGCTGGCCGCCCAGTCCTTCTGCGCCTGCGTCCCGGCCATGCCGGTATCGGTGCCGCCCGGCAAAAGCGCGTTGGCACGGATTTGCTGCGCACCATAATCGGCCGTGATGCCCTTCACGAGACCCATCAGCCCCGCCTTCGCGGCTGCATAGGCCGCCATGCCGGGCAGGCCAACACTGGTTCCGACGAAGCTGGAGGTGAAGACGATCGATCCGCCGCCGCGCCGCAGCATGGCCGGGATCTGCGCACGGCTGGCCAGAAAGGCTGCCGTCAGGTTGGCGGTCAGGGTGTGCCGCCATTCGTCCGGCGTGAGTTCGGCAAGCGGGCGCGCCGCACCGACGGTGCCGGCATTGTTGAAGGCGATGTCGAGGCCGCCGAAATCCGCTTCCGCTGCGGCCACCAGCGCGTCCTGCGTCTCTGCCATGCTCGCATCGCCGGCCAGAATACGCGCCTTGCCGCCCGCCTGACGGATATCGTCTGCGACACGCTCCAGCCCGCCGATGCCGCGCGCGTTCAGTACGACGGCCGCACCTTCGCGTGCAAACAGAAGCGCGGCGGCCCGCCCGATGCCCGAGGAGGCGCCGCTGATGATGGCCACCTTGTCTTGCAGAAGTCCCATATTTGCTCTCCGTGTTTGTGGAGGCCGAGGCTTAGCGGACACGCATCCGTCTCCGACACCCGATTCCTGCGCGTGAGAGCAGGTCGCTGCTGCGTCTGTGCCGGTCTTCCCCGCCACAAGCGTCTAAACGTTGCGCCTTGCTGCGAGGCGGAGGGCCGGATGCCGGGCGGCGCAGATCGTCAAGGAGCGCTCGGGGTTCGAGTGGGTCCGCAGAGGGTGGGCGCCGCCGCCTCGACCGGCAGCGGAGATGTGAGGGGAGGAAAGGCCTCTGGTTTGGACCGCGCTCAACCTGTGTGATAATGCCCCGTCAGTGCCGGCGGTCCCTCGGTCTTGACCTCGCCGCGCTCCACCAGATCTTCCAGATGCGCCAGCACCGAAAGGGCAGCAGCGCCGTGCAGGCGCGGGTCGGTGCGGGCATAGATCGCCTTCACCATGGTCGCGATGTCACTGTCCCCCGCTCTCACGCGCTCCAGAATGGCGCGTTCGCGCATGCGCCGGTGGGTGCGCAGTGCCCTGAGGAACGCCGGCGGATCGGCGACGGGGCCGCCATGGCCGGGCAGGAGAATCCGGTCCTCGTCACGCGACAGCAGTTTGTCGAGGGAGGCCATGAAATCGGCCATGGAGCCATCGGGCGGTGCCACGATCGTGGTGGCCCAGGCCATCACATGATCGGCCGAAAACAGGATGCCGGTGCCATCCAGTGCGAAGGCGCAATGATTGGCCGTGTGGCCCGGCGTGTGCACGGCCGACAGCCGCCATCCATCGCCCTCCACCGCCTCGCCATCACCCAGCGCAATATCCGGCCGAAAATCATGATCGGAGCTTTCCGCGAAGGGATTGACCTCGCCGGCATAAAGGGGCCGGGCCGGGCGGTGTGGCCCTTCGGCGACCGTCTTCGCACCGGTTTCCGCTTGGAGGCGGCCGGCCAGCGGCGAGTGGTCGCGATGGGTATGGCTGATCAGGATATGGCTGACGCTGCGACCGGCGAGCGCCCGCATCAGCGCTTCGAAATGCGCCTCGTCTTCCGGGCCGGGATCGATGACGGCCACCTGCCGCCCGCGCCCGACAATGTAGGAATTGGTGCCATGGAAGGTGAAGGGGGAGGGGTTGTTGCAGGTGATGCGCCACACCCCTTGCGCAATGGCCACAGCTTCGCCATGGGCCGGCGTGAAGGAGAGGTCGAAATCCGGGCTTTCCATGCTCTAAAGGGCCTGCTTGTACTCGATCTCGATGAAGGACATCGGCTCGGACCCGGCATTGACGACGTTGTGCGTGGCGCCCGCCTCGCGCCGGTAGGCAGCGCCCTGTGCCACGAAGGCTTCCCGGGCCGAGTCACCTTCCTCGATCAGGAAATGGCAGTCCGTCATCGGCACCACCACGTAGCCGAGGCCATGGGTGTGCACGCCGGTATCGGCCCCCGGCTCGAAATCCCAGCGGATGATGCGGGTGACGGCATCATCGACCAGCGTGGTGGGAATGGCGGGCGGGCGGGCGCGAAAGGCACTCATGAACAGGCTCCCGGAAAGGCGATGCAGGCAGGTCAAAGACCTAGCACGGCAGGGGGCCTGCGCGCATAAAAATCTGTCATGCGGCACCAGTTAGACATTGTGAGCCGCCGGCACCTTTGCTAATGAGGCGCCTGCCTGCGGCCTGTGTCGAACGTCCTTTTTTCGGACTCGACCGAGCGGCCGTTGACGTTGGGGCGTCGCCAAGCGGTAAGGCACCGGTTTTTGGTACCGGCATTCCCAGGTTCGAATCCTGGCGCCCCAGCCACATTTTCGCTCGTCCCAAATCGACGTCTTGGTCATCTGGTTCTGCCTTCCTCACCTGCGCGCTGGTCGTGGCGGGAAGGGCAGGTCGGTTCGTGGGGCGGGCAGCAGCGTGGCGGCAAGGCCGAAGCGGTGCAGCAGGTCGGGCGTGAGCTGGCGCAGGTCGCCCGGGCGTGCTTGCGTGGCAAAGGCGATCAGCGCCGGGGGAAGGTCGAGGCGGGAGAGATAGGTTCTCGCCCGGGCGTTGCCCCTCGGGCTTTCTTCCAGGCCGCCGTCCGTGCGGTATCGGAATGCACCGTGGACGATCAGCAGCGATGAGGCGGAGAACACCCGTGTGCGACCGGCAAGCCAGGCGAGCGCACAGCCTGAGGCGCAGAGGCTGCCGGGCGGCACGCTGGTGGAAAAGCCGCGGGCGCGGATCGTGTCGCCGATCGCAAGTGCGGGCTCCAGTTCGCCGCCGGGGCTTTCCAACACGATTGTTGCGGCCGGATAGCGGTCCGCCAGAGCTGCGAAACGGGGTGTGTCCTCCGCGCGGAACTGGCCACGGATCGCGATCAGGCCATAGGCCGGTGTGGGAGAGAGGTCTATGATCTCTGCCGCCTGTGCCGGGACGGCAAGGCCAAGACAGGTTGCAAGGCGGACAATGGACCTGATCATCATCACGGATTCCCGCAAGGCCACAACCTGCCGACGACGGTGGCAAAAGTCGATTTTTCGTATGTAGGCGACATCCGGGCGAGAACCAGAGGCCCGGGCGGCGGAGGCCTGGCGGCCGGCCGCCGCGCAAACGGGCAGACGCCGCCCGCCAGACGCTCTTTATGTCCGGCCCCTGCCGCGCCCCGGTGCCGGCGCGGCAGACGCCAGAGGCCGCCTCATTCGGCGGTCAGCAGCTCCGTGCAGTAGCTCGGGCCCTTGGTGCCCGGACGGTCCGACACCACGTGGATGGACTTGATGCGATAGTTCGAATCGGTGGTCAGGTTGGCGCTGCAGCTTGCGCTGATCCGCTGGCCATCCACAGTCTTGATGCGCTGGAAGCCGCCACGCCAGTTGTAGACCGTGTCGTCGCCGACGCGTGCATCAGCATATGGCGGTGCAAAACGGGCGAAGAAGGCGCCGGCCGATTTCCCCTGCCAGCGCGTCTCGATGGGGCTTGGCGGGGTCGGCATGGTCGTGCATCCGCACAGCGTGCAGGCCAGCAGCACCAGCGCGGTCAAGCGAGTGTTCATCTGTCGTAAACCTTTGTTTTCCGGAAGGAACGGAGCAGGGCCGCCCTTCGAAGCAGCACTCGGCGCCCGGAAGCTTGCCGGTTCCGTCGCCTTGGCTCCGCACTAGCAGATTTGAGCCTGATTGCGCGAGGGGCTGTCTTTCGCGGCGCAAAATAAATTTGCCATGTACCGCTTTTCTCTATGGGTTCGCGCCATTTTGAAACGGCTAATATGAGAATGTGTCAATATGGATCAATCAGCGGTGCGCCCCATTGCGAAATGGAACCATTGCCGGTATATTTCGTTTTCATGACGGGGCACGGGAGGGGTGCGCCGTCATATCAGGAGGAGAACAGATGCTGACGAAATTGTACCATTCGCCCTATGTCCTGTCGCTGAACATCTCGCTTCTGATGTGGGCAGCCATCATCTGGACCGTTTACAACATGGTTCGCTGATCCCCGGCGATACGTCTTGACGGGATCTGAGTCGCTATTGGCGAGTGGATCCCTGCGATAGACTGCGATGTAATGTAATGGCACGGTTACATATAGTATCGCATCTGTAAGTCTGCGGCCGTCTTTGGCTCGATCATTTTTTCCTTCAACGCAATGTTGATTCTGGATGACTTCGCGCGATACTGTCGCGAGGATATCCTGAGTTGTGTATATTTTCGAGAGACAGGGGCGAGTGGTGATGAGCAAGGGGGTTAAGCCGGGCTCGGAGCCTGCGCGCGAAAAGACCGGGACCGTGGTATGAGGGCGCGACGCGGGCGTGGCGAACGCACGACGCTGATCGATGTCGCGACGCGGGCCGGCGTCAGCGCCATCACCGTTTCGCGGGTCCTGCGCGAACCCGAAAAGGTATCCCCCAACCTGCGCAATCGCATTCTCGATCTGATCGAGGACATGGGTTACGTGCCCGATCAGGCGGCGCGCGCGCTGGCCAGCCGTCACAATTCCACCTTCGGTGTGCTGGTGCCGACGCTGACCAACCGGGCTTTCCTGAGCTTCATGCAGGGGGTGGAGGAGCGGGTGCGCGACACCACGTTCCGCATTCAATACGCCAATACGCATAACTGTGCCGATGAGGAAAAGCGGCAGGTGAGGCTGCTTCTCTCCCAGAATACCGCCGGCATCCTTCTGGCGGGCCTGGAAGGGGCTGACGGCATTCATGATCTTGTCCGGCATGCCAACTGCATGGTCGTGCAGGTGGTGGATGTCGGCATAAAGATCGCGGGGTCCGTGGTGGCCGTCGATCACGGCGCCGCAGCCGAAGCCGCCACGCGTCACCTGCTGGGTTGCGGCTACCGCACCATCGCGCTGCTTGGCGGCATGGCGGATGCGCGTGGACGCCGGCGCACGGAAGGCTATAGCCGCGTCATGCAGCAGGCCGGTCTTTACGATCCCGATCTCATCCATCACGAAAACGCCGCCACCACCACCCAGATGGGCTGCCGGCTGCTGCGCCGCGCGCTGAAGGCGCGGCCGGATATCGATGCCGTGTTCTGCCAGAACGACGATCTGGCGCTCGGCGTGCTGTTCGAGGCGCAGCGCATGGGTCTCAGTGTGCCCGACCAGTTTGGCATCTGCGGCTATAACGATCTTGATTTCGCCGCCGTGATGCAGCCGCCGCTCACCACCGTGCGCACGCCGCTGTTTGAAATGGGCTACCGCGCTGCCGACCTGATGATCCGTGGCGCCGATGGCGACCGCCTCGTGCACCACTCCGTCAATCTGGGCTTCGAACTGATCGAGCGCCGCACGACGCGCCGCAGGACACTCTAGGTGGTTGAAGGAGACCGCACGCAAAAAAAGCCCGGCAGTGGGCTGCCGGGCCTACTATTTTTTGTTGTGTCAGGACGGGGTTAGTCCAGATCACCGAGCACTTCGGCGGCGCGGGCGGCGCTGAGGCGGCGCACATCCACCTCGTCGCGGCGATTTGCGAAGGTTTCCGTCGCCATCAGTTCCTCGGCCAGATCGGCCGGCAGCGACAGCAGGACGCGCTGGCCCTCGCGATGGATGCCGCCGAGATCAGTGCGCTTGGCGGTGATCATGCCGCCGGCCACCGTGTTCAGCGTGTCCGGATCGATCAGGATGAAGGCGCCGGTATTGCGGTTCTGGTCGTAGGCGTCAAAGATCGCCGCCTCGTCGAAGGAGAGCCGCACCTTGCCGATGGCGTTCATCGGCAGCGCCTCCGCATGGCTCTTCCACTTTCCGGTGGACAGTTCCAGCTGCGAGAGGGGCGAGACGACGACGCGCTGGCGCCGCGTGCCGGCCTTCAGCCAGTAGCGCTTGCCAGGCTCGATGCCGCCGGGCTGCAGGGCCACCAGCTGCGCATCGAAATGCAGGCCGGTCATCGGCTGGGCGTCGAGCGAGACGATCATGTCGCCGCGCGCCACGTCCACCTGCCGGTCGAGCACCAGCGTGACGGCGTCGCCGGAGACGGCAGCATTGCGCACGAGATCGAAGGTGACGATCTGCTTGACATTGGCAACCATGCCGGAGGGCAGGATGGCCACGGAATCGCCCGGCTTGATCGAACCGCCGGCGACCGTGCCCTGATAGCCGCGGAAGCTTTCGCCGGGACGCGACACGCGCTGCACCGGCAGGCGAAAGCCGCCGGCGGCACCCGTGCGGGTGGTCGCAAGCTCCAGCGTTTCCACCAGCGTCGGGCCGTCGTACCAGGGCATGGTGGCGCGGCCGTCATAGACGACATTTTCGCCCTTCAGCGCCGACATCGGGATGGCTGTCACCTGCCGTACGCCGAGCGACAGGGCCAGTTCCTTGAAATCATGGGAGATCTTCTCGAACACCGCCTTGTCATAGGCGACGAGGTCGAACTTGTTGACGGCGAGCACGAACTGCTTGATCCCCATCAGCGAAGCGATCGTCGCATGGCGACGCGTCTGCTCCAGGAGGCCGGTGCGGGCATCGACCAGAAGCACGGCGAGATCGGCGGTCGAGGCGCCGGTTGCCATGTTGCGGGTATACTGCTCGTGGCCGGGCGTATCGGCGACAATGAAGGAGCGGCGGTCGGTCGCAAAATAGCGATAGGCGACGTCGATGGTGATGCCCTGTTCGCGCTCGGCCTGCAGGCCGTCCAGCAGCAGCGCGAAATCGGGAAGGCCAAGATCGTTCTGCTTGCCGCTGTCACGCGACAGCGCGGCCGCCTGGTCTTCCTTCACCGCCTTGGTATCCCACAGCAGGCGGCCGATCAGCGTCGACTTGCCGTCATCGACGGAGCCGCAGGTGATCAGGCGCAGAGGCCGGGTGTCGCGGGTGCTCTTCACTGCATCGGTAATCGGCACGACATTGCTCGCGGAAGCGGCGGTGGCAGACGGTGCGGTCATCAGAAATATCCTTCGCGCTTCTTCTTTTCCATCGATCCCGCCTGGTCGCGGTCGATGGCGCGGCCCTGGCGTTCGGAGACGGTGGCGATTTCGAGTTCGGCGATCACCGCGTCTAGGGTCGTCGCCTGCGAGCGGATACCGCCGGTCAGCGGCCAGCAGCCGAGCGTACGGAAGCGCAGCATGCCTTCCTGCACCTGTTCGCCGGGCAGCGGCTGGAAGCGCGGGTCCTCCGCCCACATCAGCATGCCGTCGCGTTCCACGAACTTGCGCGGCCGTGCGAAATAGAGCGGCGGCAGCGGAATGTTCTCCGCCTGGATGTAGCGCCAGATGTCCACTTCGGTCCAGTTGGACAGCGGGAAGGCGCGCACGCTTTCGCCGCGGCGGATCATGCCGTTGTAGAGGTTCCACAGTTCCGGGCGCTGGTTGCGCGGGTCCCATTTGTGGTCGGGCGTGCGGAAGGAATAGATGCGCTCCTTGGCGCGGCTGGCTTCCTCGTCGCGGCGCGCCCCGCCGAAGGCTGCGTCATATTTTCCAGCATCCAGCGCCTGGCGCAGCGCCTCTGTCTTCATCACGTCCGTGTGGTAGGCCGAACCGTGGGTGAAGGGCGAGATGCCCTCGGCCGCGCCGCGCGGATTGGTATGCACCACCAGATCGAGATCGAACTTTTCCGCCATCTCGTCGCGGAAGGCGATCATTTCCGGGAACTTCCAGCCGGTATCGATGTGCAGCAGGGGGAAGGGCACGCGGCCGGGATAGAAGGCCTTGCGCGCCAGATGCAGCAGCACGGAGGAATCCTTGCCGATGGAATAGAGCATCACCGGATTTTCGAATTCGGCCGCCACCTCGCGAAAGATGTGGATCGCCTCGTTTTCCAGCGCCTTCAGGTGCGGATCAAGCGGCGGCTTCGGGGCCTGATCCTTCAGATGCGGATCGAACTCGGAACTGTGTCTGTGCATTCTTGCGGGTATCCTCGTGGCCGGCTCATGCGGCGCGTCTTGTCCTAGATAGTCCTGTTGTCCTGCCATCGCCATCTTTTCCGACCGCTCGAGCCGAGAAAGGGCCTGTGCCGCTCCCGTATCACGGGAAGGCGGCAGGATAAGGGACCGGGCTGCCAGTCAGTGCGGTGCGGCCGTGATGGCCGAGGCGACCGGTTCGGGAACATGCAGGCCGCATTCGCGCTTCTCGTCCTGCTCCCACCACCAGCGCCCGGCCCGTTCCGGCTCGCCCGGCTTGATCGCCCTGGTACAGGGCTCGCAGCCGATCGAGGGATAGCCACGCTGATGCAGCGGGTTGACCGGGATTTCCTCCGCCGCCACATGGGCGTGGATCGTCCCGATCTCCCAATCCGCCAGCGGATTGATCTTCAGCAGGTTGCGTTCGGTGTCATACTCGGCAAAGGGCGTGCTGGCCCGATTGCCTGATTGACCGCGCCGAAGGCCGGTGATCCAGATCTCGGCGCCCGAAAGAGCCCGCGCCAGCGGCTTCAGCTTGCGCACATGGCAGCAGGCATGGCGGGCTTCCACGCTGTCATAGAAACCGTTCAGGCCATATTGCGCCGCATAGGCCTCCACATCCCGTTCATCGGGGCGGAAGCGGCGGATCGACAATCCATAGCGTTCTTCCGTCTGGCCGATCAGCACCACCGTTTCCATGAACAGCCTGCCGGTTTCCAGCGTCGCCACCTCGATCGGCAGGCGATGTGTGCCGATGGCTGCGGTGATCACCTGGTCCTCGATGCCGAGCGACGTGGTAAAGACGGCACGGCCGAGCCCGGCGGCGAGCCTGAGGCGGCCGGCAAGGTCAAGGGCTGCCAGCTGCGCGTCGAGCGTCGCAACGGCCTGTGGCGTCTGATGCGGGATCACCTGCGTATGGGTCATGACGGGCCTGTGCTGCATTCCGATTGCGGCCCTTATCCCATATTGCGCAAAGCCCGCACAGAAACAGGGATTTGAAGCTGGCGCAGCCGGGAGCAAATCTCTCTCCAAAACCCCGGCAGAGTGAAAAACCGGCGCTTTCCCGGTCTGGCGGGCACCCATTTCTCTTTCGCACGCACCAGCGCCGCCCCCAACCTTCGGAAAATGGAGTGCTGCAGTGCGAAGTCAAGGCTTTTCACGTCATTTCATCACTTCTCAACCCTGTGACTTATCGCTTCCTTCACAGAGACGTGATAGATGCTTGTGCCCGGATGCGCAGGGACGCGCGCTTTCCGTAAAAAAATGTTGACGGACACCCCATGGAACCGCTTTCCGCTGACCGTGACCTGATCATGCCGACCCTGCCGGGCGCGCCGACAATGGCCCGGATTTCCGCGCTTTGGCAGGAGTGTCGATCCGGTCTGCGGGACCTTTGCGGCCTTGTCAGCCGCGCCAGTCTTCTGGCTCTCGTCGCCGCCGTGGTCGTCTGCGTCTACATGGAAGAAATCCTGCTGGCGCTGCGCCTCGTCGGTGCCCCCGCCATCGGTCACCATACCGGCACAACGCTGTCGCTGACGCTGATTGCGGGGGCGTGGGCCGGGCGCCGGATGATGCAGCCCGAACGGCGCCGCAGCCGCCGGCCGAGCGCGAGCGATCTTGCCACGGCCTGCGAGATCCTGGCCCGCCAGCCGAATGCCAGTGCCGGGCTGGTGCGGCTTGGCGACAAGCAGCTTCTGTTTTCGGCCGCGCGCGACGCCTTCATCATGTATGCCGTGCAGGGCAAGTCGCAGGTGGCGCTGTTCGATCCCGTCGGGCCGCAGGAGGCCTGGCCGGAACTCGTGCGCGCCTTCGCGGACGATGCCCGCCGCCATGGCCGCCGGGCCGTGTTCTACCAGGTTTCGCCTGCCTTCCTGCCGATGGCGGTGGATTGCGATCTCAGACCCTACAAGCTCGGCGAACAGGCGGTGGTGGATCTCACCCGTTTCAGCATGAAGGGAGGCGAATGGCTGAAGCTGCGCCGTTCCATCAACCGTGCGGAACGTGACGGGCTGGAATTCTCGCTGCTCACGCCGCAGGAGGTCCTGCCGCTTCTCGGCGAACTCCGGCAGATTTCCGATGCCTGGCTTGCTGCGCACAACGCCGCGGAAAAAGGCTTCTCGCTCGGCACGTTCCAGAACGGTTATCTGGCGGAAAGCCCGGTGGCGCTGGTGCGTTTTCAGGGTCGCATCGTGGCCTTCGCCAATCTTCTGACCGCCTCCAGCACGGGCGACGCCTTCATCGACCTGATGCGCCATATTCCCGGCACCCATCGTGGCCTGATGGATTTTCTGTTCGTGCGCCTGATGGAGACGTTGAAGGACCAGGGCTTTCGCACGCTGAACCTTGGCATGGCGCCGCTGGCCGGCCTGCCCACCCACCAGGGCGCGCCGCTCTGGAACCATGTCTGCCGCCAGGTTTTTGAGAACGGCGAGCGGTTCTACAATTTCCAGGGCGTGCTGGCCTTCAAGTCGAAGTTCGATCCGGCCTGGGAGCCGCGCTATCTGGCGGTTGGCGGCCTCGGCCTGCCGGTGGCATCCATGCTGGATGTCACCCTTTTGATTGCCGGCGGCCTGAAGGGTGTGCTGCATCGATGATCCGCATCTGTTTCCTCTGGCTCTGCCTGCTGGCGGGCCCGGCTTTCTCCGCCAGCTATGTCACGAAGACGCTGCCCACCAGCCATCTGCTGCTGCCCAAGCAGACCCCGGAGTCGGTGGTCGTGCTGGTATCGGATGCCGATGGCTGGAGCGCGGACGAAGCCGCGGTCGCCGAACGTCTCGTGGCGCGCAAGGCCGCCGTGATCGGCGTCGACCTGCCGCAATGGTACGCGGCGCTGTCGGCCTCGCCGGCGGACTGCCTCTATCTGGTCTCCGACATCGAAACGCTGACCCAGCAGATCCACCGCGAGGCGAAGATTGCGACCTATCGTGCGCCGATCGTCGCTGGGGCGCGGGAAGGGGGCGCGCTGGCGCTCGCCATCACCGCCCAGTCGCCGCCCGCCACCATCGGCGAGATGCTTGCCGTCGATCCGACCGCCGCCATTCCGCTGAAGACGGTGCTGTGCACGCCGGCCAGCAAGCAGGCCTCCGCGGAGGGCACGGTCTATGGCCTCACCCCCGGCGCGCTGCCGCATCCGGTGTCGATCGAACTCGGGCGTGCGGCCGGTCTTGACGGGCGTGCCCATGCCGCGGCGCTGAAGGCTGCCCACCCCGCCATCGAGCTTGCGGAGCGCGAGGGGAGCGACCCGGCCTGGGCCCGGCTCGGCGCCCGGCTCGAGGGCGCGCTTGACCGACTGGCCACGGCCCATTCGCCGCTCGACCTGCCGATCATTCCGATCGAGGCACGAGCGCGCTTCGACACCATGGCCATCATCTATTCCGGCGATGGCGGCTGGCGCGACATCGACAAGAAGCTTGCCGTGTTCCTTCAGGCGGATGGGGTGCCGGTGGTCGGTGTCGATGCGCTGCGCTATTTCTGGCGCGAGCGCAGCCCGGACGAAACGGCCGCCGACCTTGCGCGCATCATCGACAGCTATCGGACCCGCTGGCGGGTCAAGAATGTGGTGCTGATCGGCTATTCGTTCGGCGCCAACATTCTGCCGGCCACGCTGACGCGGCTGCCGGAGGCGCAGGCCCGGCATGTCTCGCTCGTCTCGCTGCTGGCGCTCGGCCGCCACGCGGATTTCCAGATCTCCGTGATGGGCTGGCTCGGCGTCTCCGGTCCCGGCAAGCATGGCGATCCGATCGCGGACCTGAAGACGCTGCGGACCGACCTCGTGCAGTGCGTCTACGGCCTCGAGGAGAAGGATACCGGCTGCCCGGACGTGCAGTCCCTGCCGGGCGCGGAAGTGATCGCGCGCCCCGGCGGTCACCATTTCGACGGTAACTACAAGATCATCGCCGATGCGATCATGAAGCGCATCCGGGCGGAGGCCGCGGCCCGGTAAATCCGGCCGGCGGTGTCGCGCGTCTCTGCCTCCCGGGTGTGCTGCCCGGCGCCCCGTCGGTGAGCCGCTCTCTTCTCCAACTCCCCTTGAAAACAGATCGCGCGCCCCGGTGGCCGGGACGCGCGAGGATCAGGTGCCTGTCTGCGGGTGGCTCAGACGATCAGGAAGGTCGAGATGATCGGGAAGGCCGTCAGCAGCACGATGCGGAACAGGTCGGCGGAAACGAAGGGAACGATGCCGCGATAGGTATCGCGGATCGGCACCTCGCGCGACATGGCCGAAATGATGAACAGGTTCAGCCCGACCGGCGGCGTGATCATGCCGATCTCCGCCACCATCAGGACGAGAATGCCGAACCAGATGGCAAAGTGTTCCGGGCTCATGCCGAAATCCATGGCGGTGACGATCGGGAAGAAGATCGGGATCGTCAGCACGATCATGGAGAGCGAATCCATGATGCAGCCGAAGATGATGTAGAGCACCAGGATGATGATCAGCACCGTCATTGGCGCAAAGCCCTGCGCGGTCACCCATTCCGCGCCCACCTGCGGCAGTCGGGAGAAGGCGAGGAAGGAGTTGAACACGGTGGCGCCCAGCACGATGAAGAAGATCATGCCGGTCGAGACCGCCGTCTCCTTGAAGCAGGCGAGCAGTGCGGCACGGTCGAGACCGCCATTCTTCCAGGCCACGAGACCGGCGCCGACCGCCCCGACGGCCGCGGCCTGGGTCGGTGTGAACCAGCCGAGATAGATGCCGCCAACCACCAGGAAGAAGATGACCGCCACCGGCCACACCGCAATCACGGCCGGCAGCCGCTCGGACCACGGCACGCGGGGCGCCTGACCGGCGCTTTCCGGCTTCAGCCGCACATAGATCGCGATGACCGTGAGATAGGAGATCGCGGCGATGATGCCGGGCACGAAGGCGGCGAGGAACAGCTTGGCGATGTTCTGTTCCGCAAGAATTGCGTAGATCACCAGCACGACGGAGGGCGGGATCAGGATGCCGAGCGTGCCGCCGGCCGCAAGCGTGGCCGTTGCCAGCCCGCCGGCATAGCCGTGGCGACGCAGTTCCGGCAGTGCCACCTGCGCCATGGTGGCGGCGGTGGCAAGCGAGGAGCCGCAGATCGAGCCGAAGCCCGCGCAGGCGCCGACGGCCGCCATGGCGACCCCGCCCTTGCGATGGCCGAGGAAGGCGGCTGCCGCATTGAACAGCGACTGGCTCATGCCGCCGCGTGCCGCGAACTGGCCCATCAGCAGGAAGAGCGGAATGATCGACAGCGAATAGTTGACGTTGGTGGCCCAGATCACCGATTTCAGCTGGGAGAGGATGGGCGTCCAGCGGCCAGTCACCAGGAAGGTTCCGACAATGCCGCAGCCGAGCATGGCCGCGCCGATCGGAATGCGCAGGAAGATCAGCAGGATCAGGACAGGGAAGGACCAGAGGCCGATTTCGATGCCGGACATCAGTGTGCTCCCATGGCCGAGACGATGACCGCCTTGCGACGGATGTCGCGGATATCGGCCAGGATGATGAACAGGCAGATGAAGACGTTCACGACGAGCAGGATCATGGCCAGCGCATAACCCCACCAGATCGGCAGCAGCAGCAGCGGCGTCGTCTCGCCATTGTCCAGCTTGTCCATCAGGCCGATGCCGTGGCGCCAGGCAATCAGCGCGAAGAGGACGGCGATCACGATGTCGCCGATCAGCTGCGTTGCATTCATCGCCTTCGGCCCGAAGGAGGCAATCAGCAGATCAACGCCCACATGGCCACGCTTCAGCTGGCAGAAGGGCAGGAAGCCGAACACGGCAAGGCCGCACAGCGCCTCCACCAGTTCGATTTCGCCCGGCACGGGACGCAGCGTCAGCGAGCCGATGATCGATACGCCCGTCAGCACGCAGGCGGCCAGCAGGCAAAGGCCGCTGAAGCCGACCAGAGCGCCGGCCAGGCGGTGAACGAAACGATCCAGCGCATCAAAGGCGCTGGCGGAACCGCGGGTCATGGTGAACTCCGAAAGACGGCGAGGAAAAATGGATCAAATGAGAATGGTCGGATCAATGGATCCGGACGCAAGCGAAGGCCGGCGCGTCCGGCGTGACCGGCAGTCCCGGATCTGTCGCCCGCCTCCGCCGATCGTCTGGCGGAAGCGGGCGGCAGGCGCCCGGTCTTACTTGCTGTACTGCTTGATGAGGTCGGTTGCGTCCTTGTAGAGCGCCGTGCCGTTCAGGCCCTTCTTGTCCATTTCGGCGATCCAGTTCTTGGTCACCTTGTCGCCCTGTTCCTTCCACTTGGCGGTTTCGGCCTCGTCGAGGACATAGGTCGTGTTACCGGCCTTGTCGGCGAGCGCCTTGCCCTTCACGTCGCCGGCATCCATGGCGGCACCGAATTTGGCGGCGAGATCCTTGCCGGAATTGGCGTCGATCACCTTCTTGAGGTCGGCGGGCAGCGCGTCATAGCTGTCCTTGTTCATGGCAAACAGGAAGGCTGCCGTGTAAAGGCCTGTTTTGCCTGAGAAGCTGGTGTGGTTCGGGGCAAGCTCCGCGATCTTGATCGAGGGGGTCACTTCCCACGGCACCACGGTGCCGTCGATGACGCTCTTCGACAGCGATTCCGGAACCGTCGTCACCGGCATGCCGACGGCAGCGGCGCCCATCGCTTCCAGCATCTGGTTGACCACCTTGGAGGTGCCGCGCAGCTTCAGGCCCTTCATGTCGGCGAGCGACTTGATCGGCTTCGACTGGATGGTGTGCAGCAGCCCCGGTCCATGGGTGTGGACGGCCAGCACATGGTAATCCTTCAGCTCGTCCTTCAGGTGCTTCTGGTAGTATTCGTAGAAGGCCACCGAGGTTGCCTCGCCCGTCGTCACCATGAAGGGCAGTTCGAAGGCTTCCGATTTCGGGAAGCGGCCGGGAGTATAGCCGATCAGCGTCCAGCCGATATCGACGACACCGTCCTTGACCTGATCCACCACGTCGCCGGGCTTGCCGCCAAGCTGCATGGCCGGATAGATCTCCACCTGGATCCGCCCGCCGGAATCCGCCTTGATCTTGTCGGCCCAGGGCTGCAGCACCGTGGACGGAATGGTGGCCTGCGGCGGCAGGAAGTGATGAAGTTTCAGGACCACATCGGCCGCGAAGGCCGAAACACCGGAAACCGTGAGCGCCGCACCGGAAAGTGCGGCCAAAAGCAATCTGCGCAACATGTTCTCCTCCCATCGCGCCCGTGACACGTCGAGGGGAAAGGTGCGTGCGGCGGCACCTCCTTCGGTGCCTTGTACAGGTCAGGCGACCTGCTGCTGCTCCTTACGAGACGACGATCTCTCCCCGATCGCAGCCTCTCCCCCAGTGACGGTTATGGTTGCAGATGCATCAAGGGGGCGCAAATAAAAATAATCAAGAAATGCATAGTCCCTGGGTTATGTATCATGCACCCTTTCGTTGCTATCGGACCGGGCGGTCGACGCAGGGTGGGGCCTTGGTTGCAGGGCTCAGTCTGCGGCCCGTTCGCGCTCCTCCCGCAATGCCTTGGCGAGGAAGGCGCGCGAGAGGCCGTGATAGAGCGGTTCCGGCGACAAAAGGCGCGAGGTGAGATAGCCCAGCATGGCCGCAGCCATGATCGGGATCACCGCCTGATGATTGCCCGTCATCTCGATGATGATCACGAAGGCGGTCATCGGCGCCTGCACCACGCCGGCGAAGTAACCGGCCATGCCGAGGATGGCGCCGAGCGCGATCTTGCCGCCGACCAGCATGGCAAGCGACCCGCCGAGGCTGACGCCGACGGTGAGCGACGGGGCGAAGATGCCGCCCGGAATGCCTGACGCCATGGACAGGAAGGTGGACGCGAATTTTTCGAGGAAGAACAGGGGCCCCGGCGCCTGGCCCTCGAGAATGGCGCGCGACTGTTCATAGCCGGTGCCGAAGGTTTCGCCGCCGGATGCGACGCCGATGATGGCGACGGCGAGACCGCAGGCGGCAGCCAGAAGCACCGTGCGCCGCACCGGCGCCGGTTCGACAAGCCGTCGGATCCGCCGCGCAACCGACAGCGCCCCCGCGCTGAAGCCAGCACCCAGCGCGCCGCCGGACAGCCCGCAGACCAGCACCAGCAGCCAGTCGAGCCCTGTGGTGGCGCTGACCGCCGTATCGCCGAAATAGGTGTAGCTGCCGACAAGGCCAAGCGCTGCAAGCCCCGACAGGATGACGGCCATCAGCACCAGCCCGTTGGCGCGTGCCTCGAAACTGCGGCTCATCTCCTCGATCGCGAAGACGACACCGGCAAGCGGCGTGTTGAAGGCCGCGGCGATGCCGGCGGCGGAACCGGCGAGGATCAGGCCGCGCGCCTGCGCCATGCCGCCGATCCGGCCGCTTGCCAGCATGATTGCGGCGCCTACCTGGACGGTTGGTCCCTCGCGGCCGATCGAGGCGCCGCAGAACAGGCCGATGAGTGTCAGCAGGATCTTGCCCGCCGCGATCTTCAGCGACAGCAGCCGGTGCCGCGGTTCTGCGTCATGCAGGTGACGGGCGGCGATTGCCTGAGGAATGCCGCTCCCTTGCGCATTGGGAAACCAGGTGAGC
The DNA here is from genome assembly GCF_900156005.1 of Rhizobium sp. RU35A. Classification (NCBI taxonomy): domain Bacteria; kingdom Pseudomonadati; phylum Pseudomonadota; class Alphaproteobacteria; order Hyphomicrobiales; family Rhizobiaceae; genus Rhizobium; species Rhizobium sp. RU35A. The sequence continues at coordinate 446,866 of NZ_FTMR01000001.1, read as the reverse complement.
GCCATCCAGGCGCACAGCGCAAAGCCCAGCGGCGTCAGGAGAAGCGGGATAAAGACGGCATCCGGGTCAAGGGCGAGCATGGTCTTGAACAGATGCTGCACCCGGTCTGCCGCCAGCGCGAAGAAGACGCTGACGAGGCCGATGGCCACCGCGCCGATCCAGAACACGATGCGCGGCTTCCACACCGGCCAGGAGCCGCGCATGACGCGCGAACGGCGAAACATCCGGGAGCGGCGAGGGGAGACAGGCATGGCAGGCACTTTCAACGGGGCAGGTCACTTGTCTTTAACGCCCTCGGTGCCCGTCATGGCAAGGCCTGAATCGGCCGCATGCTTCACCTTTGAGAGCAGTGCCGGTCGCGGGGGCCTGCGACCGGCACTGCGCTGCCGTCCGGGCGGGGGTACGAGGGGTTGCCCGGACGATCAGACCGTTGAGAGCGTCTCCTGCGATAGAGAATCGCCCGGAACGCTTCATTTCCTTGTTTGCACACACATCCTGGAGGGCCTCACGACCCCACCTTCGCCGGAACTGCAACCGGACCGGTCTGGCTCCCCTTGAACCAGACGGGCCCGGTATTCTTCGGTCCCGGACAGAACTCTAGACGATCAGCCCCTTCATTGGGGCCACCTTGCCCGAGCCCGGAAATACCGCTTCCGCCAAATGGCCGGCATCGGCGCCGAGCAGGTCCACCGCCACCCCCTTGATCACGGCACTCAGATCCGTGGTGGGGGCGAGGTCGCGGCCTTCGAACAGTTGGGCATCCTTCAGACCCGGCCAGTCGGTGATCACCCGGCCGCCGGCAATGGCGCCGCCGGCAAGGAAGGCGGTGGTCGCTGTGCCGTGGTCGGTGCCTTCCGTGCCGTTGATGCGGGCGGTGCGGCCGAATTCGGTGGCGATCACGATGGCGGTGTCCTTCCAGGCCGGGCCGAGTTCCTGATGGAAGGCGGCGAGCGAGCGGTCGAGCCCGGTCAGGAGCTTGGCAAGCCGCTCCGTTTCCTGCGCATGGGTGTCCCAGCCTTCGAAGGCAAGGGCGGCCACGCGCGGGCCGCCGTCGCCGGCGATCAGCCGTGCGGCGCCGCGCGCCATCTGCTCCATGCCGTCCGGATCGCCGGCGCCGCCCTTGGCCTTCATGTCGAGGCCGGAGGCGATCTTGCCGGTCTCGATGCCTTCCTTCAGCAGGCCGGCCAGCAGCGGGTCGGTCTTGCCGTAGAGATCCATCAGGCGCGGCGCCAGATCGCCATCGGCTGCCTTCAGAACCGGCGGCGCCCAGCCCAGCACCGGGGCCTTGCCGCGAATGACGAGCGGGGCGTTGGCTCCGACGGAAAGCCCCCGCACCCGCTCCGCCGGACCGGGGGAGATCAATTCACCGGCCGGCAAACCTTCCAGCAGGCGGTTCAGCCAGCCGGTCTCGACATGTCCGGGCGTGGGATACCCGGATTCCAGAACATCCTGCCCGTCGAAATGCGAGCGTTCGCGATAGGCGGTGGCGCTCGCATGCACCACGGCGGCCTGCCTGGCCTGGAACAGCTTCTGGAAATAGGGCATCGACGGATGCAGGCCGAAGAAGCCGTCGAGCGGCAGGGCGGCATTCTCGCCATCCTTCGTCAGCGCAATGTCCTGCCGCAGGGAGGCATAGCCGGGATCGCCGAGCGGCGGCACGGCGGTGAGGCCATCAAGGGCGCCGCGCAGGATGATGGTGACGAAGCGCGGATCGCGTCCGCCGGCCGCATGGGCGAATTTCGGCATGAAGGCCCAGGCAAACAGCGCACCGGAGGCGCCAAGCACGGCGCGGCGGGTGGGGTTCAGGGTTTCGCACAGCATGGTCAGGCCCTCTGGAATTCGGGGGAGAGGAAGGCGATAGACAGGCCCTGCGGCTTGGTTTCCGCGCGGGATATGGCCTGCAGCGTGTCGTCGGTCAGCAGCGGCCCGAACCGGTCGCCGGCAAAGGCGCGCGGATCCACGGGGCCGCCGATCTGGTGGGCGAAGAGATTGGCCGCGTCGATGCGGGTCGCAAGCCCCTCCGAGGAGGCCCAGGCATCGGTGGTATCCGAAAAACCATTGGGGCCGGAGGGGTTCCACAGCGGCTGGCCGAGCGCCTTCAGCACGGCAAGGATCTGGTTGGGTTTCGGCTTGAGGCCGGTGGCGCGCAACAGACCCGTGACATAGACGAGCGGCGGGCGCACCTTGGTCAGCTGCGGCGTCCAGGCCTCGTCGGCATTGATCATCGCCATGTAGACGGCCGAAAGATCGCCGTCGGTCTTGGTATAGGCGGCCGCCATCCTGTCGATCAGCGCCTTCGGCGGCTGGTCGGAGACGAAGTGGCGGGCAAGCTTGGTGGCGAGATGTCGGGCGGTGGCCGGATGCCGGGCGAGATCGCGCAGCACCGCCTTGCCCTGGTCGAGCCCGTCATCGGCATAGGTCACGCCCATCACCGTCTGGTCGCCGGGCTCATGCGCCCAGTCGCTGAAGGTGAAGCTGCCGAGCGGGCCGGGGCGCTTGCGGTCGCGATAGACCGTCCAGCCGGTGATCACCCGGGCAAAGGCGGTGACATCCGCCTGGCTGTAGCCGCCATCGACGCCGAGCGTGTGCAGTTCCATGATCTCGCGGGCGAGATTTTCGTTGAGGCCGCGCTTGCCGTTGCGGTTCGCCTGGGAATTGGGGCCAACCGACTGCTGGTTGTCGAGGAAGACCAGCATGGCCGGGTGGGTTTCCACCGCCACCAGCATGTCCTCGAAGCGGCCGAACAGGTTCGGGCGGATCGCCTCGCGCTCCATGCAGCCGGCCAGGATATGCACATCGCCGCCTTTCGAGATCGCGACGGCGAAGTGGTTGGCCCAGAACATCGCCAGCCGTTCGCCAAAGCCGATCAGCGGCTGGTGGATGGTGCCGTTGAAGCGCGCATCCGTTTCCGCCAGCAGGATTTCCTGGGGCAAATAGGGTTTTTCACGCTGCGGCTTCTGCTGGGCCGTCTGGGCGGGGGGCGCATTGCCCGGCATGGTGCCCTGTGCCGGCGGCGCACCCGCCTGCATGCCCATGTCGCCGGCGGGCTTCTGGGCACCGGTAGCCGGGCCCTTGTCGATGCCCGCCTTGTTCATGCCGGCCATCTCGTTCGGGGCGCTGCCTGCGGCGGGCTTGTCCGCACCCGCCGCACCGGCCATGGCCTTGGCGGCGTCGGCGGCTGCTGCCGCCACCGGCATCACGGCGGGGCGTTCGCGCTCGGCGCGCACCGCCTCCTGGTAGTCGTAAAGCGCCACCAGCAGGTCGGCATGCGAGGCAAGCTGGGCGTTGACGGGGGTGGGCACCGCTTTCTCGACGATTTCCTGCCTCAGCAGATCGCGGGCATCCGCCTTGATGGCGGAGATGCTGCCTTCCTGGGCGCCGAGACCGAAGCGCCAGAGCGCAAGCGCGGCATCAAGATCCTTGGAATTGGCCATGACCGATACGAACTCCGTTGCGTCATCGGCCCTTCAACGCGGCGGATCGGCAAAATCCGTCGCTCACCAATTAAGGTCATTTCGTGGCAGGCTTCGGCGCCTCACGGCCGATCAGCCCGTCCGCCAGCCGGCGGCGCTCGTCGAGGGAAAGCGTTGCAACGAAATCCACCGCCCGCTTCTCCAGGGCGGCCCGGACGGCGGTTTCTGCATCGCGCGCCTGTTCCAGCGCATCGGCCAGGGCTTCCGCATCGAGATCCGGCTTGCCGAGCAGGGCCGCCGCCTCGACGCGGGCCTGCCGGGCCTGAAGCGCCGTTGTGCGCACATCGCGGCGGGCATCGGCGAGCGCCTTCTGGAAATCGCCGCGCGTCTTCGACGGCAGCTGTTCGCCGGCAAGCGGCAGACGGCCGGGCGGCGGCGCATCCGTGTGGTAGAGGTAGAAGATGCCGCCCCCCAGCAGGGCCGAAAGCAGAAAGGTGTTGGCCAGCAGAAGGCCGATCGCCAGCCGGCGGAAGCCCGTATCCGTCATGGTGTTTCCCGTATCAAATCGCTGTCGATGGCGCCGAAGGCGGTTTCGCCGCTGGCGATCTCGCGGCCCGGCAGGCCGTGGCCCGGCAGCACCACGGCAACCGTTGCCGCCCCGGTCAGCCCGCCGGCAAGGCCGAGGCCGACGAGGCCGGCGCCGACAAGGAAGCGTCGCAGCCGGATGGCGAAGGTGACGCGCTGTTCGGCCCCGGCGAGAATGCGTCCCGCGAGCGCTGCCGCCGGCATCGGCGGGTGAGCGAGGTCGAGGGCGGCATCGAGGCGCGCCGCCCGCCGCAGGCTTTCCGCCCCGTCCGGCGTTTCGGCAAAGGCGAGGGCCGCCGCCCGGCGTTTCTCCGGCCAGCGCTTCGGATCGGCGCCATAGGTTTCCACCAGCGCGGCAAAGGCCGCCTGATCCATCTCCGGTGTGCGTGCGTCTGTCCTCATGCTTCACCTTCCTCGTCCTGGACGAGCATCTGCTGCAGGGCGCGCCGCCCGCGGGCAAGCAGGCTTTCCAGCGCATCCACGCTCACCTGCATGACCGCGGCCGCCTCGATATTCGACATCTCCTGATAATAGACCAGGATGATCGCTTCGCGTTGCCGCGGCGCAATCGCCTGCAGGGCGCGCTCGACCCGCAGCCGTCCGGCCTCTTCCGCGCCAAGTCCCGCATCCGGCAGCGGCGCTGTGTCGGTGAGATCCGGCGGCTCGGCCATGCTCACCTCGCGTTTGCGGCGCAACCGGTCGTGACAGAGATTGAGCGCCACCCGGTGCGTCCAGGTATCGAACTTCGCCCGTCCCTGCCGCCAGGTGCCGGCATGCTTCCAGATGCGCAGGAAGGTTTCCTGCGCCACATCCTCCGCCTCTGCCCGGTCGCCGAGCATGCGGGTGGCAAGCGCCAGCAGCCTTGGCAGCTTGGTTGCCACCATGGCGCGCATCGCCGCCGGTTCCCCGGCCGCCACGCGCCGCACGAGATCTGCATCGGGATCCTGTGTCATGCGGGCGCACGAAAAGCCCGGCCGGGGCGCTGTGCACCCGGCCGACCGGTTTTCCCGCCCCCCTCCGGAGAGAAGCGGGGCGGGGGCTGTGTCAAATGGCTGCGGGCCGGCATGCGCGCGTTTCGTCCATCCTTTGCCTCGGATCATGCCCTTTCAACGCAAGACTGGCAAATTTCCGTCGGTGGTCCTGAGGATTGTTGCCCCTGCTTCTGACGATTGCGTGAGGTCAGAGCGATATGATATATATCTATATGATATATGGCGGAGATCCCATGCGCACTCTCATCGATCTGGAAGACAAGGCGGTTGCCGCGCTGGATCGGCTGGCGCGGGAAGAGAACGTATCGCGCAGCGCGCTCATTCGTGAAGCGGTCGCAGACCTTCTGCAGCGGCGTGAAAAGCCGCGCATGGAAACCGCCTTCGGTCTCTGGGCCGGCTCGGATCGTGAGGTGGATGGCGTGGCCTACCAACGGTCGCTGCGGGAGGAATGGTGAAGGCGCTGTTCGACACGAATATTCTGATCGACTACCTGAACGGTGTTGCGGCGGCCGCCGCCGAGATCGATCTCTACCGGCACCGGTCGATCAGCATGATCTCGTGGATGGAGGTCATGGTCGGCGCGGTCGAACAGCATCGCGAGGCCACCCGCGACTTCCTGTCCGGTTTCCATCTGATCGGGATCGATCACCAGGTTGCCGAGCAGGCTGTCGACCTTCGGCGGTCATACCGCCTCAAGCTGCCGGATGCCATCGTCTGGGCAAGCGCCCGGGTGCACGACCACCTGCTCGTCACACGCGACGTGAAGGACCTGCCGGAGACGGATCCCGGCATTCGCGTTCCCTATCGGCGTTGAGGGCGTTCTACCGGTCGCTGACCTGCCAGTTCGGATTGATCCACGGCTCCTGATTGCTGCGGGGCAGGGGCTGGCGGCCGAGAATGTGGTCGGCGGCCTTTTCTCCGGTCATGATCGAGGGGCCGTTGAGGTTGCCGTAGGTCACATGCGGGAAAATCGAGGAGTCTGCGACGCGCAGGCCCTCCACGCCGATCACCCGGGTCGTCGGATCGACCACGGCCATCGGGTCGCTCTCGCGACCCATCCTGCATGTCCCGCAGGGATGATAGGCGCCCTCCAGATGCTCGCGCAGGAAGGCATCGATCTCCTCGTCCGACTGTACCTTCGGCCCCGGCGCGATCTCGCCGCCCATATAGGGGGCGAAGGCGGGTTGGGCGAAGATTTCGCGGGTGACGCGCACCGCATGGCGGAATTTCACCCAGTCTTCCGGATCGCTCATGTAGTTGAAGCGCAGCACCGGCGCATCCTTCACATCCGGCGAACGCAGCGTGACGGCGCCGCGCGATTTCGACATGTTGTAGCCGACATGCGCCTGGAAGCCGTGACCGTCGGCCGCCGACTTGCCGTCATAGGAGACGGCGATCGGCAGGAAGTGATACTGGATATCAGGCCATTTCACGCCGGCGCTGGAGCGGATGAAGGCGGCCGCCTCGAACTGGTTGGAGGTGCCAAGCCCCGTCTTGAAGAACAGCCACTCGGCCCCCACAACGCCCTTCCAGAACCAGTTGTTGCGGGAATGCAGGGTAATCGGCTGTGAGGCGCGGAACTGGTGGTAATATTCCAGGTGGTCCTGCAGGTTCTGGCCGACGCCCGGCCGGTCCGCCACAACCGGGATGCCCATCTCGTTCAGATGCGCCGCCTGGCCGATGCCGGACAGCATCAGGATTTTGGGCGAGTTGAAGGCGGAAGCCGCGACGATCACCTCGCGGTTCGCGCGGATCACCTCGATCCTGCCACCGATCTCGACTTCCACGCCGATGGCTTTCAGCCCCTCGAACACCACGCGGCGCGCATAGCAGCGGATCAGCCGGCAATTGTCGCGCTTCAGCGCCGGCTTCAGATAGGCATTGGCGGCGGACCAGCGACGGCCCTGCCAGCTCGTCTGCTCCATCAGGCCAAAACCTTCCTGCTGGCGTCCGTTGTAATCCTCCGTGACCGGGAAACCGGCCTGCCGGCCCGCCTCGATGAAGGCCTTGTAGAGCGGGTTCTTCACCGCGCCGCGCCGCACATGCAGGGGGCCGTCCGTGCCGCGCCAGCCCTCTTCGCCGCCATGCGCATGCTCCATGCGCTTGAAATAGGGCAGCACGTCCGCATAGGCCCAGCCGGTGGCGCCGAGTTCCTCCCATCGGTTGAAATCCTCCGCATGGCCGCGCACATAAACCATGCCGTTGATCGAGGAGGAGCCGCCGATCACCTTGCCGCGCGGCGCAATCATCCGGCGATGGTTGAGATGCGGTTCGGGTTCCGAAAGGTAACCCCAGTTGTAGCGCTCCATGTTCATGGGATAGGCAAGGGCCGCCGGCATCTGCACGAAGGGTCCGATATCCGAGCCGCCGAACTCCAGCACGATGACGCTGTGCCGGCCATCCTCCGACAGGCGCCAGGCCATGGCCGAGCCGGCCGAGCCGGAACCGATGATGACGAAATCTGCCTGATGGGTCATTGGAAAAGTCCAGTGTTCAGTGAAGGAGGTGCGCAGGACTGCAGTGACAAAAGCATCGCTCTAAGCTATAGATTGATGTGGGAATATCGCTCAGAGCTGCGGTGGCCAAATGAAGGAAGTCGTGGTGTCTCAGCGTGCCGACAAGGCATTGCAAAGCATGCAACCCACACGGCGGCTGGCGATCATTGCCAAGGTGAAGGCTTATGCCGGGGGTGAGCGTGTCGATATCAAAAAGCTGAAGGGCTTGGAGCTCTGGCGCATCAGAGTGGGCGACGACCGGGTGATTATCGATGATCAGGGGCGGATCGTCCTGGTCGTAGCCGCTGGCCCGCGTGGCAGCATCTACAAGGAGTGAGAAGCGATGGGGCGCATTCAGAAAATCGAAATCGACGGCAAGGCCTATGTTTTGCTGAGCGAAGAAGACTACGAGGATCTGGTCGATGGTCTCGAAGCCAGCGCCGTTCTCGCCGAGATCGCCGCCGGGCAGGAGGTCTGGCCGCTGGACATTGTTGAAGCGCGCGCCAATGGGGAAAACCCGGTTCGTGTTTTTCGCACCTACCGCAAGATGACCGTATCCGATCTTGCCGCCGCCGCCGGCATCTCCCAGCCATACCTGTCGGAAATCGAAAGCGGCAAGAAGACCGGTTCCGTCGATGTGCTCAAGCGCATCGCAACCGCACTGAAGGTCGATCTCGACGATATCGTGCTCTGAGCAAGGGTCGATCCAGCCGCGGCACGACGGTTCTCTGCCAGAAAGCAAGGCAGAGCCGGGAGCGGTGATGTCGGAATCTGCCGGGTTCATGATCGCTTTTCCATGGGATGTCGCACCTGAGGCTATCCGCTCTGCCCTGCCGGTTGAGGTGACCATTGCCGCCATGGCTTCGTCTCTAACAGGAGGACGAAGCGGTGAGGCCTCAATACGGCGCCTCGCACTTGCCCATGCCGACATAGACTGTCTTCAGCTCGGAATAATGCGAGAGTGCTTCCGCCGAATTTTCACGCCCGAAGCCGGATTGCTTAGAGCCGCCGAAGGGGATTTCCACGGGGCAGAGATTGTAGGTGTTGATCCACAGCGTGCCGGCCTCCAGCTGGTCCACCACCCGGTGGGCGCGGGTAAGGTCGGCGGTGAAGACGCCGCCGGCGAGGCCAAATTCGGTGGCATTGGCGCGGGCGATCACCTCGCTCTCGTCCTCGAAGTCCAGCACGCACATCACCGGGCCGAAAATCTCTTCCCGCGCGATGGTCATGTCATCGGTCACGTCGGCAAAGATGGTTGGCTGCACGAAATAGCCTTCGCCGGAGGCGGTGTTGGGAATGCCGCCGCCGGTCACCAGACGTGCGCCTTCGGCCTTGCCCTTTTCCGTGTAGGCCAGCACCTTTTCCCGCTGGGCGAAGGAGACGAGCGGTCCCATCTGGGTTGCCTCGTCCTGCGGATCGCCGATCACGATCGCCTCCGTGCGGGCCTTGGCGCGGGTGAGGAACTGTTCCTTGATCGCCTTGTGCACGAAAACACGGGTGCCGTTCGAGCAGACCTGGCCGGTGGAATAGAAATTGCCGAGCATGGCGCCGGAAATGGCGCTGTCGAGATCTGCATCGTCGAACACGATGAGCGGCGACTTGCCGCCGAGTTCCATCGTCACATGCTTCAGCTGGCCGGCGGCGGCGGCGGCCACCTTGCGGCCTGTCGGCACGGAGCCGGTCAGCGACACCTTGGCGACGTCAGGGTGGTTGACGAGCAGCGGCCCGGTCTCCCGGTCGCCCTGGATCACGTTGTAGAGCCCCTTCGGCGCGCCGGCCTCGATCAGGATCTCGGCGATCTTCAGCGCGCCGAGCGGGGTGACTTCCGAGGGCTTGAAGATCATGGCATTGCCGGCGGCGAGTGCCGGTGCTCCCTTCCAGCAGGCGATCTGCTGCGGATAGTTCCAGGCGCCGATGCCGACGCAGACGCCGAGCGGCACGCGCTTGGTATAGGCCCAGTCGGACCCCAGCGGAATGTGCGAACCGTTGAGGGCGGTCGCGGCAATGCCACCGAAGAATTCGAAGGCATCGGCGCCGGAGGTCGGGTCGGCCACGATGGTTTCCTGGATCGGCTTGCCGGTATCGAGCGTCTCCAGTTCGGAGAGTTCGCGGTTGCGCTCGCGGATGATCTCGGCCGCCTTTTTCAGCACGCGGCCACGGGCGGTCGGCGAGAGCGCCGCCCATTCCTTCTGCGCACGTTTGGCAGAAGCGATTGCCTGTTCCACGATGGCAGGCGTTGCCGCATGCAGGCGGGCAATCACCTCGCCGGTGGCGGGATAGAGGCTTTCGATCACCGTGCCGGCCGTGTCTTCCACATAGGCGCCGTCGATGAAATGCGAGGCGGGGGGCTGGGCTTTCATGTCCTGTCTCCTGACGGTCTGCCGTTCGGTCATTCGTGTTTCGGTCGGATCCTTGTTGCCGGCATGTGCTCCGCATCCGATGCTGAAGTGCGGCAGTGCCTTCGCCGCATCCCGCTCAGCGGGACGGGGTGCGGCCGTGCTGTCGGTTCAACTGTCCGGCCACATAGTCCTCCACCAGTGTGACAGAGGCATCGATGGACAGCGGTGCCGCCTTCAGCGACTGGCGAATGTAGAGGCCGTCGATGAGGGCTGCGGCGCCATCGGCGATCTGTTTTGCAAGCGGCGCCGGGCAGAGCGGCCGAAGGCCGGAGAGCAGGTTGGAATGCAGCCTGCGCGCATAGAGCACCAGCAGGCGGCGCACTTCCTCCGAACGCTGTGCCTCGGAATAGAAGGCAAGCCAGGCGGCCACCACGTCGGGCGCGAACTGGTCGGCCTGGAAGGAGACGCGGATGACGGCGGAAATGCGCGCCCGCGGCGTCTCGGCTGCCGCAAGCGCCGCCACCGCATCGGCCCGCAACTGGGCCAGCAGCGCGCGGATCGTGGCCAGCAGCAATTGCTGCTTGCTGCCGAAATAATGATGGGCAAGCGCTGCCGAAACGCCGGCCTCGCGGGCAATCTCCGACATCGTCACGTCGAGCGATCCCTGGCTGCCGATGGTGCGCAGCGCCGCGTCCACCAGCGCCTTGCGGCGCACCGGTTCCATTCCAAGCTTCGGCATTCTGATCTCCTGACATTTGCCAGATTATTTTTGATTGACTGGTCAATCAAGAAAAAACTGCGCCATGCTCCGGCCTTGCTGCGACGGAGGACGCCGGTGATGGGCTGACTGTGGCCCCCGTGTTTCCCATGTGCCACACGCTGTGTTGAACGCCTGTGCACAGGGGAATTGCGCACTGTCAAAAAACTTTCACGCAAGCGTCACAGGGTGGAAACCGATCATTGACCGCTATGGTGTGAGCATCTGTCGTGTTTTTCGTTTGAGCTCACACACCGGAGAAGACCATGTCGAGCGCTGCGACGCTGGAAACGGGTATCTTGAGACGCTACGCCGACGACCAATTGCTGCCCCTGTCGAAGCTCGTTCTGGAAACCGCCTTCCAGCCGATCGTCGAACTGTCGACGGGGCGTGCCTTCGGTTACGAAACGCTGATGCGGGGCCATGAGCGGCTGGGCTTTGCCTCGCCGCTGCATCTTCTCGATACCGCCGCCGGGGCCGAACAGCTGCTGGCGCTGGAACAGATGCTGGCGTCGCGTGCGCTTGCCAAGTTCGCGACGCTGCCGGATTTCGCTTCCAACACGCTGTTCATCAATCTGGATGGCCGGCTGATTCCGCAGGGCGAGCAGGTGGTGGACAAGCTGGTGGCGCATCTGCGCAAGGCCGGCATTCCGCCATCCTCCATCTGCTTCGAGCTGTCCGAGCGCATCGACAACACCAGCGTGCCGGAATTTGCCGGCCTCATCACCAAGATGCGCAAGGCCGGCTTCAAGCTCGCCATCGATGATTTCGGCGTCGGCCATGCCGAGATCAAGCTGCTCTGCGATTTCCCGGTGGATTACCTGAAGATCGACCGGCATTTCATCGCCGGCCTGGAGGAGAGCCCGCGCAAGCGGCATCTGGTGCGCAACATCGTCAACATCGCGCATGTGCTCGGCATCCGCGTGATTGCCGAAGGGGTGGAAACGGAACCGGAATGCCTGGCCTGCCGCGAATGCGGGGTGGATCTCGTGCAGGGCTGGTTCATCGCCCGGCCCACCATCTTCACCAGCGAGCTGCAATCGGCCTTTCCGCATCTCGTCGATCTCGGCCGTGGCCGCCGCGCCAGCCAGTCGCTCGACGAGATCCTGATCCGCAAGCAGATCGAGATGCTGCCGACCGTCTACGAGCACGAAAGCGTCGATACCGTGTTCGAACTGTTCCGCAGCAATCCGCGCCAGTCCTTCTTCCCGGTGCTGAACGCCAATGGCGAACCGCGCGGCATCATCAGCGAACATCACCTCAAGGAATATATCTACCGCCCCTTCGGCCGCGACCTCCTGAAGAACAAGATCTACGAGCGCGCCATCTCGCATTTCGTGGAAGGCGCGCCGATCGTCGGCCTCGATGCCAATGCCGAGCGGCTGATGAACATCTTTGCCAACATGGATGGCAGCGACTGCGTGATCCTGACGGAAAACATGCGCTATGCCGGTGTCGTCTCGGCCGCCTCGCTGATCAAGGTCATCAACGAGAAGCAGCTGAAGGTGGCGCAGGACCAGAACCCGCTGACAGGCCTGCCCGGCAACCGCGCCATCCGCGACTTCATGCACGAGGTGGGCCGCAACGACGACCAGACGCGCTTCTTCTGCTATTGCGACTTCGACCACTTCAAGCCGTTCAACGACCATTACGGCTTCCAGATGGGCGATCACGCCATCTCGCTGTTTGCCGCGCTGATGCGGCGCTATTTCTTCTCGGAAGGCCATTTCCTCGGCCATGTCGGCGGCGACGATTTCTTCATCGGCTTGAGCGACTGGACACGCGAGGAACTGAACGAGATCCTGGAGCGGCTGCTCTCCGATTTCCACGACGATGTGGTGGAACTTTATTCGCCGGAAGACCGGGCGGCCGGCATCATCCGCGGCCATGACCGCAACGGGCGGGAACGGGATTTTCCGCTGCTGCGCTGCTCGATTGCCGTTCTCGAACTGCCCGAAGGCCTGCTGCTCGATGATGTCAACCGCATCAGTGCGGCGATTGCCGGCGTGAAGGCGCAGGCCAAGGATTGCGAGAGCGGGCTGGTGTTCAGCAGTTTTCAGGCACATTCCGCCTGAGACAGCCACTCAGCCCTCGTGCGCGCCGGCCTCTCCTGTCCGGATGCGTTGGAGCGAAAAATAGCGCGGGCGCGGACGCGCTGTCGCTTGCGGCAGCGCGTCACCTTTTCAAGTGCGGTGTCGGGTCCTACATCGGGGAACCGAACGAAAGGAACAGCCCATGCCTCTGTCCGCTCCGCTTCCCGTCTCCATGCGCCATGTCGATCTGCAAAGCTTCGGCGCGCCCGAGGTGATGACCTTCGCCACCGGCCCGGTGCCGCAGCCGCGCCCCGGCGAGATCCTGGTGCGCGTGTCAGCGGCCGGCGTCAACCGGCCGGATGTGGCGCAGCGGCAGGGCAGCTATCCGCCGCCGAAGGAGGCGAGCCCCATTCTCGGCCTGGAAGTGGCGGGCGAGGTGGTGGCGCTCGGCGAGGGCGTCACCGATTTCGCCGTCGGCGACCAGGTCTGCGGCCTCGCCAACGGCGGCGGTTATGCGCAGTACTGCCTGCTGCCCGCCGGCCAGGCGCTGCCCTTTCCCAAGGGTTATGATGCCGTGCGGGCGGCGGCCCTGCCGGAAACCTTCTTCACCGTCTGGGCGAACCTCTTCCAGATGGCAGGGCTAACGGAAGGCGAGAGTGTCCTGATCCATGGCGGCACGTCGGGCATCGGCACCACCGCGATCCAGCTGGCGCGCGCATTCGGCGCCACCGTCTACACCACCGCCGGCTCGGCGGACAAATGCGCCGCCTGCGAAGGGCTGGGGGCTCTGCGCGCCATCAATTACAAGACCGAGGATTTCGTCGCCGTCCTCAAGGAGGCGACCGGAGGGCAGGGGGTCGATGTGGTGCTCGACATGATCGGCGCCGCCTATTTCGAAAAGAACCTCTCCGTACTGGCCAAGGACGGCTGCCTGTCGATCATCGCCTTCCTCGGCGGTGCCGTGGCGGAAAAGGTCAATCTGTCACCGATCATGGTCAAGCGCCTCACGGTGACCGGCTCGACCATGCGCCCGCGCACGGCGGAAGAAAAGCGCGCCATCCGCGACGATCTCGCCACCCAGGTCTGGCCGCTGCTGGAGGCTGGCCGCGTGGCGCCCGTCATCCACACCGTGCTGCCCTTCGATCAGGTGGTGGAGGCGCACCGGCTGATGGAAAGCTCCAGCCATATCGGCAAGATCGTGCTGACGCTTCGCTGATCCGGCGGGGAGTGGCCGGGCGCGAGGCCCGGCCCCCATGCTCTGAGGCATTAGCCGGGCGGGCAATTCATCACCTTCGCATTGTTCAGCGTCGAGCTGACGCCGGCCAGAATATAGGCCGATGCGATCGGCGCGATCTGCGTTTGCGTCGTCACCACGCCGGTGATCGTCGCGCCGGCCTGCGAGGGGGTCCCGCTGGTCGATGCGCAGGTCCACGGGGTCGACGGGTTGGGTGCCGTGGTCTTGTTCATCATCGAGACGTTGTAGCAACTGCCGCCGGGCAGCTGGAACTGGCCCATATCCGACTTCCAGGCGCCGCCGGCACCCTTCCCGTAGAAGTTGTTGGCGGCAATGGTGATCGTACCGCTCTGATTGGTCAGCGCATTGCCGACGTTTGTCACCACAACCCCGGTTTCATTGGCCGCCGTCGCCGAGATGACGATGGTGGCGTCGCTGTTCAGGCAGAAGGCGAAGTCCTGCGGCGGCAGCGCCGACAGCTTCAATTCCTGTGCCTGAACGGGTGTCAGAGGTCCGAGTGCCGCGGCGACCGAGACCAGCATGCCGAAATATTTGCTCTTCATTGCAATTCCTCCCTGCGTTATCGAAGAACAATGCAACCATAGCGCTAATTTTCTCGTCGCGCCACAAAATATACTTAAGGTAGAGTAAATTATAATAATGCATCTTAAAAATGCATTTGCTAGAATGGCCGGATTGCGCGTCCGCCTCCGGCCGTCAGAGGCAATCGAAACCCGGCAGGCAGCGGGCCCGCGTCTTTTCGAGGGGCTCCTCGGCGCAACCTGGGGGGGCACGCTGTCCTCGACGAATGGGTGACCGCACCGCACGATGCGGCTGTGGCGTGATGCCTATGGGATTGGCGTGCAGCCCTCTCGGGCGGGGTGGATTGCGGTGCCGGCCCGCTCCGGCGCGCGGCAGGGTTGCCGCCCTTGCGCCTTCGGAGCGGATGCTTTCACGCAATCACATGCCGCTGTTACACAACGTGGCTTGAAGATCGGCGGCCTCGCGCCTACCTTCTCCTCATGTTCAACGAAACGGAAGGAGGTGATCCGATGTCTAATGAGATTGCGGTTTGCAAGGCGGACATGGGAAAGGTTTTGGTCATGACGGGGCAGCCCTCGGCCTGACCGCACCTCCTCAGGGATCTTCCACCGCAAGGTCCCGGTTCGCATTCCGAACCGAACTCATGGAAAGGGTCGCGCAAGCGGCCCTTTTTCTGTTTGGGGCGCATATCGGGCGAGGGCTATATCCCGATGCGGCCGATGGCCGGGATCTTGAGGCCGGGGCGGGCGAGATCCAGCCCGGCGACGAGGCCCAGAACATGCACCTCCAGCCCGCTGCGCCAGCCGGCGGAGAGCCCGATCAGGCCGGCAAGCGTCAGGTGCACGTCGCGTCCGTCCGGGTCGATCACGAGGAATGGCCCTTCCGGCAGAAAATCGCGGCCCACGGCATGCGGCGGCAGCACGGCGCCGAGATCCGGCACGCGGCGCAGCACGAAGGCGACGAAGGTGTTGGAATTCGGCCCCGGCCAGATGCGGTAATCACCCGGTTGGGCGTAGGGATAGGCAGCAATCGCCGCCTCGACCTGCGGGATCAGCCGTTCGGCTTCGGGCCCCGTGACGGAGGCCACCAGTTCCGGCGCATTGGAGTACCAGTAGGTATCGGCCGGCCGGTGGTTGCGCCGAATGGGAGAACCCCAGCCCACCTTGTCATAGCGCTGATAGGAGGCGGCGCCCTTTGCCTTGGTGACGATCCAGGCATGGCTCGCCACCGCCCCCTTCAGCCCGCCGGTCTTGGCGGACAACACGTAGACGGCAGCGTCCTTGCTCTCTTGCGGGCGTGGCAGCAGGCTGGAGGAGCCCCAGTTGGCCTCGCTCCAGCGGGCGGGCCTGTCCTGCAGCGCCCACCAGCCGGCGGCGGCGAAGGTGGGGGCGAGGTAGAGCAGGAAAAACGCCGTCAGCAGTCGTTTCAGCAGTGTCATTCCGGTTGTTGCCCGCTTCGCTTGGCCCGTGCTGCGGGCCGGTAAAATGGGTTGGGCTTTTTGTCCCGTCAGGCTATCAGAGGCAGGAAAGCAGCATCAGCAGGGCCTCCCAATGCAAAATCCCGTTACCGTCGAAGTCACCCGTGGCAATCGTGTGGAAAGCCGTCATCGCGGCATGGCTGTCGCCGTGGATGGCGCCGGCCGCATCGTCTTCTCCGCCGGGGATGTGGAGGCCGGCGTGTTTCCGCGCTCCGCCTGCAAGGCCATGCAGGCGCTGCCGCTGATCGAAAGCGGTGCAGCGGATGCCTTCAGCCTTTCGGCGCGGGAACTCGCGCTTGCCTGTTCCTCCCATTCCGGCGAGGACGAGCATGTGGCGACCGCCGCCGGCATGCTGCAAAAGGCCGGCCACGACCTTTCCGTTCTCGAATGCGGCGCGCACTGGTCCTCCGACCAGCAGACGCTGATCCACCAGGCCCGCACGCTGGAGCGCCCGACGGCGCTGCACAACAACTGTTCCGGAAAGCATTCCGGCTTCATCTGCACCTGCGTGCAGTCCGGCTGGGATCCGAAGGGCTATGTCGGCTATGACCACCCCCTGCAGGCGGAAATCCGCGCCGTCATGCAGGCGCTGACCGGCGCCGTGCTGGACCGCGATACCTGCGGCACCGATGGCTGCTCCATCCCCACCTATGCCGTGCCGCTTACCGGGCTGGCGCACGGCTTTGCCCGCATGCTGACCGGCGAGGGCCTGTCGCCCGCCCGCGCCGCAGCCTCGCGCCGGCTGATGGAGGCCTGCATGGCCGAACCCTTCTATGTGGCCGGCACCAAGCGCGCCTGCACCCGGCTGATGGAGGTGGCGCCAGGGAAAATCTTTGCCAAGACCGGGGCCGAAGGCGTCTTCGTCGCGGCCCTTCCCGACCAGGGCGTGGCGCTTGCCGTCAAATGCGAGGACGGCACATCGCGCGCCGCCGAAAGCATGATCTATGCGCTGATTGCCCGCTTCTTCGAGCCGGGCAGCGAGACCCGCGACACGCTGATCGCCATGGCCAACCGCCCGCTCTCCAACTGGAACGGTATCCATGTCGGCGATATCCGGGTGACGGACGCGCTGTTTGCATGAGGTTTTGGCCGGGATGGCGTGATCGGCCGCACCTGGGTGGCGTTGTGTCGTGTGGTTTGCCGCCTCTGGCTGCCGCCATCTCTCCACGAGGGGCGCGCTGCTGCACCCGCCCGGCTTTCACCTGCTTCGGCGGCTCGGCTGGGTTAAAGCCCTCCCCCTTGTGGGGAGGGTTGGGAGGGGGCTTGTTTCAATTGCAACAGTCGCCCTTGCGGGGGAAATGCCCAGCGGCGCCGATATGCCACAGCGGGCAGAACGCCAGAGCCACTTCAAACGCAACGCAACGTCACGACCGAACCCTTAAATCTCCCCGCCAATCCGCGCCGTGCCGGTCTGGCCGTTGTCGCGGATCCATTTCAGCGTCCTGTCGCCGGTCCTGTAGAGTTCGAAGCACATCGGCGCGCCCTTGTACCAGGTGGTGAACTGCTGGCAGAGGCGGTTGCCGCGGATCCACCATTTGCCGGTATCCGTGGGCTGGATGAAGCGGCCGAGGCCGAGCGCCTCGCCGGAGCCATCGACCACGCCGGAGCGGCGATAGTTCAGCGGAAATTCGCCGCCGAGGGGGGCTGCCAGATAGATCCGCTTGCCGATGATCTGGCGCTCGATGTCGCGGGCGCTGTAGGCCTCGCCGGTGGCGGCGGCGGGGCTGGCGGCAGGGGCGGCAAGCGCCAGGCACAGCGGCAGGGTGCGAAGAAGGGGCGGCAGGCGTGTCAACATCGGCAATCTCCTGTGGCAGGGGCGCATCATGCGCCGCGGTCCGGGGCAGACGTCCCGATGCGCCGCGGATCGTCCGGACGCCATGCCATCGCCGACCTGGGGCCAGGCGTCGCAAACCATCCGGATGCGCTCACTAACGCAGACGTTGCGGTGCCGGATCAGTCGGCGGCGATGATTTTGATGCCGGCCTGCCGATAGGGGAGAAGGCGATCCTCGCCGGTCTCCGCCGGTACCACCAGGGTCGAAAGCTGAGCGGTGGGCATGATCACGTGCGGTGAGGTGGCATCCAGCTTTTCCGGTGTAACAAGCGTAATTGTTTCCCCGGCGCGGCCGGCGATCTGCCGCTTGATCGCGGCTTCCTCGAAATCGCCGGTCGAGAGGCCGCGTGTCGCATGGATCGCGGTAACGCCGAGAAAGAAGACGTCGGGGCTGAGAAGCGCGATCTGCGCGGCGGCCTGCGCGCCGACCGCTACCATGGAATGCCTGTAGAGCGTGCCGCCGATCAGGATCACGCTGGCCGCGTGATGCTCCAGATCCGCCGCAATCGTCGGGCTGTGGGTGAGGATGGTGACGGCCATGTCGCGCGGCAGGTGCCGCAGCAGCGCGGCATGCGTGGTGCCGCCATCGACAAAGATCGTCATGCCCGGCCGGATCAGTGCCACGGCGGCGCGGCCGAGCCGATCCTTCACGTCGCTTGCAAGGCCACGCCGGGCCGTCAGGTCCGGCAGCCCCGGCGCCAGCGGCAGCGCCCCGCCATGCACGCGGGTCAACAGTCCCTCCGATGCCATCTCGCGCAGGTCGCGGCGGATCGTATCCTCCGACAGAGAGAGCGATTGCGCCAGATCGCGGGCAATCACCTGGCCGTCGCGGCGCAGCAGGTCGAGGATCAGGGCTTTGCGTTGGCTGGTCAGCATGGCTTGACTCTTCACGAAATTGCACGAAACCTAGTGATGTTGCCTGAATTGAGTCCTGAAGGCAAGAAAACAAGATTTTTCGTGCGGAGATACACACCATGCTGATCCTGATTGCCGGCCCCTATCGTTCCGGAACCGGGGATGATCCCCGGAAGATGGCGGAAAACCTGCATCGCCTTGAGGCGCCCTCGCATGCCCTGTTCAAGGCAGGCCATGTGCCGATGATCGGCGAATGGGTGGCGCTGCCGATCTGGCGCGCCGCCGGCGGACAGAGGGTGGGCGATGCGCTCTACGAGGACATCTTCTATCCCGTGGCGCACCGGCTTCTGGCGCTTTGCGAGGGCGTGCTGCGCCTGCCGGGCGAATCTAAGGGGGCCGACAACGATGTGCGGATCGCCCGGGAGCGGGGCCTGCCCGTCTGGTACCGGCTGGAGGATGTTCCGGGCGTCGTCACGGAATAGGCACTTTCCCGGCGCCGGGTGATGGGCTACTCCTTGCCCTCGATATTCTGGAGGACTGCTGATGTTGACGCTCTTCTTCTCGCCCGGCGCCTGTTCGCTCGCCGCCCATATCGCGCTGATCGATTCCGGCCTGCCGTTTGCGCTGCATCGGCTGAAATTTGCGGAAAACGAGCAGCGTTCGGCACATTATCTGAAGGTCAACCCGAAGGGCCGCGTACCGGCGCTGGTGACGGAGAAGGGCACGCTGACGGAAACGCTGGCGATCCTGCTGTTCATCGCCCAGATGGCGCCGGACAAGCAGCTCGCGCCGCTGAACGATCCCTTCGCGCTGGCGCAGCTGCAGGGGTTCAACAGCTTCATCGCCTCCACCGTGCATGTGAACCACGCGCATGGCCGCCGCGCCACCCGCTGGGCCGATGAGCCGACCTCGATCGAGGACATGAAGCGCAAGGTGCCCGCCACCATGCGCGATTGCTTCCGCCTGATCGAGGAGGGCATGCTGGCCGGCCCCTGGGTGCTGGGCGAAGCCTATTCCGTCGCCGACCCCTATCTCTTCGTGATGTCCGGCTGGCTGAAGGGCGATGGCGTCGATATCGCGGAGTTTCCGCGCGTCGAGGATCACTATCGGCGCATGCAGGAGCGTCCGTCGGTGCAGAAGGCGCTCGCCGACGAGGCGGCTGCCTGAGCGGACGGATGTCCGTCGGGCGGTTCAGATTTTCTTCAGGCGCAGCGTGACAGCGGCAGAGTGTTTTGCGCGGCGGTCGGTGTCTCCTGAATCGCGACTTCAATCGCGACCTGGCCGAGCGGAAGATCGGCGAGATCGCGCAGGCTCATGCGGTGGATCTGCGGATGTTGCAGGATGTCCTCGCCGTTCGCGCCGTCAATGCGGGTCGCCCACGTTGCCAAGGTCAGGATGTTGCGGAAAAGGGTGGGAATTGCCATCGCGGCTACCTCGCAAATAAGAGTTATTTGCAGGCTCGTTATCCGCGAACCGGGCATCGTCTTCAATTGAAGAAATCAGGCGCCTGCTGTAGAAAATCTATATGCACAACCTCAATCGCGTTCATCTCAACGGCCTGCGGGCGCTGGAAAGCGTGGCCCGCCTCGGCTCGCTGCAGGCGGCGGCCGAGGAGCTTGGCGTCACCATCGGCGCCGTCAGCCAGCAGGTCATCAAGGCGGAAGCCCAACTCGGGCGTCCGGTCTTTGCCCGCACCCCGAAGGGGCTGGTGCCGGTGGAGGGCACGGAGCCGCTGATTGCGCGGCTGGCGGAGGGTTTTCAGGCCCTGTCGGAGGCGGTCGCCATCGGCCGCCAGCCGGACGATACGCTGCTCACCGTCACGGTCGCGCCGGTCTTTGCCTCGCGCTTCATCCTGCCCCGGATCGACCGTTTCACCGCCCGCCATCCGGAGCTTCGCCTTAGGCTCGATGCCACCGCGCGGCTTGCGGATTTCTCCCGCGATGCCGTCGATGTCGGCATCCGCATCGGGCGCGGCGAATGGCCGGGCGTGGATGCGCAACTGCTTCTGCCGCAGACGGTGTTTCCGGTCTGCGCGCCCTCGCTGGCGCGTGGGGTGAAGACGCCGGCCGATCTTCTGAAGCTGCCGGTGCTGCTCGACGGGCAGGCGATGTTTTCCTGGGATGTGTGGCTGGAAGAGGCCGGCCTTGCCGGTCGCAAGGTGAAGCCCCGCCATGTGTTCAGCGAGGCCTCGCTCTGTCTCGAGGCCGCGATTGCCGGGCAGGGGGTGATGCTGGCCTGGCGGCTGCTCGCCCTGTCGGCGATCCGCCAGAAGTGCCTGGTGCGTCCCTTCGCACTCGAGGCATCGACCGGCATGGGCCATTATCTCGTCACCCGCACCGGCGCGCGACGTCCGGCCAAGGTGAAGATGTTCGCCGCCTGGCTGCGCGCCGAACTCGATGAGGCGATGGCCGACTGGGCCGCGCTTGACGCACCGGCGCCGGACCGGTAACGATCATTCCCGAAGGGTCCGCAGTTCACCCAGGCGTCACCGCCCGATCCCGCATCGGGAGCTAAACCTGCCCACGCATCCCGCACTCGCGTTGGTTTCTCCTTCGTGCCGGGTCGGAAGACGGTGACCACCGACGATCCCATCGGCACGATATCGAGGACGAAACGATGTCGAAGACCCTGCATGCCGTGACCATTCCGGATCTCTCCGCGCTGGCGAAAATCCTGCGCCGTGAACTTTATGCCCGCGATACCCCGCCGAGCCATGTCGAACTGTTGAACCTGCTCGCCCGCGGCGCCGGTTTCCGCAATTTCCAGCATCTGAAGGCGAGCCACGCGGCTGCCGCCCGGCTGGAGGCCGCGCCCGAGCCGGTAGAGGCGGAGCCCGTCGATCACCGCCGGATCGAGCTGGTGCTGCGCTGTTTCGATGACGAAGCCGTCATGGCCCGCTGGCCGAAGAAAACCGCACAGCAGAAGCTGGCGCTCTGGTGGTGCTGGGCGTCGCTGCCCGCCCGGCGCGAGCTTTCCGAACCCGAGGTGAACGCCATCCTGAAGGCGCTGAACGGCTTTGGCGATCACGTGCTGATCCGCCGCGAACTCGTCGATTGGGGCATGGTGGCCCGCTCGCCGGATTGCCGCATCTACCGGCGGATCGAAACCCGCCCGCCGGCGGACGCGGCGGCGCTGATCGCGCATCTTCAGGCGCGCAAGCGGGCAAAGCGGGTGCCACGGGTCTCGAACAGGCCGCCGTTCACACCGGTCCGGTCGCCGGCTCGGCCAGACGCTTCTCCCACATCGCCTTGAAGGCGGGGCGGGCCTGGGCGCGCTCCAGCCAGGCCTTCAGCGCCGGGCGCTCATCGAACAGCGGCGCATGCGGCTGGGCGTAGCGGACGATCTCGGCCATGTTGATGTCGGCGACCGTGAAGCGTTCGCCGACCATCCAGGTCCTGGCCGTCAGGTATTTTTCCAGCACGTCGAAGGGGCGCTTCAGGCTGGCGGCGGCCGTCGCGATGGCGGCCGTCACCGCGTCCGTCTGTTCGCCGAGCGAGGCGGCGGAAATCTTCAGCGCGGCTGCCTCGATCTCGGTCGCGGCAAACAGCGCCCATTGCAGCATGGCGGCCTCTTCGACCAGATCTTTCGGGCCGAGGTCGCCGCCGTATTTCTTCGCGAGGTAGAGGTTGATGGCGAGCGATTCGATCACCACCACGCCGTCATCCTCGATGGCGGGAATGGTGCCCATCGGATTGATCGCAAGGAAAGCGGGCGATTGGGTGTTGATCGGCGCATCCGCGGCCAGCGGGTTTTCCAGGCGCTTGGCCTGCACCACGGGCACGTGGGTAAAGGCAAGATCGAGTTCGCCGGCCAGCCAGAGGGTGCGGGTAGCGCGGGAGCGGCAGGCGCCGTAGATCGTCAGCATGGGCAGTCATTCCTGTTTGCGGGTAAGGACCGGAGCCTATTGCGCTGCCGCGGCAACGGAAAGGGCATCCGGCTGCAACCGGCGATGAAATTTTCTGATCGGCAGGCGGCGGAAAAAAACCGGAAATTCACGCTGAAAACGAATCAGTTTTCCCCCTTGAAATTTTTTCGTTCTGCCCTGTTGCGATTCGCGACAGGGCAGAACGATCAGAACCTCTGTTTCAAATTGATGCAACGACAGGCGGGGTTTGAGGGCTTTTCCCGCGATAGATCGAAATTTTCCTATCTTCTTAAATGAAGCGAAGGGTTTGCATCCCATTCTTTGGCCGTCAACGGACCCCGCGACATATTTTGCCCTTCTCATATAGCGGGATGCCCCGCTAGGATTCGCGAATGGGAGGGCGAGGATGCAGGATGGGTGCAGGAGGCGCATGAATGAGTGACAGTGCAATGCACCACAGGGTTGTCGCAGCCGATGCCGATCCGCTCGATCAACTGCGTCGCCATCTCGTCCAGCTTGCCACCTCCGCCGACGTCGACGCCCTTGGCGCAGCCCATGTCATCCAGTCTCTCGATCCCAGCATGTTGTTCGATCAGTTCTCCGAATATTTCTGCATCAAGGACCGTTGCTGTCGGTTCGTTTTCGCCAATGCGGCGGCAATGTCCTGCATCAATGCCCGGTCCATGTCCTCCGTGCTCGGGCGCACCGAACTCGATTTTCTCGACCGCGAGACGGCCGAGCAGCGGCTTGCCCTTGAGCAGGACCTGATGGCGCAAGGCGCCAACTGCGAGCGCGAGGAGATGGTGCGTCTGCCTGACGGTGCCGAGAAATGGCTGCTCACCACCCGCACCAGCCTGCGCGATGCCAAGGGCGACGTGGTGGGGCTGATGGTCATGTCGCGCGACATCACCCGCGCCCGGCAGGAGGCGGAACTCGAGCGCGGCCATGCGGCGGTGCTGGAAATGGTGGCGCGGGGGCGGCCGCTTCCGGCGGTGCTCGATGCGCTGTGCTGCACGATCGAGAACCAGCTGCAAGGGATCTATGCCTCCGTGCTTCTGCTGGACGAGGCGGGCGAACGGCTGCGCCATGGTGCTGCCCCCAGCCTGCCGCCGTCCTATACACGGCTGATCGATGGCGTTGCCATCGGTCCGTCCGTCGGGTCGTGTGGCACGGCTGCCTGGCGGCGCTGCTCCATCGTGGTGCGCGATATCCAGTCCGACCCGCTCTGGGCGGATTTCCGCCATCTCGCCATGCCTTTCCGGTTGCGCTCCTGCTGGTCGACGCCGATCATGGGCGCCAACAACCGCGTGCTCGGCACCTTCGCGCTCTATTCGAACGAGGTGCGCGAGCCGATGGCGCGCGAGATCGAGCTGACCGCCATGGCGACCGACCTCGCTGGCATTGCCATCGAGCGGGCCATGAACGAGCGCCGCATCCAGCATCTGGCCTATCACGACCCGCTGACGGGCCTGCCGAACCGCACATTGTTCTGGGCGCAGTTCGCGCGGACGCTGATGGACGCCCGCCGCGAAAGCCGCAAGCTGACGGTCGCCTATCTCGATCTCGACAATTTCAAGCAGGTCAATGACACGCACGGCCACGCGGCCGGCGACGAGGTGCTGAAGCGCATTGCCGAACGGATCGAGCAGCGCCTGCGGCCGAACGACCTGGCCGTGCGCCTCGGCGGCGACGAATTTGCCATCGTGCTGGCCGATGTCTACCAGGACGAGGTCAGCGCGCTGATGCGCCTGCGTGAAATCCATGGCGCAATCGCCGAGGATCTGCGTGTGGGCACCGCGCGGACATCGGTGACCTGCAGCATCGGTGTCTCCTTCCATCCGCAGGATGGCGATACGGCGGAAGCGCTGCTGGCGGCCGCCGACCGCGCCATGTACGAGGCCAAGGCGCAAGGGCGCGATGCACTGCAGGTGATCCGCCGCGTGCCGGCCTGACCTTGAGCACAAGATCGCCCCGGTTCAGCGGTCCCGTCCCTCCTCGGGCGGAAGGGGGCGTGGTTCCGGCGGCAGGACCACATCCTCCAGACGCTCCGCATGGAGGAAGATCTCCTCGAACCCGTCGAGAAAGCGCTCGAACAGCAGGCTGAAGGCAAGGCGTTCCTCGGAACTCCAGCCATGGGTCGCCTGGGTGACGATCGCGTGCTTCACCGCCCGGATTTCCGTCAGCAGGGCTTCGCCGGCTTCCGTCGGCGCGATCAGCGAACGGCGGCCATCTTCCTGCGAGGCGTCGCGCTTCAGGATTCCCTGACTGACCAGTTCGGCCACCAGCCGGCTGCCACGCGAGGGGTCGATGCGCATGGCCTCTGCAATGGCGCCGACGGTTGCCTCGCCGCCTTCGCGGCGGATGCGCACCACCACTTCGAGAATGTCGAGCTGTGACAGATCGAGACCCGGAGCGGCACGGGCAATCGCGATGCGACCGATCATGCGCCGTCCCATCATCACCCGCATGCGCGTCATCGTCTGGCCGATGCGGAAGATGTCCGCATCGGTCTGCGAGGCTGTCTCTGGCGCGGTGTGGTCTGTTCTCATGCGGGTGTCGTACACCAAATCGTGAGGCGGCTTCAAGTGCATGCCATCAGCAAGAGCATTCGATTGACAATTATATGCTAAAGGCACATAAATCGGCAAACTTCAGGAAGCCTCCCATGGACATGTCGCCCCAGCAGTTCCAGCCTCTCGTCACCGATCCGCGCAAGAGGCTGATCCTTTTCCTCTTTCTCCTGACGGCCATGTTCATGGCCACGCTCGACAACCAGATCGTCTCCACCGCCCTTCCCACCATCGTCGGGGAGTTCGGGGAACTCGAGCGTTTCGGCTGGGTGGGGTCGGCCTTCCTGCTCGCCACCAGCGCGGTGATGCCCGTCTATGGCAAGCTCGGTGATCTCTTTGGCCGCAAATACGTGATGATCGGCGCCGTCACCATCTTCACCATCGGTTCGCTGCTCTGCGGCCTCGCCTGGTCGATGGACAGTCTCATTGCCGCGCGCGTCTTCCAGGGGCTGGGCGGCGGCGGCATCATGGTGTCGATCTTCTCCGTCAATGCCGACCTGTTCGAGCCGCGCGAACGGGCCCGCTACCAGAGCTATTCCAGCCTCGTCATCATGGCGTCCGGTACCGTCGGACCGACGATCGGCGGCACCATGAGCGACCTGTTCGGCTGGCGCTCGATCTTTTTGATCAACCTGCCGATCGGTATCATTGTGCTGGCCGGTCTGGTGATGATGCTGCCGAACCGGCGTCCCAGCCGCCAGCCGAAGATCGATTATCTCGGTGCCGTGCTGCTGGCGCTGGCCAGCACCACCGTCGTTCTTCTGACGGACGGCATCTCGCTGTTCGGCTCGCTGTTTTCCTGGCAGAGCTTCACGGTGCTGGTGATCGGCATTGCCGCGGCTGTCTCCTGGGTTCTCGTGGAACGCCGCGCGCCGGAGCCGATCATTCCGCTGCGCCTGTTCAAGGATTCGACCTTCTCGCTGTTCCTTGTCGTTTCGCTGATGACGGGCGGTGTGGCGATCGGCATGGTCAACTATTTTGCGCTCTTCCTGCAGACGACCACCGGGCTGTCACCGACCGCCGCCGGTCTGTTCTTCATCGCCGTCACGGGCGGCATCGTCATCGGCTCCCTGTCGGCCGGGCGGCTGATCTCGATCACCGGCCGCTACAAGCCCTTCGTGGTCACGGGTCTGGTGATGAATGTTGCGACCCTTCTCATCTTCTCGCAGCTGCATGCCGGCAGTTCGCTGGTGCTGGTGGCGCTCGTCATGCTGATGCAGGGTCTTTCCGTCGGGCTTGGCCAGCAGGCGCCGATCATCGGCGTGCAGAATGCCGTGCCGCGCGCCGATGTGGGCTCTGCCACCGGCGCCGTCACGCTGACGCGCATGGGCGGGGCGGCGATCGCGATCTCCGTCTATGGCGCCGTCATCACCGCCTTCATGCACGGCGTCACCGTGCCCGGCGTCGAGAATGTCACCACGCTGACGCCGGACCAGCTGGCGAAGCTGCCGGATGCGGCGCGGCTGGCGGTTGCCAATGCCTATGCGCAGGCCTTCGAGCCGATGTTCCTCACCGCGGCCGGCTTTGCCATAATCGGACTGATCGCGGCCCTGATGCTGAAGCCGGTGCGTCTGCCCTCGCTCGGCGAGCGCAAGAGCTGAGGCAGACAGGCGGCCTTTGGTGGCGCGACGGGCAGGGCTTTCAAAGCGCTGCTTTCTGCCTATCTTCAGCGTCATGAAACCCGAAGCGCTGCTCTATCCCACGCCGGCCGGTCTCTATTGCCCGGCTGGCGATTTTCATGTCGATCCCGTGCGCCCGGTGAAAAGGGCGCTGATCACCCATGGCCATTCCGACCATGCCCGCGCCGGCCACGGCGCCGTGCTCGCCACCCGCCAGACACTCGACATCATGGCCCTGCGCTATGGTACCGATTTTGCGGGTTCGACACAGGCGGCCGCGTGGGGGGAGGCGGTGGATCTCGGTGGCGTCAAGGTCCGCTTCCATCCGGCCGGCCATGTGCTGGGCTCGGCGCAGATCGCCATCGAAAAGGATGGTACCCGCATCGTCGTGTCCGGCGATTACAAGCGCGGCGTGGATGCCACCTGCGCGCCCTTCGAGCCGGTCGCCTGCGATGTCTTCATCACCGAAGCCACCTTCGGCCTGCCGGTCTTCCATCACCCCGATCCGAAGGCGGAAACCCGCAAGCTGCTCACCTCGCTTGTCCAGTTTCCCGAGCGCACGCATCTCGTCGGCGCCTATGCGCTCGGCAAGGCGCAGCGGGTGATCCGGCTCATCCGCGACTGTGGTTATGACCGGCCGATCTACATCCACGGCGCGCTGGCCAGGCTCTGCGACTATTATCGCGCCGAGGGCATCGATCTCGGCGACTTGCGCCCGGCAACCGTCGAGAAGAAGGAACCGGGGGCCTTCCACGGGGCCATCGTCGTCGGTCCGCCCTCTGCCTTCCAGGACCGCTGGGCGCGCCGTTTCAACGAGCCGCTGATCGCCTTTGCCTCCGGCTGGATGATGGTGCGCCAGCGCGCCAAGCAGGGCGGCGTGGAGCTGCCGCTCGTCATTTCCGACCATTGCGACTGGCCCGAACTTCTCGACACCATCCGCGAGATCGCCCCGCAGCAGGTCTGGGTCACGCATGGTCGCGAGGAAGCGCTGGTGCGCTGGTGCGAGCTTGCCGGCATCGCCGCCCGCCCGCTTCATCTGGTGGGCTACGAGGACGAGGGGGATTGAGGCTTTTTGCGGCCAGAGTGTTTTGACGCTGTAGGGTATCGTTTCGGTCTGACATTGCAAACCATAAAATATCTATTTGAATTCCTACGGACGTTAACTAAGCTTCACTCATTGATTGTCGGAAGGAATTTTGTTTTGCGAAGCAATTATTATGCGTTGGATGGTATGCGGGGTGCCGCGGCGCTCATGGTTGTCATTTTTCATATGGGCTTCTGGTTCCCCCAGGCGATCTTTCCGAAGGCATATCTGGCGGTTGACCTGTTTTTTTGCTTGAGCGGGTTTGTGATTGCTCATGCTTATTCTGGGAAGTTGAGTTCTGGGATGAAAGTTTCAGAATTTATTGCTTTGAGAATTGCGAGGCTTTATCCTCTTTATATTTTAGGAACATTGCTTGGTTTCTTTAGGCTTGCTGGGCAGATTTTTGTAAATCATCCAAATGCCCCATCTCCTTTTGCTTTTTTTGCTTCAATTATTCTTTCTTTTTTCATGCTGCCGTCATGGTCTCCGCGTTTCGATCTCTATCCTGCTAACACGGTGGCATGGTCACTCGTGTTCGAGTTGCTTGTAAATGCTGCATACGCTTTTTGTTTTCCGTTTCTTACCACCAGACGTATGATTCAAATAGCCGTAGTGTCAGGTGCGGGGCTGCTGTTGTTCGGTACGTTGAACGGTGATTTTGAAATGGGACCTTTCTGGAGTGATTTTGTAGGGACATGCTTTCGGACTGTTTTCTCGTTTTCCATGGGACTTATTGTCTATCGTTTTCGTGATGACTGTCCTCTTAAAGTACCGGCGCCAGCTCTATTGATATTGGTTGTTGCTGCTCTGGCTGTGCCGTTTCATGGGGCGGTGTGGTATGATGCAATCTTCTGTGCTGTCATTTCCCCGATTTTGGTATGGTGCGGTGCTGGAGCAGGAACAGAGTCCGCAAAGCATAAGGTTTCTTCATTCCTCGGATATGTATCTTATCCTATTTATATGATTCATACACCTTTTGTGAGCGCAGTCGGAAACTTCAAATATAAATTTGATTTTAATATTTATGCTTTGGCTATTTTAATAATAATTTTTATTGTAATTCTTTCTTATTTGGTGGGAAAATTCTACGACGAGCCAATGAGAAGGCGATTGTTAATGTGGGTTCGGGGCGCATTCGTGTCTCAGGAAAGAATGTCCTTGTGATTGGATGAGTGGGGACATCGTGTGAGCATTTCCAGCGAAATTGGGTATGGGTTCTCTTGTCCGCAATTGCGTGAAAGCAAAGAGTGTAGGGGATTTTAAGCTGCTTTTGTGCCGTAAACGCTCCAAGTACACTCAAAAGACGCCTTGCGGTGTGGCGCGCGTGCTCCATGTCAGATGATGAATGAAAGCCTTCGCCACACTCCTCGATCGTCTCGTGCTCACCCCGTCGCGCAACGGCAAGCTGACGCTGCTCGTCGATTATTTCCGCACCACGCCCGATCCCGACCGTGGCTATGGGCTGGCGGCGCTCGCCGGCACGCTCGATCTGAAGGGCGTCAAGCCGGCGCTCCTCAAGGAACTGGCGCTGGAGCGGCTGGATCCCGTCCTCTTCCAGTATTCCTATGACTATGTCGGCGATCTTGCCGAAACCATCGCGCTGATCTGGGATGGCGGGGCGAAGGAGCGGGTGGCGGCGGAAAGCCAGCCGCGGCTCGGCGAGGTCGTCACGCGCATGAACAGTCTCGGCCGCACGGAGGTGCGCGCCGCCGTGCGTGAGCTGCTCGATCATCTCGATCATTCGAGCCGCTTTGCCTTCCTGAAGCTTGCGACCGGCGGCCTGCGCATTGGCGTTTCGGCCCGCCTTGCCAAGCAGGCGCTTTCGGAGATGAGCGGCCCCGCTGGAGAGGGCAGGGACGTCACCGAGATCGAAACGCTCTGGCACGGGCTGGCGCCACCCTATCAGCCGCTGTTTGCCTGGCTGGAGGGGCGGGCGGAGAAGCCGGTGCTGGCAACGCCGGCCATCTTCCACTCGGTCATGCTCGCCAATCCGGTCGAGGCGGGGGATCTCGACAAGCTCGACCCTCGGGATTATGCGGCGGAATGGAAATGGGATGGCATCCGCGTGCAGATCTCCTCCTTCGGGACCACGCGAAAACTCTATTCGCGCTCCGGCGACGATATTTCCGGTGCCTTTCCCGATGTGATCGACGCGATCGGCTTCGAAGGCGTCATCGATGGCGAATTGCTGGTCGGCGGCACGGCCCGGTCGAACAGCGCCACCCGCAGCTTTTCCGACTTGCAGCAGCGGCTGAACCGCAAGACGGTGAATGCAAGGCTGGTGCAGGATTATCCGGCCTTCGTGCGCGCCTATGACCTCCTGTTCGAAGGCGACGACGACCGGCGCGCCAGGACCTACCTGGAGCGGCGCGCGCGGCTGGAGGACCTGATCGACAGGGCCCCGCACGACCGCTTCGACCTTTCGCCGCTGGTGCCCTTCGCAGACTGGCAGGAACTTGATGCGCTGCGGCTGTCACCGCCCGATCCGGTCATCGAAGGGGTGATGATCAAGCGGCGGGACAGCGCCTATCAGGCGGGGCGCCTGAAAGGGCCGTGGTTCAAGTGGAAGCGCGAACCCTTCAACGTCGATGCGGTGATGATGTATGCGCAGCGCGGCCACGGCAAGCGCTCCAGCTATTATTCCGATTTCACCTTCGGCGTGTGGGCGGAAGGTCTCGACGGCGAGATGCTGGTGCCGGTCGGCAAGGCCTATTTCGGCTTCACCGATGCGGAACTGGAGACCCTCGACAAGTTCGTGCGCGACAATACGGTGGAGCGGTTCGGGCCGGTGCGGGCGGTGCGCGCCGAGCCGGGCTTCGGCTTCGTGCTGGAAGTGGCCTTCGAGGGGATCAACCGCTCGACGCGTCACAAGTCGGGCGTTGCGATGCGCTTTCCCCGCATTGCAAGGCTTCGGCCTGACAAGCTGCCGCGCGATGCCGACCGCCTCTCGACGCTCATCGCCCTGATCGACCAGAGGATCGACCAGAGGGCCGGCGAGGCCGGGGAGGGGCCGGCGTGAGCGCGACGCAAGCCCTGCGGTTGACCCGTCGTGGTGGCTCTGCGCCGCGTACGGCCGATCACGGCCGCCGATCCTGTTCGCTTGCAGCATTCAATTCTGCGTGACTGCAAGGTGTGATTGCGTGTTGAATCGGCTGGTCTCTGTTCCGTTTCGGGTCAGACGGCTGGCGGCAGCGGGGCAAAGCCGGCTCCGCCGGCGGCGAAACGCCTGATCACGGCTTCGGGATGGTCGTGTGACACCGGGGTGGACACCGGACGGGGGCTTGTCGGCGCCGCCGGCAGTGCTAGCTTTTGCTGTCATCAACAAACGCGGTCCCATTCATGCTGTTATCCCGCCGTTCGATGCTTGCCGGTCTTGCCGTCGCCTCCGTCAGCCCTGTTGCCGGTCGGGTTCAGGCTGCCGAGCCGCCACCCTTTCCCGTTCCGGAAGATCCGCCGCAGGAGCGGCGCGATTACGCAGAAGCGCGCAAGCATTTCCAGACCCGTCTGTTGCGGCGCGGCCCCTCTCCGGAGCTTGCGCCGCCGCTCGGTACGCCGGCCGGTGCGACGCGCGTGCTCTATCGCAGCGGTGAGCAGAAGGAACTGGAACTGATCGCCTGGGTTTCCGAGCATGCCCCCTCCAGGGAGCTGAAGCCCGCGGTTCTCTTCCTGCACGGTGGCAATGCCACCGGCGATGGCCACTGGCAGCTGATGAAGCCCTATGTCGAGGCGGGTTTCGTGGTGATGCTGCCGTCGTTTCGCGGTGAAAACGGCCAGATGGGCTATTATTCCGGTTTCTATGACGAGACCTCCGACGCGCTGGCCGCTGCCGAATATCTCGAGAACCTGCCGGGCGTCGATCGCGAGCGCCTGTTCCTGGCCGGCCACAGCAATGGTGGCACGCTGGCGCTGCTGGCAGCCATGACACGCCGTTTCCGCGCCGCCGTGCCGATGTCCGCCGGTGTCGATGCGTGGCGCTATTTCTCCCGCTACAGCGACGACATGCCCTTTGATGACCGCAATGCGGAAGAGTTCGTCATGCGCTCCTCCGTCTGCTTCGGTCACAGCCTGAAATGCCCGACGCTTCTCCTGCGCGGCACGGAAGAGCGTCCCTTCGACCGCAATCACCAGCTGACCATCGATCGCGCCCGGGCCGTGGGCGTTTCCATCGATCACCGCCTGCTGCCCGGCAGCCATAACGGCATGGTGCCCGGTGCGGTTGCGGAAAGCATCCGCTTCTTCCGCAGCTACGGCGCCTGACGATCGTGGTCTGCAGGCTGGTGCGAAAGCCTCGCGCCAGCCTGAAGCGGCACAGTTCGGCACGACGCCATCTGCCGGAAGACCCGCCATGTCCCGCACTGCCCAGATCTTCGCGCGCCTGTCTGCGCCCCTCTGCCTGATTGCCGTTGCCACAGGCCTTTCCGGCTGCATTCTGGTGACCGATACCAGCCGCATGAACCCGGACGTCTTCGTGCAGGAGACGGCGCCGGTCTTCTACAACATGGCCGGCGCCAGCCAGCCGCAGCCGCAGCCTCTGCCGGTGCGCAAGCAGCAGCCGATCCCGCAGAAGCGCGATCTCTACCAGACGCAGTTCCACCAGACCTATGGCGTGCCGATCAGCAATCCGGCCTTCCGCACCTATTATGCCAGCATGCAGGATGATGGCCACACCCTGCCTGCCATTCCCTATTCCCGCATCGACCAGCGCTATCTGCGCCAGGAGGTGGATTATCCGACCACCGAGGCGCCCGGCACCATCATCGTGGATACCAAGGCCCGTTTCCTTTATCTGGTAGAGGCCAACGGAAAGGCGCTGCGCTACGGCGTCGGCATCGGTCGCGACGGCTTTGCCTGGTCGGGTCGCGGCGTGATCCAGTGGAAGGCGAAGTGGCCGCGCTGGACCCCGCCGCAGGAGATGGTGGACCGGCAGCCGGAACTGGCGAAGTTTTCCGCAGCCGAGGGGGGTGCCATGCCGGGCCTCAATAACCCGCTCGGCGCCCGCGCGCTCTACATCTACAAGGATGGCAAGGACACCCTCTACCGCGTGCACGGCACGCCGGACTGGCAATCGGTCGGCAAGGCAACGTCCTCGGGCTGCGTGCGCATGCTGAACCAGGACGTGATCGACCTCTTCGACCGTGTCCCGGCCCGCACGCCGATTGTGGTGATCTGATCACACCTGCACGAGACCTGCCGCATTCAGAGGAACGGGCGCCGAATTGCGGCGCCCTTTACTTGTTTAAGCCATATTTAATGGAACAATCGTGCCCATCATTCGTTGATTTCCGTTCGTGTTCCCGCCGTTCCAGTGAAGAAGTTTTTCCGCTCCCATGACCACTGATCTTTTCAGCCGCCGCCGTCTGCTCAGTCTCCTGGCCGTCGGCACTGCCTCCACGCTTGCCAGTTGCGCCTCCTCCCGGCCGGGTCCCGCCGGTCTCAACATCACCTATCGCGATGGTGATGCAGGGCTTCCCTTCGTGCCGTCGCCGCCGATGCGCGGTCGTTCGCCGGAACTCGACGCCATCTATGGCGAGACGGTGGATGGCGGTTTCGTCATTCCCGCCGTTCCCTACTGGCAGATCGATCCGCGCTTCTATCGCCAGCGGGTGGTCGATCCGACCGGCCAGCCGCCGGGCACGGTGGTCGTCGATACCGCCTCGCGCTTCCTCTATCTTGTGGAGCCGGGTGGCACCGCCATGCGCTACGGTGTCGGCATCGGTCGCCAGGGCTTTGCCTGGCAGGGCGAGGGCGTCATCCAATGGCGCCAGAAGTGGCCGAAGTGGACGCCGCCGGATGAAATGGTGGCCCGCCAGCCGGAACTCGTGCGCTATTCCTCGGCCAATGGCGGCATGCAGCCGGGCCTGATGAACCCGCTTGGCGCGCGTGCGCTCTACATCTTCAAGAACGGCCAGGACACGCTCTACCGTCTGCACGGTTCGCCGGAATGGAATTCCATCGGAAAGGCCGTCTCCTCCGGCTGCGTGCGCCTGATGAACCAGGACATCATCGACCTTTACGAGCGCGTGCCGCAGAAGGCCCGTATCGTCGTCTGGCAATAACACCGAGGGTTTGACGTTTGACATGCGAAAGGCGCCCTATGGCTTCATGGGGCGCTTTTTTTGAGCATTTCCGGTGAAAACCGGATCCCCTGAAATGCTCTGTCTCTTTGTTTTCACGCAGTCCGGACGCAAAACCGCTGACGCACTTTTGGCTCGGACGTGCTCTAGCCGTCGCCCTGCACCACGGTGCAGGCGAAGCGGCTGGCTGTCAGCGCCTTGCAGGCGGATTGCGCTGCAGCGCGGTTCTGGAAGCCGGAGAAGCGGGCGCGGTGCAGCGGACCGGACGCGCTGCCGACTGTCTGCGTATAGGGCGTGATGCCGTTGAAACGACGATCGAGCGTCGGCATGGCACGCGACAGCAGGGAAATCGCCTCCGACTCGCTCGGCGTTGCCGCAATCTGCACCGCCCAGCCGTCATTGCTGGCCATGGCGAAGGGCATGTCAGCCGGAGGGTGATGGGGAATGGCGGCCCGCGGCGTCGGTGCGGAGACGGTGGGGGCATCCTCCATGGCGACCGGCTCGGCCACGATCGGCGCGGCCACGATCGGTGCTGCAGGTGTCGCCGGGGCGGCATAGGCGAGATCGCTGTTGCGGCTTTCGAGCGCCGCGAGCTTGCGGGCGACCGGATCGTGTCGGCGCGGCTCTACCGGTTGCGGCACGCCGCGTTCCGGCAGGTCGATGCTTTGCGCGACGGCGGCGGGTGCTGCGCCACGGCCGATGCCGGCGCGTGGCATGGCGGCGTCCAGAAGGGCTGCCATGCGGTCGTCACGGGCCCGCGCCGTGCGTCCGCCCATCACCACGCCGATCACCCGTTTGCCATCCTCGTTGACCGCGCTGACGATGTTGAAGCCGCTGGCGTTGATGTAGCCCGTCTTGATGCCGTCCATGCCGCGATAGCGGTACATCAGGTGATTATGACCGCTGATGGTCCGGCCGCGGAACGTGAAGGAACGGGTGGCGAAGATGCGGTATTCCTTCGGAAAGTCGCGCATCAGGGCAAGGCCCAGCGTCGCCATGTCGCGCGCGGTCGTCACCTGCCGGCTGTCGGGCAGGCCGGAGCCGTTGCGGAATGTGGTGCGGCTCATGCCGAGCTGGCGCGCCTTGCGCGTCATCGCCTGACCGAATTTTTCCTCAGAGCCGTAGAGGTGGTCGCCGATGCCTTCGGCGACGTCATTGGCGGATTTGACCGCCATGCCGTAGACGGCTTCGCGCACCGTATAGGTCTGGCCGGCGGGAATGCCGAGCTTGAAGGGAATGGTGCTTGCGCCATTGCGCGACATGACGATCTTCTGGTCCCAGGAAAGGCGCCCGTCGCGCAGCGCCTCGAAGGTCATGTAGAGCGTCATCATCTTGGTGAGCGAGGCCGGATGGTTCAGCGCATCGGCATTTTCCGCCGCCAGTACCCGGCCGGTATTGGCGTCCATGACGAAATGCGCGTAACCGGCCTGTGCCGGTGCTGCCGCAAGGCCGAGCAGAAGCGCCGCCATTCCCATCAGTATCGAAAAAGCCTGCGCGATCTTCGTCATTCCGGTCCCCGTTCGGATGAAGAATGCCATGCATAAGGCCGCTTTGCGGCAACAAAGTCGTTCGAATTTTAGAGAATGTTGACAGACTTAACGAAGGGTGAAGGTCGCGCGGCAGCCTGTGCCGCGATGATGCAGCGCGCCAGCTTTTGCCGCTAGGCAGCCCGGCGCCGTCTCTTTTGACCTGCGCGACTCGGGCGGCGGCATCCGCTCCGCCGCCCCGATCAGCCTTGCGCGGCCACAGTCATGTGGCCCCCTGATGGCTCAGACGAACTGCGACAGGCCCGGAACGGAGCCGACCACCTCGTCCACGGTCTCGGAGCCGGCATGTTCGCGGGCAACGGCAATGGTTTCGCGGGCAAGCGCGGTGATTTCACCCATGCCGAGGCCGAGCGACATCAGCTGCTGGCCGAGCGCCATCACGCCACCGCCGAAGGCCGACATCAGGCCGCCGAGCAGGCCGCCGCCACCTGTGCCTTCGCCGTTGAATTTCGCCACCAGTTCGGGCGCGCCGGGAATCGCCTCGATCATGCGGGCAACGGCGCCGTCATCGGCCTCGCGCTGCAGAAAGCCCAGCATCATGCCCACGGCCTTTTCCGCAGTATCCGGCGCAATGCCCACATTGTCCGCTACGCGGGTGACCAGCTCGTTCATCAAACTCTCCTCAGGTTTTTGACGTTAACGTCAAGGTAAATAAAACCCCGGTGCGATGCAAGCCGTCTGCGACGTCTGGCGGTCGCATGGATGGCGAAGGAAGAAGAGGCAACGGGGCGCTTGCGGCGCCTGTCGCCGGGGCCGCGTTGCCCGACGGCACGCCACATCCTATACATCAGCACAGGGACATCAAAAGACACGGGATGACAAGGGAGACCTGTTCAATGCACGAGGCGGGAAAGCTCTTCATCGGCGCAAGCCGCCACCCGGACGACCGGCTGAAGAAGCCGGAATATCTTCAGCTGTCGCTCGCCAACCGTCACGGTCTCGTCACCGGCGCCACCGGCACTGGCAAGACGGTGACGCTGCAGATGCTGGCGGAAGGCTTTTCCGCGGCCGGCGTGCCGGTGTTCTGCTCCGACATCAAGGGCGATCTCTCAGGCATCGCCGCCCTGGGAGAGCCGAAGGATTTTCTGCTGAAGCGGGCGGAGGAGATCCGCTTTGCAGACTATGACAATGCCGCCTTCCCGGTGATCTTCTGGGATCTCTATGGCGAGAAGGGTCACCGGGTGCGCGCCACCATTGCCGAGATGGGGCCACTGCTTCTCGCCCGGCTGATGGATGCGACGGAGGCCCAGGAGGGCGTGCTGAACATCGCCTTCAAGATTGCCGACGAGGGCGGCCTGCCGCTGCTCGACCTCAAGGACCTGCAGGCGCTGCTGACCTACATGGCCGGGCAGGCGGCCGCGATTTCCGAGCGTTTTGGCTTCGTCTCCAAGGCCTCGATCGGCGCGCTGCAGCGCGGCCTGCTGGTGCTGGAGGAGCAGGGGGCCGAGCATTTTTTTGGCGAGCCGGCGCTTCAAATCACCGACATCATGCGCACGGCCCCCGACGGGCGCGGCGTGATTTCCGTGCTGGCCGCCGACCGGCTGATGATGAATCCCCGTCTCTACGCCACCTTCCTGCTCTGGCTGCTGTCCGAACTGTTCGAGGCGCTGCCGGAAGTCGGTGATCCCGAAAAACCGAAACTCGTCTTCTTCTTCGACGAGGCGCATCTTCTGTTTTCCGAGGCGCCGAAGGTGCTGCTGGAGCGGGTGGAGCAGGTGGTGCGCCTCATCCGCTCCAAGGGGGTGGGCATCTATTTCATCACCCAGAACCCGCTCGACGTGCCGGAAACGGTGCTCGCCCAGCTTGGCAACCGGGTGCAGCATGCGCTGCGCGCCTATAGCCCGCGCGAGCAGAAGGCGGTGAGAACCGCTGCCGAAACCTTTCGCCCCAATCCCGACTTTCGCACGGAGGAGGCGATCACCCTGCTGGCCACCGGCGAGGCGCTGGTGTCAACCCTCGAAGGCAAGGGCGCGCCCTCGGTGGTGGAGCGCACGCTGATCCGCCCGCCCGCCGCCCGCATCGGCCCGCTCTCGGACGAGGAGCGCCGTCAGGTGATGGCGCAAAGCCCGGTCGCCGGTCACTACGATACCGATCTCGACCGTGAATCTGCCTTCGAGATCCTGATGGCCCGCGCCGGAAAATCCGTCGATGCTACGCCCGCCACCGCGTCGAACCCGGAACAATCCCCTTCCCCCTGGGGAGGTACCCGTGACGCGCCATCGTCCGAGAGTGCCGCTGGTCGCTGGAAACTGCCGGGCTTCGATCCCGCAGAGGAGGAGGCTGCGGAACGGCAACGCAGCCCGCGCGGCACCCGTTCCACCGGCTATCAGCGCGAAACCGTGCTGGAAGCCGCGATGAAAAGCGCCGCCCGCTCCGTCGCAAGCCAGGTCGCCAACCAGCTCGGCCGCGCGCTGGTGCGGGGGATCCTGGGAAGCCTGAAGCGGTAGGGGGCTATCGGGCGAAACGGCCCCCTCCGTTTGTCGGGCGCCACTTCCGGGCATGGACGGCGATGACGCCCCCCTTTCGGTCGCGTCCTCGCCTCCGGTCATCCTCGTTTCAGCGTCTCAGCGCCGAACGATCCCGTTCATGAAAACATCCACCAGATGCGCGATCTGCTCCGGTCCTGATGGGTCCTGTTCGGTGGCAAGCGAGATGGCAGTCGCGACGCAGACGAGATCGTTGAAGCGGACATCCGGCCGAACGGCACCCTCCGTCTGCGCTCGCTGCAAAAGCCGGATACCTTCCGTGCTGGTGGCGAGACATCCCGGCGTTCCGATCTGGAGAACCGTTCCCAGAGAAGCGGCAAAACCGCGATAGACGTTCGAATAGCGGACGAGGTCTTCGAGATAGGCGCTAAGCGCGCTTGCAGGGTCGAGCGTGGCCGATCTGGCGCGGCTCGTCTCAGCACAGGCCTCGAAACGCGCGCTATAGGCCGCCGCCAGCAGGTCCTCGCGCGTCGGAAAGCGGCGATAGAGCGTGCCGATCCCGACGCCGGCGCGCCGGGCGACATCGTCCAGCGACACGCCGGCGCCGCGCTCCAGAAACACGTCCTCGGCGGCGGCCAGGATCCGCTCCCTGTTGAGTTTCGCATCGGCGCGCAAAGGGGTTTCGTCCGTCAAAAAATGCCTCTCCTCGTCACTTGCAAGTGGAGGATATCTCCACATATAAAGTGGAGCAATCCTCCACTTAAAACGGAAGCGAGACAGGCATGACGAAGCGATTTGAAAACAAGGTGGTGGTAATCACCGGCGGCACGGATGGGATCGGTCTGGCAACGGCCCGAGCATTTGCGGCGGAAGGCGCGCATGTCTACGTCACGGGGCGCCGGCAGGATCGTCTCGACGCGGCGCTTGGGGATATCGGCCAGGGTGCCGTCGGCGTGCAGGGCGATGTCAGCAATCCCGCCGATCTCGACCGGCTCTACGCCGCAATCCAGCAGGATCACGGGCGGGTGGACGTGGTGTTCGCCAATGCCGGCGTCTCGGAATCCGCACCGATTGGCGCCATCGATGAGGATCACATTGACCGCCTGTTCGCCATCAACGTCAAGGGAACGATCTTTACCGTGCAAAAGGCTCTGCCGCTGATGTCGGCCGGCGGTGCCGTGGTGCTGGCCGGGTCCGGGGCCGGCAGCAAGGGCTTCCCCAGCCTGTCCGTCTACAGCGCGACCAAGGCCGCGATCCGCTCCTTCGCCCGCACCTGGACGACCGATCTCAAGAGCCGTGGCATTCGTGTCAACACCGTGTCCGCCGGCATGGCGCTGACGCCGGCCATGCAGACCTATCTCCAGAACAATGCTGGTCTCGAGGACTGGATGAAGCAGATGATTCCGTTCGGACGGCTTGGCGAACCGGACGAGATCGCCAAGGCGGTGCTGTTCCTCGCCTCGCAGGACAGCAGCTTCGTGGGCGGCGAGGAACTGCTGGTCGATGGCGGCTTCGTGGCCGTCTGAGGAGCGCACGGGCCGGGTGGGGGCCCTGATGTCCACCGCGAGGATGGCCTCTGCGTCAACATGGCCGATGTCGTCGGCCGTCGTTTGGCGCTAGTGCTGCTTGACAATAGACAAGATCGAGTACGCCCGTGAATACATCCGATATCTGGGACTGGTTCCCTTACGTCTTCTTCCCCTTGAAGATTCTCGTGCTGGGCGTGGGCATGTTCTATGCCATCAAGTGGCATCACGATCAGGAAAAGAAGAAGAACGAAACCAGCGGGTCGTAACCGCCCGCAGAAGGCAGACGCGCCGCAAGGGCGGCGCGCCTTGCCGCAAGAAACTTACCGCTTGCGCACGAATTCCGTGCGCAGCACCAGCCCCTTGATGGTGTCGTGCCGGCAGTCGATTTCTTCCGGGTTGTCGGTGAGGCGGATCGAGCGGATGACGGTGCCCTGTTTCAGGGTCTGGCCGGCGCCCTTCACCTTGAGGTCCTTGATCAGCACGACGGAATCGCCATCCGCCAGCACATTGCCGGAGGCATCGCGCACTTCGGAAGCCTTGGCCGCTTCGGCCTTCAGCTCGGAGGCCGGGCGCCATTCGCCGCTCGCTTCGTCATAGATGTATTCGTCGTCATCGGCGCTCATGGCGTTCTTCCTTGCTGGTGTTTCAGGCGCCATAGGCCTTGCCGGCCCGGAAGTCAAAGCGGTGCGCCATGCTCGGCCGCCCGATGTTCCGCCAAAAGCGTGTCGATGACGAGCAGTGCGCCCTGATGGGCTGCGCCATCGTCCGTATCCGGCTTGTCGAGCGCCAGCAGCGCCTTCCACAGCGCCCAGCCACGGGCGCGGGCAAAGGTTGCCGCATCAAGGCCGATGCGGCTGCGAAACAGCGCGCGGCTTTCGCCGGCAAAGAAGGTCCAGGTCATCATCAGGTCCGAGGCGGGATCGCCGGTGCCGAGGCAGCCGAAATCGATCACGGCGGCCAGTTTTCCGTCGCGCAGCAGAAGATTGCCGGCCGAGACGTCGCCATGCACGAAGACGGGCGCCTGCTGCCAGCGGGAGGACAGGGCCGCCTGCCACAGGGCGGCAGCGGTTGCCCGGTCGTAGCGCCCGGCGGAGCGCGTCAGGCAGGCCTGCGTTTCGCCGTCATAGACGGAAAGATCGCCGCCACGGAAGAAATTGTGCGGTCCGGCGGGCGGTGCATCGGAGACCGGCACCCGGTGCAGTGCGAGCAGCCAGTCGGCAAGGTCCCCGGCCAGCGCCGTGCGGTCGACGGCGGACGAGGCCGCAACGCTTTTTCCGGGAATGAAGCTCTGGACCACCCAGGGAAAGGGATAGTCTTCGCCCGGCCGGCCAATTGCCAGCGGCACCGGCAGCTCGTGCGCGACACTTTCCGGCAGGTGGGCTGCGATATGCGGCAGCCAGCGGGCCTCCTTCTCGCCCTGCGCGGCATAGCGGATGGCGGTCGGCATGCGGATCTTCATCGCATCGCCCAGACGGAAGGTGCAATTGTCCCAGCCGTTGAGGTCGACCGGGCGCACGGGAAGATCTTCCCATTGCGGAAACTGCGCCGCCACCAGCGCCGCTGCCGTTTCCACCGGAATGTGCAGCCGGTCGTCGCCGGTCTTGTCCTTTTCAGCCATCCTGCTCTTGTCCCCTGCCTGCCTGTTGGCCCCGTCCAGGTCGCGACGCATGGCCATTCCCGGCTCGCTTACCCCTTCCCCTTTGCCGTTTGATGACGCCGGTTGCCGCAGCCGGGAAACGCTACCAGCGGTCGGACGGTTTTTGCATCTCGCGCCGACGCCTGGCACGATGCGCGCCATCCTGAAAGCCCGGCGGCTTGCGGGACACCCAGGCGACGAATTTGGCCATATCGGGATGGGCAAGCAGCGCCTCGACCGTGGAATAGGCCGTCTCCAGCTCGGCTTCGGAGAAGAGCGCATGGATCTGCTTGTGGCAGATGCGGTGCAGCGCCTGTGTGACGCGCCCGCCGCGGCTCTTCGGCACCAGATGATGCAGGTCCCGCTGGTCCTCCGGGATCTCACGTCCGCACAAGGGGCAGATCTCTGCCGCCGGCGGCTGATACCAGGGTGCGATCTTTTCCCGATGCTTGCGTGCCATGCCCGTTCCGGTGCGGAGCCTTTTCGGAAAAGATAGGCGTGCGCAGACGGCGGGGGAAGGGGCTATTCCACCAAAAGCCGCGCGCCCGCGCCGTCTTCGCCCAGCCGGTCGGCGGCGTTGCGCAGCGGGCACTGGTCGAGCGACAGGCAGCCACAGCCGATGCAGCCGGTCAGGTCGTCGCGCAGGCGGGTCAGTTGGCGGATACGTTCGGAGAGCAGGTCGCGCCAGCCGGCGGACAGTCTCGCCCAGTCCTTTGCCGTCGGCGTGCGGGCCTCGGGCAGGGTGGCAAAGGCCTGTTCGATCTCCCGGAGGCTGAGGCCGGCGGCCTGTGCCACGCGGATCACCGCGATGCGGCGCAGCACGTCGCGGCCGTAGCGCCGGTGGCCGCTCGGCGTGCGCTGGCTGCGGATCAGCCCTTCCGCCTCGTAGAAATGCAGGGCGGACACGGCAACGCCCGCGCGCCGCGCCACCTCGCCCACCGAAAGCTCGCGCCGCACGGCACGTCCTGCCGATTGTGCCTTGACCTCAACCATGCTCGAGGTTCTACAGGCTCTCTCCGGTCGAGAAAAGATGAAAAGGATCGGAGAGGGTCATGGATCAGATGTCGGGAGGAGCAAAGCAGATGGCAGACGAAAGGACAGCGCCGAGCGTGGCGGCGGATGACGCGCTGACGGCTGTCGCGGAACGGCCCGAATCTGCGGACACCGCCACCGGCTGGCCGGCGCTGCTCGCCGCCCCCTATGGGTTGCGGCTGATGGCAGTGTCCGCCGGCATCGGCCTGCATGCCTTCAACGAGGTGGCGATTGCCCCGGTGCTGCCGCTCGCCATGGAGGCGCTCGGCGGCGTGACGCTGCTGCCCTTGATCTATGCGGCCTTCTTCACGCTGGTGATTGCCGGCGGCCTGTCGGCTGCGCCGCTGCGCCGCCGGTTTGGCGCGCGCCGGGCCCTGATGCTGGCCGGGCTTCTCTATTGCGCGGGCATTTTGCTGCAGGTCTCCGCCCCCTCCGCGCCGCTGCTTCTGGCCGGCCGGGCCGTACAGGGGCTGGCGGATGGCTGGATCGTGGCGCTCTGCTACACGCTGATTGCCGATCTCTTCCCCTCGCGCCTGGTGCCGCGCGTCTTTTCCACCGAGGCCGTGGTCTGGGCCATGGCGGCGATCCTCGGTCCCTTTGCCGGCGGGCTG
This sequence comes from Rhizobium sp. RU35A, assembly GCF_900156005.1. Taxonomy (NCBI): domain Bacteria; kingdom Pseudomonadati; phylum Pseudomonadota; class Alphaproteobacteria; order Hyphomicrobiales; family Rhizobiaceae; genus Rhizobium; species Rhizobium sp. RU35A. The sequence continues at coordinate 404,317 of NZ_FTMR01000001.1, read as the reverse complement.
GTGGTTCAGCATCTCGGCTGGCGGCCGGCCTTTGCGGTCAGCCTGCCGCTTCTGGCGCTGTTCTTCCTCGCCATGCCCTTTGCGCTACCGCGCGACGGGCGGGCAAAGGTGCCGATCGTGCCGCATCGCCTGCTGCCGCCACGGCTGTTCGGCTTCTCCTCCACTGTCGGGCGCGGCAGCTGGCTGCTGTTGCTGATGACGGGCGGCCAGTGCGTGTCCACCGTCTTCCTCGCCTATACGCTGCATCACCGCCTGCAGCTCTCACCGGTCGAGGTGGGGCTGGTGCTGATCACGCTCTCGCTGAGCTGGAGCGTCACGGCGATCCCGATCGGTGGCATCCGCACGGTCGAGCGGCGGCAGGCCATTCTGCGCATCGGCCCGCTGTCGCAGGTGCTGGGCGCCGCTTTGGTGGCGAACGGTCTCTATTTCGGGTTTTTGCCGCTGGTGCTGGCCGGGCAGGCGCTGAACGGCGCGGCCTTTGCCATGGTGTTCGGCAGCGCCAGCCAGGCGATCATCGAGGATGCCGATCCCGAACACCGCATGACGACGAGCGCGCTGCTGCCGTCGGTGGAAACCGGCGGCTATGTGATCGGCGCCAGCTTTCTCGGCGGCATCGGCCCGCTGTTCAACCTGCCGGCGCGGCTTGCGGCAGAACCGCCGGCGCCGCAGATCTTTGCCCTGTGGGGCGTCACCATGCTGATGGCAGCCGTTTCGCTTGTCGCGGCGCGCGGCGTGCGGCTGAAGCCGCCGGGCGCCGGACCGTGATCGGGTAAAGGGCGGTGCTCAGGCTGCGCCCACCAGCGCGAAATAGGCGCCCTGCGGGTCTGTGGCCTGTACGATCTGGCTGCCGCCCGGCACCTCCTGCGGGCCGAACACCACCGTTCCGCCGCCGGCCTTGATCCGCTCGATGGCCGCGCTGATCGAGGCGACGGTGATATAGTAGGACCAGCAGGCGACCGGCACGCTTTGCGGCCGCGTCATCATGCCGCCGATCGGCCGGCCGTGATGGGCAAAGATCAGGTAATCGCCCATCTCGCCCATCGGCATTGCGTGATCCAGCCTCCAGCCGAACAGCTTTTCGTAGAAGGCGAGCGCCTCGCGCCCGTCATTGGCATAAAGCTCGTTCCAGCCGAAGGTGCCGGGGCTGCCGGGGGCTGCCATCGGTGGCGGATTGTCCATCGGCAGCGGCGTCATGATGCACAGAACCGCACCGTGCGGATCGGCCACCACCGCCATGCGCCCGACGCCCGGAACGTCGAAGGGCGGCTTCATCACCGACCCACCCTCGGCCTCGAATGTCCGGACCGTCTCGTCCACGTCGTCGACGCCGACATAACCCGTCCAGTTCGGCGGCACCTGGCCCTTCATATCCGGCGGAATGACCATGTAGCCCGCCACGCCACAATCCGCGTCACCGGCGCGGGTGTCGAAGATTCCGTATTCTTCGCCCTCCATGCCGGGCATCGGCATGGTCTTCGTCGTCCAGCCGGTCACGGCGGTGTAAAAGGCGGCGGCCTTGTCCATGTCGCTGGTCATCAGCTCGCACCAGATGAAGGTGCCGTGGGTGGGAGAGGGCATGGGCGGGGTCCTTGTTCGATGAGGTTGCGGGTCGCCCTGAGGGATAGCGCAAGGCCATCCGCGTTCGGGCACGAAGACGCGTGCGATGCCGTCAGGTCAGGCAAGGCGCCGGTAGTCGGCACGCATGAAACCGTGCCAGCCGCCATCCGGCTGGGCGGCGCTGGAGGTGAAGATGCGGCTGTTCTCGCCGGTCAGGATGATCTGCTCGCGATATCGCTGTGTGACGGCCGGATCGGAAAAACTCGGGCCCGTCGTGTAGAGGCTGAGCGTGGAGCCATCCTCGGAAAGCTCCCCGTCATAGACCCACATATGCTCCATCATCGTGCCGATCCAGCTGCCGAGATAGCGGCCGGTCGCGCTGTTGTGGCCAAGTGTCAGCAGCGTGGTGGCAGGCGTGCCGTCCGGCATGTTGCCGCGACCTTCCGCCACGAACCAGAGGCCGGAGAGCGAGCGCACCTCCTCGATCCAGTCGCTGCCATCGCTCATCTCTGCTGCGGAAACCTGCCAGCGACCGACCAGTTTCTGCAGGAAAGCGTGCTCGGCACGCGGCTGCGGCATGGGCATGTCCATGGGCGTTCTCCTCCCGTTGGCGCCTCGTGTCCCCGGTGTGTGGGCTGCGCTCAGTGGCAGCAGCCACCGGCCTTTGGCTGATCCTCGTATTCGTCGTGGCGGCGGATGAAATCCATCGTGCCCTTTTCGTTGCGTCCGAGCGGCGCCTGATCAAGGATCATCATCGTTGCCAGCATCTCCTCGCCGCCGCGGGCATAGGAGGAATAGGTGTGGAAGATCTGGTTCTGCCCGTCCCTGAAGAAGGCGGATTGACCGGGCAGTTCGTCATGCGCCTTGTCGCTCGGCGTGTCGCGGAAATTGTAGAAGACGGAGCCCTCCGCCAGTTGCGATGGCGTGAAGGACACGCCGAAATCGAAGTTGAAATCGCTGCCGAAGGAGGAGACCCAGGGAAAGCGCCAGCCCATGCGGCGCTTGTAGGCCTCGATCTTGTCGAGCGGCGCGCGCGACACGCAGACCAGCGTCACATCATGATGGTTGAGATGCGGCAGCGTGCCGTCCAGATGGTCGGCGAGGAAGGAGCAGCCGGGGCAGCCGGCCTCCCAGTCGGGGCCGAACATGAAGTGGTAGGTGATGAGCTGGCTGCGGCCATCGAACAGGTCGGCCAGCGATTGCTCGCCTGATGGGGTGTGGAAGCGATAATCCTTCTCCACCTTCACCCAGGGCAGGGCCAGCCGCGCGCGGTTCACCTGATCGCGCAGCCGCGTCATTTCCTTTTCCTGGACGAGCAGCGCCTGGCGGGCTGCAAGCCATTCCTCCCGCGAGACCACGGCATGATCCATCCCGTTCACGACCATCTTCATCCTCCCGATGGCTACGATCTTGACAATTAGGTTGATATCAACGTATATAAGTCATGTCAAATGAAAATGTGATTCCCTTTTCGGTTACGCTTGAAGTCCGGGATACCTGTCTGTGCCTGCATGTACAGCGTGCGGCCCGGGCGCTGGCCCGACGCTTCGATACCGCGTTGAGGCCGCTCGGTCTCACCAATGGCCAGTTCTCGCTGCTGATGTCGCTGAACCGGCCGCAACCCGCCACCATGGGGTCCGTTGCGCAGGTGCTGGACATGGATCGCACCACGCTGACGGCGGCGCTGAAGCCGCTTGAGCGGCGCGGACTGCTGGAAAGCGTTGCCGACCCGAAGGATGCCCGCAGCCGCCTGCTGCAACTGACGCCGGAGGGCAGGGCGCTTCTTTCGCGCGCCGTGCCGATCTGGCGCGATACCCATGCGCTGGTCGACGATCTGCTGGGCGAGGGCGGCCCCGCCCGTCTCAGGTCCGATCTGGCGGCGATCCGGTAGCATATCGCGCCGCAATGCGCGGGTCGGCGGCAAAATCCGCCAGCGAGAAGCCGAGCCGAAGGCGCGGGAAATCGCAGAGCGCCTGCACGTGCCCGGTCGAGAGGTGGATGCGCCAGCTCTGGCGTTCGGTCGGTTCCCGATGGGCAAAGGCGCCGGCATTCAGAAGCGCGATGTTCATGCCGCGCCCGGGGTCGCGGATCGAGCGATAGAGGATCGCATCGATCTCGGTCGCCCTTGCCGTCTCCGCCAGCGTCTGGCAGGCCGCGTAATCGGTCGGATGCTCGAGGGCCGCGCGGTCGCGCGCGAACGGCTCCCGGCTGAGGTCGAGCCCGCGCTCGGTCGCGATCCGGGCGGCAAAGGCCGTGTAATCCGCAGGGCTGGCGGGAAGCTGCGTGGCAGGCGATTCCGTGTAGAACAGCAGACGGTAGAAGGCCATTTCGGCAACGGCGGTGGTCACGCTGGCGGCGGCATAGAACACGCCCGGCGTGCGGCCGGCCCGGCGAAAGCGGGAGCCGTGCGGATAGACCGCGCCATAACGGAAGGGGGTGGCGAGCAGGTAATCCAGCCCGCGCGCCTCGGGCGGCAGTTGCGGCTTGGTCTCGTCCAGCAGGCTTTCCAGCAGTGCCTGTTCCTCGCTCGTCTCCACCAGCTTCATGGTCGAAACCTGATGCTGCGCCTCCACCAGCCGCCAGAACGCGCCGCGAACGGGCACGATCTCAGACAAGAGCGCGGCGGGCGTCCAGATAGGCAAGGACATCGATGAGACCTGCAATGGTGACGATCTTTTCCAGGGGAATGCTGCCGAGCGCGGTATTCTCGTTGCGCAGCCATGCCTTCGCCACCGTCTCGTCGCCGCCGGTGATGGCATCGAGCGAGCGGAACAGGCGGATGAAGAGAAGTGCGAGTTCGAAACTCTTCTCGCCCGGCGAAAGCCTGAGGTCGCCGCGCTTGAGGCGAGAGACGGAGGCTTCCGAAAGACCGAGAATGCCACCCAGCGTGCGGCCGTTGAGGTTGAGCCGGTCGGCTGCGCTCAGCACGGCCTTGCTGACCACGGCGCTTTCGGAAGCGCGATCGGGACGGGCGGGGAGCTGCAAGTTCATGGGCACTATCCTTTCATGTGAAAGAATATAGCATGAAATCCATTAAATGAAAGGGCCGCTTGCGCGACCCTTCCGTTTCGCCCCCCGTCCGGGGGATGGATATGGGATCCGAGGGATCAGGCAACCGAGACCGGAACTTCGGTCGAGGTGCGCATGGCGTGGCTGTAGGGGCACACGATATGGGCCTTGGCGACCAGGTCTTCGGCCTGGGCCTTGTCGAGGCCGGGGATGTTGACCAGCAGCGAGACCTCGATGCCGAAGCCGGTGCCGTCATCGCGCGGGCCGATGCCGACGGTGGCGGTGACCGTGGTATCTTCCGGGATCTTCACCTTGGCCTGGCCGGCCACGAATTTCAGGGCACCGAGGAAGCAGGCGGAATAGCCGGCCGCAAACAGCTGCTCGGGATTGGTGCCGGTGGCGCCGTCGCCGCCCAGTTCCTTCGGAACCGTCAGCGTGACGTCGAGGACGCCGTTTTCGGAATGGGCGCGGCCGGCGCGGCCGCCGGTGGCAGATGCCTTGGTGGTGTAGAGAATGGCCATGATCGTCTCCTTGGGTTGCGGTTCTGTTGACGTCTTCGGGTGTCTGCGAATGGCCGAGATTGAAGCGGCCTGAATTTAATATTGCGCAATTCAATTGCGTGCAATACATTTATGCGCATTGAAGTCCGGCGTCAAGCCTGCGACAATGGAAAAAATAGGACGATGTGCGATGAAATCAGGATCCGCCATGCCAGACAACGATCAAGCCGGCGAAACGATCCGCCTGGACCAGATGCTGTGTTTTGCGCTCTATGGCGCAGCGCATGCCTTTTCGCGCGCCTACAAGCCGCTTCTGGAGCCGCTTGGCCTCACCTATCCGCAATATCTGGTGATGATCAGCCTCTGGGAAAAGGACGGCCAGCCGGTGAAGGGGCTCGGCGAAGCGCTGGGGCTCGATTCCGGCACGCTCTCGCCGCTCCTGAAGCGGTTGGAGCAGGCGGGCCTCGTGACCCGCACCCGCGCGCGCAGCGACGAGCGTCAGGTCAACATCACGCTGACGCAAAAGGGCAGGGCGCTTGAGGCTGATGCGGCCGGCGTCACGTCCGCCATTGCCGGCGCCACCGGCTGCGGGCTGGACGAGATCGTGTCCCTGCGCGACCGGCTGCAGGATCTCAGGCTGCGGCTGGTGGAGGCCGGCGAGCGGCTCGATTCCGCTCCGGCGTGACCGGCAGGACCTTGCGCATGCGGCAGGCGACGGCTATCCCCGGTTCTGCAGTCATGGCTGCGTACAGCTTTTGCATGACCTGATCGTTTCCATCTGGGGATTTATTGCCGATGCTTCGCACTCTTTACGCCTGGACCATGGCGCTCGCCGCGCGCAAGGCTGCGGCCTGGTGGCTGGCCATCATCGCCTTCGTGGAAAGCTCCTTCTTTCTCGTGCCGGCCGATGTGCTGTTCATTCCCATGGTGCTGGCGCGTCCGCGCCGCGCCTATGTCTATGCGGCGATCGCCACCACGGCCTCCGTGCTCGGCGGCATTCTCGGCTGGGCCATCGGCCATTATGCCTTCGAGGCGGTGGCAAAGCCGGTGCTGGTGTTTTACGGCAAGCTCGACACGTTCGACAGCCTTGCCGCCGCCGTCGACTGGAAGACGATCCTGCTTCTCCTCGTCACCTCGGGCGTGGCGCATCTGCCGCCGATCAAGGTGGTGACGATCCTGTCCGGCGTCGCCAACTTCAATCTCGGCCTGTTCATCCTGTCGGCCATCATCGCCCGCGGCGCCCGCTTCTTCGCGCTGGCCTGGCTGCTCAACACCTATGGCGAGGACATGCGCCATTTCATCGAGAAGCGCCTGAAGCTGATCACCGCCATCGCCGCCGCCGCCCTGATCGGCGTCTATGCGGTCTATATGCTGCGGCATTGAAAAGGGTCTTGACGGCCGTTTCCAGATTGGGAATTGTAGGGCTGGTCATGGCTCACGGGTGGCGCGGTCGGGATGAATGTCATTGCGAAGGCGGCGCTGGTGCGTTTCTGGCAAAAGCAGCCGAAGGGCGAGCCGCAACGGGCCGCAGAGGCCGCGATGACGCAATGGTTCACAACGGCCTCGGATGCCCTTTGGGGCAATTTCGATGACCTGAAACGAACCTTCAATTCGGCCGATTATGTGGGCAATGGCAAGGTGGTCTTCGATATCGGCGGCAACAAGTATCGGATCGTCGGTCTGGTGGCCTACCGAACGAAACGTATCTTCATTCTCTTTGTCGGCACCCATGCGGACTATGACCGCATCGACGTTCGAGCGCTGTAAGGGAGACGGTTCATGGATATAGCGTCCATCCGCACATTGCAGACGGAAGCGGAATATGAGGCTGCTCTGTCGGCGGTTCGCCCCTATTTCGAGGCAGAGCCAGCGGAAGGCACGCCGGAGGCCGCGCATTTCGATGCCCTCGTGCTGCTCATCGAGGAATATGAGGCGCGCCATTTTCCGATAGACCGTGCCTCGCCGGTCGAGGTGGTCAAGGCGGTGATGGAGGCCAACAACTATACCCGCGCCGATCTGGTTGCGGTGATCGGCTCCAAGGCAAGGGCGGCCGACCTGTTAAACGGGCGGCGCGAAATCAATCTCGACCAGATCCGCAAGTTGAGCCGGGCCTGGGGCATTCCACCGGCCGCCCTGATCGCCGAACTCGCGGCCTGAACGCGAGGGCGCGCGGGACACTGTCCGCGCGCCCGGTTCCATCAACCCCGTCTCGGTCAATCCCAGTGCGGCGGGCGCAGGTGGCCGGGGTTGACGATGCGGCCGTCGGGCTTGGCCAGCGCGTGGATCGCCTGCATCTCGTCTGCCGACAGTGCAAAGTCGAACACGTCGAAGTTTTCCTTCAGGCGGCTTTCGGTCGCCGTCTTCGACAGCGCGATCACGCCGTCCTGCTGCACGGCCCAGCGCAGCACCACCTGCGCGGCGGTCTTGCCGTGGCGGGCGGCAATATCCTGCAGTAGCGGGTCCTTCGGCACCCGGCCATCGGCCATCAGGTAATAGGCCGTCAGCGAAATGCCCCGGGCGCGGGCCGCCTCCAGCAGCTTCGACTGGTCGAGATAAGGGTGATATTCCACCTGGTTGGTGGCGATCGGCGCGTCCGAAAGGCTCGCCGCCTCGTTCATCATCGCGATGTTGAAGTTGGAAATGCCGATATGCTTCACCTTGCCGGCTGTCTTCACGGCGTTGAGGCTGTCCATGCGCTCGGCCAAGGGCACGTCGCTTTGCGGCCAGTGCAGGAGCAGCAGATCGACATGGTCGGTCTTCAGTTTCCGCAGGCTTTCATCGACGGAGGCGGAGAAATCCCGGGCCGCAAACTTGTCGACCCAGACCTTGGTGGTCAGGAAGATCTCGTGGCGCGGCACGCCGGAGGCGGCGATCACCTGGCCGACTTCGGCCTCGTTGCCATAGATCTGCGCGGTGTCGATGTGGCGGAAGCCGAGGTCGATCGCCTTGGGCAGCACGCTGCGGATCTCGTCGCCCGGCATGCGGAAGGTGCCGAAGCCGAGGGCGGGAATGTTGGCGCCATTGGCGCTGACGGTGTGCATGGTCACTCCTTGCGGATGGGTTCGGGGATCAGGCGGCGGCGGGCGCCGCGGGGAAGGGGGACCCCTTCTACATGGGGCCCCGAGGGGCAAGTTCAAGCACGTCCGCCGGCGGCTGCCCCGCGCGCGGTTCTGTCGAGCAGGCCGCTTGCGACCGTGAGCCCCAGCGCCACGGCCACCAGGGCCGCGCCGAACAGCGGCGTTGCGCCAAGGCCCAGCGGCGAGTCCACCACCAGCCCGCCGATCCACGCGCCGCCGGCAATGCCGAGATTGAAGGCGGCGATGTTGAGTGCGGAGGCGACATCGACCCCGCCCGGGCGGTAGCGCCGGGCGAGCTGCACCACATAGATCTGCAGGCCGGGCACGTTGGCGAAGGAAAGGAAGCCGAGCGCCGCCAGCGTGACGAGGGCCGCAATGGCGTGCGGGGCGGTGAAGGCAAACAGCGACAACACGCCGGCCTGCAAAGCAAACAGGCCGGTCAGCGCCTTGACCGGATCGCGGTCCGCCAGCCGGCCGCCGCTCAGATTGCCGACCGCGATCGCAAGCCCGTAGAGCACGAGGACCAGGCTGACGCTGCCGGCGGAAAGGCCGGTGATCTCCTGCAGCATCGATGCCAGATAGGTGAAGGTGACGAAGGTGCCGCCATAGCCGAAGGTCGTCATCGCCAGTACCAGAAGCAGGCGGCCGGAGCCCAGTACGCGCACCTGGTCCATCAGGCCGGCCGGTGCCGCCTTCGGGAGCGTCGAGGGCAGGAGCGCCAGGATGCCGAGGAAAGCGATCGCGCCCAGCCCCGCCACGGCCACGAAGGTGGCGCGCCAGCCAAAGGTCTGGCCGATCAGCGTGCCGAGCGGAACGCCCGTGACGATGGCGACCGTCAGTCCGGTGAACATCAGCGCAATGGCCGAGGCCCGACGGTTTTCCGGCACGAGATCGGCAGCAATCGTCGCGCCGACGGAGAAGAACACGCCATGGGCGAAGGCCGACAGCACGCGTCCGACCAGCAGCAGGCCATAGCCGGGGGCAAGGGCGGTGGCGAGATTGCCGGCGATGAACAGCGCCATCAGGCCGAGCAGCAGGGTCTTGCGGTTCAGCCGGCCGCTCAGCGCCGTCAGCACCGGCGCGCCGAAGGTGACACCGAGCGCATAGATCGAGACGATCAGCCCGGCGAGCGGCAGCGTGATGTGAAGATCGGAAGCGACGGTCGGCAAAAGGCCGACGATGACGAATTCCGTGGTGCCGATCGCATAGGCCGCGATCGTCAGGGCATAAAGGGCAAGAGGCATGGGAGGGTCTCCGGAAGGGAAAAGCGTTGCACCGGAGATAGACTGTGGCCCTCTTGTGAACTAGATTGCGCATGAGAACATCAGTTGTGAGGCAAAGTCACAGATGGCGCGTGCCGACATCAACCGGTCCGGCGAGATGGAGGTTTTCGTGCGGGTGGTGGAAACCGGCGGCTTTTCGGCCGCCGCCCGCAGCCTTTCCATGACGCCTTCGGCGGTCAGCAAGCTTGTGGCACGGCTGGAAAAGCGGCTGGATGCCCGCCTCGTCAGCCGTTCCACCCGCCAGTTCCGCCTGACGCCGGAGGGGCGGGATTTTTTCGAGAGAGCAACGGCCATCCTCGCCAGCATCGAGGATGCCGAACGGGCGGCGGGGGCCGCGGTGAAGGCGGTCGGCCGCATCCGCCTCAACACCAGCTCGGTCTATGCCACCCATGTGCTGAACCCGCTGCTGCCGGATTTTCTGGCGCTTTATCCCGGCGTCACGCTCGACATCGCCCAGACCGACCAGGTGATCGATCTGCTCGCCGATCATGCCGATGTCGCGGTGCGCACGGGGCCGCTGAAAAGTTCCAGCCTCGTCGCCCGCAAGCTCGGCGAAACACGGCTGGTGGTGGCGGCAAGCCCGGCCTATCTCGCCAGGACTGGCACCCCCAGGGTCCCGGCCGACCTTGCCGGCCACAACCTCATCTCCTTTTCCTACAGTCGCAGCATCCGCGAATGGCCCTTCGTGGTGTCCGGGGAGACGGTGACGGCGGTGCCGTCCGGCGCGGTGCAGGTGAATGACGGGGAGGGCATGCGCCAGCTGGCGCTCGCCGGCGTCGGCATCGTGCGGATGGGGGAATTCGCGCTGGCGTCCGATCTCGCCGCCGGCCGTCTGGTGCCGCTGATGGAGGATCTGAACCCCGGTGATCGCGAGGCCTTCTACGCGGTCTATGTCGGGCAGGGCGGGCCGCTGCCCTCGCGGGTGCGGGCGCTTCTCGATTTTCTGGCCGACCGGGGCCGCGTCGGCTGAGCCGTTCGCCGTTTCGCGCAGGGCAGCCATCCCCGGCCTGCTGTTCGCTTGCGTGCGTCCGGGCCGCCGTTCAGCGTCCGGAAGGAAACAGGCGGCGGCCGAACCTGTTGCGCAAAAAGGCGGAGGTTTTGTAGCGCAGGCCTGCCGGCCGTTCGGGATCGACCCAGTCGGATTCGGCAATCATGGCGTCATCGATGCCGAGCGGTCGCCGTTCCACAGGGCGAAGTCCGGTGCCGCCCGGCTGCGTCAGGGTCGCGATCGCCTTCAGCAGCGAGCCGCCGTTGCCGGCGATGGCGGCGGATACCTGTTGCGGCGTCGAGCCCAGATGCTCGGCCAGCAGGTCGTCGCGCCGGAATCGGATCCGCTCCCGCACCGTATCGTCCTGCGCTTCGAGGATCACGTCGCTTTCGGTGTCGTAGCCCATGGAGCGGTTGTTGAGGTTGGCCGAGCCGAGCTTCAGGAGGCGGTCGTCGGCAATCATGATCTTGGCATGCACATAGATTGGCGTGTCTGCCGCATTGACCGGGTAGAAGATGCCGAAGCGGCCGAAGCGGTCAGCCTTGCGGACGATGTCGATCATGCGGCTGCGCGCCGTGTCCATGGTCTTTTCCTCCAGCCAGCCGCTGGCGGTCTTCGGGTTGACGATGACGATCTCCGGCCCGTCCGGCTCGGCAAGCCGTTTCGCCATCGCCTCGGCCACCCGCCGCGAGGCGAAATACTGGCTCTCCACGTAAAGGCTCCTGCGTGCGGCGGCGATGATGGCAAGCGTCGCCGTCTCGATCTCCACCACCTCGCGGCGCTCGCGGTAGCGGGGTGCCGTGCGGGCAATGCCGACCCTGACGCCGGTAAAATCCGGCGACAGTCCGTCCGGCCAGAGATCGGTCACCTCATAGGGGGCGCGCAAGGCCTCCTCCGTCGCCACGCGCCAGCGATCGCGGGCAAGATCGCCGAGTGCACGCGCGGCCGGGCCGGACATGCAGGTGGTTGCATCATGCCAGGGCGGCTCGGCAAAGCCGAAGGGCGAACGGCGCAGCGGATGGTTGTCCCGGTGCTCGCGCGTGTCCCAGCGGCCGACCGTCATGTCGATGCCGCCGCAGAAGGCCACCGCATCGTCAATCACCAGCAGCTTCATGTGGTGGGCGGCCAGCGGCGGATGCGCCCGGTCGAACTTCAGGTGGATCTGGCGCGAGGTGATCCAGCGCAGCATGTGCAGCGGCGTCTCGCCGCGGGTCAGGGAGGCGATCAGTCCCAGATCCCATTTCAGGATGTGGATCCCGAGCTGCGGCGTGCGGCGGGCCAGATGTTCCAGGAAGCGCCCGAGGCGATCCGGCGCGTTCGTCTCCTGCGGTGTCAGGCGGATGCGGGTGTCGAAATCCCAGCCGATCAGGATGATCGAATGGCGGGCTTTGAGCATGCAGTCCCTGGCGTGGCGGAAGAAATCCGCGGCATCGATGATGACCGAAAAACGATCCGCCTCGGCGATGCGCCAGCAGGTTTCTCCTTCCGCCAGTATGGATGTCATGCCCTCTTCCGTTGCCGCGCCAGACCCCCGGCAAGACGCAAGGAAGGGTAAATTTGTTCCCGCAAATTTGATCTCAATCGAATTTACGCCGCATAAATCTGTCATAATGCCCGGCAGAGAGAGTATGAGGGCTGATGCGAATTTCCTGGTGTCTGGTGTGGATTGCGATTCTGGTCGCCATCGTGCTGTGCATTCCGCTGATTGAGCGGAACGCCTTCGAAACCCGCACGCGCGGCTCCGAGACGGGCGAAAACGCACCCCTGCTGCCGGCTCCGCCGCAGCGACCGTGAGGGCGGCGTGAACGCGCGCTGCGCACTTTCCATCAGCGGCGATGATGGGTGCATTCGCCCCGTTTACCGATGACGAACGGCGATGACCGGGAAGGCCGGGCGGGGAGCAATTTTCTTTCGATTGCGTGCCTTCTTCTAAAAATCCCTTGACCGGGCAAGCCTGCGGCGCGTTCATTTCCACCAGTTTTGCACGCGCACGGAGAATAACATGCCTGTCGATACCACGCCCCGCAGCCCCACCTGGACCTTTGTCGACGGGGACTGGATCGCCGGAAATCCGCCGCTGATCGGCCCCACCTCGCATGCCATGTGGCTGGGCTCGACCGTGTTCGACGGTGCCCGCTGGTTCGACGGCATTGCGCCCGATCTCGACCTGCATTGCCAGCGCGTCAACCGCTCGGCGCTTGCCATGGGGATGAATGCCACGATGGCGGCCGAGGAGATCGAGAGGCTGGCGCTCGAAGGCGTCCGCAAGTTCGATGGCAAGACGGCCATCTACATCAAGCCGATGTACTGGGCCGAGCATGGCATGGCGACATCCGTGGTGGCCGCTGATCCGGAGTCTACCCGCTTCGCGCTCTGCCTGTTCGAGGCGGCGATGCACACCGCAAAACCCTCCTCCATCACCGTCTCGCCCTTCCGCCGGCCGAACCCGGAAGTGGCGATGACCGGCGCCAAGACCGGCAGCCTCTATCCCAACAGCGGCCGTGCCATCATCGAGGCGCGCGCCCGCGGCTTCGACAATGCGCTGATGCGCGACATGAACGGCAACGTGGCCGAAACCGCCTCCTCCAACATCTTTCTGGTGAAGGACGGAGTGGTGATGACGCCGGTTGCCAACGGCACCTTCCTTGCCGGCATCACCCGCTCGCGCGTCATCACCCTTCTGCGCGGCGCGGGGATCGAGGTGCGCGAATGCACGCTGACGGTCGAGGATTTCAAGGCCGCCGACGAGATCTTCACCTCCGGCAACTATTCGAAGATCGTGCCGATCAACCGGCTGGACGACCAGGAATTCCAGGAGGGGCCGGTCGCCCGCAAGGCGCTTGCGCTCTACATGGACTGGGCCCGCGCCACGACGAAGGCCGCCGCCTGAGGCGTGCCGGGCAAGCCCGCGCGATGCCGCCGCAAACCCCTTCCCGTCCGGGGAAGGGGGGAGATCGAACCGCGGCCGCGACCGGGTGTTCCCGGCCGGCCGCCGTTTGCCGTCATCCTTCCTGAGCACAGCGTGCGGACCTGCGAAATGGCAAAAATCGCGTACCGTTTTCGGCCCTCGCGTGGTTGCCTCGCGCCGCGTTCAAACCTATGTTCCGCCTCAACATCGCTTCAGGTGTTTTGCCGAAAAGGAGTAAGATCATGGCCTTTGAACTTCCCGAACTCCCCTATGCCTACGATGCGCTCGCCCCGTTCATGTCGGCGGAAACGCTCGAATTCCACCACGACAAGCACCACAAGGCTTACGTGGACAACGGCAACAAGCTGGCTGCCGAAGCCGGCCTCGCCGACCTGTCGCTGGAAGAGATCGTCAAGAAGTCCTATGGCACCAATGCCGGCCTCTTCAACAATGCCGGCCAGCACTACAACCATGTCCACTTCTGGAACTGGATGAAGAAGGACGGTGGCGGCACCAAGCTGCCGGGCAAGCTGCAGGCCGCGATCGACAGCGATCTTGGCGGCTATGACAAGTTCAAGGCCGATTTCGTTGCCGCCGGCACCACGCAGTTCGGCTCCGGCTGGGCCTGGCTCTCGGTCAAGGACGGCAAGCTCGTCATCTCCAAGACCCCGAACGGCGAAAACCCGCTCGTGCATGGCGCGTCCCCGATCCTCGGCGTCGATGTCTGGGAACACTCCTACTATATCGACTACCGCAATGCCCGCCCGAAGTACCTCGAAGCCTTCGTCGACAGCCTGATCAACTGGGATTACGTGGCTGAACTGTACGAAGCCGCCACGAAGTAAGCGGCGCCGGCGCACGACGCCGGTCACAGCCAGGAAATCAGAAGGCTCCGGTTCGCGCCGGGGCCTTTTTCGCGTGGCGGTCTTGGCGCCGAATTCGACGCCGGCGGCGGCACGGCCTCGCTGATGGTGAATGCCACCACCGAGGGTCAGGATCCCACCGTCTGGGTCCGCGCCAACTACACCGTCAAGTTCTGACGCCACAGACCGGACCGCCGGCGTCACAAGGTGCCGGCGCTCCTGGTGATCGGCGGGCGGCTTGTGAGTGAGCGGCATGCTCGTATCGCCGCAGACAAGACCGTCAGCCCTCTGCTGTTGAAACGGGCAGTGTCGCCTATGGCTACCCGCTCTACCGCCGTTCCCGCCAGAGGGAGACCATGAAGCGGTACTTTTTATTTCTTGTATTTCTAAAATATTCAGAAGTGAATGTTGCTGCTCGGAAGCTGAAAAAGCAGAATTTATCCTAAAAATAGGACGTTCTATTTTGGGGCTAATGTATTGCAATGCTTACGGAAAAATATAATCACGGTGAGTGACTGCCCGCCGCACGCGCTATGATTCTTTGTTGTGTACGGGTTTCCCGATGCAAGGTCGGGTCAGGGGTGTTTTAATCAGGTGAAATGATGCAGGGATTTGTTTCAGGAAGGTATTGGTGCGCGGTCTCGGCGCTTGCGCTGATGGTGGGCTGGGGCGGTCAAGCCTGGGCCATGCCGGTTGCTGCGCATGAAATTGTCGGCATGAGCCGCGATGGTTCGGTCTATCTGGATCGTCAGATGGCATACGAGAACAACGATTACGTTGTCACGTATCGCCTGGTTTCCACGGCAAACGGTACGAGCGTGACGATCGAGTTTCCGCCTGGGGCGAATAACCCATACATCGCTGGCATGAGCCCGGACGGCAGTGTCCTTGCTGGCGTCTCTTATACGGACGGTGGCCCGCAAGCCTTCATCTGGAACAATGGTCAACTGACATTTTCCTCTGCGCTCAGTTCGTTTCTCAATGTCGCTGGTGTCAGCAACAATGGAATCGTTGCAGGCACGCAGTTTGATCCTTCGTCATCGAACGCGTTGATCTGGCAGGACGGACGTTTTACGCCTGCCCCGCATGATGGCCCTGTCACCAGTACATCCGCCGCGGCCATCAGCCTTGATGGCTCCACGGTTGTCGGTGAAGTCACGTCATCGGGTGATAACGGCCACTATCATGCAATGGTGTGGAAGCTGGCTGATCAAAGCGTCTTCAATATCGATACACTTTACGATCGGTCTTCGGCAGAATTTGTCAGCCGGGATGGTTCCGTTGTTGCCGGCGAGGGAACCCATTTCGGCCAGGACGATCAAGACGAATATCGCGTGTTCCGCTGGTCCATGCTTGGTGGGATGCGCGACATCGGCACTTTGGGCGACTCTGGTCAATATATGTCGCTCTCGGCAATGTCCGATGACGGCAGTGTTCTGGTCGGCACGGGGGGCGTGCAAAGCGGCGCAGACCATGCCTATCGCTATGTCGCGCCGGCACAGCCGAACGGGACCGGCGAACTGACCGATCTGGGCACGCTCGGCGGTCAAAGTTCATATGCTCGCAATGTCAGCGCCGATGGGCGCTACGTGGTGGGCTATGCCCAGAATGCCGAGAATGTGGATCGGGGCTTCCGCTGGTCGGAAGCAACCGGCATGCAGTCCATCGAGCAATGGCTCGCCGCCGCCAACGTGACCTACAACTATGCCACTGTCGATGCCGAGTTCATCTCCGACGACGGCAATGTCGTGACAGGCCTGACGGACGAGGGCAATATCTACGTGGCGCGCGTCGGCGCGGTGAGCGGCATCATCGATGAGGCCAAGTTCTTCCCCACGGTCGTTCAGGCCGCGTCCACCTCGGTGCAGAACAATGTGGGCAACGCCAATACCATCATGTTCGGCGCACAGGGCAATCCGATGCGCAACCTGCTCAGCGAGGGACAGCGCTCCGTCTGGGGAACGGTCGATGGCGGCTATGACAACAGCGATCTGTCGGAAGGTGGTCTGGCGCTCGGGGAATTCGGCTTCGGCTACGGCATTGCCGAGGGTGTGACGGCCCGCTTCTCGGTGGGCGGCACCTACAGCAACCAGGATCTCGATGCCGGCGGTTCGGTGCGCCAGCGCGGCTACTATCTCTCGCCGGAGGTCTCGACGCATCTCGGCTCGGATGTCTACCTGACGCTCGGCGGCTATCTCGGCCGCAGCAGCATCGATACGGCCCGCGGCTATCTGAACGGTTCGTCGCAGGACTATTCGAACGGCAGCACCCATGCCGATACCTGGGGCGCCAAGATCCGCTTCGACTGGCTGAACGCGGCCAATATCGGCGCAACCGACATCACGCCCTATGCCGGCCTCTCCTATGCCCGCACGAAGGTGGACGGCTATACGGAAACCGGCGGTTCGTTCCCCGTCAGCTATGACGAGACGAAGGACCATTCGACGGTGCTGCGCATCGGTGCCGATTTCGTGCATCCGCTGACCGACACGGTTCGCCTGCTGGCCAAGGCCGAGGCCGACTACCAGTTCGAGAAGCATGCGGCCACCACCAGCGGCACGCTGATCGGGCTCAACGACTTCAGCATTGCCGGGCAGGATCTGAAGCAGTTCTGGGTGCGTGGCGGTCTTGGCGCCGAATTCGACGCCGGCGGCGGCACGGCCTCGCTGATGGTGAACGCCACCACCGAGGGTCAGGATGCCACCGTCTGGGTCCGCGCCAACTACACCGTCAAGTTCTGACGCCACAGACCGGATCGCCGGCGCCACAAGGTGCCGGCGGTTCTGGTGATCGGCGGGCGGTCGCCTGCCTCAGTCCGCCAGCCGTGCCCAGCGCTCGTGGTCGCACCACACGCCGTTGATCTTCAGGTAGCGCGGCGAAAAACCTTCCTTCGAGAAGCCGCAGCGGGAGACGAGCGCGATGGAGCGCCGGTTGCCCGGCTGGATATTGGCCTCGACGCGATTCAGGCCGATCTCGTCAAACGCATGCACCAGCACCCTGTTCAGCGCCGCCGTCATCAGCCCGCGGCCGGCCAGCGCCGCCATGCCGTAATAGCCGAGATAGCAGCTGCGGAAATTGCCGAGCGCGATCTGGCTGAGGTTGAAGACGCCGATGATCTGCTGCGTCGCCGCAAGGCGGGCGATCAGGCTCACATTGGCACCCGTCATCACCTGCCCGTACCAGGCCTCGAATCCCGCCTCGTCGGTTGGCGGCATCACCCAGGGGCGGTGATGCCAGAGGCTTTGCACATTGGCGGCCAGCAGATCGGCGGCGTCGCTGCGCAGCACGGGGCGAAGATCGATCGCCTCTGCGGCGGGAAGGGGGTGCATCATCTCTTTCATGGGCGTCTCCGATCAGGGCACGGCGGTTAAGCCGCAGGGGCGGCGCGGTCAATGGGCAAAGGCACGCGCCACCTGCGAGGTCTCTTGCAGGGTTCCTGTCACAACCGTGTCACGCCAGACCGCTAATGCGACCGCATGCCAAACCAGCCGCTTCTCCGCTTCGGTCTCATTGCCGATCCCCAATATGCCGATCTCGATCCGAACGCTTCGCTCGACCGCCATTTCCGGGCCAGTCTTGGCAAGCTCGCCGAGGCGATCGGGACCTTCGAGGGCGAGGATCTTTCCTTCATCATGACGCTTGGCGATCTCATCGATCGCGGAGCAGAGCATTTCGAGGCGCCGCTTGCCATCTACCGGCGCTCGCGCCACGAATGCCTGTTTTTGCCTGGCAACCATGATTTCCTGGTGGATACCGAACACCTCGGCCGGGTTCACATGCGGCTCGGCATGCCGGCGCCCTATTACAGCTTCGTGCGCAACGGCATCCGCTTCGTGGTGATCGACGGCTGCGAGGAAAGCCTGTTTGCCACCGTCCCCGGCTCGCCGGCCCATCAGGCGGCCACGGCCCGGCTGGAGGCCTTGAAGGCGAGGGGCGCCGTCAATGCCATGGACTGGAATGCCGGCATTTCCGAGCGCCAGTTCGCCTGGATCGCCGGCCAGCTGGAGGCGGCGCGCGCGCTTGGCCAGCGGGTGATCGCCATGGGCCATTTCCCGCTTTATCCCCACAGCGACCATGCGCTTTGGGATGCCGAGGCGCTGGCCGATCTCTTTTCGTCCCAGCCGCACGTGATTGCCTATCTCTGTGGCCATTATCATGCCGGCGGCGTTTCACGGGCCGGACACTGCTGGTTCCTCAATCTCAAGGGTATGGTGGATACGGCGCAGCAGAACGCCTTTTCGACGATCGCGCTTTATGAGGATCGCCTGGAGGTGACCGGCTTCGGCCGCGAGGAAAGCCGCGTCCTGACGCGTTGAGCGGTCTTCGCCGGTGCCACCCCTGTCGCGGCCATGCCTGGCATGACCCAGGGCACGTTGCTTCCGTTTGCCAATCACATCTGTGTGTCTCTGCTTAAACGTCATGTAAATCAAATGCATGCCATGCCATCATGATGCGTCGCAGGAATGCCGGGGTGGGTCCGGCACCGACAGAAGGGGAGACCATCCATGAAATTCAAACTGGTGACGACAGGCATTCTGGCGCTCTGTCTTGGTGTTGGCGCCGTCTATGCCGCGGACGCGCCGCAGGTGGTCCGTCAGGGGCTGATGAAGAAGATCGGCGGCTCCATGGGTGCTCTCGGTGCGATTGCCAAGGGCCAGAAGCCCTATGACGCCGCCACCGTGAAGACCTCGCTCTCCACGATTGCCGAATCCGCCAAGGATTTCCCCAACCACTTCCCGGCCGGTTCCGAAACCGGCAACGATACGGAAGCCGCCCCGGCCATCTGGCAGAACACGGCAGATTTCAAGGCCAAGGCCGAAAAGCTCTCCTCGGATGCGCAGACCATTCTCGCGTCCATGCCAACGGATCAGGCCGGTGTCGGCCAGGCCGTGCAGACGCTGGGCGCGGAATGCGGCGTCTGCCACCAGGCCTATCGCCTGAAGCGCTGAGACGCCTGCGAGCGGATGCACCGCTGCCGGGCCGGCCCCGGCGGCGGCTTTTTCTGTTTTCTGACCTGACCGAAGGGGGAAGGGCATGGCCTCGATCTGGAGCAAATTGGCGCTTGCCGGCTTGGCGGCCGCCGTGGTTGGTGCCGGTGTCGCCTATGCGCTGACAAGGCCCGATCCGCATCCGGCCTCCTATTGGACGGGCCTTGCCGGGCCGGATCTTGCGCATGGCGAACAGCTGTTCTGGGCGGGCGGCTGCGCCAGCTGCCATGCGGCCAAGGGCGCCGAAGGCGAGGACCTGAAGGTGCTGTCCGGCGGTCGCGCGCTGCCCACGGCATTCGGCACCTTCCACGTGCCGAACATCTCCTCCGATCCGAAGGCCGGCATCGGCGGCTGGACGCTCGCGCAATTTGGTGATGCGATGACGCGGGGCGTCGGGCCTTCGGGCGAACATCTCTATCCGTCCTTTCCCTACGGCTCCTATGCCCGCATGACGCGCGAGGACGTCAACGACCTCTTCGGCTATCTGAAAAGCCTGCCGGCAAGCGCCAATGTGGCGCCGGCCCATGAACTGAACTTCCCCTTCAACCTGCGCATCGCCGTGGGCGGCTGGAAGCTCATCTATTTCTCGGATGCGCCGCGCATCGAACTGGGCAATGCCAGCGCGGACGTGAAGCGCGGGCAGTATCTGGTGGAAGGACCCGGCCATTGCGGCGAATGCCACACACCGCGCAATGTTCTCGGCGGTTTCCAGGCCGGCCAGTGGCTGGCCGGCGGTCCGAACCCGGAAGGCGAAGGCCGCATTCCCGACATCACCCCCGGGTCGCAAACGATCGGCAAATGGAGCCAGGATGAGATCGTTGCCTATCTCGAAACAGGCTTCACGCCTGATTTCGACAGTGTCGGCGGCTCCATGGTCGAGGTGCAGAAGAATATCGCCCACCTGCCGAAGAGCGATCTGCAGGCGATTGCCGCCTATCTGAAGGCCGTGCCGGCGCGTTGAGCGCGGCCTTCGTCTTGGTTTCTGCCCGTGGCAGATGTTTGGTGATGCATGGCAGGCCAGAGCGGCCGGCCCTGTCAGAATTCACGCCCAAAGCCTGCCATCTCCGCTTCCGCCTCCGGCGTCCACAGGTCCAGCGCCTTCAGGATCTCCACCGTAAACGTGAAGGGCGCGGTGCCGGGGGCCGTCACGACGCCATCCTCGGACACTGCCCGTGGCTGGTCGCGGTAAAGCGCGCTTCCGGCATAGCCCGGCACCGCCTGGTGGGCTAAAAGCGCATTGCCTGTATGGGCAACGTCGTTCAGGATCCCGGTGCCGGCGAGCGCGCTCGCGGCAGCGCAGATGCCGGCGACCAGCTTCCGTCGGTTGCGAAACGCGTGGACGAGCGGGGCGAGATCGGGTGCGGTGCCTTTCTCCCAACTCATCCCGCCCGGGATTACCAGCGCCTCGAAGCGTTCGGGATCGAGCCCGGCATAGGCGCAATCCGGCGTCACCCGCAACCCGCCCATGGAGGTGACCAAAGCGCCGTCCGGCGAGGCGAATACGATTTCGACGTCGAGAAAGCTGCGGGCGACGGCGGTCAGAAGCGCGATCTCCCAATCGGCGTAATCTGGCGTCAGGGCAATGGCGATTCGGGTCATGCCTGGTTCTCCCATGCGTCATGGCTTTTTGCGTCCGGGGCACGGTCGCCCCGGTCTCTGCTGGCGGAGGCGGGACTTGTCCCGCATCCCTGCCGGTCAGGCCAGCGGCTGCAGGAAGCGCATGCCGGTGACGGGGCGGGCGGTGAAGTCCATCTGCTCGTAGAAGCGGTGGGCGGCGAAATTGCCTGTGGCGGCGGAGACCGAGAGGAAGTCACAGCCCTGGGCGCGGGCACAGTCGCGGGCGCGCGCCACCAGATGCTGGCCGATGCCGTGGCCGCGATGGCCGTCGCGCACGAAGAGATGGTGCAGGTCCATGCCGCGCTTGCCCTCCTGCGCCCTGTAGAGCGGCACCAGAATGGCGTAACCCATCAGGCCCTCACCGCCGTCGGCCACCAGCGCCTGGATCCATGGCATGGGGCCGAACAGATCGCGCTCCAGCTTTTCCGGCGTCATGGCGGACGCATCGCCGTGATGGGCGGCAAGCAGGGCGATCATCTCGTTGAGTTCCGGCAGGTCGCGCGGTTTGGCCACGCGGATATTCACCACGGCCGGGCGGAGAAGGGAGATTTCGGTATCTTCGGGCATTTGCGGCATCCTCTGGTTTTCTCGTGCCGTCAGGTGCCGTCTTCTAACAACAAAGCCGCCTGACGGCGGCTTGTTGACATTGTGATCTGTCGAGCCGCCCGTTACCGGTAGGCCCAAAAATACGTAGCAGCAATGGGTGCGCATTCGATCATCATTCCTCATGCATGCGCCCGATTTCTCCAGGTGTCAAGGGGTGTATGACCTGCGGGGCTGAGGCTGGTATCATTGGCTTGCGCCAACAAGGCGGCCTCCTCGAGGCCAGGCTGCCGCGATTGCGAGGCGCTTTATCGGGGCGATGTGGCGGACGAATAGCCGCTTCAATGCTCGTGTTCACACAATCCGTGGTCGGAGAGCGCCCGGATCACATAGCAATCCTCCACGGTGTGGCCGCCGCAATGGGAGACGATGCGTTCCAGTTCCGCCTCCAGCCGCTTCAGCTGTTCGATCTTCTGGCGCACCTCGGTCAGATGCGCGCCGGCAATCCGGTCGGCTCCTTCGCAGGGCGCGTCCGGATGCTGGCTGAGGGCCAGAAGTTCACGGATGCGGTCGATCTCGAAACCGAGATCGCGGGCATGGCGGATGAAGGTCAGCCGCTCCACGTCGCCGCGCCCATAGCGGCGCTGGTTGCCCTCCGAGCGTTCGGACGGCGTCATCAGGCCCATCTGTTCGTAGTAACGGATGGTCGGCACCTTCACGCCGGTGCGACGGGACACTTCGCCGATCGAAAACATTCCTGCCGCCTTCCTCGCATCACCGCTGCCGAAACGGCCTGGCGCGCCGCGCCAGACCTTTAGTCTCTGGAGATTTCAAACTGGGTGATCCGCTGCCGGATTGCAAGGCCGCGTGACACGGTGAGGCGACGGGGATGGCACGGAAAAGGCGGGCGGGCGACCCGTGGGGAAGGGGACAGGCCGTGGCCCGGCGGAGACCGTCATGCCTCTTCGCCCGCTGCTGTTCTCTCGGATACCCGTCAGCAGGCGTCGTGTGGCCGGCCTTGTTCCTCCGGGACTTTTTCGCACATCGCCCCGGCTTTATGGCGCCGCCGCCAGGCATCTTGCCTTCGATCCCGATCCAGAATAGGGTAGGGGGGTATAGTATTGGAGAGTGCGCCATGTCTCACACCATCCGCGATGGCGAAAAGCTGCTGGCCCGCGTGCGCCGCCTGAAGGGACAGATGGACGCGGTGGAGCGGGCGCTGGTGGCCGAAAAGCCCTGTGGCGAGGTGCTGCAACTGCTCGCATCCATTCGCGGTGCGCTGTCCGGCCTCACCGGCGAGGTGATGGAGGCGCATCTGCATGAACATGTGGTGCATGCCGAGAGCGAAGCGGAGCGCGCGGCGGCCGCCGATGAACTGGCAGCGGTGCTGCGCACCTATATCCGCTGACCCCGCCAGATGCGCGAAAGGTGCCCTCGCGCCGATCGCGATCTGCACACCATCCTGATTCAATTGGGAGAAACCCGATGACCACGCATGTCCATGGCAACCCTGACGCCACTGCCTCCCCGATGGGGCACGAGCATGTCTTTCTCGGCCGGCATCATGATCGCAATGCGCGCAAGGTGGGCTTCGTCATCGCGCTGACGGCGGCGATGATGATCGGAGAGATCGTGGCCGGCAGCCTGTTCGGCTCCATGGCGCTGCTTGCCGATGGGTGGCATATGTCCACCCATGCCGGCGCCATGTTGATTGCGGCGGTTGCCTACTGGTATGCACGGCGCGAGGCCAGAAACGGCCGCTTCACCTTCGGCACGGGCAAGCTCGGTGATCTCGCCGGCTTTGCCAGCGCCATTGTTCTGGCGCTGATCGCGCTGCTGATTGCTGTCGAAAGCCTGATGCGGCTGGCTGAACCGGTGCCGATTGCCTTCGGGGATGCGATCTTCGTCGCCCTTCTCGGCCTCGGCGTCAATCTCGTCAGCGCCTGGCTGCTGCGCGACGAGCCGCACCATCACGGCCATGATCACCACCATGAGCACGGACATTCTCATCGCACCGGCCGCCATGTCGAGCATGATCATCCGCATCACGGGCATCCCGAGGCCGGCCACCACGATCATGATCATCACCATGACCACCATGGGCATGCGGCTCACACGGCGCACCGCGGCAACCACCATGGCCATGCGGGCGACAACAATCTGCGCGCCGCCTATGTGCATGTGCTGGCCGATGCCCTGACCTCGGTTCTGGCGATCCTGGCCCTGCTGCTCGGCCGCGCCTATGGCTGGATCTGGCTCGATCCTGTGATGGGCATCGTCGGCGGGCTGGTGATTGCCCGCTGGTCCTGGGCGCTGATCCGGGACACCGCGCGCGTGCTGCTTGATGTGGTGCCGGAGGAGGGGCGACTGGCAGAGGAGATCCGCAAGCGTCTTTCTACGTCGGAAGGGCAGGTCACGGACCTGCATGTCTGGCAGGTCGGTCCCGGCCACCATGCCGCCATCGTGGCGCTGTCGGCATCTGAACCACTGGAGCCGGCGGCCTACAAGGACCGGCTGAAGGATCTCGACACGCTTTCGCATGTCACGGTGGAGGTGAGCCGGGCGGCGTGAGGCGGCTGCGCGCAAGGAACTGAAAGCAAAATTATTGATTGCAAAAAATACAAAAGCACGCAATGATTGCTTTCTGGGCGGTTCATTCCAGAATTGGAGACATCTGATGAACCGGTATATTCTCTCACTCCTTGGCGCATTTTGCCTGGCTCTCACAACGATCGTTGTGCCTGCGCATGCTCAATATGTGCAGACATTCAACAATAATCCGACCCGCAACGCGTGCGCGCAAAACGTAACGGTCAACTTCCAGGATGGGACGAACACCGCTCTGCAGCCCAATGCGGCTGCCGTGACGCTGAACGGCGCGGTCACCAGTGCGACATACATGAATGTCGTTATCCCGGCGACGGACAATACCAGTTTCAACAATGGCTATCGCTGCGTCTACAGGAGTTGCCAGGTTACTGGACAACAGGGAAGCCTGGCGATCGACTGCTATTCGCCAACCAACTGAGGGCACAGGCTGGCCCTCACGTTGACCTCAGACGTTGGCCTGGAACAAGGTCGCCGGGGAGGAGTGTTCCGCCCCGGCGCCGTCAGAATTCGGAATAGACGTCCTCGATGTGTTCGACAGTACCCGGCTGTTGCGGCCGGTTGACGGCCGTGCCGTCCTTGCCCGGGCCGCTGGCGCTGCGGGCGTTTTCCACCGCCCACAGGGCGTTGGCAAGGGAAGAGGACAGCAGGGTGCTGCTGCCCGTCAGCGCAGACGCTGAGCGCTGCGGCTGATCTATCTCACGCTGTTCGGCCGCCGGCTCGGTGCGGCGTTCGATGTTGTAGGAACGCCCCGAATAGCCGTAGCCGCTCAGCCCGCTCTGGATCTGCATGGCTGTCTGTCCGTGCTGGTTATCGTTAAGAAAGTGTTAATCTATCAAGCTTGCGCGAAGCTTGCGGCTTTTCGCAAATGCGAAAAAGGAGGCATTGACAGTCGCGGGCTTGTGCGGGGTGGCTGACTGATTTGCAGGCATTATGCCCGGTTTGCGCGCAAGGATGACCGTTTTGCCGCGGACGGCTCCGGAAACGCCATGGTCATTTTCAGGCGAGCGAGGCGATTCCCTTGCGGGCCGTGCCGCTGGCCGACGGGCAGGGTGCCGGACGCGACTCACCGGCAATGCGGCAGCAGTCGCGGCCCGCGGCCTTTGCGCCATACAGCGCCTGGTCGGCGGCTTTCACGGCGGCTTCCAGGCTTGCGCCGGAGGCCGGGCAGAGGAAGATGCCGGCCGAGAAGGTGAGGCCTGGATGCGTAAGGCCCGGGATCTGGATGTCCTGCAGAACCGCGCGCCAGCGTTCGCAGCAGGCCAGAATCTCAGTCCGGCTGGTGCTGCCGAGATGTATCAGGAATTCCTCGCCGCCCCAGCGGAACAGGCTGTCCCCTGGCCCGAGCGCTGCCAGCAGCGTGGCGGCGAAGGCCTTCAGGACCTCATCGCCGACCTGATGGCCGAAGCGATCGTTGAAGCTCTTGAAGTGGTCGATGTCGAGGATGGCCAGGGCCGACACGCCGCCGCTCGTCTGCTTGGCCAGAAGGTCGGGCAGAATGTTCTGGGCGTGGCGGCGGTTGTAGAGCCCGGTCAGGTGGTCGCGCAGCGCTTCCTCGCGCAGCATCTCCTGGAGGCGCAGATTGTCCCGCAGCCGTGCTTCCAGATCGCGCGAGAGGCTGGCGAGCCGGTTCTGGTCGGCCTTGCGCAGCGAGATGTCTCGCATCACGATCATGCGTCCGCCGGCGCGGCCCCAGGGTTTCAGCGAATGGGTGGAAACTTCGTAGGCATTGCCATTGCCGGTCAGCGTGAGTTCATGCCGTTCGCCGTCGCCATGCGCGGTGCGGGCCAGCAGGGCCGAAAGCTCGGCGGGTTCGCGCAACAGCGCCCCGATCGGATGGGCCGGCAGGCCGGGCAGGGTGGCGGCCGCCGGGTTCAGTTCCAGAATGCGTCCGCTTTCATCGAGAATGATGACGGGATCGGGCAGGATTGCGAAAATGGCCTCGCGGCCGATGGGCGGCACCACGAACAGCCGTCCCAGGAATTGCGCACCCAGCATGAAGGCGCCGGCCCCGACGAACACGAAGGGCGTCGGATCGTCGTTGAACAGCATGAAACCATATTGCGTGTACGCGACATTGGCGACCCAGGGCACCAGGGCCGCAATCAGCAGCGAGAGGATCTGCCAGCGGTGGATGCTGCGGTGGCGGATGGTCAGTACCGTGCCGGTGATGCAGGCCACCGTCATGGTGGAATAGGCAATGCCGAGCGCCGCCCAATAGGCCCAGCCGTGGCGAAACAGCATGGCTTCGGCATCCAGCAGCTCCAGATACATCGCATGGTGCCAGGAATCGGTCAGCGCGATGATGCCGAAGAACGCGGAGATAAGGCCGATCACAACCATCTGTCCCAGCGTTTCCGGCTGGCGACCGCGCGCATAGGTCACGAAGCTCAGCGACCAGTACAGCGGCGTGCCCATGATGCCGAACCAGGCGAGTTTGGTGGCCACCAGCTGCTGTTCGAAATCGGTCACGCTGTGGCGATAGAGCACGCAGCTCGTCCACCACAGCGACATCAGCACGGACAGTGCAAACGCATATCGACCCGGCGCATTGGGCGCGCGCAGGGTGCCGATGATGATGATCACTGCCAGAACGATCGTCGCTCCCAGCAGCCAGACTGACGTCTCCAAATGCCTTACCCCGCCCCGTTTGGGTAATTGTAGCGAATCGGTACGAATTCACAACAAGCATGGCGCGGATTGTTGATCACGAACCGAAAGACAACAGTCTTTGATCGGAAAAATCCCGCCTTGCGAGGACAGTATGTAGCAATTTCGGGCATACACCAGCGTCACGCCGAAGCTGCGCCCGCAGATATATCTTGAAGACGGTTTCTTTCTGTTGTTGCGCAGGTGCGAATACAGGACCGTCTCCGGTAGAGACCGCCGTGTTTATTTGCACGCAGGGCTGGTCCTGTGTCGGTTGCGCGAGAAGGGTTGCCCCGGGCAGGACAGCCGCAGGCGCTCCTCAAGCCCTGTCTGCCGCAGGCGGGAAAACAAGACAATCGTGGGCCCGGGCGGAGAGGGCCGCCCGCGCCCGGAACGTTCACGTCCGGCCTGCGACCTTGATCGCAAAGGCATATTCGAAGGCAATTTCCTCCAGCCGTTGGAAACGTCCGGACTTTCCGCCGTGGCCGGCAGCCATGTTGGTCTTCAGCAGGAAGGGGCCCGCCGCCGGGGCCTGTTCGCGCAGCCGGGCGATCCACTTGGTCGGCTCCCAATAGGTGACGCGCGGGTCGGTGAGGCCGGAAATGGCCAGCAGTGGCGGGTAGGGCCTGTCTGCCACGTTGTCGTAGGGAGAATAGGCGGCAATCCAGCGATATTCCTCGTCCGATTCGATCGGATTACCCCATTCCGGCCATTCCGGCGGCGTCAGCGGCAGCGTGTCGTCCAGCATGGTGGTCAGCACATCGACGAACGGAACTGCGGCGATGATGCCGGCGAATTTTTCCGGCGCCATATTGGCGACGGCGCCCATCAGCATGCCGCCGGCCGAGCCGCCCTCGGCGATGATCTTGTCATAGGACGTAAAACCTTCTGCCACCAGATGGTCGGCGGCGGCGATGAAATCGCGGAAGGTGTTTTCCTTGTGCTCCATCTTGCCGTTCTCGTACCAGGCAAAGCCCTTGTCCTTGCCGCCGCGGATATGGGCGATGGCATAGACGAAGCCGCGATCGGCAAGCGACAGCGTGTTGGTCGAGAAGGAGGCGGGAATGGTGATGCCATAAGCGCCGTAGCCGTAGAGCAGGCAGGGCGCCGAGCCGTCGAGCGGGGTGTCCTTGCGATAGAGCAGCGAAACCGGCACCCGTTCGCCATCGGGGGCGGGGGCCATCACGCGTCGCGTCACATAATCGTCCGGGTTATGGCCGGAGGGAACCTCCTGCGTCTTCAACAGCACCCGTTCGCGCGTTGCCATGTTGTAATCGAACAGCTGCGAGGGCGTCGTCATCGAGGAATAGGAGAAACGGATCACATCCGTCTCGTATTCGGCCGCGCCCTGCAGGCCGAGCGAATAGGCCTCCTCGTCAAAGGCGATTGCATGGTCCTCGCCGCTTGCGCGGTCCATGATGACGATCCGCGGCAGCCCCTCGCGACGCTCCAGCCAGACGAGATGGCGGGCATAGGCCATGTGGGAGAGGATCAGACGGCCCGGCTCATGCGGCACCACCTCCACCCAGTTCTCCTTGCCCGGCGCATCAAAGGGCGCCGCCATGATCTTGAAATCCTTGGCGCCGCCGTCATTGGTGAGGATATAGAAGATGTCGCCGCCTTCGGTCATGGAATATTCCACGCCCTCTTCGCGCGCCGCCACCAGAGCGGGGGCGGCCGTCAGGTCCGTTGTCGAGAGGAGGCGGTATTCGGATGTCTCGTGGTCGTGGATGTCGATATAGATCACATCATCCAGCAGCGAACCGCCGACGCCCATGAAGAAACCCGGATCTGTTTCCTCATAGACCAGCCGGTCGGCCGATTGCGGCTCTCCGAGGATATGGTGGAAGACTTTCGACGGGCGGTGGTTCTCGTCCTGCAAGGTATAGAAGAAGCTCTTGCCGTTGGGGGCCCAGACGCCGCCACCAGCGGTATTCTCGATGACATCGGGCAGGTCCTCGCCGGTCGCGAGATTGCGCACGCGCAAGGTGAAGTATTCGGATCCCTTGTCGTCATAGCCCCAGATGCCGAGCGAATGATCGCTGCAGTGGTCGATGCCGGAAAGACGGAAGTAATCCTTGCCTTCGGCCTCGCGGTCACCGTTCAGAAGCACCTGCTGCTCGCCGCCGTCGCGGGGCGTGCGGAAGTAATGCGCCTGTTCGCCGCCGGTCACATAGAGCGTGCCATAGGCGAAGGGACCATCCTTCATCGGCACGGACGAATCGTCCTCCTTGATGCGGCCCTTCATTTCGGCAAACAGCGTCTTCTGCAGATCCGTGGTGTCGCCAAGCGCTGCTTCCATATAGGCATTTTCTGCCTCCAGATGGGCGCGGATTTCCGGATCGAGAAGCGAGGGATCCTTGAACATGGCCTGCCAGTTGTCGGCGCGCAGCCAGGCATAGTCGTCCGTGCGGGTAATGCCGTGGCGGGTATCGGTGACCGGCCGTTTCTCGGCCTTGGGCGGGGTGGGGAGGTTCTGGAAAAGGGCCTTGGAACGGTGCACGCAAAAACTCCGGCGTCGACTGGAAGGTCTGCCAGAGATAGGCGCCGCTCAGGCCAAGAGCAAGGAGGCCTACTTCTTCTTCGAGCGCTGGCCCGGCAGAACGCCATCACGCCAGCTCTGCCAATAGACAAAGCCGATCGCCATGGCGATCCCGATCACCGGCATCGAAAGCATGAGGATGTGCTCTATCATTGGCTTAATCCCTTCAGGATCGTGCTGCCTACCCAATGTAAGGTGATCCCCAGGGCAAAGCAAGCAAGCGGCACAAGCACCAGCCAGAGCGGATGGATTTGCGCGTCGATGTCGCCGTAGAGGGTGCGAATGGGCGGCGTGATCACCCCGATCAGCATCACGCCGATGCCGATCCCGTTCAAGAAGGTGGCGCGCAGCTTGATCTGTTCCTTGCGGGCGTCCGAAAGAGGCCGCATGCTTTGCCCGTCAGGGTCTGCCTCCGCCATGCGCCCTCCCGTGCCGGCTGGTTTGTCGCCGTTCGGGATTGTTGATCACATTTTGCGCGATTCGTCTTCCGGTAGGTGGTCATTCCGGCACACCTTCCCTAGGTTTCGCTGCGTCCCCCCATGAAACGGAAATGAGATGCATGATACGATCCACTTCCCTTGCCGCGGTGCTGCTGGCCGTCGTGCCGGCCTTGCCCGCCCAGGCGATCGACAATCGCATAGTGCGACAGCTTGATGCCCTGACCCCCGAGGAGAGACGCGAACAGCGTTGCGATATCGAGGCGATGAACCGCATCGCGCGTGAATCGGAGGGGTTCCGGCCCGACAAGGTGATTGCCTATACCTTTGGCGACACCGTGGAGAAGGGCGACCTGATCCGCGCGCCGGGTGCCGTCTTCCGCAGCCGGGGCGACTGGTATCGCCTGCGCTACAAGTGCCAGACGGCCAATGACGGGCTGGAGGTCAAATCCTTCGACTACAAGGTCGGCTCCAAGGTTCCGCGTGAACAGTGGGAACAGTATTACCTCTACGATTGAGGTCTGCGGTGCCGCAGCTGCCTCAATCGGGCAGTTGCGGCATTGTCTTGCGGTCCGGGAACAGTTCCTGGGCGATCGTCATGACGATCAGCGACAGCGGCAGCGCCAGCATGGCGCCGACAGCCCCCCACATCCAGGTCCAGAACAGGATGGCGAGGAAGACCACGAAGGGGTTGATCTCCCACTGCCGGCCCATGACGGCCGGAAAGGCGAGGTTCTCCATCACCAGATGCACCAGGAAGAACACGGTGGCCGGCAGCAGCGCCACAAGCAGCGCATCATGGGTCATGATGCCGGCAATGGCGACCGACAGCGTCATCACGGTGATGCCGAGGAAGGGAATGAAGCTCGAGAGAAAGGCAAAGATGCCCCACAGGATCGGCATCGACAGCCCGCCGGCATAGGCAATCAGCGTCATCACCACGCCAAGGCCCATGTACATCACGCTGGCGGTTGCAAAGTAATAGCCAAGGACTTCCTCGATCGCATTGGAGATGCGGATCGCGAGCAGTCGCTGGCGTCGCGTCGGAAAGGCCATGATGATGGTGCGGCGCAGCCGGATGCGCCCGTAGAGGAAGAGCAGCAGTGCCGCAAAGAAGATCAGCCCCTGCACGATCGCCGGCGTCAGGCTGCCGGAGACGATGCTGAGGATGTTGCCGCTGTTTTCGATCAGCTTTTCCATCGACATCGGGCCGGTCTCGAAGGTGGCCGGGGTGATGTTGAGCCAGTGATGCCGTTCCAGGAACGGCGTGATGCGGGCAATCGCGCCTTCCAGCACGCGCGGCCCGTCCTGCAGCAGCGTTGCCAAGGGTTCGGCCAGCGCGTTGATCATCAGGAAGATCGTTGCCATCACCAGCGTGGAGAGAATGAGGGCGGTGCCGAAGCGGGGAATGCCGACCTCTCCCATGCGCTCGGCCGCCATGCCGAGGATCATGCCGATGACGATCGCAAGGGTGACCGGCTTGAGGATCAGCGAGAGGTGATGCACCACGGCAAAGCCGATGATCAGGAAGATGCCGATTACCGCCCAGGCTTTCGCCACCTCCAGCGCCTCGCGTCCGAGCGGCATGAATTCGGTGGCGTCGGCGCGGTAGACGGCGATCTCGTCCTGCCGCGCCGCCTCCTGTTCCATCACGCGCCGCCTCATGCTGCCATTGTGCCTGCCGTGGCGGGTCGAAGTCGTAGCCATGTCCGGGGTCCCTCTTGCGCCGCCATAACGCGCGAGAGTTGCGCCGGTTCCGGGCTGCCCGCCAGACGGACCAGAACGGCCGTGGCCTCAGGCGGAGAGCGTCAGGCCGAGAGCGTCAGGCCGATGCCCCAGGGATCCTTCAGCGACCAGCCGCCGGCGCTGCGGGTGGCGGCAATCTCCAGCCGCTCCAGGCTGGCAAGCGCGCGCTTGAGTTCGGCCGGGTCGTTGAACTTCAGCGTGTAGTTGGCAAGGCCCGTCATGCCGGTGCTGCGCGTGCCGGCGCCGCGGCTGTTCCAGATGTTGGCCGCCACATGGTGGTGATAGCCACCGGTCGCAAAGAAGCTCGCGCCCGGATAGCGCGCCATGATCTTGAGGCCCAGAACATCGCGATAGAAGCTGTCTGCTTCCGGAATGTTGCCGACCTGCAGGTGGATGTGGCCGATTGCCGTTCCATCCTCCATGCCGCCCCAGGCACCCTTCGGCGCGCTGTCATAGAGCGCCTGCAGGTCCAGCCGGTCGGTCGCCATCTGCACCGTGCCATCGGCAAGATAGGTCCATTCCATCGGCGTGCGGTCGCGGTAGATCTCGATGCCATTGCCCTCGGGGTCGGAGAGATAGATCGCCTCGCTGACCAGATGGTCGGAGGCGCCGTCGAGACGCACGCCGGCATGGGCGGCATGGGCCAGCCAGGCGCCAAGCGCGCGGCGGTTCGGCACCAGGAAGGCGGTGTGGAACAGGCCTGCCGCCGTGCGCGGGGCGCGTGCCACCGTCCTGTCCGTCGACAGCGTCAGCAGCGGCACGCCGGAGACGCCGAGCACCTGGCCGCTCGCCGATCCCTCGATCGGCGTCAGCCCGATGATGTCGCGGTAGAAGCCTGAGACGCGGTCGAGATCCTCGACGACCAGATGCGCGGTATCCACGTGGGCGGGGCGCGTCAGCGCGAAGGAGGGGGAAGGGGCGCTCGTATCGGTCATGACGGTTGGCTTTCCGGGGCAGGAGGTTTGAAGCGGATATAGGCGTGCGCGCGCGTTCAATATAGATGTCGATCCGACGAAACTTCGTTCGATAAAAGAAGACGATGGTGTCCGGCCGATTTGACCTTGCTCAAGGCACACCACCCCTTGCGGGTGGAAACTGCCTGCATTCAAACGATCCGGGAGACCAACATGTACAGATCCATCGTCGTTGCCGTGGACATGGCCCAGCTCGAAAGAGGCGAGCGCATCCTTGAAAAGGCTGCCACCCTGCTGGATGCCGGCGGCAAGATCACCATCGTCAACGTGGTGGAGGAGCTGCCTGGCTATCTGGCGATCGATGTCCCGACGGATCTGGTGGCGCAGGCGCGCACGGATGCCAGCCAGAAGCTTGCGGCGCTGCGCGACCGGTTCGGCATCGACGCGGCCATCGAGATCCGCCAGGGTGGTCCGGCGCATGAAATTCTGGCTGCGGCGGAGGCCAACCGGGCGGATCTCATCGTGCTGGCCTCGCATGTCCCCGACTTCTCGAACTACTTCATCGGCGCCACCGCCGACCGCGTGGTGCGCCACGCCAAGTGCTCGGTGCTGGTGGATCGCTGAGCGGGAGACAGGACATGGAGACCGATCACTACCGGCGCGTTCTGGAGACGCGCCGCGCCGAACTGGACCGAAGGCTCACGAAGATCGAGCACGACCTCGACCAGCCCGGCAATCCCGATGACGACGACCGCGCCATCGAGCGCAACAATGACGAGGTGCTGGAGGGGCTGGGCGAGGCCGGCCAGAAGGAACTCGCAGCCATCGAGGCAGCGCTGGGGCGAATCGATGCCGGCACCTTCGGCCGCTGCGCCCGCTGCGGCGAACCGATTTCCGACGAGCGTCTGGCGGCCGTGCCACACGCCGCCCTGTGCAGCGACTGCATGAGCGAGGCGTGATGCGGCTGCCGCCGCATCACTGTCAAAAAGTCTTAACGGAACACAATGCAATGTGATGATGGAGCGGGCTTCGGCCCGTTGCGTTTTCACCCCGGACCTGCATTTTGCACGAGACGGAGGATGCATTGCATGAGCGACCTGTTCCGCTTCGGCCGAACCTATGACTTTCACGAGATCGTCGCCGATGGCGTGGTGCACGGCATCGGCATCGTGTTTGCGCTGATCGGCGTGACCGCGCTGATCTTCTATGCCACCCTCTGGTCCAGCTATGGTCAGCTTGCCGCCGCCTGGACCTATGGTCTCGGCCTTGTCCTGTGCCTCTCGGTCTCTTTCACCTACAATATCTGGCCGCATTCGCGCACCAAATGGCTGCTGCGCCGCTTTGATCATTCGGCGATCTTCGTGCTGATCGCCGCCACCTATACGCCCTTCCTGCAGCGTGGCGCCTCCGATCCGCTTGTGCTGTCGATGCTGATCTTTGTCTGGAGCATGGCGTTGATCGGCATCACCGTGAAATGCGTCTTTCCCGGCCGCTACGACCGGTTGGCCATCCTGCTCTATCTCGGCATGGGCTGGAGCGGTGTCGTCGTGGTGCCGCACCTTTCCGAGCTCCTGCCGCCGATCACGCTCTGGCTGATCGTCATCGGCGGGGTGATCTATTCGCTTGGCGTGATCTTTCACGTATGGGAGCGGCTGCGCTTCCAGAACGCCATCTGGCATGCCTTCGTGGTGGCCGCCGCCGCCGTGCATTATTCGGCGGTGCTGACCTGTTTCAGCCTGACGTCGCCCGGCGCCTGACCCGTTCCCGCATCCTCCGCTGCCGGCGTATCGCGGCGCATTGCCTTGACGCGGCGCCTGGGCATCAGGCGCTGCCCGAAAACATCCGGCCTGTGAAGCGTCCATCTGGACCGGCGCATGGGTCGTCTGTTATGTGAAACGAAAAGTACACCATAATGGAAAGCATGAGGGCCGGTGTGATCATTCGGGATGCGGGCGAGGCCGATCTGGCGGCTGTCATGGAGATTTACAACGATGCCGTCGCCAATACGACGGCGATCTGGAACGAAACGCAGGTCGATCTGGACAATCGTCGTCAGTGGTTCGGCGCGCGCCAGGCGCGCGGCTTTCCGGTGCTGGTGGCAGAGGTTGACGGTCGCGTCGCCGGCTATGCCTCTTATGGCGACTGGCGCGCGTTCGAAGGGTTCCGCCATACGGTGGAGCATTCTGTCTATGTGCATCGTGACCACAGGGGCGCCGGCATCGGCGCTGCGCTGATGCGCGCGCTCGTCGAACGAGCCGTGGCGGGCAATGTCCATGTCATGGTGGCCTGCATCGAGGCCGGCAATGCCGCCTCCATACGCCTGCACGAGGGGCTTGGCTTTCGCCTTGTCGGCATCCACCGCGAGGTTGGCATTAAGTTCGGCCGCTGGCTGGATCTTGCCTGCATGGAACTGCAGGTGTCGCGACCCCTGTGAGGGGACGTGTCCCCGCGACGCAAAGCACGCCCTGACCGGCCCTTGCCGTGCCAGTCAATGTCCCCCGATCGGCGCCCCGAGATGTGTGAAACGGTCGGGTGTGATTTCTCTCCATCCTCTCTTGCCTATAATTTTTACGAATCATAATCATAAAACCGGGTCATGGTCGGTTGTCGGCGACGGCTTTCCGCCGCTCAAAACTGCGGCGGGCAATCCGGTTTGCGGCAGCCCTCCGCCCTGACCCAATGGGCGTTGCTTGCAACGGACTGTCGCACGACTGATGCAGCACAACCGGTCTTGACAGGCGGACGGCAGCGCTCTTGAATTTTTCACAACCGGCGGTCGGCTCATCGTGTCTGCGGTGAATGTCGATCCCGTCGGAATGGCGCTGCGAGGCCGCTCCGCCATTTCCCGTCCGAGGACACATGAGAGAGCTGATTGTTCATATCGGCGCCAGCAAATGCGCCAGCAGTACGGTGCAGGGGTTCCTGTCGCTCAATCCGGTGATGGCTGCGGGGGGGCGCACCTATGTCTATGCCTGTCTCGATAACAACGGGGCGGTGCTGCATGGGGAGGAGCTGGCGGAGGCGGGCAGGCATTCCGTGTTCGGCTATGCCGCCAGCTATGTCGCCTTCGACTGGGTCGAGCAGCTTGGACACGGGTTGAGGCAGATTGCCGACATTTTTGATGGCGATGAGAGCGTTATCATCAGCAATGAAGGGTTCTGGAACCTCGGGATCGATCCGTCGTCTGCGACGATCTTTGATGACCTCGGCGTGCCGGTCCGCGTCTTCATGCTCACCCGTCCGCCCGTAGACTGGGCCAATGCCGGCTGGTGGCAATGGGGCTGCTGGGAATATGAGACGGTCGGCGACTGGTGTGACTCGATCGGCTTTGTCGACTACAAGGCCGGACTGGATCAGTGGAAACAGCTGCGCAGGCTGAAGCAGGCCTATGTCGCCGATATCTCGCAGGGCCCCATTCCCTGTCTTCTCGATTTCCTGGACATCACATCGGGCGATTTCGTTTACCCCGAGGACCTGAATGTCGCGTCCAGCGCTGAGGTTCTGCGGCTGCTGCTCGGGAACCGGGAGATGTTCGGACGTCGCACGCACGAGCCCGAGGTCGAGTTCAGGCTGAACGCTCTGCTGGACTATAAGGGACCAAAGCCGCCATTCGCGCTGTCGGAAGCGATGGTGCGCCGTCTGGTCGCGGGAGGCCGCGACAGCCACCGGCAGCTTCTGGACGACATGCACTGGCTGCGTCCGGAGACGAAGCAGGCGGTCTGCGAGGCCTATCTCAGTACCCGGCCCTATGTCGGGCGTTGCAGTGATTTCGATACACAAACCTTCGTGTCGCAAGGGTTCAGTGACAGCTTTGTGGCTCTGCTCGGGCAGCGCCTGCTGGATGGCCGACCGTGAGCTTTCCCACCCGGTTCTAATGGCGGGCACGCCGCCGCCGGGACGCGCCGCGCCATGGCGTGGGGCCCACCATCCGGCATGCGGCGCACCACCCTGGCCTCGCGTCCTGACAAGCGCACCTAGGCTTCTGCCCGGCGGCCGGGCAGCGTCATGGCGATCACGCCGACCATCACGAAGGCAAGACCGATCCAGCTGCTGAGCGACAGCCGCTCGCCGAGAAAGATGGCGCCGATTGCGACGCCGATCGGCACGCGCAGATAGGCCTGCGAGGTGGTGGCGACCGAACCCAGCGTGTGCACCAGCCGGAAATAGATGACGAAGGCGAGGGAGGTGGAGAAGGCCGAGAGCGCGAGCAGCGCCACAAGCGAAGAGGGCGAGGGACTGAGCGTCCAGGGATGGTCGATGACGAGGCTGGCGGGCAGCAGCAGCGCTGCCCCGCAGATCAGCGAGCCGGCCGCCGGCATCATCGGGTCGAGACCCTTGAAATTCTTGCCGTAGATCGCGGCGCAGGCGTAGCAGACGGTGGCGGTGACCACGGCAAGCTGCGCCAGCACATCACGCCCCAGGCCGTTCAGCGCACCGACCCCGATGATCAGGCTCGCTCCGGTCAGGCCGGCAACGACACCGGTGAGCTTGCGGCTGGAAACCGCCTCGTGGCGGGTCACGAAGGCGGTGATGAGGAAGGTCACCACCGGCGTCAGCGAATTGAGAATGACGGCAAGCCCCGCATCCACGCTCTGCTCCGCCCAGGCGATCAGCGTGAAGGGTACCGCGCTGTTGAGGCAGGCCTGCACAAGGAAACGCCCCCAGACGGCGCGATCCTTCGGCAGGCAAAGCCCGCGCAGCCGCAGGATCGCGACAAGCAGGGCTCCGGCAATCAGGGTCCGCGCCGCAATCAGCGTCACCGGCGGGATCGTCTCGATCCCCACCTTGATGAAGGTATAGGCCGATCCCCAGCAGGTGGCGAGGAGCAGAAGAAGAAGGAGTTCGCGGGCAAGGCTGGTCTTTTCGGGCATCGGGATGTCGGTTCCTGTGGCTGTCGCCGGCACCCTATCGCCCATCCGTGTCCGGATGTTTCGGCGAAGGTCGAACTATGCTGTCCCCAACAATCCGTGTGTGCGGGCGGCCGGGATGCCGCCGTCAGGCCGGGATTCCGGTCGCTCCGTTGCCGTGCCGGCCCTTCGCCGCAAGCGTGTCCGGTATCCGCCGGCCGGCCTCAACCGCGCGCCCCCGTGCCCGTCGCTCCGCGATCCCGCTCGCTCAAAGGGCCTCGAACACCATGGCATGGCCGTTGATGCAGTAGCGCAGGCCGGTCGGCGGCGGGCCGTCGGGGAAGACATGGCCGAGATGACCGTTGCACGTCGCGCAGCGGATTTCGGTGCGCACCATGCCGTGCGAGGTGTCGCGCAGTTCCACAACCGCATCCGGCTTGACGGGCGCGAAATAGCTCGGCCAGCCGCAACCGGAATCGAACTTGGTGTCGGAGACGAACAGCGGCTCGTCACAGCCGGCGCAGCGATAGAGACCCTTCTCCTTGCTGTTCCAGTAGGGGCCGGTGAATGCCCGCTCGGTGCCGCTCTGGCGCAGGATGCGATATTGCTCCGCTGTCAGCTGCTCGCGCCATTCGGCCTCCGTCTTCTCGATCTTCAGCTTGCTGTCTTGCATGGCGTTCCTCGCAGGTTTCCGGTTTCTGTCACCTCAGATAGGTGTTCACGACGCGCTCATAAAGAACGGAGCTGCGTCGAATTCTGTCTAAAAACATTGAGGCAGCGGTGAGCATGCCTTAAGTAAGCTGGCACCTCTCGGCCGGCGCCGGAGACCTTGTCCAAGAATCCGACGCATCGGCGGGAGGAAATGATCGCTCAACTGACCCTGGTCTGCCTGTTTCTGCCTTTCGTTGCGGCTTTGGCGGCACCCGTTCTGACACGTCATCTCGGCCACCGGGCCGCCTGGTTGCTGTGTCTTGCGCCCGCGCTCTCCTTTCTTTTCTTCACCGGTTTCCTGCCGGAGGTGTCGGCGGGGGAAGTGGTGACGGGCGGTTATGCCTGGGCGCCCAGTTTCAACCTGTCCTTCTCCTGGTTCCTCGATGGCCTGTCGCTCACTTTCGCGCTGCTGATCACCGGCATCGGCACGCTGATCGTGCTTTATGCCGGCGGCTACATGAAAGGTCATCCGCAGCAGGGCCGCTTCTTTTCCTTCATCCTGCTGTTCATGGGCGCCATGCTGGGCCTTGTGGTATCCGACAGCTTCCTGATGCTGTTCGTCTACTGGGAGCTGACCTCGATCACCTCCTTCCTGCTGATCGGCTTCGATCACCAGCGCGCAGCCGCGAGGCGGGCGGCCCTGCAGGCGCTCGTCATCACCGGCGGCGGCGGTCTGCTGTTGCTGGCGGGCCTGATCTTCCTGTGGAATGTCAGCGGCGTCACGCAGCTGTCGTTGCTGGTGCATTTCGGCGAGGGCGTGCGCGAAAGTCCGTTCTACCTGGCGACGCTGCTGCTCATCCTGGGCGGCTGCTTCACCAAGTCTGCCCAGTTTCCCTTCCATGCCTGGCTGCCCAATGCCATGGAGGCGCCGACCCCGGTCTCCGCCTACCTGCATTCGGCCACCATGGTGAAGGCCGGCGTCTATCTGCTGATGCGGCTCAACCCGGTACTGGGGGGAACGCCCGCCTGGGAAATCCTGCTGCCCTTCGCCGGCGGCATCACGTTGATCGCCGGCACCTTTCTCGGTCTGCGCCAGAGCGATCTCAAGCTGATGCTTGCCTATACCACCATGGCCTCGCTCGGCCTGCTGGTGATGCTGACGGGGTTCGATACGCCGCATGCCGTCACTGCCGCCGTGCTCTATCTGGTGGCGCATTCGCTGTTCAAGGGCGCGCTGTTCATGGTGGCCGGCATCATCGACCACGAGGCCGGCACCCGCGATGTGACGCGGCTCGGCGGCCTTGCCAAGGCGATGCCGGTCACCTTTGCCGCAGCGCTGCTTGCGGCGCTCTCCATGGGCGGCCTGCCGCTGTTCTTCGGCTTCCTCGCCAAGGAGGAGATCTATTATGCGCTGGCCGGCGGCAATCCGCGTGCCCTGCTGTTTTGCGGGGTGGCCATTCTCGGCAATGCGCTGATGTTCGCGCTCGCCTTTGCCGTGGGGCTGAAACCCTTTGTCGGCAGACCGGTCGAAACGCCGAAGCCTGCGCATGAAGGGCCGCTGCTGCTCTGGCTGGGGCCGGTGGCGCTTGCCGCACTCGGCCTTTTGGCCGGCCTGTTCTCACCCGTTGCCCACCGTTTCATCTCCTCGCCCATGGCAAGCGCGGTGCAGGGGGAACCGGTCACCGTCACCATTTCCACCGTTCCGCATCTCGGGGTGCCGCTGCTGCTTTCGCTTTTGACGGTGGCGCTCGGCCTTCTCGTCTACACACAGATCGACCGGTTGCGCGGCCTGATGCAGCAGATGGTGGAGGCGATCGGTCCGGGGCCGGATCGCGGCTTCGATGCGGCGCTTGCCGGCCTTGTGCGCCTCTCGGTGCGCATCACGCGCCTGATCCAGCCGGGCCGGCTCGACCTCTACATGACGGCCACCTTCCTGATCCTGGCGGCGACGCTGCTGGTGCCCCCCTTCGTCTATGGCGAATGGCCGGCGGTGCCCGCGATGCCCGCCGGCGTGCCGATCCACGAATGGGCCTTCGTCGCCATTGCGCTTCTGGGGCTTGTCGCGGTGCTGCGGGCACAAAACCGGCTGACGGCCATTGTCTCGCTCGGCATCCAGGGGTTTGCGGTGGCGGTGATCTTCCTGCTGTTCGGCGCGCCGGACCTGTCGTTCACCCAGTTCATGGTGGAAACGCTTTCGGTGGTCATTCTGGCGCTGGCCATCACCAGGCTCAGCCTGACGCCCTCCGACCGCCGCCCGCTCGGCCAGATGCTGATGGATGGAACGATTGCGGTGGCCTGCGGCCTCGGCTTCACGCTGCTGCTGCTGAAAACCACGGAAGGCGTTTTCGATGCGCGCCTGACGGAGTTCTTCAACGCCTATTCCAAGGTGATTGCCCACGGCGCCAATGTCGTGAACGTCATCATCGTCGATTTCCGCGGCACGGATACGCTGGGCGAAATCGCGGTGGTGATGGTCACGGGGCTCGCCATCCTGGCGGTGATCCGCATCCGGGCCGGCGGGCCGCAGCGCCCGGCCGATAACGATCCGGATGCCGCCGAGCCGCAGGCGGGAGAGCGCTCATGAACACGCTGATCTTCCGCACCGTCGCGCCCTTCCTCACCGCGCTGATGCTGCTGTTTTCCATCTTCGTGCTGCTGCGCGGCCATAACGAGCCGGGCGGCGGCTTCATTGGCGGGCTGATCGCCGTCTCGGCGCTTGCCATCTACGGCATTGCCTATGGCGTGGCGGCGGTGCGCCGGGCGATCCGCTTCCATCCGCTGTCGATCGCCGGCTTCGGCCTCATGCTCTCCACGCTGTCCGGCCTTCTCTCGGTCTTCGCGGGCGTTCCCTTCATGACGGGCCTGTGGATCGCGCCGCGCCTTTTTGGGGTGGAGGTGCCGCTCTCCACCGTCATGAGCTTCGATATCGGCGTCTATCTGGTGGTGGTCGGCGCCATCACCTCCATTGCGCTGGCGCTGGAAGAAAAGGAGAGCGACTGATGGAAGCGCTGCTTGCGGTGCTGGTCGGCGCCTTCTTCGCGACCGCCGTCTACCTGATGCTGTCCAGGCACTCCGTGCGGATGCTGCTTGGTATCGCCATTCTCGGCAATGCCGTGAACCTTCTGATCTTCACCGGCGGACGGCTGACGCGGGAAGTGCCGCCGATCATCGGGGCGGGGCTCGACGCGTTGCCGGAGGGGGCGGCCAATCCGCTGCCGCAGGCGCTGATCCTGACGGCCATCGTCATCTCGTTTTCCTTCTTCGCCTTCCTGCTGGTGCTGACCTACCGCGCCTATCAGGACCTCGGCACGGACGATACGGACGAGATGCGCCTGGCCGAGCCGAAGGATGATCCCATGCCGCCGCTCGGCTATTGAGGAGGCCCGATCATGGCTGCCACGACCTCCGCCCCCATCGATCTGTCCGCGGCCCTGCAGCTTGCGCCGACGCCTGCCGCCGACTGGCTGGTCATCCTGCCACCGGCGCTGATGATCGGGCTTGGTGCGGTGTTGATGATGCTGCGCCATCGCATCCGCCTGCATGCGCCGATCGCGATCGCTGGCCTTGCCGGGCTGGTGCTGATCGATGCGCTGCTGCTGTGGCGGGCGCTGGCTGTCGGTCCCGTCACCATGGTGATGGGCCGCTGGCTGCCGCCCTTCGGCATTGCCTTTTCCGTCGATGTCTTCGGCGCGGTGATGGCGCTCGTCTCGGCCGTGGTGGCGCTGGCGGCGGCCGTTGCAGCTTGCACCGAGATCGATGACGCGCGCCTGCGCTACGGCTTCTTTCCCTTCCTGCTGCTGCTGATGGCGGGCGTCTCCGGCGCCTTCCTCACCGGCGACATCTTCAACCTCTATGTCTGGTTCGAGGTGCTGCTGATCTCCTCCTTCGGTCTCCTGATCCTCGGGTCGGAGCGGGAGCAGATCGACGGCGCTATGAAATATGCGGTGCTGAACCTCATTGGCACCACGCTGTTCCTGATCGCCGTCGGCTATCTCTATGCGGTGTTTGGCACGCTCAACATGGCGGATCTGGTGCTCAAGGCGCGCAGCATCTCGGGCGCGCCGCTGATGACGCTGTCCTGCCTGTTCATCCTGGCCTTCGCCATGAAGGCTGCCGCTTTCCCCGTGAACTTCTGGCTGCCGGCCTCCTATCACACGCCGCGCGTCACGGTCTCTGCCCTGTTCGGCGGCCTGCTGACCAAGGTCGGCATCTATGCCCTGCTGCGCGTCATGGTCATGCTGTTTCCGCTGCAGCTGGAGGAGCTCAGCCTGGTGGTGGCGGTCGTGGCCGCGCTCACCATGCTCGCCGCCGCGCTCGGCATGCTGGCGCAGAACGATCTGAGACGGCTTGCGGGCTATGCGGTGATTGCCGGCATCGGCAACATGATGGCGGGCATCGCCGTCGGCAGCGTGGCCGGGCTTTCGGGTGCGATCTTCTACGCGCTGCATTCGATGCTGGCGATGACGGCGCTCTATCTCGTCATCGGCCGGGCAGCCGCCCTGACCGGCGAATGGACGCTGTCCGCGCAGGGCGGTCTCTACCAGCGGGCACCTGGTTTTGCCTTCGTCTCGCTGGCGCTGTTCTTGGCGGTGGCGGGATTGCCGCCCTTTTCCGGCCTCTGGCCGAAGATCGTGCTGGTGAAGGCCTCGCTTGATATCGGCGCCTGGTGGCTGGCGGGCAGCATTCTTCTCTCCGGCTTTCTCGTGACGATCGCGCTCGCCCGCGTTTTCCTTCTGGTCTACTGGCGCCCCGCGCCCGGACCGCAGGCCGGAGAAGGAACGCTGCCGGCAGCCGCGTTCGGACCGATCCTGGCGCTCGGGCTGCTGATTGTCCTGTTCGGCCTGTTTCCGGAATGGCCGCTCAGCCTCTCTCAGGAGGCGGCTGCGGGCCTGATTGATCCGGCCGCCTATCTCGGTTCTGTCTTTCCCGGCGGAGGTGCGCGATGACCGCCTTTACCTTGAACGTGCTGTTTGCGGTCATCTGGGTCGCTGTCAGCGGCAGCGCAAGCGTGCTGAACCTGCTGTTCGGTTTTGCGGTGTCGGCGCTTTCGATCGGACTGGTGCGGGAGCAGGCGCACGGGGTCAGCTATCTGCGCCGCATCGGCCGCATTCTCTCGCTGCTGGCGCTCTTCCTGCGCGAGCTGGCGCTGTCGGCCTGGAAGGTCGCGGTGCTGGTCACAAGGCCGCGCCTCGTGGTCAGGCCCGGCATCTTTTCCTTTCCGCTCACGGTGGACCGCGATTTCGAGATCACGCTGCTTGCCAATCTCATCACGCTGACGCCGGGTACGCTCTCCGTCGACGTGTCGGAGGACCGCCGCACGCTCTATGTGCACGCCATCGACTGTTCCGACATCGAAGGCGCCAGGCGGGACATCCGTGAAGGCTTCGAGCGCAAGATCATGGAGGCCTTCCGATGATCACCGAGGCGCTGCTTCTTTCCGCCGGCATCTGGCTGTCTCTGGCCCTGCTGGTCCTGTCCTTTCTCGTCACCGTGGCGCGCGTGATCCGTGGGCCGACGCTGGGGGACCGGGTGGTGGCTCTCGACATGCTGGTCGGGATCGCCATCGGTTTCATCGCCGTCATTGCCATCAAGACCGGCTTCACGCTCTACATCGATGTTGCGATCGCGCTCGGCCTTGTCGGCTTCCTCGCAACCGTGGCGCTGGCCCGCTTCATCCTGGCGCGCGGTGCTGCCGGCGCGGAAGGCGAGGGGGCTGCCATGCGCGGTGAGGACGCCGGCGAACGTCCGGAGAATCGCTCCAAAATGAAACAGGAGAGAAAAGCATGAGCCTTATACTCACGCTGGTGACGGTTCTGCTTCTGGTGGCCGGCAGTGCTTTCGCGCTGATGGGCTCGATCGGCCTGATCCGCTTTCCCGACATGTTTTCCCGCATGCACGCCGCCTCCAAGGCCGGCACCGTCGGCTCTGGCCTGCTCTTGCTCGCGGCAGGGCTTCATTCTGCCGATTTATCCATATTTGCCAGAGCCTTGGCGGGCTTTTTCTTCTTCATCCTGACCACGCCCGTCTCGGCCCATCTGCTGGCGCGTGCGGCCCATAAGGCAGGCTATCGGCTCCACCCGTCCTCCGTTGCCGACCATCTTCGTCAGGACAGCCCTTGATAATCAGGGTGCCTCTCATATTTACTTTGGCTTGTCGCCATCTGTGCGATAATCAATCAGTAAGCGCTTAAACTCGTAGGACAAAGTCCCGAATAGAACAAAGTTACGAAGATTGTATTTGGACTTTGCCGCGAACAATGCTAATCGCATTTCAGTAGAGCACGAATATCGACCGCGTTCGGTCAAACTCTTGCCATTGATTTGATGTCCGGGAACGGGCAGTCGGGGCAAAAGGGGACAGGAACAGCGATCGGTATTTTGCACGGCGCGCAAAAATTCGTTCACGCCCGCATGGATCTAGGGGTGGATCCGCTTTCGAAAGAAAAACGGGCATGATCTCGGGTTTTACGCACTGCTCTGCACACGGCGCTGTATCAAGGTGATACAGACGCCAGCGAAACGAACAGGAGATTTGAAATGACCGAAGTCACTGCGGGCAAGGGCTCCGATCTGCTGGTGGAACTCACCGCCGATATCGTGGCCGCCTATGTCAGCAACCATGTCGTCCCGGTGGGCGATCTGTCCAACCTGATTTCCGACGTGCACAGCGCGCTCAGCAACACGTCGTCGCCGGCGCCCGTTCCTGCCGCGGTCGAAAAGCCGAAGCCGCCCGTGCCGATCCGCAAGTCGATCGAAGACGACTACCTGATCTGCCTGGAAGACGGCCTCAAGTTCAAGTCGCTCAAGCGTCACCTGATGACCCATTACAACATGACGCCGGAAGAATATCGCGAGAAGTGGGGCCTGCCGGCCGACTATCCGATGG
Organism: Rhizobium sp. RU35A; assembly: GCF_900156005.1. Lineage (NCBI taxonomy): Bacteria > Pseudomonadati > Pseudomonadota > Alphaproteobacteria > Hyphomicrobiales > Rhizobiaceae > Rhizobium > Rhizobium sp. RU35A. Next base: position 359,706 of record NZ_FTMR01000001.1, on the reverse strand, counting down.
TGGCTCCGTCCTATGCCGAGGCCCGTTCGCGCCTTGCCAAGGAAATGGGCCTTGGCCAGCGCCGCAAGCGCGCCAAGTAAGAATCCATGCCTCCGCCGCTCCCTCTCTGCAAGGGGCGCGGTGATGGCGTGACCCACAAGCGCTGCCGGAGCGGTGTTCGCTCGGGCGGCGTTTTTTTGTGTGGCAGGCACGGATGTCGCCGCGAGCGCGATGATGCGACCGGGGCGATCCTCGTGCGCCGGGAGCGTGGGCGCTTGTGGCTTGCGCTGGCGCGCCTGCCGTGAGAGGCGCCCGATTGTTGCCGGCATGGCCGCGCAGCCTCCGCCGCCGTCCCGCAGATCCCCTCGATTTTGGGAGAGGGGTGAGGATAATCATCCCGAAATTTTAGCGTCTGTCGGAAAATATCCCTGTAAAATCAACGAAACTGTCGCAGGACCCGCTTTTGTTTATCCCCCGGTTGTGACAAGGGTATATGAATTAATTCCTATTTCGGGAGTTGTTCATGCGAGAGATCGACAGAATTCCACCACTGCCATGTCCCTCCGAGGCGCGCAATGCCGCCGGTCCGGTGCTGGTGCCGCCCTTCGTTCCGCCGGCCACCCTGCCGTTGACGCAGGTCTGCCGCATCGTGCGGCAACTGGTCAGCGAACTGGTGATGGCGATCGGCGACCGCACGAGTTTTCGCCGTGACCGCCGCCGCGCGCTCTGCCATGTCCGGCAGATCGCCATGTATGTCTGCCACGTCACGCTCAGCATTCCGCAGGGTGATATCGGCGATGCCTTCGGGCGGGACCGGTCCACCGTGGGCCATGCCTGCAGCGTGGTGGAGGATCGTCGTGAGGATGCCGCCTTCGATTCTTTCGTCTCGACGATCGAGCGCATGGTGGTTGCCGTTTTCGGCCGTCGCGAGGGTCTGCGTCATGACTGAGGGTTTTGGCAAGGACGGGATCGGCGGCAGTCCTTCTCCGGTGCCGCCTGCGGGCAACAAGGCCCTGGTGCGTCTTTTGAAGCAGGTGGTGCGCGGCCCCTGCCACCTGCCGGAGGGCGCCGAGGCAGACGAGCTGGTGCTCACGGGCGCCTCGGGGCAGGGGCGCCATGCGTCGGAGGTTGTGCAGGCAGCGCTGTCCGCCGGGCTGCTGGAGCGTCAGGGCGAGCGGTTATCGGCCCGGCCGGAGGCGATCGCCTTTCTGCGCAGGCAGCTGGCGGAGGTCGGCGACGAGCCCTTTGCCGGCCAGCACCGTCTCGAGGTCGAGGAGACCGTGGAGGTCGCCCGGGTGCGGCAGGCCGTGCGGCGCAACCTGCTGGAATCGCCGCTTGCTGCGCTGGTGCGGCTGAAGGATCGCGACGGAAAGCCCTTCTTCGGTGAGGAGGCGATCGCGGCGGGCGAGCGGCTGGCCGCCGACTTCGAGCGCGGGCAGCTGACACCGCGCGTCACCGCCAGCTGGGAGCCGCGGCTTGCCCAGCGCATGGCGGGCGAGCGGGGCGGTCTTCAGGATCTGTCCGATACCGCGCTGGCCGCAAGGCTTCGCGTCAACCGCGCCGTGGAGGCCATGGGCCCGGATCTGTCCGGCGTGGCGCTCGATGTCTGCTGCTTCTGCAAGGGGCTGGAACTGGTGGAGAGGGAGCGGGGCTGGCCGGTGCGTTCCGCCAAGCTGATGCTGCGCACGGCCCTTCTGGCGCTGGCGCGGCATTATGCGCCACCGCCCGGACGTGCGCGCCGCCATGCCTGGGGCGCGGAGGATTTTCGCCCGCAGCTGTAAGGTCGGACATTTCGGGCGAAGGCCGGGGGATGGGGTCAGGCCGCTGTCAGCGCCTGCGCCTCGTCCCGGATACGCTTCACCATGGAACGCAGGCCGTTGGCCCGCTGCGAGGAGAGGTTCTCCACCAGACCGAGGCGATTGAACACCTCGAACACATCGGATGTCGCGATCTGCGAGGCCGTCTTGCCGGAATAGGCGGCCAGCACGATCGCCACCAGGCCGCGCACGATATGCGCGTCTGAATCGCCTTCGAAGGTCAGCACGGGATCGGCTCCTTCGCCACGATGGGTCACCAGCCAGACCTGGCTTGCGCAGCCGTTGACCTTGTTCTCGGCTGTGCGCTTGTCCTCCGGCAGATCCGGCAGCGCCTTGCCGAGTTCGATCACATAGCGATAGCGATCCTCCCAGTCGTCGAGAAAGGCAAAATCGTCGATGATCTGGTCAATGCTGGTCATGGCGGCTCCGTTGGGCTCCCCGGCAGGCGCAAGGCCCGGCGGCTCGCCTGCGGGCGCCCGCGCGCAGCCGCGGTTCGATGCCCCTCATATAAGGGGTGGCGCGCGCAAGGAAAACCTCGGCGCAGGGAGAGAAACAGGTTTATCGCGGCATGGGCAGGGCGTGCCTTACCGGGCAACCCGGAAGCGCGGCGCCAGACCCGCGACGCGCTTTTCGGTCTGCGGCACGCTGGTCTCCGCCACGGTCGGTGTCACGGGTTCTGCATAGGTGTAGCGGTCGGCGCGGCGCCAGGCTTCGAGGCGGCGGCCGCACTCGTCTTCCTCGAGCGAATCCCAGAGGATCTGGCCGCGGGTCGTATCGCCGATCACGTCCTTCAGATGCGTGTAGAAGCGCTCCAGCACGAACAGCGCTTCGGTTTCCCCCATGGCAAGGCCCTTCAGCGTGGTGGCGAGCTGATGGCCGGAGACATCAAGCAGGATGCGTTCGGCGAGCCAGCGGCTGGCCGACAGCGTATCGGCCAGCGTGGTGGCAAAGCTGTCGGCATCGCGTTCGCGGGCAAAGCGCACGAGAAGCGCCTCCTGCACCTCGGTCAGGCTGCGCAGGCCCAGCCGGTCGCCCGGTGCGCGGTTGAGATGCGCGGCAAGCCCCTTGATCTGCTGGCGCAAGGCCTCCTCGCGGGCAAGGCGTGCCTCTTCCGGCCCGTCGGCCAGCTTTGCGGGGACGGAAAGGGTCGGTTCGGCGCCGGCCAAGCGGTTGGCGGAGGCATCCTGCGCCGGTTCGCCGGGCGCTGTCCTGCGGGCGTGGCGAAGACCGACCAGGGCGTCGATGACCTTCGGCGACAGGTTCTCGCGCCGGACAATGGCGCGGGCATGATCGGCCCCTTGCGTGCGGGCAATGGTGATCAGCATCTCGTCGGTCAGGCAGGCGGACCCGATCAGAAAGGGAGCGGCGACGGATACAGGCTGGCTGGCGATGAAGAAGGCAACGGCGGGCGGAATGTGCAGGGAGCGGGAGAGAGCGGCAACGGCCTGGCGGCGTGCCTCGTCGCCGGAGGCCTGGAAAAGAGGCGTGAACAGTTCCGCAAACTGACGCAGTTCCGATTTCGTCGGGCGCTCGAGTTCCTCGAAACTCGTGACCGTGGCCATCAGCACCACATCCTTTCTGCGCATGGCCTGCGGCCTCTCAAGTTCACGATACCGGTCCACGGTCCTATCCACCGACGCATTACAAACGATACAAGACTCAGAGCGTGCGCGCGGCCCCCGGAGCGGCCGTCGTCCTGTCCTCTGGACGGGCAAATCGATGACGGCAGGGCAGCACCGGGTGCAAGGCACGCCACCACCGTCATGGCATGGTTAAGCCATGTTACGGAAATGAGGTTAATGGCTGGTGAAGAGGTTTCTCCCGCCGGCACAGGTCCGCCGCCGTCCGTGCCATGGCAGGCCATGCAGCCAGGCCGCAAAACGCAGGGACTCCTGGCCGGGTGCCCGTCGTCTGGCGGCAGGCTGCGATGCCGGATTGTCCCGGAAATCCCGACAATCCCTTGGTTTTCCACAGGCAAGGTCGACAGGATGAAGGGGCATTGCCGCAACACCCGGCCACAGCCGTCGCTTTCTCCCATTCCCGCCCGAGAGGGGCGGCCCCGCTTAGCAAATTGTTAACGGCGTTATGGCTGTATTTCAGGAGGGACGCATAAACGATTCTGCAAGATCCTGTTTCGGGATGAACCGGTTTGACCCCGGTTCGATAAACATGCAGCGCCGTGAAACCGTGAAGGGTTCCATGCGTTTCCCTTGGCGCAGATCCCCGGATACCGGAAGGCTCCGGGGCTGACGAGAAAGGCGCAGATGCCTCGGGCACGAGGTGCGCCGGCCCCGGCTTGGGGCAGGGTGAAATCGGTCCGTCCTTCATCCGTCTCGAACTCTTGATGGAGACGAGCATGGCAGAGATCGTGGTGATGAATGCATGGCGGGCAGAGCATAAAGGCCGCAGGCCGCAGCCCCCATCCCGTATGCCGGAGGCGCGTGATGCGGCCGTGCTGCTGTTTACCGGCGTGCGCTACGAGCGGCGCGAGGAGATGAGCCACCGGCTGATGGACGAACTGACCCTGCGCGCAGACAGCCAGTAAGGCATTGCGAGAGACAGAGGGGATAAAGGCGCACCGACAAGGTCGCGTCCTCTCAGCGTGATGTCTGGGGAGCCGTCGAAAGCGGCAGGCATCCGGCGCCGTTCAGGAACTCGCTTGTCTGCGGGCGAAAACTTGCCTGCGGCGCCATGGCCCGCAGAACCGCATAACCCTGGGTCTGCTGTGTCTCGACGATGATCGACTGGGCCAGGGTCGGCGCCTGCGCCTTGCGCAACCGGGTTGCCTGCACGGGTGTCGCAAGGATCACGTCCAGCGCGTCATCGACGGCAGTACGATCATTGATGCTGAAGGTTTCGTTCGATGCGGCGTCGAAGGTGGCGAGCGACCAGAACGGCACCTCGCCGCTCGCCGTCAGCTGGACCGGCCCCTCATCCAGATCGAAGGCGCAGACGGCAATATCGAGGAACGGATCGGTGCGGCCGAGACCGGCCGGATCGCGCCCCGGCCCCAGCACATGGAATTCGAAGGACGGCCCCTCGCGCAGCACCCGGCTATAGGCATCCCGCTCGCTGTAATAGGGCAGGGCGAGAATGATCACCAGATGCAGCAGACCGGCACCCACGAGACCGGTCAGGATGGCGAGCAGAATTTTAAGCATGGCCACACCCGATGCGGTCGATGCGCGGCATGGCGAGGTCGATCAGACCGGAACTGCCGGCCGTCGGCGTGTCGAGCAGCGTCAGCACCAGCCGGAAGGGCTTTTGCGCCTCCACGGCCAGCCAGTTGCCGGGTTCGGCGGTTGCGGCCACCGTGATGACGAAGCTGCCGTTCTGCTCGCGCAGCACGCTGCGGGAATTCAGCGCCACCGGCAATCCGTCGGACGCATTCGGCAGCCGGTCCTCGCTGCCCGTGGCAAACAGCGTCCACAGCCTTGCCTGCGGCGTCTGGCCGGAAACCAGATAGGTGCAGTTGCCGTTCAGCCGCTCGCCTTTCTCGTCCGTCGCCGCCGTGAAGCTCAGGCCCTCCGCGCTGCCATAGAGCAGGCGCCCGCCATTGGCGCGGTGCGCCTTGGCATAGGGATCGGCATTGACCGTCTGCGCCTCGGGAAAGGCCTCCCAGGCACCGAGCCGGATCGCGCCGAAGCCGGTCGTGGCATCAAGGGCCACCCGCGTCGAACCGATGCCGACGCCAAAGGCGACGATCAGGGCGAGCGCAACGAGAAGGGGCAGGCGAAACAAAAGCGGTTCAACCTCTGTGGTTCAGGGTGATGAGCGGTAGCACTGTTTGCCGCGCGGGAAAATGGCGAAGGTCGGTTTGCTCCCGCCCCGCGTTGCCTGCGTCTTGCGACGCCGACAGCGCTAAAGACCGGAAGCCTTGCGCAAGGCATCGTTGATGCGGCTCTGCCAGCCTTTGCCGTCCTGCTTGAACTTTTCCACCACATCTGCATCGAGCCGCAGCGTCACCTGTCGCTTCGGGCTGCTCTACCGGCGGGCGGCCGCGCACCTTGCGGCGTGCCTCCATCGCCGCAAAGAACGGGGCAGGCAGAATGTCCCGCGCAGGCCGAAGACGCGCCAGTTCATCCTCCGTCATCGGCGGGCAATCGATGGCGTCAGCGTCCGCCGCGTCCTGGCCGGGATAACCTTGCTGTTCGTTCCGATGGGCGGACATAGGGTCCTTCGTCATGACAGTCTCCTTCGTTCCTGCTCGCTGGCGGGGCGAAAGCTGATGATCGAGATTGCCTCACCGCTCGACACTTGCGCCGATCGCTGCGGGCGTCGCTTCCGCCACCTTCTGGGCAGGCAGCGGCGGGGCGGTTGCGAGATCGCGCGCGATGCGGCGCAGAAGGCGCGTGCTGTCGGCCGATAGCGATCGCGGGCGGCTGAGGGCCGGCGGGCTGGGTTCCGCGCCCTTGGCGGCAACGGGGGTGCCGGTCGCGTGGTTGCCGTTCGGCAGCGGGTTGTCGATGCCGGGGATCGGCTTCAGCTCGATGCCCTGATGGGCGTAATCCATCAGCTTCTTGAAGGTCATCGCCGGCAGCGAGCCGCCCGTCATGTTGTTGGTCGAGGTGAAGTCGTCATTGCCGAACCAGACGGCGGCCGTGTAATTGCCGGTGAAGCCGATGAACCAGGCATCGCGATAGGCCTGCGAGGTGCCGGTCTTGCCGGCGGTGACGATGCCACCATCGAGGGCCGCCCGCCGCGCGGTGCCGATCACCGGGATCTGGGTCAGGATGCGGTTCATCGAGGCCATGGCCTGTTCGCTGACGACGCGCTGGGCAGGCTGCTCGTCGCGGTCGAAATCGTAGAGCACGTCGCCCTCGTAATCCATCACCTGGGCAATGCCGTGGCGCCGCGTCTGCAGCCCGCCGGAGGGCATCACCGCATAGGCGGTGGCCTGATCCATGACGGTGACTTCCGAGGTGCCGAGCGGAATGGTCTTGTCGGTGCGCAGCGGGGTCTCGACGCCCATCTTCTTCGCCGTCTCGACGATCACGTCGATGCCGAGTTCCTCTTTGGCAAGCCGCACCGGCACGGTGTTGAGCGATTGCGCCATGGCCGTCAGCAGGCTGACGCGGCCTTTGTAGGAGCGGGCATAATTCTGTGGCGACCAGCCGCGCCAGGTGATCGGCGCATCGGAAATCATCGTGTCCGGCGTAAAACCATGCTCCATCGCCGCCGTATAGGTATAGAGCTTGAAGGAGGAGCCCGGCTGGCGCAGCGCCTTGGTGGCGCGGTTGAACTGGCTTTCGCCGTAATCGCGCCCGCCCACCATGGCGCGCACGGCCCCGCCGGTCTCGATCATCACCAGCGCGCCCTGCTTGACCTTGTAGCTGTCGCCATATTCGCGCAGAGAACTTTCCACCGCATCGTCGGCCGCCTGCTGCAACCCCATGTCGATGGTGGTGCGCACGATGACGGAATGCTTCTTCAGCCGGCCGTCTGCCGCCAGCCGCTGCACCTCGTCAAAGGCCCAGTCGAGAAAGTAATCCGGCGCCGGCTGTTCGGCCCGGTCGATGACGCTGGCCGGATTGCGCCGTGCCGCCACCACCTGGCCCTCGGTCATCAGTCCGCCCTGCACGAGATTGGTCAGCACCTCGTTGGCACGCGCGCGCGCCGCCGGCAGGTTGACATGCGGCGCATATTTGGCCGGCGCCTTGAACAGGCCGGCCAGCATCGCGGCCTCCGCAAGGTTCACGTCGGTGATGTTCTTGCCGAAATAGAACTGTGCCGCAGCGGCCGCCCCGAACGTGCCGCCGCCCATATAGGCGCGGTCGAGATAAAGCCGCAGGATCTCCTTCTTCGACAGGTTGGCCTCCAGCCAGAGCGCCAGGAAGGCTTCCTTGATCTTGCGCTCCAGCGAGCGCTCGTTGGTGAGGAACAGGTTCTTGGCGAGCTGCTGGGTCAGCGTCGAGCCGCCCTGCACCACGCCGCCTGCCTTGGCGTTTTCGTTGAGCGCGCGGGCGAGGCCTAGGAAATCGATGCCGAAATGGCTGAAGAAACGGCGGTCCTCGGTCGCCAGCACCGCCTTGACCAGATGATCCGGCAGCTTGTCGATCGGCACCGAATCCTCGTGGATGATGCCGCGATGGCCGATCACGTTGCCGTAGCGGTCAAGGAAGGTCACGGCGAAATCGCCATGGTTGCGCCAGTCCTTCTTGGTTTCCTCGAATGCCGGCAGCGCCAGCGCGAGCAGCAGCACGAAGCCAGCCGTGCCGAAGGTCATTGCCTCGTCGGCCAGTTCCACCACCACCCGCTTCCAGCCGCGCACGCGAAACCGGCGCGAAAAGATGGTGATTTCCTCCCAGATCTCGGCGGCCCGGAAGCCTGCCGTCCAGACGGTGGAATCGATCCAGCTGTCGATGCGCAGCAGCAGATGCCGCCTGCGGCGACGCTTGCTTCGGGAAGGATGGGGATCGTCCTGCACCTTGGAAATTCCTTGCTGGGACCCGGACGGCTTGACGCATCCCGCACGAAGCAGGAAAAGCCTTCACCAACCGCTTACGGCGAAAATGGCTGACAAATGGTTGACGCCGGGGCAGGCGACAGCGCTTTGCCGCCCCCTCCTTCAGACTTTGATCAGCCGGTGCTAAAAAGACAAGATGGAAAACCAGTTCTGGAAAACGAAACGCCTGGACGAAATGACCCAGGCCGAATGGGAAAGCCTCTGCGACGGCTGCGGCCTCTGTTGTCTCAACAAGCTGGAGGACTGGGACACCGGCGAGGTGGCCTTCACCTCGGTGGCCTGCCGGCTGCTGGACGGGCAAAGCTGTCGCTGCAAGGACTATGAGAACCGCCAGGAAACAGTGCCGGACTGCATCCAGCTGACGGTGGAAAGCCTGCACGAAATCCCCTGGCTGCCGCCCACCTGCGGCTATCGCCTGGTGCGCGACGGCGAGGACCTCTACTGGTGGCACCCGCTGATCTCCGGCGACCCCGACACCGTGCACCAGGCCGGTATTTCCGCGCAAGGCCGCACCATTTCCGAGGAGGAGGTGGATGTCGATGATTTCGAGGATTACCTCGTGGACTGGCCGCTGACGGTGGGGGAGACGGCGAAGGCGCGGTGATCGAATGCTTGACGTTCGGGACAATGCGCGAAGGCCCCCTCTTGCTGCCGCGTTCGTCGCGGCAATCGGTCGACTGGATCGATTGCCTCGCTTCGGGAAACGCTCCTCAACCGGTCACAAGGGAGAGGGTTTGAGGTACCCGCCCGGGCCTTGATCGGCTTCGGCGGGTCGGCTGGGTTAAAGTCCTTCTCTTGGTGGGCAGGGGCCTTGTTTCAGATGGAATAGCCTTGTTTTGTGGCGGTGATGGCTGTCGCCAGAGGGGGCTTTCTGATGCCCTCACGAGCCCCGCATCGCCGCCTTCAGCACCTCCGGCAGGCGGGGATCGGTCATCTGGGTCACGTTGAAGCGCATCAGGTTTGGCGCTGAGAGCGTCGGGCTGAACACGTTGCCGGGGGCAAGCACGGTGCCCTCAGACAGGGCGGCTTCCGCCGTGGCGACGGCATCGACGCCGTCCGGCAGGCGGCACCAGAGGGTGAAGCCGCCGCGGGGCAGAAGCACGGGGGAGATGCCGAGCGGGGCAAGCATCTGCACCGCCGTCCGCCTTGCACCCGCCAGCCGGTGGCGCAGGTCGTCCAGGTGTTTGCGGTAGGAGCCGCCCGTCAGGAGTTCCGCCAGAACCTCCGCCACGAAGGGGCTCGGGCCGCTGAAATGGCCGGCCACCTGCAGGTCGGTCAGCGGCGCGATCCAGTCGGCCCGGGCGGCGATATAGCCGGTGCGCAGCGAAGCCGAGATCGTCTTTGAAAAGCTGCCGATGCGGATGACGTTGGAGAGCCCGTCGAGGGCGGCCAGCCTCGGCGAGGGGTCCGGTTCGTAATCGGCAAAGATATCGTCCTCCACGATCGGCATGTCGTATCGGGCGGCGCTCGCCACGATCCGGTGCGCCACCTGCGGCAGGAGCGAGGCGCCGGTCGGGTTGTGGAGGGCGGCATTGGTGAGGTAGAGGCGCGGCCGTTCCCGCGCCACGACCGCTTCGAAGGCTGCCGGATCCGGCCCGCCCGGCAGGAAGGGCACGCTGAGGATGCGCGCCTGATGCGCCTTCAGCAGGGCCTGGAAATTGAAGAAGCAGGGATCGTCCACCAGCACCGGATCGCCCGGCCTCAGCAGCAGGCGGCAGATAAGATCCAGCGCCTGCGTGGCCGAGGTGGTGAGCAGGATCTGCTCCGGCGGTGCGGCAAGCCCTTCCTCGGCAAGCCGGGCGGCAATGACCCTGCGCAGCGACGGCGCGCCGAGCGTCGGGCTATACTCCATCAGCAGCCGCGTTTCGCCGCGCGCCACCTGGCGCAGCGCCTTGCGCAGCGCCGCCTCCGGCATCCACTCGGCCGGCAGCCAGCCGCAGCCGGGTTTTGGCCGGTCGCCAACCGCATCGAGCGATTGCCGCGTGACCCAGAAGGGATCGACCGCGCGGGCGGCGGGGCTTTGCATCTCCGTCAGCGAGAGCGGCGGGGCGGCCCCCGAGGCCACAAAGAAGCCCGCGCCGCGCCGGGCGCGGATCTGCCCCTCCGCCGCCAGCCGGTCATAGGCCTCCACCACAGTGGAGGGCGAGACGCCGAGGCTTGCCGCCAGCCCCCGGATCGAGGGCAGCCGGTCGCCGGGGCCGAGCGCGCGGGCGGCAATGCGCAGGCGGATCGTTTCCATCACGAGACGGGTGCGCCCCAGGGGAGACGCTAGGGGGGAGGCGAGGGGAAAGGAGGAGGGAGAGGCGGTGGCCGCATCCGGAACCATCGGGGCGCTGCGGGCAGACGCGGTCGGCATCGGTATCCTCATGGTGTTGGCCGGATGGCGCATCGTGATGGAGCGCACTGTATGGCAGGAAGTATCCATACAGTTTGACAGAATTGTACGGTACTGTATCTCGGCGGCAAGCCCCTGTCCTGTGAAAATGAAGGCCTCATCTGCGAGGGTTTTCATGCACACATCCTTCCGCGGCGTCGGCAGCGGCCTGCTGGGCGTCATCATTTTCAGCGGTTCGCTGCCGGCCACGCGCGTGGCGGTCAGCGATCTGGCACCGCTGTTCCTGACCTCGGCGCGTGCGGTGATTGCCGCGCTGATCGGCGCGGCGCTGCTGCTGGTCATGCGGGAAAAGAAGCCGGCGCGGGCTGATCTCGTGCCGCTTGCCGTCGTGGCGCTTGGCGTCGTCGTCGGCTTTCCGCTTCTGACGGCGCTCGCGCTGCAGACCATCACGTCCGCCCATTCCATCCTGTTCATCGGGCTTCTGCCGCTCGCCACCGCCGGCTTTGCGGTGCTGCGCGGGGCGGAGCGGCCGCGCCCGCTGTTCTGGCTGTTTTCCGGCCTCGGCAGCGCCTGCGTGGTGGGCTTTGCGCTGGCGAAGGGCGGGGAGGGCGCGCTTGCGGGCGATCTTCTGATGTGCGCGGCGATCCTGCTCTGCGGGCTGGGTTACGCGGAAGGAGCAAAGCTCTCGCGAAAGCTCGGCGGCTGGCAGGTGATCTGCTGGGCGCTGCTGATCGCGCTGCCGGTGATGACGGTGATGGCGGCGCTGACGCTGCCGGCCTCGTTTGCCACCATCTCGGCCCCGGCCTGGGCGGGGCTCGCCTATGTTTCGGTGTTCAGCATGATGGTGGGCTTCATCTTCTGGTATCGGGGACTGGCGCTCGGCGGCACGGCGGCGATCGGCCAGCTGCAGCTGCTGCAGCCCTTCTTCGGCCTGCTTCTGGCGGCGCTCGTGCTGGGGGAGGCGGTCAGCCCCGCCATGCTGGCGGTGACGCTCTGCGTGGTGGCCTGCGTGGCCGGCGCCCGCCGCTTTGCCCGCTGACGCCCGCTTCCGCCCCGGCCGCCTCGTCTCACGCTGAGGGACGATCCTCTTCCCATCCGCCGGCCCATCCCCTATCTCTGCCCGACAGCATCAAACGGGAGGCGTTTTACCATGGGCAAGCGGATCATTTTCACCGGCGGCAGCGGCAAGGCGGGGCGGCATGTGGTGCCCTATCTGCAGGAAAAGGGGCACCGGGTGCTGAACCTCGACCTCAAACCCTTTCCGGGAGAGGGTGTGGAGACGCTGATCACCGATCTCACCCATTCCGGCGAAGTGTTCAACGCGCTCTCCCAGCATTTCGGCTTCGACGGGCTGGAAACGGGGGATGGCCCGGCGAAAGTGGATGCCGTGGTGCATTTTGCCGCCGTGCCGCGCATTCTCATCCAGCCCGACAACACCACCTTTGCCGCCAACACGCTCTCCACCTACAATGTCATCGAGGCGGCGATGAAGCTCGGCATCCGGAAGGTCGTCATCGCCTCCAGCGAAACCACCTATGGCGTGTGCTTTGCGGAAGGCGACAAGGATTACCACCAGTTCCCGCTGACGGAAGACTATGACGTGGACCCCATGGACAGCTACGGCCTTTCCAAGGTGGTGAACGAGAAGACGGCGCGCGCCTTTGCCATGCGCTTCAAGGCGGATATCTATGCGCTGCGCATCGGCAATGTCGTCTCGCCCGAGGATTACGCGAACTTTCCGCAGTATCTCGCCAACCCGCCGATGCGCAAGCGCAATGCCTGGAGCTATATCGACGCCCGCGATCTCGGCCAGATCGTCGATCTCTGCCTGGGCAAGGACGGCCTCGGCTTCCAGGTGTTCAACGCCGTCAACGACACGATCACCGCCGACGAACCCACCCGCGATTTCCTCGCCCTATGGGCCCCCGGCACCCCGATCACCGGCTCGCTCGACGGTTTTGAGGCGCCGATCAGCAATGCCAAGATCCGCGACCTGCTGGGTTTTCGCGAGGAACACGACTGGCGGAACTATGTGACGCGGTAGGTTTTTGTGGGGGGCTTCAGGCTCCCGGTGCAGATGGGAAAAATGTGGCACGGCGCCCGCCTTTCCCCTCTCCCCCTCGGGGAGAGGTCCCGCCGAGCAAAGCGGAGGCGGGGTGAGGGGGCGGCACGGCAGGACGGTTGCTGGGGAGAGCGTCCCCCTCATCCGCCCTACGGGCACCTGACCGGGGCCGAGCCACGCGTCTCGTCCCGCCCTTCGGCCCCCCAAGGGAGAAGGGATGAACCGCGCCCTCTGCGTTTTCCAATGAAACTCAGACCGTTTGCGGCACGCCGCCCGCTATTCCCCTCTCCCCTCGGGGAGAGGTCCGCCGAGCAAAGCGGAGGCGGGGTGAGGGGGCGGCACGGCAGGGCGGTTGTTGGGGGAGCGCCCGCCCCCTCATCCGCCCTACGGGCACCTTCTCCCCGAGGGGAGAAGGGATGAACCGCACCCTCTGCGTCCTCCAACGAAACTCAGACCGATTGCGGCACGCCGCCCGCCATTTCCCTCTCCCCTCGGGGAGAGGTCCGCCGAGCAAAGCGGAGGCGGGGCGAGGGGGCGAAATGGCAGGGCGGTTGCTGGTGAGAGCGTCCCCCTCATCCGCCCTACGGGCACCTTCTCCCCGAGGGGAGAAGGGATGAGCCGCACCCTCTGCGTCCTCCAACGAAACTCAGACCGATTGCGGCACGCCGCCCGCGTTTCCCCTCTCCCCTCGGGGAGAGGTCCGCCGAGCAAAGCGGAGGCGGGGTGAGGGGGCGGCAAGCAATGCAGCGAATGATTTGGCTGGTTTGCGTGTCGGCTTTTGGCCTTCGTTTCGGGCGTAGAGCAGGTGGCTGGGGATTCCAAAAGCGATCTCATGTGCGGGTTTGTGGTCCACTGGCCAAAAAACTCCCAATCCTTGTATCGCCGTACAGAAGCGGGGGGGGGGAATGGTCAACTGTATGGTGAATTTGGAGCAGGCCACCGTGGATTTGTGGGTAGACCGTTACGCTCGGAAACCGGGAGCATTCAGTCCGTTGGTTGAGGCAGAAACTGAGCCAGTCTATACCCCGCTAGACAAGTCGGACGTACGTCCATTATGGCCCGCGACGATGTAGCATCCGAAATGCTTCAGTGTTATGCGGGATAGCGCCGCGCTATGGGCGGTTGAACACCGCTTCGAAAATCCCGATCTGACATCTGTCTGACAACCTCCGATACGATGTACTGCGCGCCCATCACAAGATGCCCGACCTCCCTCCGACTAGGCTGTGTGGCCGAGTATCGATTGGGCACATAAGGAGGCTGTGTCGCAATTACCCGCTTTACCCGCGCACAATCGAATGCGCTCCAGCCAGCCCCCACGAAGTCGGCAATCTTCGCGTTGTCGTGGTTGAACTGCTTCTTAATCTCATGGTCAGTTAGGCCCAGTGCCGCAGCACCAGATTTTAGAGCCAATTCGGTTGCAAGGAGCGAACTTTGCACGGCTCCCCTGTAATCATAACCACCTGTTAGAACAGCAGATGCGGAATGCAGGTGTAGCCGCGAAAGTCCGATGTAGCGAACGACAAGCTCGCTTTTGACGAAAGGCTTCTTCAACGCCTGCGTTCCGTATTGAACATCCGCTATGTCTGAAAACTGATCAAGATATGTCGCTATCTCCTCCGGCTCTGTTTGGATAATCCGAAGTTGGACGGGAGTGAGCTCGACAAAGTCAAAAGGGTTTAGGCTGACTTGCCCATAAACATGCGGAACACCGACGCGAGCGAAGATGTCCCGGTACATGAAAACGCCGATGTGGCCTCCCATTGCAATGTCCTGCTGCCGATAGATCGAAGCAAAAGCATCCTCAATCCGTTGGAGGATTTTGGGCTTTCCGCGTCCGGCAATCACATAGCCGTTTACGTACCCGAGCTTCTGCATAACCGCTTGAGGGACTTTCCAGTACCGCTGTTTGATGTCCTCTCCGGCATCAAACAGTTCTTTGTCAGTCATGCCGACCAAATAGAGTAGGTTTTCATCCGGGATATCGTCTGGCTTCATAGCAGCAAGATAGTACATGCGACATGCCGTGTGCCATACGTTTCTACTATACGCTTCAAGTGCTTTTGATGGCTCGCGTGGTAAAGGTTTGCGCACGGGAGGAGCGATAGCTTTCCGGCTTGTGCGGATCAAAGCCTCGGTCCTCCGACAGCGGCCGGATTTATCTCGGCACGAATATGCCGACAGCCGCCAATCCCCTCCCGCCCCCCACTCCCGCTCCCCCCGAATCTCCTCTATCCTCGCCCGCATGAACATGATCCGGCGGTTTCCCATTCTTGGTGCGGTGCTGGCGCAGGGGCTGGCGGTTGGGCTGGTGCTGGCGCTGCTTCTTCTTCTGCGGCCTCTGCTGCCGGCGGGCGGCTGGTGGCCTTGGGCGGCGGTGGGGGTGCAGGCGCTCGTGGCGGCGGGGGTGACGGTTCTGTTGCGGCTGCCGGTCTGGTGGGTGTGGATCGCGCTTCTGTTTCCGGCAGCGCTCGGGCTGGGGCTGACATTCGGCAGCCTGCCGGCCTGGCCCTTCGGGCTGGCCTTCGTGCTGCTCTATCTCTTCTATTCCAACACGGCGCGCGAGCGGGTGCCGCTTTACCTGACGAACGGGGTCACGGCGGCGGCGCTGGCGGATCTGGCGCGGGAGCGCGGCGTGCGCCATGCCATCGATCTCGGCTCCGGCTTTGGCGGCGTGGTGCGGGCGCTGGCCGGGGAAGAGTGCCGGGCCACCGGGGTGGAAACGGCGCCGATGGCCTTTCTCGTTTCGAAGGCGCTTTCCCGCCTCACCGGGCGCGGAACCATTCTGCGGCAGGATCTGTGGGCGACGGATCTGTCGGAGGCCGATCTCGTCTATGCCTTCCTCTCGCCCGAACCCATGCCAAGACTGTTTGCCAAGGCGAAAGCCGAGATGAAGCCCGGAAGCCTGCTCGTCTCCAACAGCTTTGCCGTGCCGGACGTAGCGCCGGATGCGGTGTGGGAACTGCCCGACAGGCGCCGGACGCAACTGTTTCTCTATGAAATGGGGGCGCAGCAACACGACATGCAAGACGAGGTGCTTTCGCCCGATTCGGGGAGATCGCCGACCTGATGTCGGGTCTGCATGCGCTTTGTCGCCCGCCGGCCGCCTGGCTGCGGCGACGGGTTCAAGGCTCCGTATCCCGCCGGCTAGAATTTCAACTCGATGCCGGTCAGGTTCTTGATGGCTGCGCTGACCACGGAAAAGGCCGCATCGATAACGTCCTGCACCAGTTCGTAGGTCATGAATTCCACCAGCAGCAGGACATTGCTCAGCGCCAGTTCCTGCGTATGGATCGCGATATCCGCGTTTTCACGCGTGATGGTGCCTTTGGCGAGGCCAAGCTGGGTGAGCCAGGCCTTCTTGGCCAGAGACTGAAGGTGGACCGAAATCTCCTTCTTGATCTCCTCGACGTTGTTCTTCAGCACCGAGACGATGTTTGCTAGGATGCCGCTGAACAGTTCGTCTGCTGTCTTGGGCTTGAATGTCGAAAGATCAATGGATGTCGTCATCTCGCACCACCTATTTCAGCCGGTTTTCCATCACACGGGGAATTGCGCAGGCCTCTTTCGCTGCGAAGACGGCCAGCGTGTCCGCATTGAGAGCAGCCTTGCGATGCGCTTCCAGCTGTGCCTGAAGTGTCGTTTGGCACGTCTTCAGTGCCGTCGCCACGATTTCGGCCGGTCGCCCCGAAATTCTGCTCTTCAGGTAGGTTGCCCGTCCTTCGGCCACCTCAATCGCCCCATCGAGATTGGCGGTGGCATCGACATAATAGCTCTCGACCTTGGAAAAGGCGGGTGGTGCGGCATAGACCTTGGATGCCGCCGCATTGATCTTGTCCAGATCATCGTTGACTGCGCTGATCTTCTGGTAAATCACCTCGTCATAGGTCGGTACGAAAATGGAGCATGACGCGAGAAGAGAGAGCGATATGACCAAATACATCTTTTTCATGAAAGTCCCCCTGATCATGAAATTGATGGAAATTAACATAAGTGATTATTGATTTCACGCAAGATAATTCCAATGCAATTGCAGATTATATTCTGATGTTCAACAACGGTGGCAGCCGGAGGCTTGTGCTTTTCCCGTCTGACAAGGAGGGCTTGACCTTCCCATGATGGGAAGCCCTACATGGGAGAAAGACAGGGATGCCCCATGCGCGTCCCGGAAGGATGGAAGGCATGAACCAGACCGTGACCACCGCCCGGACCCTCGCCGGCGCCGAGCCGCTGATCATTCCGGTGGAGGGCATGAGCTGCGCCTCCTGCGTGCGGCGGGTGGAGCAGGCGGCGGCGAAGGTGCCGGGGGTGGCCTCCAGCGCCGTCAACTTTGCAACCGAAAGCCTGACGGTCGAGCCGGGCGAGGGCTTTTCGGCCGTCCTGCTGGCCGAGGCGATCCGCAAGGCGGGCTACGAGCCGAAGCCGGAGCAGCTGACGCTTGCGCTGCAACGGGTGCCGACGGATGCCGAGGCCGCGCGGCTTGCGGCAGCGCTTGCAGCGCTGCCCGGCGTCGTCTCCGTGTCGCCTGCGCCGGGGGCGGCCCAGGTGACGGTGGAGGCCTTCGGGCGGGATCTTTCCCGCAGCCTGCGGGCAGTGGTGAAGGGGCAGGGTCTTGCGCCGCAGCCGGCAGCCCCGGTCGCGGCGGGTGGCCATTCCGCGCTGGCGCAGGGGAATGCGCAGGGGCATGCGAAGGGGGAGGCCGGCGCCGCCGGGCCGCATGATCATCACGAAGAGGATGCCGCGCGGCTGAAGCGGGATCTGGTGGTTGCCGTCCTGCTCACCCTGCCGCTCTTCGTGCTGGAGATGGGCGGCCATCTCTATGCGCCCTTTCATCACTGGCTGATGGGGACGGTCGACACCCGGCTTCTCCATTATGGCTATGCGGCGCTCGCCACGGCGGTGATTTTTGGCCCCGGCTTCCGCTTTCTGAGAACCGGATTGCCGGCGCTTTTTCGCGGTCATCCGGAAATGAATGCGCTGGTGGCGCTCGGTGTGCTCTCGGCCTATGCCTATTCGCTCGTCACCACCTTTGCGCCGCACCTGCTGCCGGCTGAGGCGCGCTATGTCTATTTCGAGGCGGCAACCGTGATCGTGACGCTGATCCTGGCCGGGCGCCTGATGGAGGCGCGCGCAAGAGGCCGCACGGGGGCTGCCATCCGCCGCCTGCTCGGCCTGCAGGCCAGGACGGCGCGGGTGGAGCGTCATGGCGAGACCGTCGATCTTCCCGCCGAGGCGGTGGAGCCCGGCGACGTGCTGATCGTGCGCCCCGGCGAGCGGATCGCGGTGGATGGCACCGTGCTCGACGGCGCCTCGCATGTGGATGAATCGATGATGACCGGCGAGCCGCTGCCGGTGGAAAAGAAGGCCGGCTCCGCCGTGGTGGGCGGCACGATCAACGGCACCGGCAGTTTCCGCTTCCGGGCCGACAGAGTGGGGGGCGATACGCTGCTTGCCCAGATCATCCGGCTGGTGGAACAGGCGCAGGGCACCAAGCTGCCGATCCAGGCGGTGGTGGACCGGGTGACGGCCTGGTTCGTGCCGGCGGTCATGGCTATCTCGCTGCTGACCTTCGGGATCTGGCTGCTCCTCGGCCCCGAACCCGCGCTGCCGCATGCGCTGGTGGCGGCGGTTGCGGTGCTGATCATCGCCTGCCCCTGCGCCATGGGGCTTGCGACGCCGACCTCGATTATGGTCGGCACCGGCCGCGCGGCAGAACGCGGCGTGCTGTTTCGCAAGGGCGATGCGCTGCAGGCCCTGCAGGGCGTGACCATGGTGGTGCTGGACAAGACCGGCACCGTGACGCGCGGCCGCCCCGAACTGACGGATGTGGCGGTGGCCGAGGGCTTTGACGAGGATACCGTGCTCTCTGCCGTCGCGGCAGTGGAGGCGCGCTCGGAACATCCGGTGGCAGAGGCCATTCTCGCGGCCGTTCAGGCGCGCGGCCTTGCCGTGCCGGCGGCCTCCGGCATTCGGGCCGAGGCGGGCTATGGCATCGAGGCGGTCGTCGAAGGCCGCCGCGTCGCTATCGGTGCCGACCGCTTCATGCAAAGGCTCGGCCTGTCGGTTGCGGCGTTTGCCGAGAGGGCCGATGGGCTGGGCCGGGCCGGCAGGACGCCGCTCTATGCGGCGATCGACGGGCAGCTGGCGGCGATCCTCGCCGTCTCCGATCCGCTCAAGCCATCGAGCCGGACGGCGATTGCGCGGCTGAAGGCGCTTGGCCTCAAGGTCGCCATGGTGAGCGGCGACAATGCCCTGACGGCAAGCACGGTTGCCGCCGAGGTCGGCATCGGGGAGGTGGTGGCCGAGGTGCTGCCGGCCGGAAAGGTGGACGCATTGAAGGCGTTTCAGGCGCGCGGCGAACGGGTGGCCTTCGTTGGCGACGGCATCAACGATGCGCCGGCCCTGGCGGCGGCCGATGTGGGCCTTGCCATCGGCACCGGCACGGATGTGGCCATCGAAAGCGCCGATGTGGTGCTGTCCGCCGGCGATCTGACAGCGGTTGTCGATGCGATTGCGGTCAGTCGCGCGACGCTTGCGAATATCCGCCAGAACCTGTTCTGGGCCTTCGGCTACAATGTGGCGCTGATCCCGCTGGCGGCCGGTGCGCTCTATCCGGCCTTCGGCATCCAACTGTCGCCGATGATCGGCGCCGGCGCCATGGCGCTCTCCAGCGTCTTCGTGCTGACCAACGCGTTGCGGCTGAAGACGCTCGATCTTTCGGGAGGCATGCGATGAACATCGGACAGGCGGCAGAGGCCTCCGGGGTTTCGGCCAAGATGATCCGCTATTACGAGCAGATCGGGCTGATCAGACCGTCCGCCCGCAGCGACAACAATTACCGCGTCTATGGCGATGACGAGGTGCATGTGCTGCGCTTCATCAGGCGGGCCCGCTCGCTCGGCTTCTCGCTGGAGGAGACCGAGCGGCTGCTTGCGCTGTGGCAGGACCGCTCGCGCGAGAGTGCTTCGGTGAAGGCGGTGGCGGTGCAGCACATTGCCGACCTGAAGCGCCGCATTGCCGAGATGGAGGGTATGGTGAAGACGCTGTCGCATCTCGCCCATTGCTGCGGCGGCGACGGGCGCCCCGACTGCCCGATCCTCGAGGATCTGGCTGGCCATGTCCCGCCGCCGATACCCGCCGCTTCGCGTTCCCGCCGGCGGGCGCCATGAGCGGCATTGTCGACAATCTGGTATGACTGAAGGAGATGAAAAGATGACCACGTTCCACGTGCCCGACATGACCTGCGGCCATTGCGAGAAGACGGTGAAACAGGCGCTGGACAGGGCGCTGCCGGGCGTTCCCGTCGCGGTCGATCTCGCCGGCCACCGGGTGACCATCGAGGGCGGCGATGCCGGCAAGGCGGAAGCCGCCATCCGTGACGCGGGCTACAGCCCCGAACGGCTGGGACTTGCCTGAGAGACGCCGCAACTGAAAAACCTCTCCCCGCCGGGCGGGGAGAGGCCTCTTGCACAGTCAAACCGTGCAAAGGGGATCAGAACTTCACGCCGATGCCGACATTGACGACATGCTGATCGAAATCGGCATTGATGCCGCTGATGTTCTTGTCGCCGTAATCGTTGTAGCGATATTCCAGACGGCCGAACATCTTCTCGGTAAAGGCGTAGTCGATGCCGCCGCCGATGGTCCAGCCGCTGAAGGTCTTGTCGGAATCGATGCCCGGGCCCTTGACGAAGCCGTTGGTGGCCGTCCAGCCGCCGGCGGCGAAGATCAGCGCGCGGTCCATGGCATAGCCGACGCGGCCACGCACGGAGCCCGACCAGTCGGTGCCGGCGTTGAAGCCGCCCGTGTAATCGTTGTCGTTCCAGTCGTAGTTCACGTCACCTTCGACGCCGAGCACGAAGCCGTTCGACATCTGCCAGTTATAGCCGGCGAAGCCGCCGATGCGGCCGCCGTCGAAATCGTCGGAACCGATCGCCGCGCCGCTGAAATCGCCATTGGCCCAGCCGTAGCCGCCGAGCAGACCGACATAGGGGCCGGACCAGGTGAAGGCGGGAACAACCGGTTCCTGGGCGACCGGCGCCTGCGGTGCTTCATAGATCGCATCGGCAGCAAGCGCCGCGGAGGAGGTGGAGATGGCAAGGCCCGTGGCCAGGAGCAGGATTTTCTTCATTGTCTCGTTTCCCTTTCATGAGCAACAGGATCGCATCTAGGGCGTGCGGTTCATATGGCTGTAGCTAATATACAACACAGTATCAGCAATGATTGAAAATGCGGCTTGCCGCGGTGAAAATGCCTGCGGAATGGGCAGGGACGGGAGCCTCTTTCACCGCTTGCGGTTTGGGGGAGGAGACCCTTATGCTGGCGGTCACGGGATCGCGGGCATGCCGGCGGCACGCCGATCCAGCAAGGAGTAAGATTTTGTTTCCCTTCGATAATTCCTATGCAAGCCTGCCGGATCGCTTTTTCGCGTCCGTCTATCCGGAAGCCGTGTCCGGCCCGGTGCTGATCGCCTTCAACGGGGCGCTTGCGAAAAAACTTAGGCTCGACCTTGACGAAACGGATGCCGGGCGTCTTGCGGCAATTTTTTCCGGAAACGTGCTGCCGCCGGGGGCGCAGCCGCTGGCCATGGCCTATGCCGGCCACCAGTTCGGCAATTTCGTGCCGCAGCTGGGGGATGGGCGGGCGATCCTGCTCGGCGAGGTGGTGGATGCCGACGGCGTGCGGCGTGACATCCAGCTGAAGGGGGCGGGCCCGACGCCGTTTTCCCGTCGCGGTGACGGGCGTGCGGCACTCGGGCCGGTGCTCAGGGAATATGTCGTGTCCGAAGCCTTTGCGGCGCTTGGCATTCCCGCGACGCGGGCGCTGGCCGCCGTGCTGACGGGCGATCCCGTCTATCGCGAGACCGTGCTGCCCGGTGCCGTCTTCACCCGCGTCGCGGCAAGCCATGTGCGGGTCGGCACGTTTCAGTATTTTGCGGCCCGCGGCGATCACGAGGCGGTGCAACAGCTGGTGGATTACGTGATCGCCCGGCACTATCCCGATCTGGAGGGGGCGGAGAAACCGGCCCTTGCCCTGTTGCAGCGGGTGGCGGCGCGGCAGGCGGAACTGATTGCAAGGTGGATGGGGGTCGGCTTCATCCACGGCGTGATGAACACCGACAACATGACGATCTCCGGCGAAACGATCGATTTCGGCCCTTGCGCCTTTCTCGACGAATACGACCACATGAAGGTGTTTTCCTCGATCGACCAGCAGGGACGCTATGCCTATCGCAACCAGCCGGGCATCGGCCAGTGGAACATGGCGCGGCTGGCGGAATGCCTGCTGCCGCTGCTGGACGCCGACGAGGAGCGGGCGGTGGAGGCGGCGAACGCCGTGCTGAAGGCCTTTGGCGAACAGTTCCAGGCGGCGTGGATTGCCGTCTTCCGCCAAAAACTGGGGCTTTTCACCGAGGAGCCCGGCGATGGTGAGCTGGCGCAGACGCTGCTGGCCGCCATGCAGGAGGGGCGCGCCGATTTTACCCTGACCTTCCGCCGGCTTGCCAAACTGGCGGAAGCGGAGGCTGCCGGCGGCGAGACGCGCCTTGCCGCCGAGGCATCCTTCGTGGAAGGTTTTGCGCCCTGGCAGAAGGCGGAGGCCTGGCTGCCGCTGTGGCGCGAACGGCTGGGCCGCCAGCCGGCAGGCGAGGGGGCGGCAAGCCCGGCCGCCCTGATGCGTGCCGCCAACCCGGCGCTCATTCCCCGCAACCACCGCATCGAGGAGGCGATTGTGGCCGCGACCGAGGGTGATCTTGCCCCCTTCCAGCGCCTGCTGGAGGCCGTCTCCGATCCCTGCAACGACCGCCCGGAGTTTGCCGACTACACGCAGGCGCCGAGGGACGAGGAACGGGTGCTGCGGACCTTTTGCGGGACGTGAGAGACGCAACCGCGCCTTGCCGGCCGGCGGTCGGTTCTATGGCTCCGACCGGCTGCTGGATTCGCGGTTGCCGGGATAGGATTTCAGGCCGGGAAACGACGGCAGGAAGGCCTCGCGGCGGATGGTCCAGAGTTCGTAGGTGGGCGCAACCTGGTTCGGCTGGTCGAGCGAGCCGAGGTTGATCTCCACCTCATCGCCGGTTCGGGCAAAGACCGGCGATCCGCAATGCGGGCAGAAGAAGCGGCCGGCATAGCTGCCGGTCTCCCCTTCGACTGCGACGGCCTTCTGCGGGAAGATCGCCGAGGCATGAAACAGTGCGCCATGATGCTTGCGGCAATCGAGACAGTGACAGAGGCCGACGCGATAGGGCGCGCCGCTGGCCACGAACCGCACCCGGCCGCACAGGCACCCGCCTTCGAACTGATGCATTGATCGTCTCCTTCTCCTGTTTTCATCTCAATCGCAGGCGCCCGGTTTTGTTTCAACAATGACCGCACAGGCACCGGGGAACGGGCGGAGCGCGGCACGTGAGAAACGGTGAAAATGTTGACAAAATATCGGAATTCGCCTTATGGCGGGACAAGGCGTCGATGAACGGCGCATCGATCTGTCTGCCCGATCCGGATGAAGAATTGTGACGTCTGCCTGCGGTATCCCCCGGATCATTCACCAGACCTGGAAGACGCGCAAGGTGCCGGAGGAAATGGGCGATCCGCAAAGCTGGATCGCGCATAATCCAGGCTGGGAATACCGGTTCTGGACCGACGACGATCTTCTGGCGTTCTTTCGACAGGAAAGGCCGGATCTTCTCGATCTCTACCTGTCCTATGCCCGGCCGGTTCAACGGGCCGATCTTGCCCGCTATTGCATCCTTCAACGGTTCGGCGGCCTCTATGCCGATGTCGATACCCGCTGTCTTGCCTCGCTGGAGCCGCTTGCGGGGGATCCGCGGGTAATCCTGTGCGAGGAGCCGGCGCGCCACTGGCAGCCGGCGCTGGTGCGCGGGCTCGACCGCCTGTGGTTCAACGGCACGATGGCAAGCCCGCCGGGGCATCCGTTCTGGGACATGGTGATCGATCTCTGCCGCCGGATGGCGGAGCGCCGGCACGGCGATGTTCTGGAAACGACCGGGCCGCTGGTTCTGACGGCAGCCGTGCGCGACTATGCCGATCCCGATGGTCTGGCACTGAATGCCTGCGGCCTGTTTGCCGATATCGATGTGCATGGCAAGCCCTCCGGCGGTGCGCGCCACGGACCCTATGGGCACCTGACCCTGTCCACCCATCTGTGGAAGGGCAGCTGGTATCCGCGCAGCCGCCAGCACTGGTGGCCGCGCAAGGTGGCGCGTCTGCGGCAACTGGGCGATCGCCTGTTCGGCGGCCCGCGCCTTGAGCCGGAGCGCATGCTTGCGGGGCTCGACAGGGCGCGGCTGCAGCGCGCACCGCAAAAAGCCTCCGATGACGATCATCTGCTCGTGCTCGTTCCCGTGGGCAAGGCCGAGCCACAGCTGTTGCGCTTTTGCGAAGGCCTGCTGGCGCTCGGCCATCCGCGTGAACGGCTGCATCTGTGGTTCGGGCAGGGCGGTGGCCGCGACGAGAGCGCCGATGTGCTCGAAGCCTTCATCGCGCGACATGGCAGCCGGTTCGCGTCGGCGGGCATCGTCAGGACCGGTCGCAGGTCTTATGGGCCGGTGCGGGGCAGACGCGGCGCGCTGGCAAGGCTGGCGGCTGTCCGCAACGCGCTGCTGGCGCAGACATTGACGGATCGCCATGACCGGGTGCTGTGGATCGACACCGGCGTCACGGACTATCCGCCGGACATCGTGGCGCGGCTGAGGGCAGCCGGGGGGCGGATCGCGGTGCCGCATGCCGTGCACGACCATGGCGGGCCAAGCGCCGACGCCGGCTCCTTTCTGACGATCGCCGAGCCGACGCGCGCGGATTTCTACGGCCATGTGCGCCAAGGGCTGCTGCAGCCGCCGCGCCGCTGGGCTTTCCGCCGTCATCTGGACGATCTGCGCTACCTGGACACGGTGCCGCTGCACGGCGTGGGCGGGGCGATGCTGATGGTCGATGCCGATTGCCACCGGGCCGGCCTGCTGTTTCCCGAGCGGCCCTACCGCCACCTGATCGACACCGAAGGTTTTGGCCTTCTGGCGCGGGATGCGGGCGTGATCCCGCTCGGCCTGCCGCAGCTGGAGATCCGGGTTGCGGCGCCGGATCGACTGCACGCGCCTGCGGACGCCACCCGGTTGCACGGGCACGGTGGCGGGGCGGAGCATCCGGTTTCGGCAGCGGTGGGAATTTCCGCCGCCGCCGCCGCGCGTTCGGAAAATGCAGCGATATAGGAAAATAATCCTTGACGGCGTGACGGCGCTGTGACATGATCTCTGCATAGTCGAAGAATTGCGACTGGCGGCGACGCCGGTGCGATAACTTCCAGTCTGCGGCCTCACGGTTCTGTCACGAACCTGGGGCCGTTTTTTTATCCGGACATGCAAGGCGGGACCTTTTGCGCGCGGGACACATCCCGGCGTGGCGGAGCCTTTGGATGAAGGAAAGGCCCGGCGGGACAGGGAGAGACGCATGGATGGCTTGGAAAAGATCGATGTGTCGCTCTTCGGTCTGTTCGCTTTGGCGCCGGATCAGGGCCTGGCGGACGAAGCCGATGCGGTGCTGCTGGAATTGAAATCGGCGGATGCGGAGGCGGGCACCGAAGATCTGCGGCTGCTGCTGAACGAGATGACGCGCGAGATGCGGGCGCAGTTCCTCGCCTTCCGGGCCCTGCGCGCCGAGGCTGAACGGCAGGCGGCCGAGGGCGACGAGGCAGCCCAGAAGCTGGCGCGCGCCGACCTGAAGGCGGCGACCGATGCCATGTCGCTGATCGTCAGGACACTGGAAAAGGTGGACAGCCTGCAGCGGCAGCTTTCCCGCGACCGCGCGGAAGAGGCCGAAGGGCGGGCCGAGGAAACCGGATTTGAGGAGGCGCTGCGCGATGTCCGGCAGCTTATCGAGGCACGGGCAACGGAACTGTTCCGGCGCTGGCAGATGGACGGCAAACAGGACGATGACGGCGCTTTCCGCCCTGTCGACGGCGGCCACGGTGCGGCTGGGGCCGGACCGCCCGTCGCAGGCCGCCCAGACGGCACTGATGTCAGCAAAAACGGTGCTTGAGGAGTTTTCCGGCGGCATGAGGCATGTTGGCGAGGACCGGAAGGCCGCAGGCACGGCATCTGGCGCGGGTGGTGCACGGCACGGTGCGGCGCAGACTTCGGCATGGGTTGCGCCTGTCCCTGATACGCTGGCGCCAGACCGGCAGCGGAGCGCCCTCGATCTGCCGGAGCGGGTGGTGCGTCAGGCCGGTCGTCTTTGCCGCAACTGGACGCTTGCAGGGCGCGCCGAGCAGAAGCCGCCACCCGGCGACTGGCGCACCTGGCTGGTGATGGGCGGGCGCGGCTCCGGCAAGACACGCGCCGGCGCCGAGTGGGTTCATGGGCTGGCAACGGCATCTCCCCGCTCGGACCTGCGCATTGCGCTGGTTGCGGAAACGCTGGGCGATGCCCGCGAGGTGATGATCGATGGCGTCTCCGGCATTTGCCGGATTGCCGGGCGGCTTGCGCCGGATTTCGAGATTTCCCGCCGCCGGCTGGTCTGGCCGACCGGGGCGGTGGCCCAGATCTTTTCCTCGGAGGATCCGGAAAGCCTGCGCGGGCCGCAGTTTCACTTCGCCTGGTGCGACGAGCTGGCGAAGTGGAAGCATGCGGAAGACACCTTTGACATGCTGCAGTTCGGCCTTCGGCTGGGGACCGCACCGCGCCAGCTGGTGACGACGACACCGCGGCCGGTGCCGGTGCTGAAGCGGCTGATCGCCGATCCCGCCACACGGCTGGTGAAAATTGCCACCCGCGACAATGCCGAGCATCTGGCGCCGGGCTTTCTCACCGCGCTGGAGGAGCGTTATCGCGGCACGCGGCTCGGCCGGCAGGAACTGGAGGGCGAACTGATCGAGGACCGCAGCGACGGGCTGTGGAAGCGTGCCGATCTGGAGGCGCTGGTCATCCGCTTTGCCGGGGCCCTTCGCCGCATCGTGGTGGCGGTCGATCCGCCCTCCGGGCAGGGCGCAACATCCTGCTGCGGCATCGTGGTGGCCGGGCTTGAAACGGGCGGGCGGGCGGTGGTGCTGGCCGATTGCTCGGTCGAGGGCTTGAGCCCCGCCGGCTGGGCGCAGGCGGTGGCGAAAGCCTTCCGTCGCTTCGCCGCCGACCGGGTGGTGGCCGAGGTGAACCAGGGCGGCGAGATGGTGGCGGCGATGCTGCGCAGCGTCGACGAGACCCTGCCGCTGACGCAGGTGCGGGCCACGCGTGGAAAATATCTGCGGGCCGAGCCGGTGGCGGCGCTTTACGAGCAGGGACGGGTGGCGCATGCCGGCCGCTTCGTGGAACTGGAAGACCAGATGTGCGATTTCGGCCCCGATGGACTGTCCGGTGGACGCTCTCCGGACCGGCTCGATGCGCTGGTCTGGGCGCTGACGGCGCTGCTGCTGGAGGGGCAGGCGGAGCCGCGTGTCCGTGGGCTTTGATGGGGCGTTTGTGTCACATTCAACACGTCCGGCCTCGTGGGCCGGCGCGTTTCGTGCCGATGTCAGGGAGCGTCGACAAGCTTTAGCCGTGGCGGCGCCCGGCGATTATCCGGCTGCCTTGCCGCGACAGGGACGATGGCTGTTCACGAGGCCAGCCGTAAGGCGCGGAGGCAGGGCCTGCCTCCGGCCGGGAACGAAAAGGGGATCAGCGGGCCTTGGCCGGGGTGGGTGCTGCATCGCGCATCTGCTTCCACTCGGATTCCAGGCGCTCGACCAGATGCTGGGGGATCTGCTGCTTCGGGGTCGTGGCATTGGCGGCGGCGGTCACGGGCTGCTGCATGATCATGATCTCCTTCCAGAGAGGGCCAGAGGTGGTCCAAGCGTTGCGGGTGCAATAACATCCCCGTGATCGTTTGGTTCCACAGCGTTAGCGGAAAGTAAAGAGGGCGCCTGGCGTCTAAACCGATTAGCTAAATTTAAAATCGATTGAAGGGCTTGGCGGCATGGTGCGATGCAGCATCCCGGCCGGATTTTGTGCGGAAACAGGACTTTCAAGTAAAAGGCAAGAATAAAGCGCGTGCATTGCGCCTTGGCTGTGGCATCATAAGGCTGCGGCAGGGGACGGCCGTCTGTCGGGGCATGAGGCCAAGCAGAAAGAGAGGGAATTCATGATCAATACGGTGTTTTTCTTCGATCAGGTGACGCAAAAGCTGTTCGCCAAGGGCATGACGCCTGCCCAGGGCGACGGGCTGGAGGCGATCATCACCTATTGGCTGAAAAGCCACGCCGACGAAGACGACCGCTGGCTGGCCTATGCACTCGCCACCGCCTATCATGAGACGGGTGCGGCCATGCAGCCGGTGCAGGAAAACCTGAATTACCGTGCCGAAGGGCTGCTGAAGGTGTTTCCGAAGTATTTTTCGCCGGCTGATGCGCAGGCCTGCCAGCGCAACCCGCAAAAGATCGCCAATCGGGCCTATGCCAATCGCATGGGCAATGGCGACGAGGCCAGCGGTGATGGCTGGCGCTATCGCGGGCGCGGTCTGGTGCAGATCACCGGCCGCAACAATTACCGCACCTATGGCATCGAGAACGATCCGGACAAGGCGCTCGAAGACGATGTGGCCGTGCACATCCTGTTCGACGGCATGATCCATGGCCGCTTCACCGGCAAGAAACTGGCCGATTTCTTCAACGGATCAGTGGAGGACTGGCGCGGGGCGCGCCAGATCATCAACCGCCTGGACCGGGCCGATGACATCGCGGCCTATGCGCGGACGTTCTACGCGGCGATCAGCTATACCAAGGCTGCCTGAGCGGCAATCGGCGCTGAAACCCTTCGGGCGGGCGTCCTGTCGCCTGCCCGGATGCGCGCCTCCCCGACGGCCTGTTGCGAACGGCCACATGACCGTGCGGGCATTCCGGATGCATGCGTGTGCTCCTCTTTCCTTTCCGGGAGGCTGGACGTCGACCGTCACCTTCGGGATTCCTGAACCCTGAACCTCTGCGCGCCATGCCATCCGCCCCTCGGGCGGAGGTTTTTGCCCTGCGCGCCCTGCAAAGGATCGCTGCCCATGAAGATGCCTTTTCGCCTGCCGCGGCGTGCTGCGGCGGAACGCCTTGCCACGGCCATGCCTGCCGGCTCCCTGCGGGAGCCCGGTCGCGGTTCGGAGCGCAAGGCGCAGACGGCCGGTCTCGCCATCCTGTCCGGCGAGGGGGCCGCACACTGGTCCGGCCGCTCCTATGCGGCGCTGGCGCGGGCCGGCATGATGCGCAACCCCGTGGTCTACCGGTCGATCCGCATGATTGCCGAAGCCGCCGCATCGGTGCCTTGGCTGGCCTATGACGGGGAGCAGGAGCTGTCGGCGCATCCGGCGCTCACGCTGATGGCGCGGCCCAACCCGCGCATGGCGGGGCCCGATTTCCTGGAGGCGCTGTTTGGCCATCTGCTACTCTCCGGCAATGCCTATGTCGAAGGACTGTCGGTGGCCGGTCCGGTGCGGGAACTGCATCTGCTGAGGCCCGACCGGGTGAGCGTGGTGGCGGGCGCCGATGGCTGGCCGCTGGCCTATGACTACCGGGTCGGCGGCATGGTGCGCCGGCTGCCGGCGCTGGGCGATGGCGAGCGGCCGGGCCTGCTGCATCTGACGCTGTTTCACCCGCTCGACGACCATGGCGGATTTCCGCCGCTTGCCGCCGCGGGCGCCGCCCTCGACCTGCACAATGCGGCGGCGAACTGGAACAAGGCCCTGCTCGACAATTCCGCGCGTCCCTCCGGTGCGCTGGTCTACCAGCCGAAGGATGGCGGCAACCTCTCGCCCGATCAGTATGAGCGGCTGCGCGCCGAGCTGGAAAGCGGCTACAGCGGCGCGGTGAATGCCGGGCGCCCGCTGCTGCTGGAGGGCGGGCTGGACTGGAAGGCGATGGGACTTTCGCCGAAGGACATGGATTTCATCGAGGCGAAGAATGCCGCCGCCCGCGACATCGCGCTGGCTTTCGGCGTGCCGCCGATGCTGATCGGCATTCCCGGCGACAACACGTTCGCCAATTACCAGGAGGCGCATCGCGCCTTCTACCGGCTGACCGTGGTGCCGCTTCTGACGCGCACGGCAGCGCGCTTTTCCCACTGGTTTTCAGAGGTTTACGATGAGGCGCTGACCTTGCGCGCGGATCTCGACCAGGTGCCGGGACTGGCGGCGGAACGCGATGCGCTGTGGGCACGGGTGGGGGCGGCGGACTTTCTGAGCGATGCCGAAAAGCGGCAGGCG
Source organism: Rhizobium sp. RU35A (assembly GCF_900156005.1). Taxonomy (NCBI): domain Bacteria; kingdom Pseudomonadati; phylum Pseudomonadota; class Alphaproteobacteria; order Hyphomicrobiales; family Rhizobiaceae; genus Rhizobium; species Rhizobium sp. RU35A. The sequence goes on along the minus strand of NZ_FTMR01000001.1, from coordinate 329,825 downwards.
GTCGGCTATGCGCCGGGGTGAGGGGGCTTTTCGCACTGTGTCTGCCGGCGGATGAACTCAGCCGGGAATGAGGTCATGGCGGCCGGTTGCGACGCCGCAATTGACTCATCCTGTGAAGTCCTCGAGCCGCCACATGAACCCGCAGCGCCAACCGATTCCGATCATTGAGCAATGCGGCGCTGGCCGCTGACACATCGTCATCTTCTCGCGCCGACCTCTGCGGGCGTGGCGTCACCCTTTGCAACCCTTATAGCGCAGACCACGGGAGGAGAAAGCCATGGCAGACATGGGCCAGGAGGGCGGCATGCTGGCCGCCCGGGTGATCGGGGCGGCGGCCGGCGCCTGGGTCTCGCTCGTCTATCTGGTGCCGAAGAGCGGGCGCGAAGCGGCAAGCCGGTTCATGACCGGGCTCTCCTGCGGCATCATGTTCGGCGGGCCGACCGGTCTCTGGCTTGCCGGGCGGCTGGGCCTTTCCGGCGAGCTGACCCCCGTCGAGACCATGCTGTCGGGGGCTGCCGCCGCCAGCCTGACGGCCTGGTGGGTGCTGGGTGCCGTCGAGCGGATCGCCAGCCGCTATGGCGGCAGCCGCGACGGGCACTGACACTTCCGATCGGGCGGTCGCTCCCGTCCGGTCCCCTGCGGCGCGTCTGGCGCCGCCCCCCTGCCGGGAGTGCCGGCAGCCTTTTCCATTCCATCCTTTGGGGAGAACCTCATGCACGCCTATCGCGGGCCGCGCCCGACCGCGCGCAAATTCGCCAGCCTCGAACTCTCCGGTCTCGGCGGGGACGGCACCTTTTCCGGCTATGCCAGCGTGTTCGGCGAGGTGGACCTCGGCAAGGACGTGATCGAGCGCGGCGCCTTTCGCCACTCGCTGGTGGAGCGCGGTGCTGCGGGCGTGCGCATGCTCTACCAGCACGACCCGCACGAGCCGATCGGCACCTGGAGCGTGATCCGCGAGGACGCGCGCGGCCTTTATGTGGAGGGCCTGTTGTCCGGCGGCGTGGCGCGGGCCCGCGAGGTGTTCTCGCTGATGAAAAGCGGCGCGCTGGACGGGCTCTCCATCGGCTTTCGCACCGTGAAAGCCCGCACGGACGCCAAGACCGGCGTGCGGCGCATTCTGGAGGCCGATCTCTGGGAAATTTCGGTGGTGACCTTTCCGATGCTGCCATCGGCGAGAGTCTCCAACGTCAAGCATGCGCGGTTCTTCCGCGACCGGGAAACCGAACTCGTCCGCAGCCTGCGGCGAACGGCGAAACTGATGATGGCAACCACGTTCAAGGGATGAAAACATGACGGAAGCAGCACGGGCTCATGCGCCGGAGGTGAAGGCGGTGCCGGACACGGTGACGGCCGCCTTCGAGGATTTCATGCAGGCCTTCGAGGCCTTCAAGGAGGTGAACGACCGCAGGCTCGGCGAGATCGAGCAGAAGCTCTCCTCCGACGTGGTGACACGCGACAAGGTGGAGCGCATCAACCGCGCCATGGACGACCAGAAGAAGGTGCTGGACCAGTTGGTGCTGAAGAAGGCGCGGCCCGCCCTTGGGCATGGCGGCGAGGCCGGCCCGGAAGCGGCCGAGCACAAGGCGGCCTTCGATGCCTATATGCGCCGGGGCGAGGAGGCCGGCCTGCGCGAACTGCAGGCCAAGGCCTTCTCCGTCGGTACGGCTACCGATGGCGGCTACCTGGTGCCCTCGCAGATGGATGGCGAGATCGGCCGGCGCGTCTCCGTCGTCTCGCCGATGCGGGCGCTCTCCACCGTGCGCACCGTCTCCGTCTCGGTTCTGAAGAAGCCGTTTGCCACGGCCGGCTTGTCTACCGGCTGGGTGTCGGAGACGGCAAGCCGGCCGCAGACCAATACGCCCTCGCTTGCCGAACTCGCCTTCCCGACCATGGAACTCTACGCCATGCCGGCGGCGACCCAGGCGCTGCTCGACGATGCGGCCGTCAACATCGAGGAGTGGATCGCCGGCGAGGTGGACATCGTGTTCGCCGAACAGGAGGGCGATGCCTTCGTGCGTGGCGACGGAACCAACAAGCCGAAAGGGTTTCTCGCCTATACGACGGTGGCCGATGCCAGCTGGAGCTGGGGCAATCTCGGCTACATCGCCACCGGGGCGGCCGGCGCCTTTGCCAGCTCCAGCCCGTCCGACGTGCTGGTGAACGCCGTCTATGCGCTGCGCGCCGGCCACCGCCAGAACGCCACCTTCATGATGAACCGCAAGACGCAAGGGGAAATCCGCAAGTTCAAGGATGCCGACGGCAACTATCTGTGGCGCCCGCCGGCGACCGCCGCCCAGCCGGCCAGCCTGATGGGCTATCCGCTGGCGGAGGCCGAGGAAATGCCGGACATCGCCGCCAATGCCCTGTCGATCGCCATCGGCGATTTCCGCGCCGGTTATCTCGTCGTGGACCGCGCCGGCGTGCGCATCCTGCGCGATCCCTATTCCGCCAAGCCCTATGTGCTGTTCTACACCACCAAGCGCGTGGGCGGCGGCGTGCAGAACTTTGAGGCGATCAAGCTGATCAAGTTCGCCGCAAGCTGAGGCGGGCTGCCCGAGGGGGAGGCAGGCATGTCCTGCCTTCTCTGGGCAGCACGACGTCCAAGGCACAGCCGGCTCGTGCCTGCCCTGGTGCCGATCGAGCCACGATGTTTCGGACGCAGACGAGCGGGCCGGTCCAGCCTGTGCGCCGGCACCGCAATCCCATCAACGAGGATGTTTCCATGACCTATATCCTGACGGAGCCGCCGCTGGCGGAGCCGGTGACGTTGGCCGAGGTGAAGGCGCATCTGCGCATCGATCATGCCGACGAAGACGCGCTGCTTGCCGGGCTGATCCAGGTGGCCAGGCTGCATCTGGAGCGGGAGACGGGGCTCTGCCTTCTGGTGCAGGGCTGGCGGCTGTGCCTGGACGACTGGCCGGACGACGGCGTGGTGCAGATTGTCCGCGCGCCGGTGCGCACGATCGAGGCGGTGTCGGTCTATGACGGGCTGGGGCAGGTGGTGCATCCCGCGCTGACCGGCCATGTGCTGGATGCCAATCGCCAGCCGGCGCGGCTCTGGCTGTCCAGCCGGCCGCTGCCGGGACGGGCGATCAACGGCATCGAGATCGATTTTACCGCAGGCTTCGGCGAGACCGGTGCGGAGGTGCCGGCCTCGCTCATCCGCGCGATCCTGCTGCATGTGGCGCATATGCATGCCTTTCGCGGCGTCGTGGCGCTCGACGAGCAGCCGGCCGGCGTGCCGGATGGTTATGGCCGCCTCGTTGCCCCCTACCGGATGCGGAGGCTGTGATGCGGGCGGCTCTTCTCGATCCCGGCCGGCGGACGGCGCGGCTTGTGCGCGAGGTGCCGGTGGAGACGGCTGACGGACAGGGGGGCGCGAGCCTTGGCTGGACGGCGGCCGGTTTGCTGTGGGCGCAGATCGAGCCGGTGTCGCACGCCGCTTCCGAACTGGCCGGTGCCAGGCGGGTGGTGCTGACGCACCGGATCTGGATCCCGTGGCAGACGGGCGTGGCGGCCGGCCAGCGGCTGCGCAAGGGCACGCGCATCTTTGCCATCCAGGCGGTGCGCGATCCCGACGAGAGCGGTCGCTTTCTGGTCTGCGACTGCGAGGAGGAGGCGTCATGAGTGCGGTGAATGCGTTGCTGGCCGCGATCCGCGCCCGTCTTTCCGGCGATGCGGCGCTGATGGGCCTGATCGGCGCGGACGGTTTTCACGACCGGCTGCTGGCGCGCCCGCGGCTGCCCTGCGTGGTGGTCGGGGCGGTCGAGACGCGCGATTATTCGACCGCGACCGAGGCTGGGGCCGAGCATTTTCTGACGCTGGATGTCGTGGCCGAGGGCGAGGGTCGCAAGGTGGCCGAGATGGTGGCAGAGCGGCTGCGGCTGCTGTTGCACGATGCGCCGCTTTCGCTCTCCGGTGCGGTGCTGGTCAGCCTTCTGCTGCGCTCGACGCGCAGCCGGCGCGAGGCGAAGACGAAGCTTTTCGTGGTCGAACTGTCGTTTCGGGCGGTGACCGAGTGAGCAGGCGTCAGGCGCTCGCTTCCGTTGACAGGCCGGGTGGCACATCGCGCCGGTGGTCGCGGACCAGCTTTCCGAGCCGGACGAGCAGCAGGATGGACAGCCCCACCAGAAGGCTTGCAACGAGAAGGGCCGGCAGCGTGCCGCCGGCATCCATCAGCGCGGCGAAGGCAAGCGGGCCGGCGGCGATCGCCATGTTCTGCGGCAGCGAGATGCGCGCCGATTGCAGGCCGTATTCCTGCGGCGAAAACACCGCGAGCGGCAGTACGGCGCGCGCCACCGCCATGATGCCGGAGCCGAGGCTGTAGAGCACCACGAAGCCGATCAGCACCGGCGATGTGCCGGGCAGGAGCGCCAGCAGAAGGAAGCTTGCCAGCATGCAGAGCGTGCCGGTGAGCGCCGTCAGCAGCGGGCTGCCGCGACGGCCGAAGGCGAAATCCACGGCGCGGGCGGAAATGCCGATCACGCCGCGCGCCGCGCCGAGCTGCAGGGCAAGCGCCGGCGAGGCGCCGGATTTCTGCAGCAGTTCAAGCAGTGTCGGCGAAAAGCCGAAGGAGACGAAGGCGGCAATGGTGGTGCTGGCGGCGACCAGCAGAAAGGCGAGCCGCCTGTCACCCTCCGAGAGCGTAACGGGGGCCTGTGCGGCGCTGATGGCCTCTGCCATCTGCGGCTGCGCTTTCGGAAGCGCGAAGAGATGCAGCGGCAGGCAGACGAAAAATTGCAGGCCGGCCAGTACCAGCAGCGTGTCGCGCCAGCCGATCCAGTCCGCAAGCCAGGTGTTGACCGGCCAGAAGACGGTGGCCGACAGGCCGGTGAAGATCATGGTGAGTGCAATCACGCGCTTGCCGGCGGCGCCCTCGCGCTCGACGATCGCCGCGTAGGCGGGCGTCGACAGCGCCTGCGCGCCGCCCCAGCCGAGGACCACCCAGGTGGCTGCATAGGCGAAGAGATGGTGGCAGGCACTCAGCAGCAGCAGGCCGAGCCCCAGCCAGGCCGAGCCCATGGCGAGAACCCGGGCGGCGCCGTGGCGCGCCAGCATGCGCCCGACCGAGGGGCCGGCAAGGCCGCTCACCACCATCATGACGGTGAGGCCGCCGAAGATGACCGCGTTAGAGAGGCCGATCTCCGCCCCCATGCGCGGGCCGATGACGGCCACCATGTCGAAGCCGGTGCCCCAGCCGATGATCTGCGTGAGCGACAGCACGGCGATCAGCCTGGCGCGGGGGAGGAAGGCGGGCATGCGGGCTCCGGACGGTGCGGCTGTTAGGACGGAGCCTGAACGGCTCTGGCACGGATGGGGCAGCGATGAGCAGCGATCAAGAAAATGGCGGGCGGGACATTCTCCCTTTTCTAGCAATCCGGCGGGTCGCCGCAAGCCATCGGGCCGGTCAATCGGACAGTTCACGAAAGGGTGAACGTCTCGCTGCGCCTATCTCGAAAAGCCTGACGGAGGCTGACCAGACCGTGCCGGTGACGACATCGTGGCGGCTGGCCGGTGGAGGATCCGGCGGCCCAGCCTCTTCCATGCTGTGGTGGCCGGGCCGGATGCAGCGCGCTGGCGGATGCCTCCCCCGCCGCCGGAGGTTTTCAACACGCACGAAGGAGACGGTGCATGGCTGCGCAAAAGGGCAAGGACCTTCTGTTGAAGGTGGACAATGGCGGCAGCTGGCTGACGGTGGCGGGCCTGCGCTCGCGCCGGCTGGCCTTCAATGCCGAGACGGTGGATGTGACCGATGCCGACAGCAGCGGGCGCTGGCGGGAGCTTCTGGCCGGGGCGGGCGTGCAGCGGGCGTCGATTTCCGGGGCGGGGATCTTCAAGGACCAGGCCTCGGACCTTCTGGTGCGCAGCACCTTCTTTGCCGGCACCATCCTCTCCTGGCAGGTGCTGGTGCCGGGCTTCGGCACGATCAGCGGTCCCTTCCAGATCACCGCGCTCGAATATTCCGGCGAGCATGACGGCGAGATCCGTTTCGAACTGGCGCTGGAATCGGCCGGCAGCCTCAGCTTCGGGGCGCTGTGATGGAGCGGTTCGGACAGGTGGGCAATCGCGCCAACCGGCGGCGCGGCGAAATCGAGGCGGTGATCGACGGCGAGCGGCGCATCCTGTGCCTGACGCTCGGCGCACTGGCGGAACTGGAGACGGCCTTTGCCGCCGACGACCTGACGGCGCTTGCCGCCCGCTTTTCCCGCGGCCGGCTGACGGCGACCGATCTGGTGCGCATTCTGGGTGCTGGCCTGCGTGGCGGCGGCAACCTCTATTGCGACGAGGAGGTGGCGGCGATGAGCATCGAGGGCGGCGTGGCGGCCTATGCGGCGATTGCCGCCGCCCTTCTGGAGGCGGCCTTCGGCGGCGAGGCGGGCGTGGAGACAATGGGCGATGGCCGGCGGCAGGCGGGCATCGGCCATACGGGGGCTGGCCATACGGGGGCTGGACTGGCGGGGGTCGGGCTGTCGGGCGGCGGGGCGCGCGACGTGGGTGCGCCGTCAAACCCTTGAGGGCCGCAGCAGGTGGCGAAGGGCCGGTGCCGCCCTTTCCCTGGCAGGCGGTGATGCATGCCGGGTTCTGCCTGCTGCGGCTTTCCCCACGCGACTTCTGGCAACTGACGCCGCGCGAATTCTTCTGCATGGCCGGCGGTTTTTTGGCGCGGCCGCAGGGGCTCGCGCGCGACGGCCTGGCCGCACTGATGGCGGCTTTTCCGGACCGGCCGGCCGGGGCGAATGGCGACATTTCAGGGAGATGACCGATGGAGACGGACAGTGCATCGCTGGATGACCAACTGACGGGCACGCAGGCGCTGAGTGCCGCGATGAGCGATCTCGAAAGCCGCTCCGAACGGTTCGGGGCGGCGCTGACCAGTGCGCTCAAATCCTCGACGGTGAGCGGGCGAAGCCTGGAGGACGTGCTGAAGGGGCTCGGCAACCGGCTGACCGACATGGCGCTCTCCTCGGCGCTGAAGCCGCTGGAAAGCAGCCTGTCCGGGTTTATGTCGGGGCTCGGCGGTAGCCTGCTGGGCAGTTCGAGCTCGGTGACCGCCTTTGCCGATGGCGGGGTCGTGCGGTCGCCCACCTATTTTCCGATGGGTGGCGATCTCGGCCTGATGGGAGAGGCGGGGGCGGAAGCCATCCTGCCGCTGAAGCGCGGCGCGGATGGGGCGCTTGGCGTGGCCGCCGGCACGGGCGGCGGGGCGGCGCAGATCGTGTTCAACGTGACGGCAACCGACGCGGCAAGCTTCCGCAAGAGCGAGGGGCAGGTGTCGGCCATGCTGGCGCGCAGCGTGGCGCGCGGCCGGCGCGGGCTGTGAGGAGGCATTCCACATGAGCGGTTTTCACGAGGTGCGCTTTCCACTGCGGCTGGCGCATGGGGTGACCGGCGGGCCGGTGCGGCGCACCGACATCGTCAACCTGTCGAACGGGCGCGAGCAGCGCAATGCCCGCTGGCGCCATGCACGGCGCAGCTATGACGCGGGATCGGGGGTCAAGTCGATCGCCGATCTCTACGAGGTGCAGGCCTTTTTCGAGGCGCGCCTCGGCGAGCTTTACGGCTTCCGCTTCCGCGACCCGGTGGACTGGAAATCCTGCGGGCCGCTGCAGGTGCCCACCGCCAGCGACCAGCCGATCGGCACCGGCGACGGCGCTACCGCCGACTTTGCGCTCTGCAAGACCTATGCGGATGCTGCCGGCAGCCATCAGCGGCCGATCGCCAAGCCGGTGGCGGGCACGGTGACGGTGTCGGTCGCCGGCGTGGTCAAGCCGGCCTCCGCCTTCACCTGCGACGTGACGACCGGCATCGTGACCTTCGCGCCCGGCCATGTGCCGGCGGCGGGTGCTGCGGTGCGGGCCGGCTTCGAATTCGACGTGCCGGTGCGCTTTGCGACCGACCGCATCGAGGTGAACCTCTCGACCTTCAATGCCGGCAGCATTCCGGCCATTCCGATGACGGAGATCCTGCCATGAGAACGATCCCGGACGCGCTCGCCGCGCATCTTGCCGGCGATGCCACCACCACCTGCCAGGCCTGGCGGGTGACCCGCAAGGACGGCGTGGTGCTGGGTTTCACCGACCATGACCGCGCCCTTTCATTCGACGGAACGCTCTATCGGGCCGCAAGCGGCTTTGCGGCGAGCGAGGCGGACCTGGGCGAGGGCATGGCGGCCAGTTCCGCCGAGGTGGCCGGCGGTTTTTCGAGCGAGGCCATCACCGAAGCCGATCTCGCAGCCGGGCGCTTCGACGGCTCGGTGGTGGAACTCTATCTCGTCAACTGGGCCGATCCCGGCCAGCGCCTGCAGCTTTCTGTGCGCGAGATCGGCGAGGTGACGCGGGCCGGCGGCCGCTTCACGGCCGAACTGCGCAGCCTTGCCCATCGGCTGGATCAGCCGCAGGGCCGGCTCTACAACCGCCGCTGCGACGCCAGTCTGGGCGATGCCCGCTGCCAGGCCGACCTCTCCGGCTTTCGCGCCGTCGGGACGGTGGTGGCCATGGAAAGCCGCAGCCGTCTGCGGGTGGCGGGGCTTTCCGCCTTCGCGACCGGCTTCTTCGACCGGGGCACGCTGACGCTTTCCAGCGGCGACGTGGCCGAAGTGGACGGGCATGTGCGGGAAGAGGACGGCACGGCCAAGCTGACGCTGTGGCTGCCGCTGGAGCGGGCCGTCGCGGCGGACGAAGGCTTTTCCTTGAACGCCGGGTGCGACAAGAGCTTTGCCACCTGCAAGGTCCGCTTCGGCAACCACCTGAATTTTCGTGGCTTCCCGCATGTGCCGGGCAGCGATTTCGCCTATTCCTACGTGGACGGGGAGCGCGTGCATGATGGCGGCGCGCTGTTTTCATGAGCGCCGGCAAGGACGATCGCGCGGCCTTGATCCTGGCGATGGCCGAGGGTTTTCTCGGCACGCCCTATCGCCATCAAGGCGCGACGCGGGGCGTGGGCTGCGATTGCATCGGCCTGATCCGCGGCGTGTGGCGGGAACTTTATGGCGCCGAACCGGAGGCCGTTCCGCCCTACGCGCCGGACTGGGCGGAACGCTCCGGTGAGGAGCGGCTGCTGGATGCCGGGCTTCGGCTGTTCGGCCCGCCGATTGCCTTCAGCGCGGCGGCGCCCGGCGACGTGCTGCTGTTTCGCTGGCGCGCCGGCTGTGCCGCCAAGCATGCCGGCATACTCTGCGATGCCGGCCATTTCATTCATGCCTATGAGCAGCAGGCGGTGACGCGCTCCGCTCTGGTGCCCGCCTGGCGGCGGCGCATCGTGGCCGTGCATCGGTTTCCCTAAGTCCGGTTTCCCGGAACCCGGTTTCTCTGAGCCCGGTTTCACGGTGCAATCTGTCTGGCTGGCCTTCGCGCGCCGGTCTTCCCTCGATTTTGTCTGCGCGCTGCCGCCCGCGTGACGGCGGCCTGAGCGAGGCTTTTCTTTCATGGCGACACTTCTCTTTCAGGCGGCCGGTGCGGCGCTGGGTTCCGTGCTCGGGCCGGTCGGGGCGATGCTTGGCCGCGCGGCCGGCGGGCTCGCCGGTGCAGCACTCGACAAGGCGCTGATCGCCGGTACCAGCACGGTGACCGGCACGCGGCTTTCGACCGCCCGCGTGCCCGGTGCCGATGAAGGCGCGCCGATTGCCCGCGTCTATGGCACGGCGCGCATTGCCGGCACGCTGATCTGGGCGACCCGCTTCGAGGAGGAGGTGACGGTCGAGCGGCAGGGCGGCAAGGCGACCGGCGGCACTCGCGTCGAGAATTTCAGCTACTACGCCAATCTCGCCGTCGGGCTTTGCGAGGGTGAGATCGCCCATGTGCGGCGCGTCTGGGCCGACGGGCGGGAACTGGACCTGACCACGCTCGAGATGCGCCTCTACCGGGGAAGTGAAGACCAGCTGCCGGACCCGCTGATCGAGGCAAAGCAGGGAGCGGGCAATGCGCCGGCCTATCGCGGCCTTGCCTATGTGGTGTTCGAGCGGCTGCCCCTCGACAGTTTCGGCAACCGCATTCCGCTCCTGCAGTTCGAGGTGCTGCGGCCGGTCGGGCAACTGGAAAGCCAGGTGCGGGCCGTGACGATCATTCCGGGCGCCACCGAGTTCGGCTATGCCACCGTCGCGGTCAGCGAGCAGGATGGCAGCGGCGCGGCCAGCCTGCTGAACCGCCATGTGCTGCATGCTGCCACCGACTGGCAGGCCTCGCTCGACGAAGTGCAGGCGCTGTGCCCGAACCTGCAAAGCGTCGCCCTGGTCGTCAGCTGGTTCGGCACGGATCTGAGGGCCGGTGAGTGCCGCATCCTGCCGGGCGTGGAGGTGGCGGCGCGCTCCGGTCTTTCCCTGGACTGGCAGGTGGCCGGCATCGTGCGCGAGGATGCCCATCTCGTCAGCCGGAGTGATGGCGCGCCGGCCTATGGCGGCACGCCGGCCGATGCCAGCGTGCTGCAGGCGATCGCCGACCTCAAGGCGCGCGGGTTGAAGGTCTATCTCTATCCCTTCGTGATGATGGATATTGCGGCCGGCAACGGGCTGCCGGACCCCCATGGCGGCAGCGAACAGGCCGCCCATCCCTGGCGCGGCCGCATCACCTGTCATCCGGCGCCGGGGCAAACAGGTTCGCCGGACAGGACGGCCACGGCCCGCACGCAGGTGGAGATCTTCTTCAACCGGACGGACGGGCTGCGGCGCATGGTGCTGCATTATGCCGACCTTGCGCTTTCGGCAGGTGGCGTCGATGGCGTGATCCTCGCCTCCGAACTGGTGGGGCTGACACGCGTGCGCGGCGAGGCGGGACGTTTTCCTGCGGTCGAACAGCTGGTGCAACTGGCAAGCGACGTGCGCGCCAGACTGGGGGCCGCGACGAAGCTGACCTATGCCGCCGACTGGAGCGAATATTTCGGCTACCAGCCTGACGACGGATCGGGTGACGTCTATTTTCCGCTCGACGCGCTGTGGGCCTCCGCCAGCATCGATGCGGTGGGCATCGACAACTACATGCCGATCTCGGACTGGCGCGACGACGATCTCGGCGCTGCCAATCCGGACGGGGCGCGCCTCTCGGACGATCCCGCGGCACTCGTCGCGGGGATCGGCAGCGGCGAAGGCTTCGACTGGTTCTATGCCGACGAGGCTGCCCGCAAGGCGAGAGCGCGCACGCCGATCACCGACGGACTTGCGGGCAAGCCCTGGGTGTTCCGCTCCAAGGATCTCGCCGGCTGGTGGGGCAACCGCCATTACGAGCGGGTGGGCGGAGCCGAGCGGACGGTGCCGACCGCCTGGGTGCCGGGCTTGAAACCGGTCTGGTTCACCGAACTCGGCTGCTCCGCCATCGACAAGGCGGCAAACCAGCCGAACCTGTTTCTCGATGCCAAATCCACCGAAAGCGGGCGGCCGCATTTTTCGACCGGCGCGCGCGCAGACAGCATGCAGCGTCGCGTGCTGGAGGCGCATCACCGCTGGTGGCAGGGGGAGAGCGCTCCCGCCGGTATGGTGGACCCGGACCACATCTTCCTGTGGTGCTGGGATGCGCGGCCCTATCCGGCCTTTCCCCATGACACCGAGGCCTGGAGCGATGGCGAAAACTGGATGACCGGCCACTGGCTGAATGGCCGGCTGGGCGCAACGACGCTGGCCGATGCGATCGCCGCCATTTTGCGCGATCACGGCTTTCCGGCCTTCGACGTGTCGGAGGTGAGCGGCGACCTGACCGGCTATGTGCAGGGTGAGACGGTCTCGGCGCGGTCGCTGATCGAGCCGCTGGCGGAGACCTTCCTGCTCGACATTCTGGAAGAGCCGGCGGGCCTGCGCTTTCGCTCGCGCAGCCGCGTCAGCCTGCCGCCGCAGGTGATCACGGTGCTGGCCGAGCGCGACGAAGAGGCCGCCTGGAGCGAGACGCGCGGCCATGACAGCGATTTCGCCGCAGAGGCGGTGCTGGGCTTTGCCAATCCGGCCCTCGACTACGAGCAGGCAAGCGTGCGCTCCCGCCGCATTCCGGGCGCCGGCAACCGCATCCTCTCCGCCGATCTCGTCGCGGCCCTGTCCGAGGAGACGGCGCAGGCGGCGGCCGAACTGCTGCTGCGCGACAATCATCTGGCGCGGCGGACGCTGAGCCTGCCGCTGTCGCCGGCCGATCTTGCGCTGATGCCGGGCGATGCCTTTCGTCTGGCCGACGGGCCGGACGGGGTCTATCGCGTGACGCGGGTGGAAGAGGGGGCGGTGCGCCGGATCGAGGCATGCCGGCATGAACCGGCCGCCCTGCTGACGACGGCCGCGGCAACCGCCGGGCGATCGAGCGGCAGCGCCGCCTCCGCCGGCTTTGCGCCGGTGGTGCATTTCCTCGACCTGCCGCGCTTCGAGGCGGGCGAGGCCGAGAGCTTTGCCCGCATCGCGCTCTATGCAAAGCCCTGGCGGCGGGTGCTGGCTTCGTCATCGGCAACCACGCAAGGCTATCGCAGCCGGGTGACGCTGGACCGGCCGGCGCAGACGGGCGCGCTGACGGCTGCGCTGTCCCCCGGCTTTTCCGGGCGCTTTGACCGGCTGGGCGTGCTGGAATTCGACCTTGCCTTCGATGGGCTTTCCTCGGCGGACGAGACGGCGGTGCTGAACGGCGAAAACCGGCTGGCGGTGCTTTGCGCCAGCGGCGCCTGGGAGGTGCTGGGCTTTGCGACTGCCGAGGAGACCGCGTCCGGCCACTGGCGGCTCGGCCAGCTGCTGCGCGGCCTGGCCGGCACGGAGGATGCCATGGCCGCAGGGGCCGCGGCCGGTGCGCCGGTGGTGGTGCTGAATGCCGCCGTGCCCCCGCTCGGGCTTGCCGCCTCCGAACGCGGCATGCTGCTGAACTGGCTGGCGGAGGCGCAGGGGACGGGCGGCGGGCAGGCCGGTCCCTTTGCCTTTGCCGGCGGTACGCGGGCCGAGACGCCGCTGTCGCCGGTGCATCTCGCCGCACGGCGCGGCGAGGACGGCGTGACATTCACGTGGGTGCGGCGCGGACGCGTCGATGCCGACGACTGGGAGGCCTCCGACATCGTGCTCGACGAGCCGGAGGAGCGTTACCGGCTGGAAATCTTTTCAGGCGAGACGATGCGGCGGACAATCGAGGTGAATGCGCCCAACGCCCTCTATCCCCTTGCAAACGAGATTGACGACTTTGGCGTGGCGCAGGCGAGTTTTCGCCTGCGGCTGCGGCAACTGGGGCGGGCCGTGCCGCTCGGCATTCCTCTCACCACGGAAATTGTTCCCAAACGACAAGGAGATGCATGATGGATGACGCGAAACCCTGGTATCAGTCGAAGACCATCTGGGGAGGCCTGATCGCCATCCTCGCGGCCGTGATGCAGGCCAGCGGCAAGGAGATTTCGCCAGCCTCGGCGGGCGATCTGACGGAGGCTGCAACCAATGTGGCAGGCGCTGTCGGCGGAATTCTGGCCGTGTACGGACGGCTGTCGGCCCGGACCAACATTACCCCGAATTAATTCGTCCGCCCCCCGGAGAACGGCGGCTGAACGGTGCATTCATTTGCCATTCAGCCGCCTTTGCTAAATAATTCCTTCATCGGGTCGCTCTGGAACCCGTGCGTCACTGTGAGTGAAAGTTGTAGTCATGGCAGCAAACAGAATGATCGCGACGATGGGCGCGGCGCTCTTGACCCTCTTTGCCGGGCAATCGACTGCGCGTGACTATCTCGTTCTGGTGGCGGGCGATTGCGGTGACGCGGCGACCAAGGTCGTGCGCGATACCGGCGGACAGCTGCTGTCGGCCCAGCCCTCCACGGACGGCCGCAGCTGTGTCGTCACCGTGCTGGTGCAGGGCAGCGGCGAGCGTCCGCGCAAGGTGACGGTGCGGGTGCCGATGTAGTAGAAGGGCCCCGACGCAATCCGCAGCACGCCATTCCGAAGGGTCACCATGCGCATTCTCGTGGTCGAAGACGATGAAAACCTCAACCGCCAGCTCTCCGAGGCCCTGAAGGAATCAGGCTATGTGGTGGATCAGGCCTTCGATGGCGAGGAAGGCCATTACCTCGGCGAAACCGAACCCTATGATGCGGTGATTCTCGATATCGGCCTGCCGGAAATGGACGGCATCACCGTGGTGGAGAAGTGGCGCGCTGCGGGCAAGGGCATGCCGGTGCTGATGCTGACCGCCCGCGATCGCTGGAGCGACAAGGTGGCGGGCATCGATGCGGGTGCCGACGACTACGTGGCCAAACCCTTCCATGTGGAAGAGGTGCTCGCCCGTGTGCGGGCGCTGATCCGCCGCGCCGCCGGCCATTCCTCCTCGGAAATCGTCTGCGGCCCGGTGAAGCTCGACACCAAGGCCTCCAAGGCGACCGTCAACGGCACCGCGCTGAAGCTGACCTCGCACGAGTTCCGCCTCCTCTCCTATCTCATGCATCACATGGGGCAGGTGGTGTCGCGCACCGAACTCATCGAACACATGTATGATCAGGATTTCGACCGCGATTCCAACACCATCGAGGTGTTCGTCGGGCGCCTGCGCAAGAAGATCGGGGTGGACCTGATCGAAACGGTGCGCGGCCTCGGCTACCGCATGCAAGCCCCATCCGATGTACGTTAGGTCGGTCACCGCCCGCGTTCTGGCTCTGGCAACGGCGTGGTCGGCGCTGGCCCTGGTGGTGATTGCGCTGGTGATCTCGGCGCTCTATGCGAAATCCTCGGAGCGTGCCTTCACCGACCTGTTGCGCGCCCAGCTCTACAACGTGATCAACTCGATCACCATCGGCGAGGACAACAGCCTGGCCGGCAATCCGCAGCTTGGCGACCTGCGCTTCTCGCAGCCGGAAACCGGCTGGTACTGGATCGTCGAGCCGCTCGGCACCTTTGCGGCAACCCCGCTCTCCTCCTCCTCGCTCGGCACCTCGAACATCCAGGTGCCCTCGATCCTCAACGTTCCCTTCAACAACCGCTATGAGCGCTTCTATCCGGCGACCGACGCCTATGGAAACCACGTGCTGGTGGCTGAGACGGAGGTTGTGCTGGATGCCGATGGCCGGGCGGCACGCTTTCGCGTCTCCGGCAACCTGAACGTCGTGCAGGAGGATATCCAGGCCTTCACCCGCAATCTCTATATCGCGCTGGTGGTGTTCGGGGTGTTGAGCCTGGTGGTCAACGGGCTTGCCATTCTCTTCGGCCTGCGGCCTCTGGACGAAGCCCGGCGCGCGCTGGAAAAGGTTCGGCGCGGCGAGGCGGAGCGGCTGGAGGGGCAGTTTCCGCGCGAGGTGCGCTCGCTGACGGTGGAGATGAACGCGCTGATCGACAGCAACCGGCGTATCGTGGAGCGCGCGCGCATGCAGGTGGGCAATCTCGCCCATTCGCTGAAAACGCCGATCGCGGTGCTGCTGAACGAATCGCGGCTTCTGGAGCGTTCGCAGGGCGAGGTGGTGCGCTCGCAGGCCGAGGCGATGCAGGGGCAGGTGCAATCCTATCTCAACCGCGCGCGCATTGCCGCCCAGCGCGAATCGCTGCTCGCCCGCACCGAGGCCGAGCCTGTTCTGGAACGGCTCGTCCGCGTGATGCGGCGCCTGAACCCGGAGCGGAGCTTTGAGCTTGTGGTCTCGCCCGCCGGCCTGTCGCTTGCCATGGAGCAGCAGGATGTCGAGGAAACCGTCGGTAACCTCCTGGAAAATGCCGCCCGCCATGCGACCTCCACGGTGTGGCTGTCCGCCCATGCGAGCGAGGCGCCGGAGGGCTCGGAAGCCGGTGGCCGGCAATGGGTGGAAATTGTCGTCGAGGATGACGGGCCGGGTCTTGAGCCCGACGAGATCAAGGAGGCGCTGAAACGCGGCCGCCGGCTTGACGAAAGCAAGCCGGGCACAGGGCTTGGCCTCTCCATCGTCGGCGAGATCACCCGCGAATATCAGGGCGAGTTGCAGCTGTCGCGCGGGGAGCGCGGTGGCTTGAGGGCGCGCCTGACCCTTCCGGGGCTGGCACGCGAAACGGTCTGAGGCTGGATTTTGCGGCAGGTGCGAACATATCTGTCGCACGGCCGGCCGAAATACGGGCGGGGGCCGGCTTCGGCCTCGACCTCGCCCACGAAAAGGCTAAAAGATCTGGTGCGGAGCGCAAGGACGAGGATTGCGATGCCGTTGCCGGAAGGCTGCTGTTGATGTCGATTGGTTGGAGAAGAATGTCTTTGCGCGCTGTCACATTTGCCCTGTCTGCCCTGATTGCCGCGAGCACCCTCTCCGGCTGCGCAACCTCGGGAGGAATCGGATCGGGCGGACTGTTTTCCAGTCGCAAGCCGGGTGTGGACTATATCGCAGCACTTCAGGGCGGCATTGTCGGGCGCCTGCCGGCCGAGATCAGCAAGAGCGACCGCCAGCGCGCGCTGGAAGCCGAGTATCGCGCCCTCGAGCAGGGCGAGGTGGGGCAATCGGTGGCCTGGAAGGGCCGCGGCGCAAGCGGCACCGTGGTAGCGGCCGCCCCCTATCAGGTGGGGTCGCAGAACTGCCGCCAGTACACCCACACCGTTACCTCGGAGGATGGCGAGGTCTCGGCCCGTGGGGCGGCTTGTCGCAATGCCGACGGCACCTGGACGCCCCTGCTGTAACGTCCGGGCATCAGGCGAAGGGGTTCCGCCAGCTCTCGTCTCGGCCTGCGGTTCAGCGCCGCAGGGACAAGGTTCGATTGACGCACATCAAGGCTGCACGCAGACTGCGCCGCCATAGGTGCGGGAGAGCTTGTGGTCAAACGCCTCAAATTCGTGTCATCGTCCCCCTTCCGGTTGGAATGCGGGCCAGCTTGAAGTAATTGGCCTCTATGGTTTTATGGATCGTCCTTGCTTGTTTCACGGCCCTGGTGGCGGCGATCCTGATCGCGCCGCTGATGCGGCCCATCCCCGAAAGCCGCAAGGGGCACGAGGATGAGGCAGCCGTTTATCGCGACCAGTTGCGCGAAATCGAGCGGGACCGGCACCAGGGGCTGATCGGTGCCGCGGAGGCGGACTATGCCCGTGCCGAGATCGGTCGCCGGCTGCTGGCCGTCGCCGACAAGACCGCCCGCGCCGAACGGGACGGGACGGAACCTGCCTCCCGCAAGCATCAGCTCACCACCTTCTCGATCCTTCTCTGTCTGCCGCTCGTCGGCATCGGTCTCTATGTGACGCTCGGCAGTCCCGGCCTTCCGGCGCAGCCGCTCGAAGCGCGGCTGGCCAATCCCGGCAACAACATGGCGCTGCTGGTCGCCAAGGCCGAACGGCATCTGGCCGCCAACCCGCAGGATGGCGCCGGCTGGGATCTGCTCGCGCCGATCTATTTCCGCAGCCAGCGCCTCGGCGATGCCGAGATGGCCTATCGCCGGGCCATCGCACTGCTCGGCGAAACCCCCGACCGGCTGGCCGGCCTCGGCGAGACGCTGATTGCCGCCAATGAAGGCGTCGTGACGCTCGATGCCCGCCAATCCTTCGCGCGCGCCGTCGAACTCGACCGTGGCAACATGCGCGCCCGCTTCTATCTGGCGCTCTCCGACGAGCAGGCCGGACGCCGGCAGGCAGCGCTCGACGCATTTCGCGCGCTCGCAGCCGATTCGCCGCCGGGTGCGGCCTGGATGGCGCTGGTCAACGAGCATATCGCCCGCAATGGCGGTGCGCCGCTGGCAACGCCGTCCGACGGACCCCAGATCGGCAAGGCTTCCGGGAAGGCGCCCGGCAATCCGGATGCGGCGGCGGTCGAGTCAGCGCAGAACATGAGTGCGGGCGACCGCAAGCAGATGATTGAGGGCATGGTGACGAGCCTTGCCGCCAGGCTGAAGGACGATCCGGACAATATCGAGGGATGGCTGAGGCTGGTGCGCTCCTACAAGGTTCTGGGCGAGGACGGGAAAGCGACCGATGCGCTGCGCATGGGGCTGAAGACGTTTCCGGCCGATGGTGCGCCGGGACAGCGTCTTGTGGCGCTCGCCCGGGAGATTGGCCTGTCCGTCGAGGGGGTGACGCAATGACGCGCAAGCAGAAGCGACTGGCCGTGATCGGCGGTGGCATGGGCTTCATCATGGTGGCGGTGCTGCTGGTGATGTTCGCCTTCAGCCAGTCGGTGGCCTATTTCTACATGCCGGGCGATCTTTCGGCCGTCAATGTTTCGCCGGGTACCCGAATTCGTCTTGGTGGTCTCGTGGAAGCCGGTTCGGTGGTGCGCGGTGCGGGATCGACGGTCAGCTTCAAGGTGACCGACGGCAATGCCAGCGTGCCGGTTCGCTATACCGGCATCCTGCCGGACCTTTTCCGCGAGGGGCAGGGCGTGGTGACCGAGGGCGTGTTCGACACGGGCCATGATTTTCGTGCCGATACGGTGCTCGCCAAGCATGACGAGAATTACATGCCGAAGGAGGTGGCCGATCGCCTGAAGGAAAAGGGCGTGTGGAACGAAGGCGAGGGGGCCAAGCGATGATCATCGAAATCGGCCATTACGCGCTGGTGCTGGCGCTGGCCACGGCGCTTATCCTTTCCATCGCCCCCGTGATTGGCGCGCGGCGCGGCGATGCGGCCCTGATGGCCTTGGCACCCCTCGGCTCGGTGCTTCAGTTCGCGCTGGTCGCTTTTGCCTTTGCCGTGCTGACCTGGGCCTATGCCGTTTCGGATTTCTCCCTGCGCAATGTCTGGGAAAACTCCCATTCGCTGATGCCGATGGTCTACAAGCTCTCGGGCGTCTGGGGCAATCACGAAGGCTCCATGCTGCTGTGGCTCCTGATCCTGACGCTGTTCAGCGCCATGGTGGCGGTGTTCGGCCGCAACCTGCCGGACACGCTGAAGGCGACGGTCCTGTCCGTGCAGGCCTGGATCAGTCTCGCCTTCCTGCTGTTCATCCTTTTGACATCCAATCCCTTCCTGCGGCTCGATCCGGCCCCCGCCGAAGGACAGGACCTCAATCCCGTGCTGCAGGATCCGGGGCTCGCGGTGCATCCGCCGCTGCTCTATCTCGGCTATGTCGGCTTTTCCGTCTGCTTCTCCTTTGCAGTCGCTGCCCTGATCGAGGGACGGATCGATGCGGCCTGGGCGCGCTGGGTGCGGCCGTGGACGCTGGCCGCCTGGACCTTTCTCACCGCCGGCATCGCCATGGGCTCCTACTGGGCCTATTACGAACTTGGCTGGGGCGGCTGGTGGTTCTGGGATCCGGTGGAAAACGCCTCCTTCATGCCCTGGCTTGCCGGCACTGCGCTTCTGCACTCGGCGCTGGTGATGGAAAAGCGCGAGGCGCTGAAGATCTGGACCGTGCTGCTGGCGATCATGACCTTTTCGCTGTCGCTGCTCGGCACCTTCCTGGTGCGCTCCGGCGTGCTGACCTCCGTGCATGCCTTCGCGACCGATCCGTCGCGCGGCATCTTCA
Organism: Rhizobium sp. RU35A; assembly: GCF_900156005.1. Lineage (NCBI taxonomy): Bacteria > Pseudomonadati > Pseudomonadota > Alphaproteobacteria > Hyphomicrobiales > Rhizobiaceae > Rhizobium > Rhizobium sp. RU35A. The sequence goes on along the minus strand of NZ_FTMR01000001.1, from coordinate 310,515 downwards.
TCCTGGCGATCCTCAGCCTGTTCATCGGCGGCGCCTTCACGCTGTTTGCCTGGCGGGCGCCGCAGCTGAAGAGCGGCGGCCTGTTCGCGCCGATCTCGCGCGAGGGGTCGCTGGTGCTGAACAACCTGATCCTGACGGTGTCCGCCGCCACGGTTCTGACGGGCACGCTCTATCCGCTGGTTCTGGAGACCCTGACCGGCGAGAAGATCTCCGTCGGTGCGCCCTTCTTCAACCTGACCTTCGGCCTGTTGATGATCCCGCTGCTTCTGGCGGTGCCCTTCGGTCCGCTGCTGGCCTGGAAGCGCGGCGATCTTCTGGGCGCGCTGCAGCGCCTCTATCTGGTGGCGGGGCTTTCGCTTTTGGCGGGGCTTGGCCTCTTTTATGCCGAGCATGGCGGGCCGGTGCTGGCGGCGCTCGGGCTTGCACTCGGCTTCTACCTGATCCTCGGTGCGCTGGCAGATCTCTGGTATCGCGCCAATTTCGGCAAGCTTGCCGTCTCCATCGCCTTTCGCCGCCTGAAGGGGCTGCCGCGCTCGGCCTTTGGCACGGCGCTCGCGCATATGGGGCTTGGCATCACCGTGCTCGGCATCGTCGCCGTCACCACCTTCCAGACGGAAACGGTGGTGGAGATGAAGCAGGGCCAGACAGCGGAGGCCGGCGGCTATACGCTGATCTTCGACGGCATGCGCGAGGCGGTCGGCCCGAACTTCACCGAGGAGCGGGCGCATTTCACCATTAGTCGCGGCGGCGTGACGGTGGCCGATGTCTGGTCTTCCAAGCGGCTCTATACAGCCCGCCGCATGCCGACGACGGAAGCCGGCATCCTGAGCTTCGGCCTCAGCCAGCTCTATGTGTCGCTGGGCGATCCGATGGACGATGGCGGCATCGTCGTGCGCATCTGGTGGAAGCCGTGGATCCTGTGCATCTGGGGGGGCGCGCTGGTGATGATGCTGGGCGGTTTCGTCTCGCTCTCTGACCGTCGCCTAAGGGTCGGCGCGCCGAGCCGCCGCACGAAGGCGGTGAAGGCGCAGATGGAGCCGGCGGAATGATCACGCCTCCAAGGGATCTTCGTTTCTGCATGGGCCTTTTCTCCGTTGGGGGACGAGGAGGCTCTGGGCCGGCCGAAGGGCGCGGCTTGCGCCTTGCAAGGATTGTCCTCGGGCTTGTCCTTCTTCTGGCGCCCATGCCGGCCTTCGCCGTCAATCCGGACGAGGTGCTGAAGGACCCGGTGCTGGAAGAGCGGGCGCGTGCGCTTTCCGGCCAGCTGCGCTGCATGGTCTGCCAGAACCAGTCGATCGATGATTCGAATGCGGAGCTGGCCAAGGATCTGCGGCTTCTGGTGCGCGAACGGATCGTGCGCGGTGACAGCGATAGCCAGGTGATCGACTACGTCGTTTCCCGCTACGGCGAATTCGTGCTGTTGAAGCCGAGGCTGAGCGCCAGGACGGTCCTGCTATGGTGCATGCCGGCCGTGCTTCTGGCGGCCGGAGCGCTTGCGCTGGTGCTGACCATGCGCCGCCGCCGTGCGACCGTGACGGAGCAACCGCTGACCGAAGCGGAAAAAGCCCGGCTGGATGCGCTGCTCGGCGAGTGACGGCCTCTGCAACATTCGGAAACATTACGAACATTTCACCCGCCGGACAGATGCAGTTAAGGCGGGCCACCCTATATCTTCTGTCATCCACCGCCGCCGGATCGCCGGCACTCCAGTCTGAATGAAGTGAAGCAGAAGGTATCTTACAATGCTCAAGAGCAAGATCGGACGTCCCTCCCTGAAAACCGTGCTGAAGGGATCGACCGTGGCGGGCCTCGCGGCCGTCATGCTCTCCACCGGCATCCCGGCCCAGGTCTACCAGACCTTCGCCGAGCCGGTGACGGTCGCCGCACCGCAGGTTCCGAGTTTCTCCGACGTGGTCTCCGCCGTTTCGCCGGCTGTCGTCTCGGTTCGCGTCAAGTCGGATGCGACCCCTGTTTCCGATGACAGCGGCAACGGTTTTTCGTTCAATTTCGGCGGTCGCGGCTTCGATGACCTGCCGGACGACCACCCGCTGAAGCGCTTCTTCCGGGAGTTCGGCAACCAGCAGGGCCAGGGCGGCAAGAACCAGGACCGCGCCCAGCGCGACCCGAAGCGCCCGCACTACCTGCGCCCCGTCGCCCAGGGCTCCGGCTTCTTCATCTCGGAAGACGGCTATGTCGTTACCAACAACCACGTCGTCTCGGATGGTTCGGCCTATACGGTGGTCATGAACGACGGCACTGAACTCGATGCCAAGCTGGTCGGCAAGGACAGCCGCACCGATCTGGCGCTGCTGAAGGTCGATGCCAAGCGCAAGTTCACCTATGTGAAGTTTGCCGATGACAGCAAGACCCGCGTCGGCGACTGGGTGGTGGCTGTCGGCAATCCCTTCGGCCTTGGCGGCACGGTGACGGCCGGTATCGTTTCCGCCCGCGGTCGCGACATCGGCTCCGGCCCCTATGACGATTTCATCCAGGTCGATGCAGCCGTCAACCGCGGCAATTCCGGCGGCCCGACCTTCAACCTGAACGGCGAAGTGGTGGGCATCAACACCGCGATTTTCTCGCCCTCCGGCGGCAGCGTCGGCATTGCCTTTGCCATCCCCGCCTCCACCGCCAAGGACGTGATCGCCGACCTGATGAAGGACGGCAAGGTGGAACGCGGCTGGCTCGGCGTACAGATCCAGCCGGTAACGCAGGACATCGCGGATTCGCTTGGCCTCTCGGAAGCCAAGGGTGCGCTGGTCGTTGCGCCGCAGGACAATTCTCCGGGCGCCAAGGCCGGCATCAAGCAGGGTGACGTAATCACCGCCGTCAATGGCGAGCCGGTCAAGGATGCCCGCGATCTCGCCAAGAAGGTGGCCGCGATCGGGCCGAACAAGAAGGCCGAAGTGTCGATCTGGCGCAATGGCAAGGCGCAGTCCGTCACGGTTCTGCTCGGCAATCTGGCCAGCGACGAAGCGACCAAGGCGGAAAGCAGCCAGAACCAGGATCAGGGTTCGCAGCCCTCCACCGAAAAGGCGCTGACGGCACTGGGTATCACGGTTGCCCCGTCCGATGACGGCAATGGCGTGGCCGTGACCGATGTCGATCCCGACTCCGAGGCCGCCGCCAAGGGGTTGCGCGAAGGCGAAAAGATCACCTCGGTCAACAACCAGCAGGTATCTTCGGCCGCCGATATCACCAAGGCGATCGAAGCAGCCCGCAAGGATGGCCGCACCCGTGCACTCTTCCAGATCCAGTCTCAGAACGGCAGCCGCTTCATCGCCCTGCCGCTGAACGAAGGCTGACCGGGGCCGAGCCTTTCTGAAACGGGGCGCCGGGCCGGGAATGGCTCGGCGCCTCTCTTTCATTCGGCATTGTGTTTCCATGCGATGAGGCTTTCACCCATGCAGATGACCGGACATGAGAGCGATGGAAAGTCCGAAACCTGTTTTACGGATGGCGTGACGGACGCTATTGTCCCGCACATGAAGATTCTTGTGATTGAAGACGATCTGGAAGCCGCAGCCTACATGACCAAGGCCTTTCGCGAGGCCGGCATCGTGGCCGATCACGCCAGTGATGGCGAAAGCGGCCTGTTCATGGGCTCGGAAAATGCCTACGACGTGATGGTGGTCGACCGTATGCTGCCGCGTCGTGACGGCATTTCCGTCATTACCGAGCTGCGCAAGCGTGGCATCAACACGCCCGTGCTGATCCTTTCGGCACTTGGCCAGGTGGATGACCGCGTGACGGGCCTGCGCGCCGGGGGCGACGATTACCTGCCGAAACCCTATGCCTTCAGCGAGCTTCTGGCCCGCGTCGAGGTGCTGGGCCGTCGCAAGGGCGCGCCGGAACAGGACATGGTCTACCGGGTCGGCGATCTGGAACTGGACCGCCTGTCGCATGAGGTGCGCCGCGGCGGCAAGGAGGTCCTTCTGCAGCCGCGCGAGTTCCGCCTGCTGGAATATCTGATGAAAAATGCCGGTCAGGTGGTCACCCGCACCATGCTGCTCGAAAACGTGTGGGATTACCATTTCGACCCGCAGACCAACGTGATCGACGTGCATGTGTCGCGCCTGCGCTCCAAGATCGAGAAGGATTTCGACAAGCCGCTGCTGAAGACCATTCGCGGTGCCGGCTACATGATCAAGGACGAGGCGTGAAACCCTCGCTCAGCCGTATCCGCCTTGTCTTTCGCTCGACGACCGTTCGGCTCTCGGCGCTATACATCCTGCTGTTTGCGCTCTGCGCGGCCTTCCTCGTGGTCTATGTGACGGCCATGTCGGAGAGGCTTCTGGCGCAGCAGGTGCGCGAGGCGCTTATCCAGGAGACATCGGATTTCCTGCGCGCCTATGAACGCGGCGGCATTACCGTTCTGCTGCGCATCATGGAGCGGCGGGCGCGCCAGCCGGGTGCCAATCTCTACGTGATCGCAAGTTCGAGCGGCGAGATGCTGGCCGGCAATGTGGCGAGTGTCGAGCCCGGCGTGCTCGACAATGAGGGCTGGACCCGCTTTCCCTTCCATTACGAGCCCTTCACCGAGACCGGGCCGCCGCGGCCGCATGTGGCAACCGCCAATGTGTTCTTCCTCGACAATGGCCTCAGGGTGATGATCGGCCGCGATCTCGGCGAACCCGGCCGGTTCCGCGGCATCGTGCGGCGTGCGCTGATGGTGGCGCTGGCGATCATGGGGCTGGGTGCGCTGGTGATCTGGTTCGGCATCGGCCGCAATGCGCTGAAACGCATCGACCGGATGTCGGCGGCGAGCACCAAGATCATCGCGGGCGACCTTTCGCAGCGCCTGCCGGTTGGCGTTTCCGGCGACGAGTTCGACCGTCTGTCCGAATCGCTGAACGCCATGCTGGAGCGCATCGAGAAGCTGAACGAAGGCCTGCGGCAGGTCTCCGACAACATCGCCCACGATCTCAAGACGCCGCTGACCCGGCTCCGCAACAAGGCGGCCGATGCGCTGGCCCAGGATCGGGAAGAGAGCCGCCGGATGGCGCTGGAAGGCATCATCGCCGAATCCGACCAGCTGATCCGTACCTTCAATGCGCTCCTCATGATCTCACGCGTGGAGGCCGGCTCGATTGCCGCCGAGATGACGAGTGTCGATCTTTCGGCCATTTCCGCCGACAGCGCCGAGCTTTACGAGCCGGTGGCGGAGGAGGCGGGACTGGCGCTGACCACCGATATCGAGCCCGGGCTTGCCGTGCACGGCAATCGCGAACTGATCGGGCAGGCAATCTTCAACCTCCTGGACAATGCGATCAAATATGCCTGTGAGGCCGATGGGGCCGAACCGATCCGGGTGATCCTGCGCCGGCAGGCGGACGGGCTTCACCTGTCCGTGGCCGATAGCGGGCCGGGCATTCCGGCCGACAAGCGCAAGGAAGTGACCAAGCGCTTCGTGCGTCTCGACGAAAGCCGCTCCAAGCCGGGGACCGGGCTTGGCCTTTCGCTGGTGGAGGCGGTGATGGAACTGCATGGCGGCCGGCTGGAGCTTTCCGCTACCCATGGCGATGAGGCAGTGCAACCAGGACTGACCGTTACGATGGTGTTTCCCCTCCAGAAGCTCTAAAGGGAGCATGAGGAGCATAGGGAGGATGCGTGACGATGACGGTTCGGCGGCTGACGCAGACGGTGCGGGAACTGAAACCCTTCAACCAGACCGAGGCGCGCTCGGCGCTTTCGGCGCTGAAGGAGATGGGGGCGCGCGAGGCGGCGATTGCCGCTGTTCTTGCTGAAGGCGGACCGCTCAAGGATTTTCTCGTCGGCGCGCTCTCGCTCTCGCCCTACCTCAAGGACATTGCGGCGATCCGGCCCCAACTTTTGGCGTGCGCGCTGGAGGAGGCGCTGGAGCCGCAGCTGGAGGCGGCCCTGGCTGGCGCGCGTGACTGCTGGCAGCCGCGCATGGATGGGGTGACCCCGACCGAGTCCGAGGTGATGACCGCATTGCGCGATGCCAAGCGGCAGGTGAGTTTCCTGCTGGCGCTCGCCGATCTCTCCGGGCTGCTGCATGCGCGCGAAACGACGCAATGGCTGACGAAGCTTGCCGATGCGGCGGTGGCGGCCGCCATGGATCACCTGCTGCTGGCATCTCATCACGCCGGCAAGCTGCGGCTTGCCGATCCCGCACGGCCGAGCGACGGTTCCGGCTTGATCGTGCTCGGCATGGGCAAGCTCGGCGCGGGCGAGCTGAACTATTCCTCCGATATCGACATCGTCGTCTTCTTCGATCCGGACAGCGGCATTCTGCCGGACCCGGCCGAAGCGACCGAAGTGTATGGTCGCATGATGCGCCGGCTGATCCGCATCCTGCAGGAGCGGACGGGTGACGGCTACGTGTTCCGTACGGACCTGCGCCTGCGGCCCGATCCCGGTTCGACACCGCTTGCGGTGCCCGTCGAGGCGGCGCTGATCTATTACGAGGGGCGCGGCCAGAACTGGGAGCGGGCCGCCTATATCAAGGCGCGGCCGATGGCCGGCGATCTGAAGGCCGGCGAGGCTTTCCTGCGCGAAATAACGCCCTTCGTTTTCCGCAAATACCTCGACTATGCGGCGATCGCCGACATCCACTCGATCAAGCGGCAGATCCATGCCCACAAGGGGCATGGGGTGATCGCGGTCAAGGGGCATGACGTGAAGCTCGGGCGGGGCGGCATTCGCGAGATCGAGTTCTTTGCACAGACGCAGCAGCTGATTGCCGGCGGCCGCGTGCCGGCGATCCGTGAGCGACGCACGGAGGCTGCCCTTGCCGCGCTTGCCCAATCCCGCTGGATCACGCCGGAAATCGCCGCCGAACTGACAGAAGCCTACTGGTTCCTGCGCGATGTGGAGCATCGCATCCAGATGGTGCGCGACGAGCAGTCCCACCGCCTTCCGGAGACCGAGGCCGAGTTGAAGCGCATTGCCTATATGCTGGGCTTTGCCGACACGGCGACGTTTTCCGCTCGTCTCGAAGATGTGCTCCGCCGTGTCGAACGTCGCTATGCGCGCCTGTTCGAGCAGGAGGCGAAGCTTTCGGCCAGCGAGGGCAATCTGGTCTTCACCGGGCAGAACGATGATCCGGAGACGCTGGTCACGCTGTCGAAACTGGGTTTCGAGCGGCCGGCGGACATGTCGCGGGTGATCCGCACCTGGCATTACGGGCGCTACCGGGCGACGCAATCCGTCGAGGCGCGCGAGCGGCTGACGGAACTGATGCCGGAGCTTCTCTCTGCCTTTGGTGCGAGCAAGCGCGCCGACGAGGCATTGCTGCGCTTCGACGGTTTCCTGAAGGCGCTGCCGGCGGGCATCCAGCTGTTTTCCCTCCTTGGCAACAATCCCGGTCTGCTGTCGCTGCTGGTGATGATCATGGCGGCGGCGCCAAGGCTCGCCGATATCATCGCCGCGCGCCCGCATGTGTTCGACGGCATGCTCGATCCCGGCCTGATGCAGGAAATGCCGACGCGGCATTATCTCTCCGAGCGGCTGACGACCTTTCTCGGTGGCGCTCGCCATTACGAGGAGGTGCTGGATCGGCTGCGCATCTTCACCGCCGAACAGCGCTTCCTGATCGGAATTCGCCTGCTGACCGGAACGATTTCCGGCGTCCAGGCCGGTCGCGCCTTTACCGATCTCGCCGACCTTGTCATCGAACAGGCGCTGAGGGCGGTGCTTGGCGAGATGGCACAGGCGCATGGAACCTATCCCGGTGGCCGCGTCGCCGTTCTCGGCATGGGCAAGCTCGGCAGTTACGAGCTGACGGCGGGCTCCGATGTCGACCTGATCCTGCTCTACGACTATCCGGAGGCGGTGCAGGAATCGGATGGTGCAAAGCCGCTCGATGCCATGCGCTATTTTACCCGCGTGACGCAGCGGCTGATCGCGGCCCTTTCGGCACCGACGGCGGAGGGGATCGTCTTTGAGGTGGATCTGAGACTGCGTCCCTCCGGCAACAAGGGGCCGGTCGCCACCCGTATCAATGCCTTCCGAAGGTATCAGGAGGAGGAGGCCTGGACCTGGGAACACATGGCCTTGACGCGGGCGCGCCTTGTCTGCGGTGACGAGAGCCTGATGGCCGAGGCCGGCCAGGTGATCGCCGATGTGCTGGCAAGACCGCGCGACCGCCAGAAGACGGCGGCGGACGTTTCCGAAATGCGCGCGCTGATCGAGCAGGAAAAGCCGCCACGCGATCTCTGGGATTTCAAGCTGATCCCCGGCGGGCTGATCGACATCGAATTCATCGCGCAATATCTGCGACTCGTCGCGCCGTCCGGGGCGGCGGGGCAGGACGATGAGGCGGCCGTCTCGATGAGCGGGACAGAGGCGGCGTTGCGCCGGAATGCCAGCGGGCGCCTGAGCCCGGACGATTTGGAGACCTGCGTGACGGCGCTCCGGCTCTATACCGAACTCTCGCAGATCATCCGGCTGTGCGTGGAAGGCGCCTTCGACCCGAAGGACGCACCGGCCGGCCTGATCGAGCGGTTGTGCACGGCGGGCGATGCACCGAGCCTCAAGCTGATCGAGGCCGAGGTCAAGCGGCTGTCGAAGAGCGTGCGATCGATCCTGCAGGCGTGCCTGTCCCAGCGCAGCAGCCCCGCTGCTGAGGAATGAACAGCGCAACGACGGTGCCGCGATCGACGGCCGAGCGGATGCGCATGGTGCCGCCATGCAGCGTGACCAGCGAGCGCGAGATGGCGAGACCGAGGCCCGAGCCGCCCTTGCTCTTGGCATACTGGCTCTGCACCTGTTCGAAGGGCTGGCCGATCTTGCCGAGTGCGGCCTTGGGAATGCCGATGCCCGTATCGGCGATGGTGAGCCAGATGCCGCGCTCCGACTGGCGGGCACGCAGTTCAACACGGCCGCCTTCGTTGGTGAACTTGACCGCATTGGACAGGATGTTGAGGAAGATCTGCTTCATGGCGCGCCGGTCGCCATGCATGTGCAGGCCGGAGGTGACGCGCTGCGTGACGGCGATCAGCTTGGCTTCCGCCGGCATGGCGGTGAGGCGGATGCTCTCCTCGATCAGCGGCGCGAGATCGATGCTCTCGCAGACGATCTTCATGTGACCTGCCTCGATCTTCGACATGTCGAGGATGTCGTTGATGACGTTCAGCAGATGCTTGCCGCTGTCATGGATGTCGCGGGCATATTCGCTGTATTTCGGCGAGCCGACCGGGCCGAACATGCCATTCACCAGGATTTCCGAGAAGCCGAGGATGGCGTTGAGCGGCGTGCGCAGCTCGTGGCTCATATTGGCGAGGAATTCGGATTTTGCCTTGTTGGCGGCCTCGGCGCGTTCCTTTTCGGCCTGATAATTGGCATTGGCGACGGAAAGTTCCGCCTTCTGGCGCTCGAGCTTCTTCTGCGAGGCCGAGAGATCGCCGATGGTGGCCATCAGGCGGCGCTCGGATTCACGCAGGCGCTCCTGATGGCGCTTCAGAAGCGTGATGTCGGTGCCGACGGACACCATGCCGCCATCGCGCGTGCGCCGTTCGTTGATCTGCAGCCAGCGCTCGTCGGCAAGCTGCACCTCTGTGGTGCGCGAAAAGCCGTTATGATCCGGATCGACGATGCGCCGCTCGATGACCGGGCGGGCGGCCGCGGCCGTCACCACGCTCTTTTCGGTGCCCGGCACCAGCACGGTGTCCGGCAGCCCGTAGGCCTGCTGGAAGTGGGTGTTGCACATCACCAGACGGTCGTTCTTGTCCCACAGCACGAAGGCTTCGGAGGTGCATTCGATGGCGTCCGCCAGACGCTGGTCGGCCTCCGCATAGCGCTGGGCGAGACGGTGCTGTTCCGTGACGTCCATCGCAATCCCGATCACATGGGTGCGGCCGCTGCTCGACTTCATCACCTGGGCGCGGGCGCGCATCCAGACGTAATGGCCAGCCGCATGGCGCATGCGGAACACCTGGTCGATCTGCTTGGCATTGCCGCGGCCGACGGCACGCGCCAGTGCAAACAGGTTGCCATCGGCCGGGTGCATCAGTCGCGCGGCTTCGCTGAACGAGAGCATGTTGTTGCCCGGCGGCAGGCCGAGCATTTCATACATGGAGCGCGACCAGAACAGCCGGCGGTTGGCGAGATCGAAATCCCACAGGCCGCAGCGTCCGCGCGACAGCGCCGTTTCGACGCGCATGTTGGATTCCAGGAAGATCTCGTCGGCGTCGCGGGCGCGCTTCACCTGCATGTAATAGGCGTAGAGAATGACGAGCAGCACCGAGGAGATGCCGGTGAACAGGGTGACGTTGAGCGACACCTGCTGGCGCCAGAACTGATCGGCGCCTTCCAGCGAATGGCCGGCGACGACGAGCCCGCCTTGCGGGCCGCCCAGCGCGCGGATGGAGGCGTAGTGCGGGATTTCGTTGAAGGCCGTCTCGATCACGCCGTCATCGCCGCCGAACCGGCGCAGGGCGACCATTTCCGGCAAAAGGGAATCCAGGCGCTGGTTGATGTAGGCACTGGCCTGCGGCGTGCCGCCGAAGATGCGACCGCTGGAATCGACCAGGATGACAAAGGCGCCGGCCTGTAGCCGGTTCTTCGGCAAAAACAGCGCCAGCCGCTCTTCCGCCGCCTTGCGGTCATCGGTTGCAAAGGCCTGCTCGTGGCCGGAAAACGCAGCAGCACTCGCCGACGCCAAAAGCGCGGTGGACTGGCGGGCGGCCTCCTCCATGCGGGCGCGTTCCGACACCAGACCGAGCAGACGAGAGGCCGCGATCACGGCGAGGAAGGCGATGATCAGCAGGGGGATGGAGCGCTTCAGCCACAGTTCGGCGCTCGGCAGGTCTTCCAGCCGGCGCCGCAATACACGCAGCCCGTTTCCGTCGCCGAGCGCGACGCCCAGCCAATCCGGAAATTTGAAACGCAACCGTTCTCCGGCTGCGGTTTCCCGCTGCACGTCCGCCATCGCTCTGATTGATCCCTCATGCTGATTCGCAATGCCGCTTGCGAACTATGCGCAGTGAATCAAAGCCGATTCGGCTTGTCCAGAGCGTGTGGTCATAAATTGTTAACCATGACGCCGGGTTTTTGCCGCAGCCGGAATCAGCGGCTGCAGGGATTGCCACGACAAAGCTTCAGGTGGTGGCAGTCCCGCCAATCACTCAGTCCTGGATCATCCGCTCGACGATGTCGCGAACGTCGGTGGAGAGGCTGGCAGCGGCCGAGATCTCGCCCAGCGCGGTGCGGGCATGCTCGGCGCGGGCCGGTTCCAGCGACCGCCAGGAGCGCATGGAGGTCAGGATGCGCGCGGCAAGCTGCGGATTGCGCGGGTCGATCGCCAGGATCTGCCTGGCCAGGAAGCGGTAGCCCTCGCCATCCTTGCGGTTGAAGCCGGTCGGATTGGCAAAGGCGAAGGTGCCGATCAGGGCGCGCACGCGGTTCGGATTGGTGGCGACGAAATGCGGGTCTTCCATGAGGGCGCGCACGCGTGCCAGCGTGGCAACACCTGGAATGGTTGCCTGGATCGAGAACCACTTGTCCAGCACCAGCGGATTGTCATCAAAACGCTTCAGGAAGGCGCCGAGCGCATTGGCGGTGGCGGCCTCGCCGGGGAAACGGTGGGCCAGCACCGTCAGTGCCTGTGTCATGTCCGTCATGTTGTCGGCGCTGGCAAAGGCGTCTGCCGCACGCGCAACCCCGCCATCGAGATAGGAGAGGTAGGAGAGGGCGCTGTTGCGAAGCGCCCGCCGACCGGCACTGGCGGCATCCGGCGTGAAGGCGCCTTCCGTGCGCATGCTGGCAAACAGGGCCTCGAAGGTGGCAGCCCCTTCGCGGGCAAGGTGGGCGAGGATTGCCTGACGGCCGGCATGGATGGCGTCCGGATCGTTGTTGCCGCCGAGTTCCCGGGCAATGTCCGCCTCACTCGGAAGGGCGAGCGCCTGCGCGCGGAAGGCGGGTTCCAGGTTTCCGTCACCGGCAACCTCCAGCAGGGCCGTGAGAAAGGCCGGATCGCAGCTGATCTCCTTGCCGTCGCGCGCGTCGCGGGCCGCCTGCAGGAGGTTCGGCAAGGCGAGATCGGTCAGCGCCTGCCAGCGGGCGAAGAGATCGCTGTCGTGGCGTGCGATGTGGGCGAGGTCCGCCGGTGTCTGGCGGAAGTCGAGGTTGATCGGCGCCGAGAAGCCCCGGTTCAGCGACAGCACCGGCCGCGCGCCGATGCCGGAGAAGGTGAAGGTCTGGTGACGCTCGGTCAGATGCAGGACGTCGTCCGTCACTTCACCACCGGTGATGCTCGAGGGTTCGCCGATCGAGCCATTGTCGAGGATGAGGGCGAAGGAGAGCGGAATATGCATCGGCTCCTTGACGCTCTGGCCGGGTGTCGGCGGTACGTTCTGTTCCAGTGTCAGCACAAAGCTTCGGCTGGCGGCGTCGTACTCTGCCGAGGCGGTGACCATCGGCGTTCCGGCCTGATGGTACCAGCGCGAGAACTGCGTCAGATCGCGGCCACTGACCTCTGCGAAGCAGGCAACGAAATCCTCCACGGTGGCAGCGTCGCCGTCATGGCGTTCGAAGTAGAGATCCATGCCCTGCTTGAACCGGTCGCGACCGAGAATGGTCGCGATCATGCGGGTGACTTCCGAGCCCTTCTCGTAGACGGTCGTCGTGTAGAAGTTGTTGATCTCGCGATAGGTGGTCGGGCGCACCGGATGCGCGAGCGGGCCGGCATCCTCCGGAAACTGCTCGGACTTCAGGTGGCGGACCTCGGCGATGCGCTTGACGGCGCGTGAGCGCTGGTCGGCGGAAAACTCGTGGTCGCGATAGACGGTCAGGCCTTCCTTAAGGCACAGCTGGAACCAGTCGCGGCAGGTGATGCGGTTGCCGGTCCAGTTGTGGAAGTATTCGTGGGCGATGATCGCCTCGATATTGGCATAGTCCTGGTCGGTGGCCGTCTCGGGATCGGCCAGCACGTATTTGTCGTTGAAGACGTTGAGGCCCTTGTTCTCCATGGCCCCCATGTTGAAATCGGAGACCGCGACGATCATGAAGATATCGAGATCGTATTCGCGGCCGAATCGCTCCTCGTCCCAGCGCATGGAGCGCTTCAGGGCGTCCATGGCATAGGCCGCGCGCGGTTCCTTGCCATGTTCGACATAGATTTTCAGCGCGACCTCGCGGCCGGACATGGTCGTGAACGTATCCTCGACGATGCCGAGATCGCCGGCGACAAGGGCGAAGAGGTAGCTTGGCTTCGGGAAAGGATCGAACCAGGCGGCGAAGTGACGGCCTTCGTCGTAATTGCCGCCGCCAAGAAAATTGCCGTTGGACAGCAGCACCGGATTGGTCGCCTTGTCGGCGATGATGGTCACCGTATAGGGCGCCAGCACGTCCGGCCGATCCGGAAAATAGGTGATGCGGCGGAAACCTTCCGCCTCGCACTGGGTGCAGTAGACACCGTTGGTGCGATAAAGCCCCATCAACTGGCCATTGGCTTCCGGATTGATGATGGTGATGACGGTCACTTCAAAGGGTGCTGCTTCCGGCAGGTCGCGGATGACAAGACTGTCCGGCGTCACGTCGAATTGCGCGGGCGGCAGTTCGTTCTGGTCGAGACGCAGTTCCGCCAACGTCAACTCGTCGCCATCAAGCACAAGGGGTGCCTTCGGATCGGCGCCGTCGCGGCGATGAAAGATCAGCCTTGCCTCAAGGCGCGTTGCTGTCGGATCCAGTTCAAAGGTAAGATCGACGCGTTCCAGGATGAAGTCAGTGGGGCGGTAGTCTGCCAGATGGACAATCTGACCCGTATCTGTGCGCATGATGTTCCCTGGTCTGGACTTGCCGGATGGCGTCTGTTCGTCGTTCGACGGTTGCGATTTTGGCTGCAATATTGCATCCAAACCTGAACGATTGTTAAAACTCGCGTCAAAAGACCTCGCCTGGAGCGGGGCGGTTCCGGATTTTTCCATATTGATGAATCCATCACAAGTCGTGATGTGTCATTTCTTCCCTTTGCGTTAGTTTGAGGGGGTATGAGTCCTGTTCCGGCCCGGTTTGCCGCGGTCGTGTCTGCCGTGAGCGATTGAATGAGTGCCGAAGCGCAGAATCCCTTAAGGGGGATTGCGATGAAAGTGATGTCCGTCATTGTGTTTCTGGGAATGCAGACGTGCATCAAGTCGGCCGGCGACGGCATCCCGGCCGGTCAGATCACCTTCTTTCGCTCCGCCTTCGCGCTGGTCCCGATCCTGATCTATCTCGCCGTCCGCGGTGATCTCAACACGGCCTTTCGCACTGACAGTCCGGTCGGTCACCTGAAGCGCGGCATTCTCGGCATCGGCGGGATGGCCTGTGGCTTTTATGGCCTCATTCATCTGCCGCTGCCGGATGCCATTGCGATTGGCTATGCCTCGCCGCTGATGGCGGTGATCTTTGCCGCGCTGATCCTGAAGGAGACCGTGCGCATCTACCGCTGGACGGCAGTCGCCATCGGCATCTTCGGGGTGCTCATCATTTCCTGGCCGAAGCTTTCGCTGTTCAGCCATGCCGGGCTCGACAGCGGTCCGGCCATGGGGGCGGCCTCCGTGCTGCTGGCGGCGGTGCTGGGCGGCCTTGCCATGGTGCAGACGCGCCAGCTGGTGCGGACGGAAAAGACCTCGACCATCGTCGTCTATTTCTCGCTGACGGCGGCCGTCCTGTCGCTGGTCAGTCTGCCGTTCGGCTGGGTGCCGCTGACCCTGGAGGAGAAGATCTTCCTGGTCTCCTCCGGCTTCTTTGGCGGTCTCGGGCAGATCTTTCTCACAGAAAGCTACCGGCATGCCGATGTCTCGACGGTGGCGCCTTTCGATTATTCCTCGATCATTCTCGGTATCGGGATTTCCTACGTCCTGTTCGGCGATGTGCCGACCATCCAGATGCTCATCGGCACCGCCATCACGGTCTTGGCCGGCATCTTTATCATCTACCGTGAACACCAGCTGGGGCTGGAACGCAAAGCGGCGAGGAAGGCTTCCTCGCCGCCGACGTGACTGCACCTGCCTCTCAGAGGCGTATTAGAGCGGGATCGATGAGGCCGGATGTGCGGCGCGTTCGCTTGCGCCTGCCGAAAGCGTGAGTTCGCGGCTGGCGCGCACGGCAGCGCCTATGCTGGCAAAGGTGTCACGCAACGACTTGAAACAGCGGATCGGGTGGCTCATGGTAATCTCCCGGAAATCGACTCAGCGTTCGCGAAAATCGGCAAAGATCGCCGTCGGGCGCGTCAGCATGCCACGGCGGGCGCTGGCGCGGGCTGTCAGCTGCTCATGAGTGGCTGTCCCGAAGCGGTGGTAGCCTTGCGTCGAACGCGGCGAAAGGCCCGCGAGACGCAATGTCTCGAAGCCGGAGTGAATGGGGCGAATACGCGTGGTCATAGCCTTGGTTCCTAAATCTGTTCCTCCCAAGACATGTCCTAATATTGCACTGCAACATCAAATGGGCAACCGGTCGCGCCGCGTCGCTGCCATGCGCAAGTTGCATGGCTGCTTTCATAAAATTTTAAGATCGACGATTCGCCTCCCGCTTCAGCCGGTAAGGCCGTGACGGAAGGTCAGCAAATCCTGCCAGGCAAGCGCCTTGTTGGCCGGTGCGGTCAGAAGGTCCTGCGGGTGGAGGCTGGCGAGCGCGCGGACGGTGAGGGGCCCGAGGGCAATATCCCGCCATGTGCCGCGCAGGCTGAAGATGGTGCCATCCTCGCCGAGAAAGAAGCGTGCCGTGAAATTGCCGAGCAGCAGCAGTCGGCGTGGTGCCGCGAGCTGGATCTGCCTTTCGATGAACGGGCGGCAGATCTCCATCTCTGCCGGGGAGGGGGCACGGTTCCCCGGTGTACGCCAGGGCACCACGGTCGAGAGCAGAACCGTATCGCGCGCCAGTCCGATCGCTGAGAGCATGCGATCGAGAAGCTGGCCCTGCCGGCCGCAGAAGGGAAGGCCGTCGCGATCGTCATCGGCAGACGGCATGGGGCCGAGCACCATGATGCCGGAGGCCGCGCTGCCGGTGGCAAACACGGTGGAGCGCGCGCCGTTCTTCAGATTGCAGCCGCCAAATCCTTCCAGCGCCTGTCTCAACGCCTCCAGCGTTCCAGCACTCTCTGCCGCAAGACGGGCGGCTGCTACCGCATCCGCATCGGGTACGGCGACGGGTGCGGCAGGCGACGCGCCTCGCGGCGCCGCGCCTGCAGAGGCGCGTTCAGCAGGTCCGCCGGCAGCCGGGCCGACGGGCGCCGCCTGCGGGGTGGCCGGCCGGTCGCGCCGTTGCGCGGCGCGCGCCGCCTGCTGCTCGGCAAATTCTGCAATACGATCAACCGGCGCCTCCTCCAGCAGCCAGTCCACGCCGCAATCCGCATAGAAATGCAGAAGGGCGGACAGTGCTGCGGGAGAGAGGGGCTCGGCTGAGGTCATGCCATGACCTTAGCGGAAGCGAGCCTCGCGAGAAAGCCAATGGATGACGTTTCCCTCACGCCGCCCACTGCTCAACATCGCCGCTTTCGCCGATCAGCGCCAGACCATGGGCGATGGAGAGAAGCTCGCCGCCGCTTTCAATGCGGTCCTCGCTGAAGCGGCGGCGGAAGATGTTGCGCACGGCCGGCACGAAGGAGGTGCCGCCGGTCAGGAACACCTTGTCGACCTGGTCGGCGGCAGTGTTGGTCTTCACCAGAACCTCGTCCAGCGCTTCCTCGATGCGGGCGAGATCATCGGCGATCCAGCCCTCGAAATCGCTGCGCTTGACCGTCTTGTGGCCGGCCTTGCCGAGCGGGGCGAAATGAAACTCCGCCTCTTCCGTCTGTGACAGGGCCATCTTGGTCGCCGAGATTGCCTGGTAGAGCGGATAGCCCTCGTCATGCTCGATCAGTTCGATGAAGAGTTCGAGCTTGTCCGGTTCCGTTGCGGAGCGAACCAGAGACTGGAGGTCCGTGAATTCGCGCGTGGTCTTGAAGATCGACAGCTGGTTCCAGCGGCCGAAATTCGCATAGTAACCGGCGGGCACATCCAGAAGCTTGCCAAAGCTCTTGAAATGGCTGCCCTTGCCGATTTCGGGCGAGACGAGATTGTCGATCAGCCGGTAATCGAAATGGTCGCCGGCAATGCCGACGCCGGAGTGGCCGATCGGAACGGCGCGGAGCTGGCCGGCATGGCGTTCGAAGCGGATCAGCGAATAGTCGGTGGTGCCGCCGCCGAAATCCGCCACCAGCACATTGGCATCGCGCGTCAATGACTGGGCGAAGTAATAGGCAGCCGCCACCGGCTCGTAGACGTAGTGGATTTCCGGAAAGCCGAAGCGGGAGAGGGCTGCCTGATAGCGCGTCAGCGCCAGCGCCTCATCCGGGTTGGCGCCGGCAAAGCGCACCGGGCGTCCGACCATCAGCCGCGAAATGTCGGAGGGCCATGCCTCGCCGGCATAGGCCTTCAGGCGGCGCAGAAACACCTCCATCAGATCCTCGAACTGCTGGCGCCGGGCAAAGACGAGGGTGGCCTGAAAGGCGGCGCTCGCCGCAAAGGTCTTGATCGACTGCAGGAAACGGCAATCGCCGGGATTGTCGATGAACATGCGGATCGCCGCCTGTCCCGCCTCGACCTTGAGCGCCTGCACGCCGAGCGCGGCATCCTTCATGAAGGAGAGCGCGGTGCGCATGCTGTCGCTGGTGCCGGCGCTGCTGGTGAAGGGCAGCGAATGGGTGGTGGTGGCGCCGGCATCGGCCAGCGCCAGAACGGTATTGGTCGTGCCGAAATCGAGCCCGAGCGCGCGTGACATGCGTCTCTTCCTTCACAATGTTGACGTGAGAGTTGCGGTGAAAGGGCCTCTTGGGCCGAAAGGAGCGGCCTTTTCGCACAGGCTTGACCGCGATACAAGGGAGCGGCGAGGGGGAGCGGATGCCCGCATCCCCGGTCGTTGCTGTATTGCCTGTTGCGCACCATGCCTGCGATGCGAGGAAGCCGATCATGTCCCGTCCGTTTGCCGGCCACTCCCTCTGTCTGCTTCTTGCCCTTCTGGTTGCCGCGCCGGATCAGGGACTGGCACTCACCTGCGAGAAGCTCAATGCCGCCGAGGTGAAAAGCCTGCGCCGTGCCGTGGAGAAGGAGCCGGATGCGCCGCGCGCCCTTCCACGCGTCCACACCGAAGGCACACTGCCGCATCAGGGCATCCGGGACGAGAGCATCGCCGCGGAGAAGGACTGGCCGCTGATGCGCCGGCTGGCGCTGCTTTACCGCGCCGGACACCGGCCGGAGGATCTGAGCCGCGCAGAACGGCTGCTGGACGCCTGGGCCAAGACCTACAGGCCGAGTTTCAATCCCATCGACGAGACCGGGCTTGATGCGATGATCGATGCCTACGCGCTGCTGCAGCCCGACCTCGATGATGCGACCCACAGCGCGGTTTCCGCCTTTCTGCGAAAACTGGGGGAGGGCTATCTCAGGCAGCTTGAGCACAATCTCGACCCTTCCAAGGGCTCCTGGATCAACAACTGGACCTCGCATCGGGTGAAGCTCGCCGCACTCTCAGCCTTCGCTCTGCACGACAAGGCGATGATCGACAGAGCCGAGGCCCAGTTCGTGGCACAGCTGGCCCGCAACATCGGGCCTGATGGCGAGACGGTGGATTTTCGCCAGCGCGATGCCCTGCATTATGTCGTCTATGACCTCGAGCCGCTTTTGCGGGCGGCGGTGGAGGCAAAGACGGAGGGGATGGACTGGTACCGTCTGAAAGGGCCGCAGGGTGGCGATCTGCGCGCCGCACTCGACTGGCTGCTGCCCTATGCCGCCGGTGAAAAGCCCCATCAGGAATTCGTGCATTCCACGGTGACGTTCGACGCAGAGCGACGGCAGGCCGGCGTCAAGGGCTTCGAGGGGACGTGGGACCCGGCACTCTCCGGCCGGCTCTACCGGATGGCGGCGCAACTCGATCCCCGCTATGCCTCCATCGCCGACCGGCTGGACGGTCAGGACCTCTGCCGAAAACCCTGAGCGAACCGCCCAAATGACAATGTCCCGCCATTGGAGTGGCGGGACATTGGAAGTGCTGCGTTGCGCAGCACGAAGGAGTGCCCGCAGGATTACTCTGCGGCAAGCGGGGTGACGGCACCAGTGCCGTCATTGTCGGCTTCATGATGCGTCTGCTTGCGCGAGAACAGCCGCTGCAGGCCGCGTCCCAGACGGTCCATCTCGACGAAGATGACCGGCGTGATGAACAGCGTCAGCAATTGCGAGACGATGAGGCCACCGACCACCGCAATCCCGAGCGGCTGGCGCAGTTCCGAGCTTGCGCCGGAGCCCATTGCAATCGGCAGGGCGCCGAGCATGGCGCAGAAGGTGGTCATCATGATCGGCCGGAAACGTCGCACGCAGGCCTCGTGAATGGCAACCGCGGTTGCCTCGCCCTTGTCGCGCATCAGTTCCACCGCCACGTCGATCATCATGATGGCGTTCTTCTTGACGATGCCGATCAGCATCAGAAGGCCGATGAGTGCGATGACCGAGAGGTCGAAGTTCATCACCTTCAGCGCAAGAAGCGCACCAAATGCCGCTGCCGGAAGACCGGACAGGATGGTCAGCGGATGGATGAAGCTTTCATAGAGCACGCCGAGCACCACGTAGATCGTCAGCACGGCGGCCAGGATCAGCAGGCCGGTATTGCCCTGGCTCTGCTGGAAGATCGCCGCCGTTCCGCCATAGGAGGTGAAGACGTCGCTCGGCATGCCGATGTCGCGCTTGATCTCGTCGATCCGCTGGGTCGCCTGGCTGAGCGCCACGCCATCCGGCAGGTTGAATGAGACCGTGGTGGAGACCAGCTGGCCGGTCTGGTTGATCGTTACCGGCGACTGCTTGCGCTCGACGGTGGCGAAGTTGGAGAGCGGCACCAGCGTGCTCGTCTTGCTCGACAGAACGTTGATGTCGCGCAGGAACTGGTCGTCCCAGGGCTTCGAGCGGTCGAACTCGACAATCACGTCATAGCTGTCGCCGGTCGACTGGATCTGGGCTGCGGTATAGCCGCCGAAGGCCATTTCCAGCGTCTTGCGCAGCTGGTCGTTGGTGATGCCGTAGGCGGCTGCCTTGTCGGTATCCACCTTGATGTCGGCGGCGATCGCCCCGTTCTGGGCGTCGGAGGTCACGTCGGTGAACATCCGGTCGCGCAGCAATGCAGCTTGGATCTTGCCGGCCCACTCATTGGTGGTCGAGGCGTTCAGCGCCTGGATCACGAGCTGGTACTGCGAGGCCGTGCTGCGACCGCCGAAGCGCAGGCTCTGCTGCGGGGTAATGAAGGTCTTGATGCCGGCAACCTTGGCGGTCGCCTTGCGCAATTCGTCGATCGTCTGTGACAGTGGCGGGCGATGCTCCTTGTCCTTCAGCTCGACGAACATCGTGCCGTTGTTGAGGGGGCTGCGCGCATTGCCGCCGACGATGGAGGTGACGTGTTCCACGGCCGGGTTCTTGCCGATGATCTGCGCCACCTGTGCCTGCAGATCGCGCATGGCCGTGTAGGAAATGTCCTCGCGGGCACGGGTGGAGATCGAAAGGCGCCCGATGTCTTCCTGCGGGAAGAAGCTGGAGGGCAGCGTCATGAACAGCCAGGCCGAGGCGCCGACCGAGGCGAGGAAGCTCAACAGCACCACGCCGCGATGTCTGAGACACCAAGAGACCGAGCGGTCATAGCCGCGCAGCGTGTAGCCGAAACCGGCCTCGAACCAGCGGATGATGAACGGGGGGCGCGAGGAATGGGAGGACAGGCGCGAACCGAGCATCGGTGTCACCGTCAGCGACACGATGGCGGAAGCAAGGATCGCAAGCGTCACCACCATGCCGAACTCGTTGAACAGACGACCGACAACGCCGCCCATCAGCAGGATCGGAATGAAGACGGCCACCAGCGAGATCGACATCGAGATGATGGTATAGCTGACTTCGGCGGCGCCCTTCAGTGCCGCCTCGCGCATCGGCAGGCCTTCCTCGTGTAGGCGAAGGATGTTTTCCAGCATGACGATCGCATCGTCCACCACAAGGCCGACGGACAGCGTCAGGCCCAGGAGCGAGATGTTGTCGATGCTGTAGCCCATCACATACATCGCGCCGAAGGTGGCGATCAGCGACAAGGGAACGGCAAGGCCGGGGATCACGGTCGCCATCAGGTGGCCGGTGAAGAGGTAGATCACCAGAACCACGAGACCGATCGTCAGCATCAGCGTGAATTCCACGTCCTTGATCGCGTCCTTGATCGCGGTCGAGGCGTCGTTCATCACGTTGAGATGCACGGAAGGCGGCAACTGCGCCTTGAGCGCCGGCAGCTTCGCCTTGATCGAATCCACCACGTCTACCGTGTTGGCATCCGGCTGACGCTGCACGGCCAGAATGATCGACTGCTTGCCGTCGTACCAGCTGCCGGCATCGAGGTTCTCGACGCTGTCGTCCACCTTGGCCACGTCGCCCAGATGAATCGGTGCGCCGTTCTTGGTGGCGATCACCAGCGTGCGGAATTCATCGGCATTGGTGCGCTGGGTCTTGGCATCGATGGTGAGACGCTGATCGGCCGTCTGCAGCGTGCCGACCGGAGTCTGGTTGTTGGCATTGGCGATGGCCGTGGTGACGGTATCGACGCCGAGTGCACGGGCCTGCAGGGCATTCGGATCAAGTCCGACGCGCACCGCATAGGTCTGAGAGCCGTAGATGCTGACTTCGGCGACGCCGGGGAGGGTGGAGAGAAGCGGAGAAATCACGTCTTCGGCGATTTCATCCACCTTGGAACGCGGCAGTTCGTCCGAACCGACGGTGAGCAGCAGGATCGGCGCGTCGGCGGGGTTGGTCTTGCGGTAGCTCGGGGCCGTCGTCATGTTGCTCGGCAACTGACGGGTTGCCTGCGAGATGGCGGCCTGCACGTCGGCTGCGGCAGCGTCGATGTTACGGTTCAGGTCGAACTGCAGCACGATCGAGGTGTTGCCGAGCGAGTTGGTGGCGCTGATTTCGCTGACGCCGGGAATGGTCTCGAACTTCTTGATGAGCGGCGTCGAAACCGAGGTCGCCATCGTTTCCGGCGATGCGCCGGACAAGGCTGCCGAGACGTTGATCGTCGGGAAATCCACCTTCGGCAGGGCTGCCACCGGCAGTTGGCGATAGCCCGCCAGACCGGCCAGGACGAGGCCAAGCGCCAGAAGCGTGGTGGCGACCGGCCTGTTGATACAGAAGGCTGGGATCATGGCGTGACGGCTCCCGTGACAGAGGCTGCATCGGCGACTGGCATCGGCTTGTCGCCGGCGAACTGTTCCACGACGCGCTGGCCGTCAGCGAGCTGGACCTGGCCTTCAACGACCACGTGATCACCTTCCGTCAGACCGGAGGCAATGGCGCTGAGGTCGCCGTTGGTGCGAAGGACGCTGACCTTCGTGGCATGCAGCCGGCCGGTATTGTCCACGGTATAGACGAAGGAGCCGTCAGCGCCGGGACGCACGGCGACCGTCGGCACGATGATGGAGCGGCCCGTCGGCTGGAAGTGCACGGTGACGTTGACGTTCTGACCCGGCCAGAGCGTGCCCTTGTCGTTCTTGAACTCCGCCTTGGCGAGCACGGTGCCGGAGCTTTCATCGACCGAATTGTCGAAGAAGGAGAGAATGCCGCGATCGGCAACGCCGCCGGTGGCGGCCGGATCGGCTTCAACGGCCACCGCATCGGTCAGGCCGCGATGCAGGTCCGGCAGGTAGCGCTGCGGCAGGCGGAAGGCGACGGAGATGGGATCGTAGCGGGTGATCGTGACGATCGTCGCGCCGGCACTGACATAGGCGCCGGGGCTGACGATGATGTCGCCGAGGCGGCCATCATAGGGTGCACGGATGTCGGTATGTTCCAGCGTCACCTGGTCGGATGCGAGCGTGGCCTTGTCGGCCTCCAGCTTGGCCGTCGCGGTATCGCGCGCGGCCTTGGCCTGCTCGTAGCTCTGCTGCGACTGCGCGTTCTGTTTCATCAGGCTTTCGGCACGCTGGAAGGCGGCAATCGCTTCGGCCAGCGTGGCCTCGTCGCTGGCAATGTTGGCCTTGTCCTTGTTGACGGTGGCAAGCGCTGTCCGATCATCCAGCTTGGCGATCAGATCCCCGGACTTCACCTCCTGGCCATCCTTGGCGGCGATGGAGATCACCAGTCCCTGCTGCAGTGCGGCAATGGTGGTTGTGTCTGCAGCTTCCGCAAAACCGTTGGCCGGCACGTCAAGTGCAAGGGTGCCCGTGGCGGCGGCCACGGTGCGGACGGTCATGGGGCCGCCATTGCGGCGCCCCTGGCCACCCTGTCCGCCCTGGCCTTGGGCGCCGGCCTGCTGTGCACCGCCCTGACCCTGACCCTGGCGGCGCTGACCGGACCCGGCACCGTCTTCCGCGGAGGCAGCGCGATGCTGACCTTCTCCTTCGGCCTTGGTCGGCACGGTTTCACTGAGGCCTGCGGCGGCGGCAAGCTGACGCAGGCTTGGAATTTGCAGTGCGGCGGGGAGGGCATCCCGGTAATACCAGGCGCCACCGACGCCGATGGCGATGATGCCGAGAGAGGTCCAGAGCTTTTTCATGAGCGGGGCCTGAAAGCGTCGAGTGAAAGGAAACCGCCCATTGCTGCGATGCAATATGGCGATGCGACCAAGAAACGCCCAAGGCTTGCAAAAATCACCTTAAACTTCGGTAATGTACCTTGAAATTTCAGGGCTCCCGAAGACGTGAAGCTGCAATTTCCCGCAAAGGCGCCTCAGGGACGCGATCTGGAGGCGAACAGCAGGCCGATGCCCGCCAGAAAGACGAGGCCGCCGTAGAAAATCCACTGTGTCTGGCGGATCATGAAACTGGAGGCGGGGTAGGGGAAGTAGCCGCTGCCCTGGCCCATCCAGACAAGGCCGATCAGCAGGCAGAGGCCGGCAAGCACTGTCAACACGAGACGGGCAATGCGCATGCGTCGATCTCCTGGCGGTGTTTTCGGGCAGATGCCGCCCGGCCGACATCCGGCCGCGGGCGGTGACTGCAAGCGCGCCGTCCGGGGCGCACTGCCATCTGCTGCCCTACGGAGGACGCCGGACCGCCCCGTGCAGCGGATGATCCACCATAGCACGTCCCCGACATCCGGCAATGCGGATGTCGGGGACGTGGATCAACGGTCAGAGGGAGCGTGCGGCGCCACCGTCAACGCGGATCATGCTGCCGGTCACGTAGGCGGCCGGGCCTGAGCAGAGGAAGGCGCCCACAGCACCAAATTCTTCCACCGTGCCGAGGCGGCCGGCGGGAATGGTCTTGATCGAGGCCGAGCGCACCTCTTCGAGGCTCTTGCCCTGACGCTTGGCATTGGCGCCATCGAGTTCGTCGATCCGGTCGGTATGGATGCGGCCGGGCAGGATCATGTTGGCGGTGATACCGAAGCCGGCCACTTCTGTCGCGAGCGTCTTGTTCCAGCCGACCAGCGCGCCGCGCAGCGTGTTGGACAGCGCGAGATTGGCGATGGGTTCGATGACGCCGGACGAGGCGACCGTCAGGATGCGGCCAAAGCCCTGCGCCTTCATGGCCGGCAGGAAGGCATTGGTGAGCGTGATCACACGCAGCACCATGGTCTGGAAGAAACTCTCGAGCTTTTCCGCGCTCATATCTTCCGAGGTGCCCGGCGTCGGCCCGCCGGTGTTGTTGACGAGAATGTCGAGACCGCCGAGCTTGTCATGAACCGCCTTCACCAGATTGGTGACCGCATCCTCCTCGCCAAGATCCGCCCAGACCCAGTCGGCCTTGCCCTTGCCTTCGGCATTGATGACACGGCAGTTTTCCGCCAGCGTTTCGCCGCTTCGGCCGCACAGCAGCACATGGGCCCCTTCCGCGGCGAGCGCCTTCGCAATGCCGAGCCCGAGGCCGCGCGATGAGGCGAGCACAAGGGCCCGCTTGCCGGAAATACCGAAATCCATGAAGTGATCCTTCTCGTTCTGCGTCTTGCGGCGCGTGCGGACCTCTGTCGTCGCAATGTCCGACGCGCCTCTTGTCAGGGGCGCTCATCTTGAAACAGGTGGTCCTCGCTTGGCAAGCGCCGGTCGTTTCAACCCGAACGGAAGGACCCTGGCGGGGGACGGGCCTTCGTGTCGGAATTTCTGCCTTTATTGACGTGAACGTAAACGTCATATAGTGTTTTCCACCGAATGAGGACGAGCCTGTCCATCCCGGTCATCCGCTGTCGCAAGTTGGCTCGACAAGCCGTCTGTGTTTTGACAAGGAAGGGGTGACAAGGGGTCAGGCCGAGCGGAGCATGAGAATGAGCGAGATGGAGCTTCCCGAACGCGAGAGCATGGAATTCGACGTGGTGATCGTCGGCGCCGGTCCTGCGGGCCTGTCTGCCGCCATCCGCCTGAAGCAGCTTGACCCGGAGCTTTCGGTCGTCGTTCTGGAAAAGGGTGCGGAAGTGGGCGCCCACATCCTCTCCGGCGCGGTGGTCGATCCCATCGGCATCGACCGGCTGCTGCCGAACTGGCGTGCGGAAGAGGGGCATCCCTTCACCACGCCTGTCACGGACGATCATTTCCTCTTTCTGGGCCCCGCCGGCTCCGTCCGCCTGCCGAATGCCTTCATGCCGCCTTTGATGAACAATCACGGCAACTATATCGTCTCGCTCGGTCTCGTCTGTCGCTGGCTGGCGGGCAAGGCGGAGGAGCTCGGCGTCGAAATCTATCCGGGTTTCGCCGCGACCGAAGTGCTCTACAATGACGAAGGCGCCGTGATCGGCGTCGCCACTGGCGATATGGGGATCGAGAAGAACGGCGAACCGGGCCCGAACTACACCCGTGGCATGGCGCTTCTCGGCAAATATGTTCTGATCGGAGAAGGCGTACGCGGTTCGCTCGCAAAGCAGCTGATCGCCAGGTTCAAGCTGGATGACGGGCGGGAGCCCCAGAAATACGGCATCGGCTTCAAGGAGCTGTGGGAGGTGAAGCCGGAGAAGCACAAGGCGGGGCTTGTGCAGCATTCCTTCGGCTGGCCGCTGGACGTGAAGACGGGCGGCGGCTCCTTCCTCTACCACCTGCACGACAATCTGGTCGCCGTGGGGTTCGTCGTTCATCTCAACTACAAGAATCCCTATCTTTTCCCCTTCGAGGAATTCCAGCGATTCAAGACGCATCCGGCGATCTGCGATACCTTCGAGGGCGCCAAGCGCATCTCCTATGGTGCGCGTGCCATCACCGAAGGCGGCTGGCAGTCGGTGCCGAAGCTGTCCTTCCCGGGCGGTGCACTGATCGGCTGTTCGGCCGGCTTCGTCAACGTGCCGCGTATCAAGGGCAGCCACAACGCCGTTCTGTCCGGCATTCTGGCGGCCGAGAAGGTCGCCGGGGCGATTGCCGCTGGCCGCGCCAATGACGAACCGGTGGAGATCGAGAACGAGTGGCGCTCCACCGCCATCGGCAAGGATCTGAAGCGCGTGCGCAACGTGAAGCCGCTGTGGTCGAAGTTCGGCACGGCGCTCGGTGTCGCGCTCGGCGGCATCGACATGTGGATCAACCAGATCTTTGGTTCCTCGCCCTTCACCCTGAAACATGGCAAGACCGATGCGGCCTCGCTCGAGCCCGCTGCCGGCCACAAGAAGATCGACTATCCGAAGCCCGATGGCGTGCTGACCTTCGACCGCCTCTCCTCCGTCTTCCTGTCCAACACCAACCATGAGGAAGACCAGCCGGTCCACCTCAAGGTCAGGGATATGGACCTGCAGAAGCGTTCCGAACTCGGCATCTATGGCGGCCCCTCGGCACGATACTGTCCCGCCGGCGTCTACGAGTGGGTGGAGAAGAATGGCGAGCAGGTCTATGTCATCAACGCGCAGAACTGCGTGCACTGCAAGACCTGCGACATCAAGGATCCCAACCAGAATATCACCTGGGTTCCTCCGCAGGGTGGCGAGGGACCTGTTTATCCCAGCATGTAACCCTCCGATCGATGGAAGCGGCAAAATGGTCTTCCGCAAGTCGTCAAAGGGGGGTAAGACTTTTTCCATTGGCGATCAGGAGAGCGTGGTTGGCGTGACGAAGACGGCAGGCAAGGCAGGACAGTCGATCCGTCCGCACAATGCGCTTGAGCATCTGCGTCGCAGCCGGTTGCGTGCCGTCATTCCGGTGGTCGCGGTGGCTGCCGGCCTTGTGGTGCTGGTGCCGGCCAAGCCATCGAACAGTGCGGCGGGAAAATGCCGCCAGGATGCGGCGCCTGCCATTGACTGGAGCGACTGCCAGAAGCGGCTGCTGATGCTGAACGGCAGCAATCTCGACGGCGCCAATCTGAGTGATGCCGATTTCAGCATGACCGATCTCAGTCGCAGCAGCCTCAAGGGGGCGAACCTGAGCAAGGCAACCCTGGTGCGCGCCTCGTTTGCCTATTCGGATCTGAGCGGCGCAAGCTTTGAAAAGGCAGAGGGCTATCGCAGCGATTTCAGCAGTGCGTCGGCCGAGGGCGCCTCCTTCGTGGCCGCCGAGTTGCAGCGCGCCACCTTTGGCGGCGCCAACCTGAAGGGCGCTGATTTCACCAAGGCGGAACTCGGCCGGGCGATCTTCTTCAAGGCTAAGTTCGAGAATGTACGTTTCGGCAAGGCCAACCTGTCGCGCGCCATCCTGCATAATGTCAGCTTTGCCGGCACCGCCGATTTCAGCGATGCCTTCCTGTTCCTCGCCCGCATCGAGGGAACCGATCTCTCCCATGCAACGGGACTCGAGCAGGAGCAGATCGCTCTCGCCTGTGGCGATGCCCTCACCAAGTTGCCGCCGGGTCTCACGGTGCCGGCGAGCTGGCCCTGCGAGGATGACTGAGGTGCCCTGATTGGGTCGGAACCCGACCGGGTAAAGGAAAGCCTGACACGCAGGCGTGTACTTTTTGAGTCGAGCCAGTCGCAACATGTCGCGGCGATGAAGATTCCGGAAAGGAATATGTGGGCGCATCGGTCGTGCAGGTCTGCGACGCGTCTCCAGCCTTAATCCTGCCGAACATGTTCTCGACACCGTAGTGTGGTCGATAGAGGTCCTTGTCGTACTTGGCCGGGTTCTTTCGTTTGGCGCGGGGTGATATACAGGCGGGAATTTCCTGATATTTCAGAGTTTTGTGAGCGAAACGGCATCGCGTCTGCGCTCCGTGAGCAGGTCCTTTGCGCCTGGCGATCGCTCAAGCAGTTGGCGCGACAGGCGAAATGCGCCCACCATGTTGCAACTCGGGCTGGAACCACGTGGCAGGAGACCACAAAGGCGGTCGAGGTGGCTATCATGCTGCGGCGGAGGTTGTGGCAAGGGCATTCCTCCTTCCGGTTGGGCCGGAATCCGGCTATCCTGCCGTCAATCAGGAGCGGATAGGCCGCCCAGATGGGAAATGTCGGGTTCGGTTACAAAATGCGGATGTAACAAGCCATGGCCGCGTTTTCCGGCCAGAATGTCAATTGAGGAACGTTGCCATGAACGTGCAGCTTGAGCAGGCATTGCCGGATGGCAGATCTTTGCAGGCAGGCATGGTCGACAAGGAGATTGTAATCGCGGGTCTCGCTCGCGATTGCGCGCACTCGCTGCCGCGGCTGCTTCCGGTGCTGGAAGAACTGGCCAATCGTTTTTCCCGTCGTCATT
This sequence comes from Rhizobium sp. RU35A, assembly GCF_900156005.1. NCBI lineage: Bacteria > Pseudomonadati > Pseudomonadota > Alphaproteobacteria > Hyphomicrobiales > Rhizobiaceae > Rhizobium > Rhizobium sp. RU35A. The sequence goes on along the minus strand of NZ_FTMR01000001.1, from coordinate 281,997 downwards.
TCATCTTTCTCGAAAACGATTCCATCGATCGGACAAAGGAAGTTTTCAAAGCTTTCGCTAGACAGCATCCCTCCTGTTACTTTGAGAGCCTGGATGGAATTGGCCGGACTTACCGCAAGCGTACGGCTCGATTGGCCTATCTGCGCAATGCCGTTCTGGAGCGCGCCGAAGTCTGCGTCGCAGATCCTCAGCATGCTTTTCTGTTGCTGCTCGATCTTGATGACGTCAATTCCACCGTCAGCGTCGATTATCTGGTGAACCTTGTCGAAAATGACACCGGCGACTGGGCCGGGCTCTTCGCCAATCAAGAGGACAGCTACTACGATCTGTGGGCCTTGCGCCATGCTAGGCTCTGCCCCTATGATGTCTGGAGGAAGGTGCGCGAGCGCCCTAAGGGGATGAGCCAGGAGGACGCCGTTGCGCGCTTCGTCACAGCGCTCTCCTTTTCGCTACCGCCAGATCAAGGGCGTGTGGAGGTAGAAAGTGCCTTCGGCGGATTGGGCCTTTATCGGTTTTCCGCGATTTCCGGGTGCCGTTATGTGGGGCTTGGCGATGATGGCCGTGAGGTTTGCGAGCATGTGGCCTTCAATGAGGAGGTGCGTCGGCGTGGCGGTCGGCTTTTCATTGATTGCGCTCTGATCAATGGCAGAGGGACCGAGGCTCATGCACCGCCCAGGACCCGCTGGCAAAAGTGGAAGAAGCGCCTTCGCAAACTGACAGGGATACGATGGGAAATATGAACCCATCCTATTCAAACAAGGCTGATTTTCGAACCGGGCTATGCGCCAGAGGCGAGTCTGGTGTCGGCGATTGGCCGTAATGGCTGCCGTGATCGAGCCTTACAGGCGCCCCCATTCCGGAAGTCGCCTTTCACGCCGCCGGTTTTCGTCTTTCGACGCCGATCGCGGATTGAGCGATCCCGGGTCTGGCCCGATAATCGGGTGTGGTCGAGCTGGATTGCCTAAGTCTTTCTGTGAGTGCTGCAGTTGCGGTCAGGATTAGGCGATAGTAGTGGATTGCGCGATGATCATCGTGATGCGCCGGGCATGCGCGGCGAGCCGAGCGCCGACTTTCAGGATGGTCTCGCGTAAGCGGCGCAGGCTATAGCCTGTGCGGTGACGATCTCCACCACCCCCGTCCGGGGCGCAGGGCCTCTTAGGCGAGCATGTCTTTAGACATTCATTAACCATAATCTCCTTAAGTTGCGGCTGACATAACGAACGCAACAAGGACAGATTCATGTCGATTTCGCGCCGCGGCCTGATCTTCGGACTGCCGCTCTTTCTCGCCGGCTGTGCCTCCACGACGATCGATCCCCAGATGGATTACGCCGCGCTGCCGCAGGAAAAGTTTCCGATGAAGCCGGTGCCGATCGACCGGATCAAGCCGGAACTGCGCCGCACCGAAGTGGCCTACGAGACCACCCACAAGCCGGGTACGGTGGTGGTGGATACGCCGGCGCGGCGTCTCTACTACGTTCTGGAGAACGGTCGGGCGATGCGCTACGGCGTCGGCGTCGGCCGCACGGGCCTTGCCTTCCGGGGCAGCGCCTATGTGGGCCGCAAGGCGGAATGGCCGACCTGGACGCCGACCGCCAACATGATCCGCCGCGATCCGGCAAAGAACCGCCGGTTTGCCGCCGGCATGCCGGGTGGCCCGAACAATCCGCTCGGCGCGCGTGCCATGTATCTCTACCGCGAGGGCAATGACACCCATTTCCGCATCCATGGCACCAATCAGCCGGAATCGATTGGTCATGCCATGTCGAGCGGTTGCATCCGCATGATGAACCACGACGTGATCGATCTCTATGCGCGCGTCAAGGTCGGCGACCGGGTGGTGGTGATCCAGGAAACCAGGCCGGCCTGAGGGGAAACGGGCTTGCCCGTTTCCTGACACGGGTCAGCGGCACTTCCACGCCACCAGCATCAGCGCGCCGACGACGCTCACGTGTTCCGTGACCACATAGAACTCGAAGGTCTTCATCGGCTCTTCCATCGCCCAGAAATTATGGGCGATCGGAATGGTCAGCAGAGTAAAGACGGCCAGCGCGCCGGCTCCCAGCCACGCGTGGCGGTTCAGGATGATCAGCGCCGAGCCGCCGAGCTGTGTGATGATGACGGCAATGTTGAAGGCTGCCGCAGGCTCCAGGCCGAAATGTGCCATTTCGGCCATGCCACCGGAAAAGTCGAGAAGCTTCGACAGACCGCTTCCCCAGAACATGAAGGTCAGCACGGTTCTGGCAAGATAGCCGAACCAGTGCGTGCCAAAGATATCCAGCCGCGATGGCAGGTGACTATTTTCTGCAATGGCCATGACAATTCCCCCTCTGATCGAATGAGGGAATTCTAATAGAGTTTCATGTCCGGCGAAAGCCGTCTTGCTCGTGCCAGTTCAGCGGCTGCCGCGCTGTTCCAGCGCCACCGAAACGATGAAGACGACCAGTCCGAGTGCGGAGAGGGCGGCCCCGACATAGCCCGTCGCGCCATAGCCGAAGCCGGCGGCGATCACCAGCCCGCCGAGCCACGCGCCCAGCGCATTGGCAATGTTGAAAGCGGAATGGTTCGTGGCGGCGGCGAGCGTCTGCGCATCGGCGGCCACATCCATGAGGCGTGTCTGGACGGCGGGGCAAGCGGCAAAGCCGCAACCCGTCAGGAACACGCAGATGCACAGCATCACCGGGTTGTGGGCGGTCAGCGAGAACACCGCCATCATCACCACGTTGAAGGCCAGCATGCCGCCGATCGTGCCCTTCAGCGAGTAGTCCGCCATGCGCGAGCCGACGACATTGCCGACATTCATGCCGATGCCGAACAGGGTGAGCACCACGGCGACCATGCTGACGGGAAGACCGGCGGTATCGGTCGTCGTCTTGGCAATGTAGCTGAAGATGGAAAACATGCCGCCGAAGCCAATGGCGGCCACGGCGAAGGACAGCCAGACCTGCAGCCGCGCAAACGCGCTGAGTTCCCGGCGGATGCTGGCGCCCTCGGCCACTCTGTCCTTCGGCAGGTAGATGGCGATCAGCGCTACAGTCAGCGCACCAACGGCGGCCACCAGCAGGAAGGCGGCCCGCCAGCTCATGATCTGGCCGAGGAAGGTGGCGATCGGCGTACCGACCAGTGTCGCGATTGTGAGGCCCAGCATGACGCGGCCAACGGCGCGGGCGCGCCGGTGCGGCGGTGCCATGGAGGCGGCCACCAGCGCAGCCACACCGAAATAGGCGCCGTGCGGCAGCCCGGTGATGAAGCGCAGCAGGGTGAAGCTGCCAAATTCCGGTGCGAGCGCGCTCATCGCATTGCCTAGCGCAAACAGCGACATCAGCATCAGAAGAAGCGTCTTGCGCGGCAGCTTGGCCGCCAGTGCCGCAATGATCGGCGCGCCGATCACTACACCCAGCGCATAGGCACTGATCACGTGGCCGGCCTGCGGAATGCTGACATCATAGGTTGCCGCCACGTTGGGCAGCAGGCCCATGATGGCGAATTCCCCGGTGCCGATGCCGAAACCGCCGACGGCAAGTGCCAGTTCGATCAGGACAATGGAAAGGGGCGTCAGGCGGTCCGTCTGCTCGATATGGCAGTCGGATGCGAGGGTGGCGGGGGCATCTGTCATGGCGTTCGCAAAGAGAGGCCGTCTGCCGGGGCGGGCATGGGCCTTTGAGTTTTGGGAGGAGATCATTTCGGTGGATCGATAGTAAGGCTACCATAGTATTTTGCGTTGCGGGAGAGGCTAAATGCACTGCCGCGAAATAATCATGATCGGGGATCAGCATGATGGCGCTTGCCAGGCTTGAGGCAAGCAACCATTTGAAGGCCTGCGTCGTTGTCACGCGCACCTGTCTCTGGATTCCGGACCCCATGAACCTTATTGCCATTTTCAACCGCGATGGCGGCACCTTCAAGACGACGGACATGGCGGCCTATTGTCATCGTGCCGAACAGGTCTTTCGTCAGGCAGGCCATGAGATCGAATGCCGCGTGGTCGCGGGCGATGACGTGGTCGAGGCGATGGAGAACGTAGCGGCGACCAGAGGTGTCGAGGGTCTGATTGCCGGCGGCGGCGACGGCACCATTTCGGCAGCCGCGTCCATTGCCTGGAAAAGCGGCCTTGTGCTCGGCATCGTGCCGGCCGGCACCATGAACCTGTTTGCGCGATCGCTGAAACTGCCGCTCGATATCTGGCAGGTTCTGGAGGTTCTGGCGAAGGCCGAGGTGGAGGCGGCCGACATCGCCAGCGCCAATGGTCGCCCCTTCATCCATCAGTTCTCGGCCGGCCTGCATGCGCGCATGGTGCGCTATCGCAACCGCATGAGCTATGCCTCGCGCCTCGGCAAGATCCGGGCGAATGTCCGGGCAGCTTTCGGCGTGATGCTCGATCCGCCGGTCTTCGAGGTCGAATTCGCGGCACATGACCGCAGGGACTATCGCCGGGTATCCGCCATTTCGGTCTCCAACAACGAGTTCGGCAATGATGCACTGATGTATGCGGACAGCGTCAATGGCGGCCATCTGGGTTTCTATGTCGCCGATGCGCTGACGCCGGCCGGGGTTGCGGCGCTGACCATCGACATCCTTCGCGGTCGGCTGAAGGACAATCAGGCCGTCAGCGCCATGAAGGTGACGGAAGTGGACCTGCATTTCCCGAAGGCCCGGCGCGATATCCGCTGCGTGATGGATGGAGAGCTTCTACCGATGGATCGCGACGTCGCACTCAAGGTGCATGCCGGCGAGTTGAAGGTGCTGGTGCCGGCCGCGCAACGCCCGGTGGTCGGCGCGAGATGGACTGAAGGAACGGCCGGAAACCCCGTAACCCTCTGAGCCGGTTCAGATCCGTGGCAGGTAGGTCTGGTAGTCGAAGCTCGACACCGTGCGCAGGTAGGTGATGGCTTCCTTGCGCTTGGTGTCGCCATAGATGCGCTGGTAGTCGGCGCCGAAGATGTCGCGGATGAAGGCCGAGGCGCGGAAGCGGTCGACGGCTGTCAGGAAATCATGGGTGAGGATGTCCGGACTGTCCGGTGCGCTTGTGGGGGAGGTCGCCGGGCCCGGATCGAGCGTCTCGTCGAGCCCGAGCAGCATGCCGCCGAGGATCGCCGCGAGCAGCAGGTGCGGATTGGCGTCGGCGCCGGCCACGCGGTGCTCGATGCGGGAGCCCGGTCCGTTGCTGTCGGGGATGCGTACCGCCGTGCCGCGATGGCCAAAACCCCAGTCGATCTTGTCGGGCGCGAACGATCCCGGCTGGAAGCGGCGATAGGAGTTGGCGAAGGGGGCAAAGATCAACTGCGCCTCCTGCATGGTCTTCAGCATGCCCGCGGTGACTGATTTCAGCCGGAGCGGATCGCCGCCCTTTGCATCGAGAACATTGTTGCCGTCGCGGTCGAGGATGCTGGCATGCACATGCAGGCCGGAGCCTGCCTGGTCGCCATAGGGTTTGGCCATGCAGGTGGCTTTGAGCCCATGCCGGCGGGCGGCAAAATCCACGACGCGCTTCAGATAGATGCAGTCGTCGGCGGCGGCCATGGCGTTGGGCTTGTGCAGGAGGTTGACCTCGAACTGGCCGGGGCCGAATTCCGCGGTCGTCGCATCGGCCGGCAGGCCCATGTCGTCGCAGTAGCGGCGTACCGTATCGAGATAGTCTTCCATCGCGGCGGTCGCCCGCATGTCGTAGAGCTGAAACCCTTCCACCTCGCCATTCATCACCAGCGCCTTCGGCGGCATCGGCCGGCCCGTGCTGCGGAAGTCCGGTTCGATGACGTAGAATTCCAGTTCCGTCGCCACCACCGGAGTGAGGCCACGCGCCTCGTAACGTTTCAGAACGCGCGCCAGAATGGCGCGCGGGCAGATATAATGGGGTTCGCCAGCCAGCGTGTGCATGGTTGCCATCACCTGTTTCGAGCCCTTCGGCCCCCAGGGCAGCGTGGTCAGCGAGGTCCTGTCCGGCACGCAGATGCCGTCGGGATCGCCGAGCGTCAGCGAAATGCCGGTGATGTCGTCATTGTCGTCGCCCCAGATATCCAGCGACTGGGTGGAGGAGGGCAGGCGCACGGTGTTTTTCCACACCTTCTCCTCGGCGCCGAGGGGAATCATCTTGCCGCGCAGGTCGCCGTTCATGCCCACCAGCAGCACCTCGATCCGCGATGCCGTTGCCGTTTCGCCGCCTGCCTGCCCGGCCGAATGTTGCGTCATGAAAACCCGTCCTGCTGGGGTCGGCCTGCGCCGTCCGCGGCTGCTTGCCAAACCTGTTCCCGTTGGTCCATGTTCGTAACCGATCGGTGATCGCCTTACAATCAGTCAGGGCGACGCGCGGATCGCTCGCTTTATGTCCATGCGGAGGAAAATTCGTGAACCCGTTGACGTCCCAGTCTAATCTCGGCGCCATCGATGCAGCCCACCACCTGCATCCCTTCTCCGACATGAAGCAGCTGAACGAGAAGGGCACCCGCATCATCGCCCGCGGCGAAGGCGTCTATATCTTCGATGCGCAGGGCAGGAAATATCTCGATGGTTTCGCCGGTCTCTGGTGCGTCAACATTGGCTACGGGCGAAAGGAGATTGCTGAGGCGGTGCAGCGGCAGATGAACGAGCTGCCCTATTACAATACCTTCTTCGGCACCACGACGCCGCCGACCACGCTTCTGGCGCAGAAGATCACCGCGCATACCGGCGGCCGGCTGAACCATGCCTTCTTCACCAATTCCGGCTCTGAGGCGACCGACACCTGGTTCCGCATGGCGCGCGTCTACTGGAAGGCGCTCGGTCATCCCACCAAGACGCATGTGATCGCGCGGCGCAACGGCTATCACGGCTCCACGGTCGCCGGTGCCTCGCTCGGCGGCATGAAGCACATGCACGAGCAGGGCAACCTGCCGATCGAGGGCATTTCCCATATCGGCCAGCCCTACTGGTATGCCGAGGGCGGCGACCTGACACCGGATGCGTTCGGCCTGAAGATGGCGCGCGAACTGGAGGCGAAGATCGATGAACTCGGCGAAGAGAATGTCGCGGCCTTCGTTGCCGAGCCGATCCAGGGTGCAGGCGGGGTCATCGTCCCACCGGCAACCTACTGGCCGGAGATCGCCCGCATCTGCAAGGCGCGCAACATCCTGCTGGTTGCCGACGAGGTGATCTGCGGCTTCGGTCGCCTCGGTACCTGGTTCGGCCACCAGCATTTCGGCTTCGAGCCGGATCTCGCGCCCGTCGCCAAGGGCCTGTCCTCCGGTTATCTGCCGATCGGCGCGGTGCTGGTCAGCGACCGCGTGGCGAAGGTGATGATCGAGGAGGCGGGTGACTTCAACCACGGCTACACCTATTCCGGCCATCCGGTCTGCGCGGCCGCCGCCTTGGAAAACCTGCGTATCATCGAGGAGGAGGGGCTGGTGGACCGTGTTCGCACCGATATCGGTCCCTATTTCGCGGCCGCCCTGAAAAGCCTCGAAGACCATCCGGTGGTCGGGCAGGTGGATGCTGTCGGCCTGATTGCAGGCGTGCAGCTGGCTGCCGACAAGGGCACACGCCGTCGCTTCGCCAAGCCGGATGATGCCGGCATGAACGTGCGCAATCACTGCCTGGAGAATGGTCTCGTCATGCGCGCAACCGGAGACCGCATGCTGGCCTCGCCGGCGCTGATCATCAGCCGCTCAGAGGTGGACCAGATGGTCGAGACGCTGCGCAAGGGGCTCGACCATCTGCGCGACACAATGACAGAATGAGGGAAGGCGGCGAGGGCTTCGTCGCCTCATCCAGGCATCAGCGCTGCGCCTGCGGCGCCGCCTCCAGCCAGACATAGCCGAAGCGCATCGACTGGCCGTTTCGCGCGAACTTGTAGGGCACGCTGATCCACTGAACGGCAAGCGTTTCCGGCGGGATGTTGTCGTCGCGAAGCAGCGTGGTCAAAAGATCGGGCATCGCTGTTTCGCCGGCATTGGCGGGCCACACCAGCAGTCCCGGGCCCTGCTTTCTGACAGTATCGAGCGGCACCGGCTGCACGAAGCCCGGCAGCAGGGCGGGTACGCTCGGCAGGTTCAGCCGCGCATTGCCGGCCAGCATCTGGTCGCTGCTGACGATGTAGGCCGGCCGTTCGCCGCGCGCATCAATCAGCTGGTCGAGCAGGGCGCGATAGGGCACGTGTTCCTTGCCGTACTGACCGATGAACGGGCCGAGAATGATGCTGATGGCGAGATAGACGATGAAGGCGGTGACGATGCCGATGACCGGCGGCGCCATGCGGGCCACGCTTTGTCGGCTGTCGACACCGGCAGCGGCGAGCTTCAGCGTCAGATAGAGCGGCAGGAGCAGAAGGAAGGGCGACAGCCATTTTTCGCGGATGCTGGAAGCGCCGAAGCCGATGCCGATCAGGGCGACGATCACCACGCAGGCGATGATCATGCGGCCGGTGATCCGCGTCCATCGACTTTCGGCGCGCATCGCGGCCCCGATGCTGCGGAAGAAGACGGCGGCAAACAGGATCAGCACAGCGACGGTGCCCTCGATGGTGGAGATCAGGATCGAGGTGAGGCCCCGGATGGTATCCTTGGCGGCATCGCCGGAGGAGCCGACGCGCATGGCATCCACCGTACCGCTGGTGGCGGCATCCAGATGCGAGAGAACCCAGAGAAAATTCGGCAGTGCAATGGCGGCTGCGACGGCCGCGCAGGGCAGGATGCGCCAGTCGAACAGACGCTTGCGCAGGTCCGGCTCCGGCAGCACGGCGAGGGCCGCCGCAACCGGAATGATGACGAAATTGTATTTGGTGATCACGCCGATGCCGATCACCACGCCCAGCAGAAGATAGCTTGGCACGCTCGGGCTTTTCAGCGTGCGGAAGAACAGACAGAGGAAGAGCGAGACAAGACAGAGCGTGGCCACCGCATGCGTCAGATCGCGCTGGGCCAGCACCGTGACGGACGGGACGGCGAGAACGCCGAGCATCGCCACCAGTGACAGGCGCCGGTCATCGATCACCATGCGCGCTGCCAGCCAGTAGAACAGACAGCACAGAAACAGCAACGTGTTCTTCAGGAGCGAGATCGTCGCGACCGAAATGCCGAACAGCTCGAAGGTGCCGATCTGCAGCCAGTTGTAGAAGGGTGGCTGGCGACCATACCCAAGCAGAAGGAACTGCGCCTGGAAGACCTGCTCGGCCTCGTCATTCTGCAGGCTGTCGGACCGGATGACGCGCAGCAGCACCGACAGGACGAAATAGCCGAGGATCAGCCAGACCACGATATGCGGCCGGCGGATGAGGAGGTTATGAATTCGATTGCTCACCGCTGTACACTTCTCTGACAATATAGTTCACGGAACTTTCGTCCCGGTAATAGGTGCGTGCCAGCATTTCGGCGAGGATGCCGGTCGTGATCAGCTGCACGGCGGAGAGAAACAGCATCACGCCGATGAGGAAGAGCGGGCGCGTGCCGATGTCATTGCCGAGAATGAACTTGTCAACGAACAGATAGGCGAGGATCAGGCCCGAGAAGGCGCCAAGGCCAAGGCCCAGCGAGCCGAAGAAATGGCCAGGGCGTGCCCTGAAGCGCATGAAGAACATCACCGACAGAAGATCGAGGATGACGCGGAAGGTGCGCGAGATGCCGTATTTGGAAACCCCGTGCTGGCGGGCATGGTGGGTGACCGGCATTTCGCCGATCCGCGAACTCGGGACGACACCTGCCACCCAGGCCGGGATGAAGCGGTGCATCTCGCCCATCAGCTTGACCTGCTTGATGACGGAGGCGCGATAGATCTTCAGGCTGCAGCCGTAATCGTGCAGGCGCACGCCGGTGATGCGGCCGATCAGCCGGTTGGCGATCCAGGACGGCACCTTGCGCAGGAGAAGCCCGTCCTGGCGATTCTTGCGCCAGCCAACCAGCAGGTCGAGCTCGCGCCGTTCCAGTTCCGCGACCATGGCAGGAATGTCACGCGGGTCGTTCTGCAGATCGCCGTCCAGTGTCGCGATCAGGCGGCCGCGGGCCTGCGTGATGCCAGCCTGCATCGCAGCCGTCTGGCCGAAATTGCGCTGCAGTGCGACGATATTGAGGTCGAGGCCGCTCTTGCCGATGGACATGCGGGCCTTTGACAGCGTGGCGTCCGTGCTTCCATCATCGACCAGGATCAGTTCCCAGCGCTTTTCATAGCCGGCCATGGCCTCCTCGATCCGCGCGATCAGAGGTCCGACGCTTTCCTCCTCGTTGAAGACGGGGACGACCAGCGACAATTCCATGGGTACGGTCTCCGGCACGCCTTCGACCGGTTTGACGACTGACTGCACCTTCACAACTCCTGCCTCGGCATCCCTGTCTTGCCTGATGCCGGTTTCAAACGCGCACGCGAAGGCTTCTCGCGCGGCCAATCCGTGGCCTCTGTTATAGCAAGACGCCGCGGCTTGCCAGCGACAAGCGGCGGCCTGCAGGGAACGCGGCCAATCACGGGCGCACTCTGTTGCACGGGATGCTCACGTGCCGGCCATTTCCGTCGGCAGGCCTCAGTCCGCCGTCATTGCGCCTCGGGGCGCACGATCACGTAGCGGAAGGCTTCGGCCAGCCGGTCACGAAAACCGGTATAGGGTGCGAGGAAGGTTTCGACCGAAAAGCGGGAGGCATCCAGACCCTTTTCCTTTGCCAGCCATTCCTGCAGGTCTTCGGGCACCGTTTCGCTGCCACGCCAGACCAGCAGGATCGGATGCTCGGCGCGCCAGGTAAAGGGCAGGCGCAGATGGCTGAAATCGGTGGCAATGACGGAGCTTCCGGGAAATTCCATCTCGAGATTGCCGGCAGTCTGCCAGTTGACGGTGACGATCAATCCCGCCGTCTTGATGCCGGTCTGACGTCTGAAGGCCTCGCCGAACGCATCGAACGGTTCGACATAGTCGGCATTGGTGTTGAAACGGCCCACCCCATAGGTCGTTGGCACGATCAGCGTCATGATGATGAGCGCGGCGGGGAGCACGCGCCTCAGCGCCGCCCCGCCGTCCAGATCGGCCGCCTTCAGCTTCAGGCACAGCAGCAGCGGCACCATCTGCATCAGTGGCAGCAGCCAGCGGTCACGGAAATTGGTGAAGGTCAGGGCGAGCACCACCAGGACGAGAAGCAACAGAACGGCGCCGAGGAGAACGAGAAAGAAGTCCGACCAGGCGTTGCGCGCCCTCAGGGCCCGCAGAAGCGGACGGCCGAAGCCCGCCAGCAAAAGCACAAGGCCAGGCGCGGCAATCACCGCCGTGTTGATCAGCAGGCTTGCGGTGCCGGACAGGATTTCCACGCCGCGGCTGATCTTCTCGGCATTTTCCGCCATGCGTTCCGCCGTCACGCTGGAAGCCACGTCCAGGTGGTTGAAAAGCCACAGCAGGTGCGGTGTCAGGATGGCAAGTGCCACGGCGGCTGTCAGCATGATCCGTCGGTCGAACAGCCTCTGCCGGCCGACAGGCAGCAGCAGGACAGCGAGAAACAGGGCTGCCACCAGGATTGCGAAATTGTACTTCGTCAGCATGCCGAAGCCGATGGCCGCGCCAAGGAACAGGTAGGCCGTGAGGTTCGGGCGGCGAATGGTGTGAACGGTGGCGATCATCAGCAGATTGACGAGCAGCATCATCGCGGTCGTATGTGTCAGATCCCGCTGTGCCTGCCAGAACACCTGTGGTGTCAGGAACAGCGCGAGGCAGCCCAGCGCCGCGAAAGCCCTGTCACGCAGCACCATGCAGCCGAGCGCGTAATAGCTGGCCATGACCGCAAACAGCACGATGCCCTTCAGGGCAGCGAGGCCGAGCAGATAATCTCCCGTGACCGCGAAGACGGCATATTGCAGCCAGTTGTAGAGCGGCGGCTGCGCATCATAGCCCGGCAGCAGCCACTGGGCGAGAAACACCTGCTGCGCCTCATCGATGCGCAGGCCATGCGGAATAAGCAGTCTCACGCCGATCTGTGCCAGATAGTAGACGGCAAAGACGATCAGCAGGCGTTCCGGCCGGCGGGCCAGCGTGTCGGCGAATTCTGCAAGCCGTGCGAGAAGACGGGTGGGGTGCGGTGGTGCTGGCCGTTCGTCCATCGCTCGGGTGTGGTGTGCGACCGGTTCCTCGCGAAAAGGCGAGGGATCAGCGTCGCGGATATCGATACCGTTGTCCATCGCCTGCTTTCCAAAGCCTTCAGGCGGCGACAGAGGCTGAAACGGCATCATGCCAGATCTGTCACGCCACGCATCATGCACGGTCTCCGGGCCACCAGATGGCAAAGCCGGACGGAACTGTGCTACAGGTCCGGCCCAAGAGAAATCGAGCACAACGACTATATGACTTCCCCCCGATTTGCCAGAGAATCACGCTGGGTTGTGCGCCATCGCATGGCGCTTGTTACTGCGGGTGTCATTCTTGCCTATGCGGCCTTCCTCGAGTGGAGCATCGGCTGGTCCGTGCTCGGTGCACGTTTCGCTGACATTGGCTTTCTGCCGCTCGCGATCGCCCTTGCGGCGCTGACGATGACCTATGTCATCCGCTGCTGGCGCATTCACGACTATTTTCCGAACGAGACGCGCGGCCAGTTCGCACGGCTGCTCAGGGTCACGCTGGTGCACAACCTGCTCAACGTGATGCTGCCCATGCGCACCGGCGAAACCAGTTTTCCGCTTCTGATGCGCACGGAATTCGGCATGCCGCTCGCCCGCGGCACGGCGGCGCTCCTGGTGATGCGGGCGCTGGACCTGCATGCGCTGCTCGCGGCCGCCGGCGTCGGGCTGGTGATGGAGCGGGGCTGGGCGGTGTGGGCCATTGTGCTGTGGCTGCTGTTTGTCGCGCTGCCCTTCCTCGCCTTTGCCGCAAAGGAGCCGGTGATGCGCCACCTTGCCGGCCGCGTTCCGGCAAAGCTCACCCGCCTGCTGGACGAGGTGATGCTCGGCCTGCCGGTGAACCATCCGGCATTCCTGCGTGCCTTTGCCGCGACGCTGATCAACTGGGGCATCAAGGTGGTGGTGCTGGCCTGGGCGCTGGCGGTGATGGGGGTCTTCCCGGTTGCCGCGGCCTTTGGCGGTGCGCTGGGGGGCGAACTCTCCTCGGTGCTGCCCATTCACGCGCCCGGCGGTGTCGGCACCTATCCGGCCGGCATCGTGGCGGGCGCTGTGTCCTTCGGCGCCGATGTCTCGACGAATGCAATGGTAAAGCTGGCGGCGGCGGCGGTGAACGCCCACCTGCTGATCCTGATGTCGGCCTTCACCGGCGCCGGTCTCTCGCTGTTCCTCTCGCCGAACCGGAAGCCGTAAGGCTTCCGACCGGCCGGAGAACTCACTGGAACGCGGTTTCGTAGAAGCTGCGCAGCTTGCGCGAATGCAGCGTTTCCGTCGGCATGGCTGCCAGCTTCTGCACGGCGCGGATGCCGATCTTCAGATGCTGGCGCACCTGCGTACGATAGAACTCCGTCGCCATGCCCGGCAGCTTCAACTCGCCATGCAGCGGCTTGTCCGACACGCAGAGCAGGGTGCCGTAGGGCACGCGAAAGCGGAAACCGTTGGCGGCAATCGTCGCCGATTCCATGTCGAGCGCGATGGCGCGCGCCTGCGACAGCCGCTTGACCGGCCCGCGCTGGTCGCGCAGTTCCCAGTTGCGGTTGTCGATCGTGGCGACAGTGCCCGTGCGCATGATGCGCTTCAGCTCGAAACCCTCAAGACCGGTAATCTCTTCCACTGCATCTTCCAGCGCTTTCTGCACCTCGGCCAGCGCCGGGATCGGCACCCAGACCGGCAGGTCGTCATCCAGCACGTGATCTTCGCGCATATAGGCATGGGCGAGGACGTAATCGCCCAGCCGCTGGCTGTTGCGCAGGCCGGCGCAGTGGCCGACCATCAGCCAGGCATGCGGGCGCAGCACCGCGATGTGGTCCGTGATCGTCTTGGCGTTCGAGGGGCCGACGCCGATGTTGACGAGCGTGATGCCGGCATGGCCCTTCTTCTTCAGGTGATAGGCGGGCATCTGCGGCAGCCGTGCCACCTGTTCCGGCGAGCGTTCGGCACCGGCCGGCGTGATGATGTTGCCGGGCTCGACGAAGGCTGTATAGCCTTCCCCACCATTCGCCATCAGTTCGCGCGCCCAGGCGGCAAATTCATCAATGTAGAACTGGTAGTTGGTGAAGAGCACGAAGTTCTGGAAATGATCGGCACTCGTTGCCGTGTAGTGGCTGAGCCGCGCCAGCGAGTAATCGATGCGCTGGGCCGTGAAGGGGGCCAGCGGCGCGGGTTCGCCCGGCACCTGATCATATTCGCCATTGGCGATCAGGTCGTCTGTGATGTTGAGGTCCGGCGTGTCGAAGAGATCACGCAACGGCATGTCCGACAGCACCGTCGAGGCGGAGGCTTCCACATGGGCACCTTCGCCGAAGGCAAAATGCAGCGGGATCGGCGTCGTCGATTCGGATACCGTGACCGGAACCCGGTGATTGCGCATCAGAAGCCCGAGCTGTTCCTTGAGGTAATGTCTGAACAGGGTCGGTCGGGTGATGGTCGTCGTGTAGACGCCCGGCGCGGTGACATGGCCGTAGGAGAGGCGCGAATCGATATGGCCGAAGCTCGTGGTCTCGATGCTCACCTGCGGATAGCAGGCGCGGTAGCGTCCGCTGACCGCAGCCCCCTTCGCCAGGTCCTCGAACCGGCTGATCAGGAAGGCTGTGTTGCGTTCGTAAAGAGCAGTCAGCGCATCCACCGCCTTGACCGGATCGTCAAAACTCTGCGGTGCAAAGGGCTCAGGGCTGATGCAGGCGGAATGGGTGGGGGAATGGATTCGTTTGCTCATGGCGCATCATAATGCGCTCTTCTTAACAAGCCAATTACGGGCCTCGGCCTGCGGCAAAACTTTTCCGCCGGGGGCCGTGTTCCCGAGCAATGCTCAGCGATAGCGCGGCAGCATTTCCAGGTGCACTGTCAGGTCTGTGTCCTTGTTGACCTCACGCGCCAAAAGGCCGAAGGCGCCGGCAAACAGCGCGATCAGCAGGGTCATCAGGGCAAAGCGGCGGGCAAGATAAGGCATGAACATGTCCCCCTCGAGTTGCATGCAGAGTGAAGGCACATGGCTTAACCGGCGCTGATCCCCCCATTCATCCGGCATTCATCTGTCGTGGATGGTCCCGCAGCGCCCTGCCTGCCGCTGCCATCTTGTCAGCGATGCAAATGGGGCCGGTCTGGCGTGCGGTATGCCCGCGTTTTCATGAGGCAGGGGCGCGACGCGTAGACCGTCTGTCCGCGCCCGCCCCATCGACATCTCACCAGAGGTTAGAGGCGGCTCCAGGTCTGGCTCTTGCAGAAGATGCTCAGCACGCAGCCCTTCATCTTCAGCGAATTGCCGGTGACGGTGCCGGAGCCGCTATAGGTCTTGTCGTTTTCCGGATCGGTGATCTCGCCGTCATAGGTTCCGGCCTGGCCGCTCATCTTGCCGATCTGGCGCCCGGCATATTTTCCGGTCTTCAGCGTCACGCAGAAGGCGGGACCGCATTTGGCAATGGCTGCCGTCTCACCGCTTGCGGTCTTCCAGTTGCCCTCGATGGGTTCCGCTGCCAGCGCAAATCCCGTCGAGCCCATCAGCAGTCCGGCAAGCAGCACGATCCTGATCGTCATTCCTTACTCCTCCATCCGAGCCGGCATCCGTCCTCGCCCTTTCCGCTCCCCCGGAACGGGCGGAATGCCTTGCAGGAATCTAGCTTACGCGCACGTAAAGGTAAACATGATTTGCATGCATCGACTGCCATCCCGGAACGTCTTCCGCCGTCACCTTTTTTCGTCGCGGACCGGAATCGACATGCGAAACAGGGTGAATGAAGGGTGAAGACACCATGGTGAACGAAAGCTGAAGGGATCGCGAAAATCCTTAATTTCCGGGCCCTCCCATGCTTAACGAAATATGCGGTTTACGACCCGTTTAGACTTTGTTTTCAGCAAATTAAGCATGCATTTTAGGCGAATTTTGAAGTCGCGGCGGCATAGTGGAGCCATCGAACGAGCAGGGAAAACCTGCCGGCCGGACGGCTCGCGAAACACCGCTTGAAGATGGTGCGGATCGCCCGGCGCCCCCCGAGGGCCGATGAAAACAGGGAATACCAAAACAGGCTCCGAACAGGGATCTTCTCGATGGCACGCTTTGACATGAACAGTTCCGAAACGGCCGACATGGGCGGCAAGGCCCATGCAGAGGTCTTCTGCGACATGGGCCTGAAATATGCCACTGGCCGCGGCTGCCCGGTCGATCTGGTGGCGGCGCATACCTGGCTCAACATCGCCGCCATTCGTGGCTGCGATCGTGCGGCGGAACTGAGAGCCGATCTGTCGAAGTCGATGACCAAGATGCAACTGGCCGAAGCGCTGCGCGCCGCCCGTGAGTGGATGACCACCCACTGATCCGGCATCGCATGCATTGAAAAAAGCCGCGCCCGGTCTTCTGCCCGGCGCGGCTTTTTCGCATCGTGATCGGCGATGTGCCGTGATCAGGCGAGGCGTTTCAGAACCTGCGGCAGGGCTTCTTCCAGCAAAGCCATATCCTCCGGCCGACCGGCGCTGATGCGGATGCAGCGGTTGAGCGGCGCGACCCCCGGCATGCGGATGAACACGCCATGTTCCATCAGCCCGTCCACGATGGCGCGGGCATAGGTTCCGTCCCGGCCGCAATCCACGGCGACGAAATTGGTGGCGGATGGCAGGGCCGCAAGGCCGTTTGCCGCGGCAATCGCGGCGATCTTCTCGCGCGACCGGCCGATCGCCGCAATGGCCTCGGCGAGGTAGGCCTGATCCTTGAGGGCTGCCAGCGCTGCCGCTACGCTCACCCGCGCCATGCCGAAATGATGGCGGATCTTGTCGAAGGCTTTTGCATTGCCCTCTGCCGCAATCACATAGCCGACGCGGGCGCCGGCCAGGCCATAGGCCTTGGAAAAGGTGCGGGTCCGCATCACGTTCGGCAGATCGAGAAGGGCGTCGACCGGCGGCGTGGTGCCGGCTGGTGCCGTTTCGCAATAGGCCTCGTCCAGAATGAGCAGACAGCTGGCAGGCAGCGCCCGGGCAAAGGCGACGACGCTGTCGGCATCCCACCAGCTGCCCATCGGATTGTCCGGATTGGCGAAATAGACGAGCGGCGCATTGTCCCGCCGCACGAGATCCAGCAAGCCGTCGAGATCCTCCCGGTCGTTGACGTAAGGCGTGGTGACAAGGCGCCCGCCATAGCCGACCACATGGAAATTGAAGGTGGGATAGGCGCCGAGCGAGGTAACGACCGGCGTGCCCGGTTCAATGACCATGCGGGCGATGTGGCCGAGCAGCGAATCGATTCCCTCGCCGATCGCGAGATTCTCGGGCCGGCAGCCAAGATGGGCTGCGAGCGCCTGCTTCAGCTCGAAATTTTCGGGATCGGCATATTTCCAGGTGTCGGCCGCAGCGTCCGCGATGGCACGGATCACCGAGGGCGCAGGACCGAAGCCGCTTTCATTGGCGCCGATGCGCGCCTTCACGGCAAGGCCGCGATTGCGCTCGATGGCTTCCGGCCCGACAAAGGGCACGGTGGCGGGCAACTGGTCGAGAAGAGGGGTGAAACGGGAAAACATCGTCATGCGGTCTTGTCCGGCGCAAAGAAAGTCCGCCTACCATAGGGGGCTTTGTCGACCGCGCAAGGCCGGTTGGGTGCCTTGCCGTTGGTGCCGGATGAACCGGTGAGCCGCCCGCATAAAAGGGCGGGCGGTCCACCCTGCTGCACCGATGCGCCTCAGTGGCTGGTTTCAAAACTCAGCCGGATGACGTGATGCAGGAAATCCGCGTCGATCAGCATATTGAAGCCGACGGTGACCTTTTCCTTCTGGCGGCGGATCAGCGTGCAGCCGATTTCGTCGCGCACGCCGAGGATTTCCAGGAAAAAGTGATTCGGGACCGGAAGGTGGGGGCTGACTTCCAGTTCCGCCCCGTAGAGCGACATGCGGCGAACCAGGCAACGCATCTGGTTCTTGGTGCTGAGATGGTGGCCGACGAAGATGATCTTGCCCGGCCGGTCGATCTCGAATTTTTCGAACACCTCATCATGAGGGATGTTGGCTTTCGTCTCTCTCACAATGTTCAAGGGCATCGAACCCTCCTGTGGATGCTACACCCTCAGTCTGACCTTATAGATATGACGCTTCCTGAAGCCGGACGATAAAATGCAAGCGATCACCGCGATTTTGTCGCATGTCGGGAGCGCGGCGGGGATGCTGTTGACCCGATCAGTCCGCGGCGTTACCCACGGACCGGAGAAGAGCGCCGTGGAAGCGCTCTGTTGCGGGCGTGATGGAAAGCCGCGGACTGGACGAGGGAGTGGCGGGCGTGTCGGACAATATCGTGATCATTGGTGGCGGTCAGGCTGCCTTCGCGCTTTCGGCCAAGCTGCGGGCGCTGAAGGACGAGCGACCGATCACTCTGGTCAGCGCCGAATCCGTGCCGCCCTATCAGCGGCCGCCACTCTCAAAGAAGTATCTGCTGGGCGAGATGGAGTTTTCCCGGCTGCTGCTGCGTCCCGAGGCCTGGTACCAGGAAAACGGTGTTGATCTGCGGCTTGCCACCTTTGCCGAGGAGATCGACCGTGCGGCCTGCACTGTGCGCCTGCAGGACGGCACTCTTCTTCCTTATGGCACGCTGGTGCTGGCGACCGGGGCCACGCCCCGCACCCTGCCGGCAGCGCTCGGCGGCGATCTCGCTGGCGTCCACGTGATGCGCGACAAGCGCGATGCCGATCATCTCTCCGGCGCATTGCTGTCGGGGCGGCGTGTTCTCATCATCGGCGGCGGCTATATCGGCCTGGAAGCGGCGGCGGTCGCACGCCACCGGGGGCTCGAGGTCACCCTCATCGAGATGGCCGACCGCATCCTGAAGCGGGTCGCGGCGTCGGAAACGGCCGATATCCTGCGCGGGGTGCACGCAAGGCATGGGGTCACCATCCGCGAATCGACCGGTCTGGCCCGCCTGATCGGCCGCGACGGCCATGTCTGCGGTGCCGAGCTTTCCGATGGCAGCATGCTCGATGTCGATCTCGTCATCGTCGGCATCGGCGTCACTGCCAATGACCAGCTGGCCAAGGCTGCCGGTCTTGATGTCGCGAATGGCGTGATCGTGGATGCCTACGGTCGTACCTCCGATCCGGCGATCTATGCGGTCGGCGACTGCACGGAGCTGCCTTACGGGGAAGGGCGGGTGCGACTCGAATCGGTACAGAATGCGGTGGACCAGGCCGAATCGGCCGCGCTTGCGATTCGCGGCGAACCGGTTGCCTACGTGCCCAAGCCCTGGTTCTGGTCGGACCAGTATGACGTGAAGCTGCAGATCGCCGGCCTCAATCAGGGCTATGACGAGACACTGGTGCGGCCGGGCGCCCGGGACGGCGCGGCCTCGGTCTGGTATTTCAGGGCCGGACGCTTCATCGCCGTCGATGCCGTCAACGATGCCAAGGCCTATGTGACCGGCAAGAAGCTGCTCGATCTCGGACGCACGCCGGAGCGGGCGATTCTGGCTGATTCCGCCGCCGACCTGAAGGTGCTTCTGGCCTGATATGCCGGGGGCAATGCCCGCGATGGCGGGCATTTCGGTTCTTTTCACGGAGAAATGCGGGAAAGCGTGCAAAATTCCTTGCAATCGTCGTCTGTCCGCAATAATCACCACCGCACCGGAGAGGTGGCCGAGTGGTCGAAGGCGCTCCCCTGCTAAGGGAGTATACGTCAAAAGCGTATCGAGGGTTCGAATCCCTTCCTCTCCGCCACTCCCCAGACATAATCTTAACGTTCATTAGTATTTCAGTGGATGCTGCGGAGTGTGCGCAAGTCACGATGGAATCGTTTCGGCGTCGCTATACTGATTCCGTTGCTGCGCCGACCTTTCCTGCATGGCGTGTAAGTTTCCCGTTCTCCCTGCACTTCTTAACCAAAGGTAAAATTCAGGACGGCCGGTCATTGCGTCTGTGCTGTTTGTGCAACAGGGGGGTGGGGAAGCGGGTGTATCGGAACGAAACCGATCCAGTTCACGATTGCATGAACGAAGCGCTCTAGTATGTTCACCATCAGAAGCGAGGCGGTGGATCGTCTGTCTTCTAAGAACCGACGGGGATGGGGCAGGGAATGCTGTCCTTCAGCCAAAAAACCCAGACCCTTACGAAACTTGACTGGAGGTCATTATGAACATCAAGAGCCTTCTTCTCGGCTCCGCTGCTGCCCTCGCAGCAGTATCCGGCGCTCACGCTGCCGACGCTATCGTTGCCGCTGAGCCGGAACCGATGGAATACGTTCGCGTTTGCGACGCTTTCGGCGCTGGTTATTTCTACATCCCGGGTTCTGAAACCTGCCTGAAGATCAGCGGTTACGTCCGTTTCCAGGTCGACATGAGCGAGCTGCTCAATGACTCGGACAACGTTTCTGCAACGGCTGGCAACTGGAATGCCAAGACCCGCGGTCTCGTAACCTTCGCAACGAAGTCTGACACGGAACTCGGCGCTCTCGGCAGCACCATCACCGTTCGCGCTTGGGGCGATCAGTCCTCTTCGTCTTCGCTCGAAATCGACGAAGCGTTCCTGACCCTCGGCGGCTTCCGCGCTGGTTACGGCTACAACTACTGGGATAACGGCATCGTTGGCGAAACCGACGCGCTCGGCTCCAACCGCATCAACCAGATCGGTTACGAAGCAACCTTCGGCGCCATCAAGGCTGGCCTGTTCGTTGACGAGCTGAACAATACCACTGCCACGAACAACGACACCTGGGGTGTTGAAGGCCAGATCTCCGGCGCCTTTGGCCCGGTCAAGGCATACCTGCTCGGCGGCTACGACGTCGACAAGGAAGAAGGCGCGATCCGCGGTATCCTGTCTGCCGCTGTTGGCCCGGGCACCCTCGAAGGCGCTGTTGTCTACTCCAGCGGCACCAACGCATACTTCTCGACTTCCGAGTGGGCATTCGCAGCCGCTTACGAAGCCAAGATCAACGACAAGATCAAGGTTACCCCCGGCTTCCAGTACTGGGACAAGCTCGGCTTCGTCGACAGCGCCAACGGCTGGAAGGCCGGCGTTGCTGTAGACTACGCCATCACCAAGGGCTTTGCTGCCAAGGTTTCGGCTCAGTACACGGACCGCGACGACAAGAACAACGGCGACGGCTACTGGGCTGGTTACTTCCGCCTGCAGCGTTCGTTCTAATTCGATCTTGATCGAATGGGAGAAAGCCCGGCTTTGCCGGGCTTTTTTCGTTTTGGAGGTACGTGCGGCGTTTCCCGTGTCTTTCCTTTCCTGTCGCTGACCGCCGTGCAATCGGACGCGTCCGCCGTCGACTGCTCGTCGTCTGAGGTCCGTTCCGTACCGCCGACACGCTGTCATGCGACCTTGGTCTGTGCGCGAATCGGCGGACTGTCCCCTGTGCCGGCGTGGCACGAGGTCGGGCGGCCGGTTTGCGAGTCGCGTTGTCCCGTCCGTTCGGCCGCAGAAGGAAACGATTCGGCCGCTTCGGCGTAATCCGGTGGGGGTGCTTCGGCGACTCGTTCCGGCCGAGGCGAAAGATCCTGCCCGATTTTTGCCATCAACATTGCTGCAATGTTTCTGGAAAATGCAGGCTTTCTAAGTGCTTGGCTAAAAAAACGGCACCGCTGCGCTCCATTTGGCCCGCCGCTGCGGCGTATGTCACGAAAGCGCAACAGTGCCGGGGTAGAGAGTTTGCTGGAACCGAAATCCGGGCGTTTTTAATTTTCTCTGCGGGCAAAACGGTGGTTTAGTTTGGACAACTCAGGCGGCAATAGTGTCTGAGGTGTCCCAAATCAGTCCCGAGGAAAAAACATGAACATGAGAGCTATCGTACTGAGCTCTGTTGCAGCGCTTTCTTTTGGCGCGGCAGCCCACGCAGCTGACGCCATCGTTGCTGCTGAACCGGAGCCGATGGAATATGTCCGCGTTTGCGATGCGTTCGGCGCCGGTTATTTCTACATCCCGGGTTCTGAAACCTGCCTGAAGATCTCCGGTTACGTCCGCTTCCAGGTTGATGCCAGCGAACTGCTGAACGACTCGAACAACGTTTCGGCCACCGGCGGCAACTGGAATGCCAAGACCCGCGGTCTCGTGACCTTCGACACCAAGTCCGACACGGAATACGGCGCTCTCGGCAGCACCATCACCGTTCGCGCCTGGGGTGACTCCTCGTCCTCCGGCAATCTCGAAATCGACGAAGCCTTCCTGACCCTCGGCGGCTTCCGCGCTGGTTACGGCTACAACTACTGGGATACCGATATTGCCGGCGAAACCGACGACCTCGGTTCCAACCGCATCAACCAGATCGGTTACGAGCACACCTTCGGCGCCATCAAGGCCGGCCTGTTCGTTGACGAGCTGAACAACACGACCGCGACCAACAACGACACCTGGGGTGTTGAAGGCCAGGTTTCGGCTGCTATCGGTTCGATCAACGCTGCCCTGCTCGGCGGTTACGACGTTGACGCCAGCGAAGGCGCTGTTCGTCTGATCGTGACGGCTCCGGTTGGCCCGGGCACCCTGAACCTCGCCGGCATCTACTCCTCCGGCAACAACGCCTACTACGGCGCTGGCGAATGGACGGTTGCCACCTCCTACGAGCTGAAGGTCACCGACAAGTTCTCCGTTACCCCGGGCTTCCAGTATTGGGACAAGCTCGGCTGGGTCAGCGGCCAGAACGGCTGGAAGGCTGGCGCAACGCTCGATTACGCCATCACCAAGGGCTTTGCTGCCAAGGTTTCCGCTCAGTACACCGACCGCGACGACCAGAACAACGGCGACGGCTACTGGTCTGGCTTCTTCCGCCTGCAGCGCTCGTTCTAATCCGAACGAACTCTCTCTCGAAGGCCCGGCATTGCCGGGCCTTTTTGCGTTGGGGCTTTTTTTGCGCGACTGTCCCCTTGGTCAAGCATGCATCGCGCTGGCAAGAAACGCGCCGAGCGGTGCGGCGATCTCCGGGCGGTGAAGAAGAGGTGCGTGTCCCTGGCCGGGCGCGACAACCGCTTGCAGTGAAGGGCGTCGCGCGGCCATCGCAGCCACCGTGTCGGCGGTCAGCAGCCGTGAATGCTCGCCGCGAATCACCAGCATCGGAATGTCCGGAAACTGGTCGAACTGCGCCCAGAGCGCGGGCAGGGGGGGCGTCAGATCGGCAGCTGCAAAGGCAGCCGCGATGGCCGGATCGCAGTCGGCCACAATGCCGTTCTCATCCTGCGTGTAGATCGATTCTGCCATTTCCGCCCAATCCGTCTCGCTGAGGGACGGGAAGGCTGCGCCATGCACCCGCTTCAGGTCCTCCCTGGCATCCATCCAGGTCGCGAGACGACGCGGCGCCCTGAGATAGTCCTGGATCTGACGCAGGCCCTCGATGCCGAGTTCCGGCCCGATGTCGTTGAATACGATGGCTGCCAGCCGTTCGGGTGCGAGGGCGGCGAGAACGTGCAGAATCAGTCCGCCGCGCGAGGTGCCGATGAACAGCGCGCGGTCGATCGCGAGATGGTCGAGCACGGCCATCACGTCCTGCGCTTCCGTTGCCACGGTATAGCTCGCCTTGTCGATGGCCCGGCCGGAGGAACCGCGTCCGCGATAATCGATGCAAACGACAGACCTTGGCCGCTTTGGATCGGTGATGATCCGCTTCGCCAGCGGATGGAAGTCGCGCGCGTTGCGGGTGAGGCCCGGCAGGCAGATGACCGGCAGCGTGTTTGGCGATGCTGCAGCGTCTGCCGCCGGAGCGTAGAGTCGATAGCCAAGCTGCGTCCCATCGGTCGCGGCGATGTGGTGTTGGGTGTGGTCTGCCATGGGCTTCCTCCTTGTCCGGGAGGCAGCCTATCGCAAGGCAGCCGGGCGCGGCAGGGGAAAATGCCAGAGGGGATTAACGGCGGCCGAAGCGCAGGTCGTCCTCGATATCGGCCTGCTGGCCCAGCCGGATCTTGTAGACCTGATAGTTTTCCATCACCCGCTGCACGTAGTTGCGGGTTTCCGGGAAGGGAATGCGCTCGATCCAGTCCACGACCTCGTCGAGCGACTTGCCGCGCGGATCGCCATAGCGGGCGATCCATTCGGGCACGCGCTTCGGCCCGGCATTGTAGGCAATGAAGGTGAGGATGTAGGAGCCGCCAAAGCTGTCGATCTGTTCGCCGAGATAATGCGCACCGAGCGTGGCGTTGTATCCGGGGTCCGAGGTCAGCCGGGCGGGCGTGAAGGTCATGCCATGTCGGTTGGCGACCCCTTTGGCCGTGCCCGGCAGGATCTGCAGCAGGCCACGGGCATCGGCTGCGGAAACGGCCGCCGGATTGAAGGCGCTTTCCTGGCGGGCAATCGCATAGGCCAGCGCCTTGCCGGAGCCCTGGATGTTGGCGCTGGCGGGAATGACGCCGACCGGGAAGGCGAGGGCGGCCACATCGATGCCGCGGCTGAAAGCGCTCTTGCCGATCTGCAGGGAGAGGGCGTGATTGCCGTTGCGCTCGGCACGGGCCGCCAGGATCGCCAGTTCGCCCGGGCTCGTTAGCTGCTCGCCCAGCGCGCGATAGAGCGCATCCGCCCGTTCCGGATGGCCGGCGGCATCCAGCCTGTCAATCGCGCGCACGGCCTCGCGGGCCTGGAAATCGCGGCGATCTTCCGACGTTGGCTGCGGATAGGCGACGTCGAGCGTCTTCCGCTTCAGGCGTGCGGCGGCCAGCTGTCCATAGAAGGTGGCGGGATAGGCGGCGGCCTTGACGTAGAACGCGGCGGCCTTGCCGGAGCCGCCTTGCTCCGCCGCCCGGCCAAGCCAGTACCAGCCGCGCGAGGCCGACATCGGCCGCGACGAGGTGTCGATGATTCGCTGGAAATGCGTTTCGGCCGTTTCCGGATCGTTCAGCCCCCGCAGGGCATACCAGCCGGCATGAAATTCGGCATCGACGATATCTGCCGTCGCCTTGGCATTGTGGTTTGCGACCAGCCGGTAGGCATTGCGAAAATCGCCCTGATCCGCCAGGCCACGGGCAATGATGCGCCGCTCGTTCCACCATTCGGTGGCATTCACCTGTTCGGCATGGTCCTGCGGTGCGCGTGCCAGAAGGCCGGCTGCTTCGCCATAACGCTCCTGCTGCCGCAGGAATTCGATCTGGGCAAACAGGAAGGCCGGATCGCGCCCCCACCTGGCGGCCGCCTTGTCGAGCAGAGCGCCGGCCGTCTTGGCGCGGCTTGCGACCGCGCTCCAGGCGGCATAAAGCGGCGCGGCGCGCCCCAGGTCCCCGAAGCGCTTTGCCTGCGAGACGCGGTTGCGATACATCAGAAAATCCATGCGGGCGCGATGGTCCGTGCTGGTCAACAACGGTCCGAACTCCTGCAGGATGCGATCCTCGAGATCCTTGTCGAGCGTCTGGCCGGTCCAGAAGGGACGCAGCACTGATGCCGCCTGCGGGGCACGGCCGGTAGCGGCAAGCGCGCGGGCCAGAATGATGGCGCCCTGCGGCGTTTCCGGTACGGTGCGGCCAAAGGCGGCCAGAATATCCGGTGCTGGCGGATTTTCCTGGTAAAGGGCGCGCTCCGAATTGCCGCGCAGCCGGGAAAGGCCCGGCCAGCCCTGCAGGTCGCGCTGGGCCGCGGCAATCTCGGCGGAGGGGACGTCGCGCAGGCCGGATGTCACGATCGCCCAGGTCAGAAGATGCCGGTCGAGCGAGCCTTGCGGCAGGCGGTCGCGCACGGCAAGCGCGCCGGCAGCATCGTTGTCGGAGAGAAGATCGAGCCCCGCCTTCAGCGCCGCGATGGAGGTATCGGCTTCACCGTTTCCCGGTGCGCGGGGAATGGCGCCGGTAATCTCGGGTGTCGGCATGGCGACCTGCTGCAGTTCTACCGGCCGTGGGCGCGGCACGGGTGCGCCGTCGTCCGGCAATGGTGCTGCAGATAGCACCCCGGCGCACAGCGAAAGCCCGATACTGGCCATCACGAACGATTTCTTCATCCCACAACCCGCACCAGAAAGACTGTCATCCCAATTAGCTGGAGTGATGATTAACGGAAGCTTACCATAGTCGTGTCCTTGCACGATTTCTTTGATCACGATCCGGTGCGAAACCGGAAACAGCCTGCTTGTTTCAGTCTGTGGGCCGCTCTATGGTGCGCGTCACAGTATCAGAGAATGCGGCCGAAGCATGAAGCGGGCCGTTCGGGAGTGTTTGCATGTTCAAGGGGTCCATGCCCGCGCTGGTCACGCCGTTTACGGATGCGGGCGCGGTCGATGAGGCGGCATTTGCCGCTCATGTGGAATGGCAGATCGCAGAAGGTTCGACGGGGCTCGTCCCGGTTGGAACCACCGGGGAGTCGCCCACCCTCTCGCATGCCGAGCACAAACGCGTCATCGAAATCTGCATCGAGGTGGCCGCCGGGCGCGTGCCCGTGATTGCCGGTGCAGGCTCCAACAACACCCGCGAAGCGATCGAACTGGCCCAGCATGCCGAAAAGGCGGGCGCCGACGGTCTCCTCGTCGTCACCCCCTATTACAACAAGCCGACGCAGAAGGGCCTGATCGCTCATTTCAGCGCGATTGCCGAGGCCGTCAGCCTGCCGATCATCATCTACAACATTCCGCCGCGTTCGGTGATCGACATGTCGCCGGAAACGATGGGGGCGCTTGTGAAGGCGCACAAGAACATCGTCGGCGTGAAGGATGCGACCGGCAAGCTGGAGCGCGTCTCCGAGCAGCGCATGAGCTGCGGCAAGGAGTTCATCCAGCTGTCCGGCGAGGATGGCACCGCGCTCGGTTTCAACGCCCATGGCGGCGTCGGCTGCATTTCGGTCACCGCCAATGTCGCGCCGCGGCTCTGTGCGGAATTCCAGCAGGCGACGCTGGCCGGGGATTACGCCAGGGCGCTTGAATACCAGGACCGCTTGATGCCGCTGCACAAGGCGATCTTCATGGAGCCCGGCGTCTGCGGCGCGAAATACGGCCTGAGCCGCGTGCGCGGCATGAACCGGGCCGCCCGTTCGCCGCTCCTCTCCACGCTGGAGCCCGCCACCGAAGCCGCCATCGATGCGGCACTGCGCCATGCCGGCCTGCTGAACTGAGCTTGATCCGGTCAGTGGGCGGCGCGTTTCGGTGCCCCCGCTTCCCTTCGGGCATCGCGCACACTACATTGGGTCGGTCGAACCGTCGCCTCAGGGCGGATTGTCAACGAGAACCCTCAAAGGGCGGAGTTAACCACCTTCCATGGCACCCAAAGGCAGCCAGCGCGTCGTCAACAAGATCGTTGCGGAAAACCGCAAGGCGCGCTTCAACTATGAAATCATCGATACCTACGAAGCGGGCATGGTGCTGACCGGCACCGAGGTCAAGTCGCTGCGCGAAGGCAAGGCGAACATCGCCGAATCCTATGCCTCCGATGAAGATAACGAGATCTGGCTGATCAATTCACATCTGCCGGAATATCTGCAGGCCAACCGTTTCAATCACGAGCCGCGCCGTCGCCGCAAGCTGCTGCTGTCGAAGCGCGAGATCAACCGTCTGCGGGCTGGCATCAACCGCGAGGGCATGACGCTGGTGCCGTTGAAGATCTACTTCAACGAGAAGGGGCGGGCCAAGCTGGAACTGGCGCTCGCCAAGGGCAAGAAGCTGCATGACAAGCGCGAATCCGAGAAGGAGCGTGACTGGAACCGCCAGAAGAGCCGCCTGCTGAAGTCAGGCTGACCGACACGGGTTCCCTTTGTTTTGATAGATCGAGACAGCCGCCACGCTTTGCGTCGCGGCTGTTTTCAATCATGGGGGTGGTCAGCGACCGCCCATGCCCATGGTGAACATCAGTGCCGTCCGGCGCGCCTCGCTCAGCCTTGCATCCTGCCGCGCCGCCCGGCTGAGACCGCTGCCGGAGGGACAGTCCAGCGCGTCCAGCCCGATGTCGCGCAGGGCGTGGGTGTTCAGATCGCTCGCGTGGTTCAACCTGCGTCCGGCGCCGCGGAGACGGCGGGTGAACGACACGATCCAGCGAAACCCGGCAAAACCCTGGCGTCGGGCGGACAGCATGGGGCTGGCGGGAAGGGATTCGGAGGCTCGGTCGATCGTGCGCATGGTCCTGTCCTTTCGAAGAGGCACGAGAAAAGTCGCTCCGCTGCCGGCAGGACAGAGGAGAAACGGCGAAGGGGCTGGAGGTTGATTGCGGGGTGAAATGGGCAGCCTTCTGCTGCGAGCGGCAAACTGTCGCAGAAGAAGTCATTCGTCCAGTGAATGTTCTGAATGCGATTGATCAGCGCAGCTGATGAACTTCTGCCGTGCTTGACGCCTGTTGAAAGCGCTGCTCATGGCGCAAAAGCCATTCCTTGCGCCACAGGCCACCGCCATAGCCCGTCAGACTGCCATCGGCGCCCATCACCCGGTGGCAGGGAATGAGGATGGCAATCTGGTTCGCGCCATTGGCGCGAGCGACGGCGCGCACGGCGCTCTGCCGGTCGAGATCGCGCGCCACCGCGGAATAGCTGCGGCGCTGCCCCGCCGGTATCTGGCTGAGCGCCTGCCAGACCTCGCGCTCGAAGGGTGTGCCGTGTCCGCCGATCCGCACCGTGAAGTCCGAGGCGTGGCCGGCAAAATAGGCCGCAAGCTCCGCCTCGACCGTATCCGTCACGCCTGTCCGACCCATGATGATGCCACAGCGTCCGCGTTCCTGCAGCCGCTTGAGTTCCGTCGGCAGGGCCGGGCGATCGGCAAATTCCAGAAGGTGAAGGGCATGGTCGCAGACCACCGCCAGCATCGGTCCGATCGGTGTTTCGATCCAGTCGGCCTTCAGCAGCCTCTGGTCTTTCAACTGGCGGGGTGCGGCGCCCAGTCGCTGCGTGATGGCGTGGCGAAACCCGCTGCCGGATTCGAAGCCCGCATCCAGCTGTGCCGCGATGACCGGTGCACCGGCATTGAGGGTGTTTACGGCCTGGCTCAGGCGGCGCTGTCGGGCAAGCTCCAGAAAGCTCATCCCGAATCGTCGCTTGAAGGCGCGGCGCACGGTGGAGGGATCGTGGCCGAGGGCAATCAGATGCTGTTCGCTCCAGCGCCGGTCGGGTTCTGCGTCGAGGGCTGCCAGCAGGGTCGCGATGGTTGGGTCACCGTCGCCATAGCGCAGCATCGGCGTGCAGCGCTTGCAGGGGCGGTATCCAGCCGTCAGGCAATCGGCGATGCTCGTTTCAAAACGGCAGTTTTCGCGGCGCGGCTTGCGCGCCGCGCAGGTGAAGCGGCAGAAGATGCGGGTCGAGGTAACGCACACATAGGCAAAGCCATCATAGGCCGCGTCGCGGTCAAGAAGGGCCTGGTAAAGCGTGTCGTCGGAAGGTCGTAAGGTCAGCATGCATCGACCATACGAGGTCTTGGCTCGTTCCGGCGCCGAAAAACGGGCGTGCATTTTGATGAAGCCCGAAATGTGCAGGCAGCACCGCGAAAGCCTCCCAACCTCTCTGCGGTGCCGCTTGCGCCTGTCTCAGGCGTCCGCCGGATCTGAAACCGGTTCCACCACGCGCTGTACGCGTTCTGACGGATCGCGACCGATCTCGGCCTTCAGCGAAATCAGATCGATGAAATGATCCGACTGGCGGCGCAGATCGTCTGCGATCATCGGCGGCTGGGTTGCCATGGTCGACACGACGGAGACCTTGCGGCCCTTGCGCTGCAAGGCTTCCACCAGCGTGGTAAAGTCGCCGTCGCCGGAGAACAGCACCAGATGGTCCACCGTTTCGGACTGTTCCATGGCATCGATGGCCAGCTCGATGTCCATGTTACCCTTCACCTTGCGGCGGCCCATGGAATCGGTGAACTCCTTCGCCGGCTTGGTCACGACCTTGTAGCCGTTGTAGTCCAGCCAGTCGATCAGCGGGCGGATCGACGAATATTCCTGATCCTCGATCAGCGCGGTATAATAATAGGCGCGCAGGAGGTAGCCGCGCTTCTGAAAGGCCTTCAGAAGCTTGCGGTAGTCGATGTCGAAGCCGAGGCTCTTGGAGGCGGCGTAGAGATTGGCGCCGTCGATAAAAAGGGCAATTTTTTCGCGTGGATCAAACATTGTTTCCTCCATCCATTCTGAAAATATTTCGCTTTCCCGGTTCCCTCCCTTCCCGGGAACCCCGCTTGCGTCTGCAGCGGGCTGTGGTATTTTATCATATATTCATATTGAAAGTATTTAATGCACGATTGATTCAACTCCAAGCGGTTTGACGGCGTTTTCCCTAGGGAATTGGTCGCATATGGGGCCCTCGGCAAGGCCGGGTGAGGAAAAACTTGAATTCCCGCCCCTTTGCCTGTATCGGGCGTTCTAATCCTCGAAATACCGATCGTAAAGGACAGGCAATGGCCCGTGTCACAGTAGAAGATTGCATCGACAAAGTCGATAACCGTTTCGAGCTGGTCCTGCTTGCCAGCCATCGCGCCCGCCAGATTTCCCAGGGTGCTGCGATCACGGTTGATCGCGACAACGACAAGAATCCCGTCGTTGCCCTGCGCGAGATCGCCGACGAGACGCTCTCGCCCGACGATCTGAAGGAAGACCTGATCCACTCGCTGCAGAAGCATGTGGAAGTGGACGAGCCGGAGCCCGATCCCTCGACCCTCATTGCCGCCAATGCCGGTGCGGCTGCCAGCGCCGAAAAGGTTCTGGACGAGGACGATCTGCCGGAAACCCTTACTTTCGACCAGATGTCGGAAGAGGAACTGCTGGCTGGTATCGAAGGTCTGGTGCCGCCGGAAAAGAGCGACGACTACTGACGATTACCAATCGTCAAGGATCTCGCCTTAAGGGCCTTGTGTCTTGCATATCGGCAGCGTCAATCTCCGGGTTGGCGCTCCTTTTCTTTTTCTGGGTGTTGGAAGGGTCTTCGGAAGCATGATGCGGCAATACGAGCTCGTCGAGCGGGTTCAGAAGTACAAGCCCGACGCGAATGAAGCTCTCCTCAACAAGGCCTATGTCTATGCCATGCAGAAGCATGGCAAGCAGAAGCGCGCCAGCGGCGACCCCTACATTTCCCACCCGCTGGAAGTTGCCGCCATCCTCACCGAAATGCATCTCGACGAGTCCACCATCGCAGTCGCCCTGCTGCACGACACGATCGAGGATACCACCGCCACCCGCGCCGAGATCGACGAACTGTTCGGCGAGGATATCGGTCGCCTCGTCGAGGGGCTGACCAAGCTCAAGCGTCTCGACCTTGTCTCGAAGAAGGCCAAGCAGGCGGAAAACCTGCGCAAGCTGCTGCTGGCCATTTCCGACGACGTGCGCGTGCTGCTCGTGAAGCTCGCCGACCGCCTGCACAACATGCGCACGCTTGAGCATATGCGCGACGACAAGCGGGCCCGCATTTCCGAAGAGACCATGGAAATCTATGCGCCGCTCGCCGGCCGCATGGGCATGCAGGACATGCGTGAGGAGCTGGAGGACCTGTCCTTCCGCTACATGAATCCGGAGGCCTACGAGACCGTCACCAAGCGGCTGGCGGAGCTTTCGGCGCGCAACGAAAACCTCATCACCAAGATCGAGGACGAGCTGCGCGATCTTCTGATCGCCAACGGCCTGCAGAATGCTGCCGTCAAGGGCCGGCAGAAGAAGCCCTATTCCGTCTTCCGCAAGATGCAGTCGAAGTCGCTGTCCTTCGAGCAGTTGTCCGATGTCTACGGCTTCCGGCTGATCGTCGACGATATTCCCGCCTGCTACCGGGCGCTTGGCATCGTCCATACGCGCTGGCGCGTGGTGCCAGGTCGCTTCAAGGATTATATCTCGACGCCAAAGCAGAACGATTACCGTTCGATCCACACAACGATCGTCGGTCCGTCGCGCCAGCGCATCGAACTGCAGATCCGCACGCGGCGCATGCACGAGATCGCCGAATACGGCATTGCCGCCCACAGTCTCTACAAGGACGGCGAGACCGGGGAGGGCGGCGAGCTTCTGTCGAAGGAAAGCAATGCCTATTCCTGGCTGCGCCATACCATCGAGGCGCTGGCCGAGGGTGACAGCCCCGAAGAATTCCTCGAGCACACCAA
This sequence comes from Rhizobium sp. RU35A, assembly GCF_900156005.1. Lineage (NCBI taxonomy): Bacteria > Pseudomonadati > Pseudomonadota > Alphaproteobacteria > Hyphomicrobiales > Rhizobiaceae > Rhizobium > Rhizobium sp. RU35A. The sequence goes on along the minus strand of NZ_FTMR01000001.1, from coordinate 250,055 downwards.
GCTCGAACTCTTCCAGGACCAGGTGTTCTGCTTCACGCCGAAAGGCAAGCTGATCGCGCTGCCGCGCGGTGCCACTCCCATCGATTTTGCCTATGCCGTCCACACCAATATCGGTGACACCACGGTCGGCGCCAAGATCAACGGGCGGATCATGCCGCTCGTCACCCGGCTCAGCAATGGCGACGAGGTGGAGATCATCCGCTCCGGCGTACAGGTCCCGCCGGCGGCCTGGGAAGAGATCGTCGTTACCGGCAAGGCGCGCGCCGCCATCCGCCGCGCCACCCGCATGGCGATCCGCAAGCAGTATGCCGGCCTTGGCCATCGCATTCTGGAACGCACCTTCGAGCGGGCCGGCAAGGAGTTTTCCCGCGATATCCTGAAGCCGGCGCTGTTCCGCCTTGGCCAGAAGGAGGTCGAGGATGCGATCGCCGCCGTCGGACGCGGCGAACTGTCCTCGCTCGATGTGCTGAAGGCCGTCTTCCCGGATTTCAAGGACGAACGCACCACCATCAAGCCGGCCGCCGACCAAGGCTGGTTCAACATGCCGACCGCCTCCGGCATGATGTTCCGTCTGCCGGGCGGCGAAAAGACGGCGGCAAAACCGGCGGGAGAGGCGGGCGGACCCGAGCCCCTGCCGATCCGCGGTCTTGCCAGCAATCTGGAAGTCCGCTTCTCCCCCTCCGGCGCCGTGCCGGGTGACCGTATCGTCGGCATCATGGAAGAGGGCACGGGCATCACCATCTATCCGATCCAGGCGTCTGCCCTGCAGAAGTTCGATGACCAGCCGGAACGCTGGATCGACGTGCGCTGGGATCTGGACGAGGCGAACAAGTCCCGCTTTGCCGCAAGGCTGGTGATCAATGCGCTGAACGAGCCGGGAACGCTCGCCAAGGTCGCCCAGACGATCGCGCGCCTCGATATCAACATCCGCGTCTTGACCATGGGCCGCGTCGCCACAGATTTCTCCGAACTCCAGCTGGAGGTGGAGGTCTGGGATCTCAGGCAGTTGAACCAGCTCCTCGCCCAGTTGAAGGAGCTGGACTGCATTTCCACGGTCAAGCGCCTCTACGATTGAACATTTGTTAAGCATGGCATCGGGAAGAGTCGTGGTGCCATGCATCCAATGCATGGCTGACAGCGGAAGGCTGCGTTGGTGCCGAAGCGTTGCATGAACTATATCTTGTGCATCGCAACATTAGGAGGCAAACATGTTCAAGCCGCTTCGTACTTTCGCCCGCGCCCTTCGCGCTCCGACCCTTCAGGAACGGGAAATGGCTTATCTGAATGAATCGCATGATGCCATCGAACTGGAATACCGCATGCGCCAGGTTGATCGCGGTCTGTTCCGCAAGGTCATCTGATCGGGGCGACCGAGACGCCCCGGGCGTCCATGCATCGGAAGGCCGGTAGATGGCCATGACGGTTTTGGATCGCCTGTTCTTTGCACGACATGCTCGACCCGCCGGACGGCGCGAGCTGAGACACAGGAGACGCAGAAGCCCCTTGCGTTCCCTGCGCTACATGAGGGCAAGGGCCGTGAGGCTGACCGGTTCGCCGCATGCGGTGGCGATCGGTTTCGCCGTCGGGGTGATGTCTGCCTGGACGCCCTTTTTCGGTTTTCACATCGCCATTGCGCTTGCTGCCGCCTTTCTGTTGCGCGGCAGCCTTGTCGCCGCGACGCTTGGAACCGCCTTCAGCAATCCGCTGACCATTCCGCTCATCCTGCCGCTGACCTGGCAGATCGGCCATCGCATGCTGGACCGCGCGCCCGATTCCGGCGCCACGGCCGCAGCCCTGGTGCGACAGCTGGAAGGCCTGCATGTGGCCGAACTCTGGCATCCGCTGTTCGAGCCCCTGACGCTCGGTGCTCTTCCTCCCGCAATCGTGAGCGGTCTCTGCTGTTATCTCGCCACGTTTGTCGGCATCAGGAAGTATCGCGCCGCGCGAGCCGCAAGGCTTGCGGCGCGTCGTGCCGCCGCAAGGCCGGTCGACAAGGGCAGTCGTGTCTGACACAGATTGGGTCAGCCAACGAAGAGGAACGGCATGATCATCGGCATGGGCAGCGACCTGATCGATATCCGGCGGGTCGAGAAATCGATAGAGCGCTTCGGCGAGCGGTTCACGCATCGCTGTTTCACCGAGACCGAGCGGCGCAAATCCGACGGGCGCAAGATGCGCGCGGCCTCCTATGCCAAGCGCTTCGCCGCCAAGGAGGCCTGTTCGAAGGCGCTCGGCACGGGGCTGGCCCAGGGCGTGTTCTGGAAGGACATGGGCGTCGTCAACCTGCCGGGCGGCAAGCCCACCATGGTCTTGACCGGCGGCGCGGGCGAGCGGCTGGCTGCCCTGATGCCGGCGGGGCATGAAGCCGTCATTCACCTCACCATCACCGACGAATTCCCCTATGCGCAGGCCTTCGTGGTCATCGAGGCGCGGCCGCTCTGACCGGCGGGGGCCGGCCAAGGCCATTGCCGAGGTCCGGGGAAGAGTTTAGAGAAGCGCAAAACGCGGAAAACGAAAGACGTGCACGTGTCCGAACAAGTCGACAAGAAGCCGAACGCCCTCTGGGAAAACATCAAGGTCATCATTCAGGCACTGCTGCTGGCCATGGTCATCCGCACCGTGCTGTTCCAGCCCTTCACCATCCCCTCCGGCTCGATGATGCCGACCCTGCTCGTCGGCGACTACATCTTCGTCAACAAGTTCGCCTACGGCTTCTCGAAATATTCGCTGCCGCTGTCGCCGAACCTGTTTTCCGGCCGCATCCTGGAGTTTTCCGAGCCGAAGCGCGGCGACGTGATCGTCTTCCGCCTGCCGAGCGATCCGGACGTCGACTATATCAAGCGCCTGATCGGCCTGCCGGGTGACCGCGTGCAGATGATCGACGGCGTGCTGCATATCAATGGCAAGGCCGTGCCGAAGCTCGCCGATGGCAGCTTCACCTCCGATTACCGCCTCGATCCCGGCTCGGACGTTCCGGTGTTCCGCGAGACGCTGGACAATGGCAAGACCTATGACACGCTTGACCAGGTACCGAATTCCCGCGGCGACAACACGCGTGAATTCATCGTGCCCGAAGGCCACTACTTCTTCATGGGCGACAACCGCGACAATTCGCTCGATAGCCGCTTCGACGTGGGTTATGTGCCGGCAGAAAACATCGTGGGTCGCGCCAGCGTGATCTTCTTCTCGCTCGGCAACGACACTTCCTTCCGCGAGATCTGGAAGTGGCCCGCCAACATGCGCTGGGACCGGCTGTTCAAGGTGGTCGACTGATGAAGGCCGCAACGCTATCCGCAGACGAGCGCGCCCGGTTGGAAACCGTGATCGGGCATGTCTTCTCGGACAAGCAGTGGCTCGACCGGGCGCTGACCCATGCCAGCACGGGAAGCGCCAAGAACGCCAATTACGAACGCCTGGAATTCCTGGGCGATCGCGTGCTCGGGCTCTGCGTCGCCGAACTTCTGTTCAAGACCTTCCGCAATGCGACGGAAGGTGAGCTTTCGGTCCGGCTGAACCAGTTGGTGAGCGCCGAAAGCTGTGCCGGCATTGCCGACGAACTCGGCATCCACGAGTTCATCCGCACCGGCGCCGACGTGAAGAAACTGACCGGCAAGCGCATGATGAACGTGCGCGCCGACGTGGTGGAAAGCCTGATCGCCGCGCTTTATCTCGATGGAGGGCTGGAGGTTGCGCGTCGCTTCATCCTGCGCCACTGGGAAAAGCGTGCTATACATGCCGATGCGGCCCGCCGGGACGCCAAGACCGAGTTGCAGGAATGGTCGCACGCCCGGTTCGGCACCACGCCGGTCTACCGGGTGGATGACCGTTCCGGCCCCGATCACGACCCGCGCTTCACCGTGACGGTGGAGGTGGAGGGCGTGGCCCCGGAAACCGGCGTTGACCGGTCCAAGCGCGCTGCCGAGCAGGTGGCCGCGACGAAACTGCTTGAACGTGAGGGCGTCTGGCCGAAGCCTGCCGCCAATTGAAGGACCTTTATGACCGAAGACGACAACATGGCCGGCTCGCCTGAAGACGCGGCAATCTCCACGCGATCCGGCTTCGTGGCCCTGATCGGCGCGACCAATGCCGGCAAATCGACGCTGGTGAACCGCCTGGTGGGCGCCAAGGTGTCGATCGTCAGCCACAAGGTGCAGACGACGCGCGCCATCGTGCGCGGCATCGCGATCCACGACAACGCGCAGATCGTGTTCATGGATACGCCCGGCATCTTCAAGCCGCGCCGCAGGCTCGATCGTGCCATGGTCACCTCCGCCTGGGGCGGCGCCAAGGATGCCGACCTGATCATGCTTCTGATCGACAGCGAACGTGGCATTCGCGGCGATGCGGAAGCGATCCTGGAGGGCCTGAAAGAGGTCCACCAGCCGAAGATCCTGGTCTTGAACAAGATCGACCGGGTAAAGCCGGAGGATCTGTTGAAGCTTGCCGCTGCGGCCAACGAGGCCGTGCGGTTCGAGCGTACCTTCATGATTTCGGCGACGACAGGATCCGGCTGCAAGGATCTGCTCGATTATCTGGCCGCCGAACTGCCGGAAGGTCCCTGGTACTACCCGGAGGACCAGATTTCCGACCTGCCGATGCGTCAGCTGGCCGCCGAAATTACCCGTGAAAAACTGTTTCTGCGCCTGCATCAGGAGCTTCCCTATTCCTCCCATGTCGAGACGGAGAAGTGGGAAGAGCGCAAGGATGGCTCCGTGCGCATCGAACAGGTGATCTATGTGGAGCGCGACAGCCAGAAGAAGATCGCGCTCGGCAAGGGCGGCGAGGCGATCAAGGCGATTTCCACCGCCTCACGCAAGGAACTCTCGGAAATCCTCGAACAGCCCGTGCACCTCTTCCTGTTCGTGAAGGTGCGCGAGAACTGGGGCGATGATCCCGAACGGTTCCGCGAAATGGGCCTGGAATTCCCGAAGGGCTGAAGCCCGGCCTTTGTCGGCCGGGCAGCGGCCCGCGCGCTATTTCTGGCGTGCGAGCAGCGCCTTCATTTCCTCGAAGCGGCGGCGATGCTCCGGTTTCTCCTCGCTCGCGGAATAGCAGGTGTCGGATACACAGAAGCGCGTCAGGCCGAATGGGGCGGTGGCCCGTTCGAAGCTGCATTCGATCTGGTCCGTGAAGTCCGTTGCCTCCGGCTTGTCGCGCGTGGAATAGGTCAGTCGGGCGCCGGGCGGGTCCAGTTCCGGGAAGGACTGCACCATCCCGGTCTTCAGCGCGGGTGTCAGCAGGAAGTTCTTGGCCACGGTAATGCAGGCCTGTTCCAGTTCCGGTGACTGGGCGGCGGCGGGGGCCGCGGTGAGGTTCGTGACGGGAACGGTGATAAGGGCGGTGGCGAGGAGGACGTGTCGCATGGCATCTCCGGAATTGATTGTGCGCCCAGCAACCCGCAAGACGTCGCTTCGGTTCCATCGTCGGAGCGGTTGGTAATGGTGTAGAAGCGGCAGGTGAAGGACTTGCACCGGCAGACCGCCCTTCTCGCTGGCCCATGCATCGTTTTTCGCACGTCCGGTACGGGCGTGCCGGCTTCAATGGGCAGACAGGACGACGACCCGCATGCAATGGCAGGATGAAGGCATCATCATCGGGGTGCGGCGTCACGGCGAAACGAGCGTGGTGGCCGAACTGATGACGCGCCAGCGCGGCCGCCATATGGGCATGGTGCGCGGCGGTCGCTCGCGCAGCATGCAACCGCTGCTGCAGGCCGGCAATCGCGTCGATGCCGTCTGGCGCGCCCGCCTTGATGAGCATCTCGGCGATTTCCGGCTGGAGCCCCTGCATCTTCGCGCGGCACGGCTGATGGAAAACGCCACCTCCGTCTACGGCGTGCAGGCCATGGGCGCCCTGCTGCGGCTACTTCCCGAGCGCGATCCGCATCCGCATCTGTTCGAAGCGCTGGACGTGATCCTCGACCATATGGACGATCCGGCCGGCGCCGGCGAACTCTTCGTGCGCTTCGAGCTTGCGGTGCTGAACGATTTGGGCTTCGGGCTCGATCTCACCGCCTGTGCGGCGACCGGCACTTCGGAGGATCTCGTCTATGTCTCGCCGAAAAGCGGGCGGGCGGTCTGCCGCACGGCCGGCGCTCCCTATGCCGACCGTCTGCTGACGCTGCCAGCCTTTCTGGTCGCGCCAAGTTCGCAACGGCTCGACCGCCATGCGCTGGCCTCGGCCTTCCGTCTCAGCGGCTTCTTCCTCCATCGCCATGTCTATGAGCCGCGCGGCATCAGCGAAAATGCCGCACGCGATGGTTTCATCACGGCCGCCCTGAAGGCGCTGGACCGGCTGGAAGCCTCCCGAGATGGCGGGCAGGGGGCGTCGTAGCAGACGTCCTCAGGCTGCGAGGGCGCGCTCGACCGGGCGTTCCCGGATCGGCCAGTGAACGATCGCGGCAAACAGGCCAAGTGCGACACCCAGCCACCAGACCGGACCATAGGTGCCGAAATGGTCATAGAGGTAGCCGCCCAGCCACACGCCGAGAAAAGAGCCGATCTGGTGCGAGAGGAACACCACCCCGCCCAGCATGCCGAGATGGCGCGTGCCGAACATGATCGCGACCAGCGCATTGGTGGGTGGCACGGTGGAGAGCCACAAGAGACCCATCACCACCGCAAAGAGAATGACGGAGGTCGGGGTCTGCGGAAACAGCAGGAAGGCCGTGACGGCGATCGAGCGGCCGACATAGATCAGGGCAAGAAAATAGGGCTTGGAATAGCGCTGGGCGATGACGCCGGCGGCCAGCGAGCCAAGGATGTTGAAGAAGCCGATACAGGCCATGGCGATCACCGCGTAGCGCGCATCGATGCCGATATCGCCGAGATAGGCCGGGAAGTGCGCGGTGATGAAGGCCACCTGGAAGCCGCACACGAAGAAGCCGCTGGTCAGGAGCAGATAGCTTCTGTGGCCGAGCGCTTCGCGCAGCGCCGCGCCCGCGCTCTGCTGGAACTGTCCCTGGGACTGGCTGCCGGAGGAGGCATTGCCGCGCAAGGGAAGGGCCAGCAGCGGCACCGCCAGCATCATGGCGCCCATGATGGTCAGGCTGTCGGACCAGCCATAGAGGGTGATCAGCGCCTGGCTGATCGGCGCAAACAGGAACATGCCGGCCGAACCTGCTGCGGTGCCGATGCCAAACGCCATGGAGCGCTGTTGCGGCGTGACATGCCGCGCAAAGGCCGAGAGCACGACGCTGAACGATCCGGCGCCGACCGCCATGCCAGTCAGAAGGCCACCTCCCACATGCAGCCACAGTGGCGCTGCGGCATGGGCCATCACGAAGAGACCGAACGCATAGAGGAGGCCGGACAGCGCCAGCACGCGACCCGTGCCATGCTTGTCGGCCAGCGCACCGAAGAAAGGCTGGCTGAGACCCCAGAACAGGTTCTGCAGCGCCATGGCAAGTCCGAATGTCGAGCGGTCCCAGCCGGTATCCATCAGCATCGGCAGCTGGAAGAACCCCATGGCCGAGCGCGGCCCGAAGACCAGCAGCACGATCATGGAGCCGCTGGCAATGATCAGCCACGGCATGGGTGGTGCGGTCTTCGCGGACATGATGGCCTCCCTCGTCTGTTCGAACGAGAATAAACCAGCACTTTCGCAAGCCAAGCGTGTTTTGCTGTTCTATCGATGAGGGAAATTGATGAATGTTTATTCTAATGCCCGCGACGGAGCCGTTCGTCTCCGCCGCGTTCACTCAAGAGCGGGTGAGCGCTATCGGAACAGCGACAGGATGTTCTGTTGTGAATTGTTGGCGATGGAGAGTGCCTGGGTGGCCAACTGCTGCTGGGTGGTCAGCGCCTTGAGCCGGGTCGCCTCCTCGTCCATGTCGGCATCGACAAGCGTGCTGATGCCGCCCTTCATCCAGTCGCGCAGTTTCGACACGTAATCGAGCTGCAGGTCGACGCGTGACTGCACCGAACCGATATTGGCGCCGGCATCGGCCATCATCTGCAGCATGTCGTCCACGACCGAAATCATGTCGTCCAGCTGGCTGTCGGTGGTGTTCTTGCCAATGCCGATTTCAATCGCCGAGGCGCTGGTGTTGCTCTGATTGGCGATCAGCACATAATTGTTTGCGGCGCCCACATTGGTGGCGAACTGCGTGCTGGTGAAGATGCCGGCGCCGCCATTGGTGCTGGTTGAGCGGTTGTCGACCAGCGCCGTCACCGTGCCGTCGCTGGAGACGAGGTCGAGGGTGATCGTTTCCATGAAGACGCTGCGATCGATGTTGCGGTAGAAAGAGGCGGCCACCTTGGCCGTTGTATCGCTGCCGTCGCTGATCTTCAGCCAGTTGACGCCGTTGAAGCTCGCAGCATCGGTGATGGAGACGAGCTGCTGCTTCAGCTGCGTGATTTCCTTGTTCACCTTCTCCTTGTCGACGCCCGGCTGGCGCGCGGCGATCAGCTTGGACTTTATCTCGTCCACCACGTCGATCGAGGAATCGAGACCGGCATAGGCGGTGTCGGCGGTGGCCGCTCCAAGATTCATGGCATCCTGCACGGCAGAGAGTGCCTTGTCGTCGGATCGCATCGTCGTTGCGATCGACCAGTAGGCGGCATTCTGCGAGGACTGTCCCACCCGCAACCCGCTCGCCATGCGCTCCTGGGTCACTTCCAGATGCGTGGTGACCTCGCGCAGGGTCTTCAGGGCCACCATGGCGCCTGTGTTCGTGATGATACTCGTCATACCAAAACTCTACTGTACAAACACTCGAACGGATGCGGCGTTGCGGAAGGTAAGCGTATGGTTAATGTTTCCATAACGCCGCTATGACGTTATTGATACATAAGTAACCTTAATGGTCACTTAAGTGGGCTCCGCAAGTTTTACGTATTTCCGATAGGGGTCTGCACTCGCCGACGGGCGCCGGCAACCGGAGCAGGGGGTGTCAGGCCTGACCGTTTGTCGCCCGTGCGCGGGCAAGGCGGCTTTCGCGCCAGATGGTGAAGAAGCCGGCGCCGATGACGAGAAGGGCTCCCAGCAGCATGTTGGGGGTCAGCACCTCGCCATAGATCAGAACGCCGAGCATGCAGACGAGAACCACCTGGACATAGCCGATCTGCTGCACGGTCACGGCATCGACAAGGTCATAGGCACGGATGAGAAGGTAGTGCCCGCTCATGCCGGTGCAGCAAAGCGCGGCCATCCAGATCCAGTCCACCGGCGCCATGCTCGTCCAGTAAAAGGGACCGATGAGGGTGATTGCCACGGCGCCGGCAATGCCGGTGTAGAAGAAGCTGGTGGTGGAGGAATCCACCCGGCCGGCAAGGCGTGTCGTGATAGCGTAAAGAGCGAAGATCGAGGATCCGGCAATCGGCAGCAGCAGTTCCAGCTTCAGCGAGGCCGTCGTCGGGTTGATGATCATCAGCACGCCGAACAGGCCGACGCAGATCGCCGTCCAGCGTCGCCAGCCCACCTTTTCGCCGAGCAGCGGCACGGACATGGCCGCAACGAACAGCGGCGTGGCGGCAAAGATTGACTGGGTGTGTGACAGGCCGACCAGCGCGAAGGAATAGACGGCAACGACGATCTGGATCACGAGGATCACGCCGCGAAAGATCTGCAGCAGCGGCTGGCTGGTGCGCGCTGCCCCGAGAATGCCACCGCTGCTCCTTGCCGTCAGCGCCAGCACGAACAGGGCAAAGGCCCAGAAGCGGATCATCGTCACGAAGATCGGCGGATAGAGCGTGCCGAGATGCTTCGAGATCACGTCCTGCCCGGCAAAGATGGTGACGGCCGACAGGGCAAAGACGAGGCCGCGGGTTTTTCCGGCGCTTTTTCCGGTCATGGACATCTCGGACAGGCTGCTCCGCCGGCAGAAGGGCGGTCAAGGAAAGGAAAAGCGTCCCGCAGGGCAAACGGCTGCGAGGCGCCCGATATCAGCGGCGCTTGATCGACCAGGGGGCCCGCTCGCCCAGCACGCGGACGGGATCTCCGAGCGTCAGCGTGCCGGCGCCGACCGGCACGGCATTCCAGCCGAACAGGGGGCCGGGGACGCGCCGGTCCGCCGACATGCGGATGCGCCCCATGGCCGGCATCGGATTGGCGCCCTCGCGCGAGCCGGTCTGCTGGTCCTGCGTCGTCATGATGCAGCGGGCACAGGGTTTCACCAGACGAAGCTCGACATCGCCGACCATGATCGCCGTCCAGCCATCCTCGGCCCAGGCCACGTCATGCTCCAGCACGATGTTGGGCCGGAAGCGGTCCATGCCGACGGGTGCTTCGCCATGGGCTGCCATATCCGCATTCAGCGCCGCCAGCGAGCCGGTGGTGGTGACCAGAACCTGATAGCCGTCGCCAAAGGCAACGGGCGAATCGGGGCCGGCCCATTCGGCACTCGCCATCCGACGCGCCTGCGCATCGAAATGCACGAGACGCACGGGGCGGCCGAGCCAGTCGGAGAGGGCGGCATTGGCCGCATCCTCCGCCACGGCGGCCCTGACGGTGGATTTCCAGATCACCACATCGCTGCGGCGCTGCGGATCGGGGACGCTGACCACGAGGTCTTGCCCGTCCATAACAAGCAACAGGCCGTCATCGGTCGGCAGCACGGAAAGGCGAGCCAGCGCCGGCAGTTCGCGCTGGGTGATGAACTGCCCCTCCGGATCGGTCAGCATCCAGCGCCGGTCGCCGGCAAGGCCCATGGCATCGATCGGGCTTTCGGCCAGCGCAATGCCGCGCGCGCTTTTCATCGGATAGATGGAGAGGGCCGCAAGGCGCATGAAAATACCTCAGAGTTCGTCGAAGAAGAGATCGCGAAAATCGCTCAGCCGCTGGTGACGGTCTCCCGCCAGCCGCCGGCCCGTCGCCGTCTGGAAACCGTCGGCAAGCTTCAGCAGCTTCAGGGCAAAGTGATCGATGGCATAGGCCCTGTCGTCAAGGTCACGGGCATGGCCTTGCGGATCGCCGAGGTGATAAAGTTTCGACCCCATGCGGGCGGCGGTGTAGAAGGTGCGGGCAATGCCGATCGCCCCAAGCGAATCCAGCCGGTCGGCATCCTGCAGGATCTTCGCCTCCAGCGTCTGCGGTTGAAGATTGGCGGAAAAGCTGTGGGTCAGGATGGCATGCGCCACCGCCTCCACCTTGGCCGCGTCCCAGCCGAGTGTCGTCAGCAGGCCGGCGGCCTTGTCCGCGGCAAGGCGGGAGGAGTGGGCCCGGTCCGGATGGTTCTTCGGCAGCGAGACGCAGTCATGCAGCAGCACGGCGGCGGCCAGCACTTCGGCATCGCCGCCTTCCTCGGAAGCGATCTTCTGCGCATTGTGGAAGACGCGCAAGAGATGGGCAATGTCGTGGGCGCCGTCATCGCCCTCGACAGCATGCGGCAGAAGCGTTTCGGCAAGCGCCGCGAAGGGGGCGAAGGCGGCGCTCAAGGGGGCGTCGGTCACGATGGGTCTCCGGCAGGCGGGGCGGGTTGTCCCCCGGGGGAACGCGCGAGAATGCGCTGGTAGAACAGGCCGATTCCGATCAGCACGGCGCCGAGCCCGATGAAGGAGAGGGCGCGCAGAATGCCTTCCAGGTTTGCCATATCGATCAGGAACACCTTGCAGACCGCCATCAGCACCAGTCCCGCCGAGGCGAGACGCAGCCTGCGTGCATCGAGTCGGGAGCCGAGCGCAAGCAGGCCGACGCCGATGATCAGCCAGACCACGGAATAGGTGTAGGTTTCGCCGGCGGTGAAGCCTTTCCACAGGCCCATATGCTGGCCCTGCCAGAACCAGCGTACCGACAGTGTCGCCCATGCAAAGCCGAGCACGGCTCCCGTCAGAGCCAGCAGGGTGACGTAAGCGTGCGGCCGCTTGCCCCGTGCATGGAGTGCAAGGCCGGCATAGGCGGCCGCCGGCAGCAGGTAGCCTGGCAGCAGCAGGTTGACCACCGGCCATGTGCCCGCATCCTCGTTGGTGAGGGCCGGGTTGAGGGCGACGAGATGGACAAACAGGGCGTTCAGCGCCGCCAGCACGCCCGCCAGCATGCTGCCATAGCGGAAGCTGCGGCTGGGGCTCCTCAGGTCCAGCGTCATCAGGATGCCGGAAAGGCCGATCAGGAGCAGGGTGTAGAGCGACTGTTCGCCAAGCGTGGGTACCCGCGCATCAAGCGTGCCGCCGGTCATGGCATGGCGGACCAGAATGGATGCCGTCAGCAGGCTGGCGAGGGCCGCCAGCCCCTGCACGGCATTCAGCGCGCGCCGGCCCGGCCAGTGGCGAAGCCACCAGGCCGAGGCCGCCAGAAGGGCGGCGGGAATACCGTAGCCGGCGAGCAGCGCATTGAAGACGGGCGTCGTGCCGAGCCGGTCGGGGCCGACCACGGTCGGCTCCCAGGCGATCCGGGCGCCGATCACCACGGCGGCTGCCACCATGGCCCAGGGCAGACCGCGCCAGGGGCGATGACGGGTGAGGAGCACGAAGAGGAATCCGAGTCCTGCCACCGACAGCGTGGTGGTGAGCCCGCGGGTCAGGGCATGCAGCGCGAAGGTCAGCGCGGCAAAGGCACCGAGCACCAGCAGATCGCGCGCTAGCGGCGGTCGCGCCATCATGCGGGATGTCCGCTCGGCGGACCAGAGCAGCGCCGCACTGATTGCCAGCCCGTAAAGGCCGTAGAGCCCGTCGCCGCCCAGCCGGCCATGCGTGAAGAAGGTGATGGTGGCCAGAGTCACCGGCACGGCGGCGGCAAGCAGCGCCCAGAGGGCCGCAAGATCCGGATCCCGCTCGCCCTGCCGTCGGATGAAGAGGACGCCGCACAACGTGAAGATGGCGCCAAGGACGAGCGCTCCGGCCACCGTCGGCCCGATCGCGGCGAAAAGGGGTGTCGGGACGCCGAGTTGCGGGAGCGGGATTGTGGCCGCATCGGTCAGCGCGACGAGGCCTGTGCCGGTCACCGCAATCAGAGCCGCAAACAGGGCGGGCAGGGCACCCGCCCGGCGGCCCGCACCCAGCCCGGCCAGCGCGCCGGCCACCGCCACCAGCATCAGAACCGGATGCGCGGTCGAGGGGCCGGTGCTGCCCGTCAGTGTCAGCAGGCCGAGGAACACCGACAGGCCGGCCGAGAGCAGGATGCCGGCTGGCGGACGGGCAAGCAGGCGCCCGACGCGTCGCCAGGGATCGCGTGTGCCCTCGCCCTCGGCTGCATCGGTGTCGAGCAGGCGTCCCGGCCACAGAAAAGCGGTGCCGGCGACCAGCACCAGCAGCGCAAGGCCCGGCGGTACGGGGTCAAGCACATCCGTATTCAGCACATAGGCGATCACCCAGCCGGTGAGGCCGAGATTGGAAAGAATCGGCAGCCGGTGCCAGCGACGCAACCGCGCCGCCCCGGTCGACGCCAGCCAGACGAGGGCCAGAAAGCCGAAAAGGAAATCGATATGGGGCGCCTCGGAGGAGACGAGCGCCGGGGTGGCTAGCGATGCGGCAAGCCCGAGGCCGGCCAGCCCCTGTCCATGCAGCAGCGACAGCGCAAGCGTGCCGAGCGAGACGAGCGCCAGCAGCGCAAAGGCCGTGGTTTCCCCGATGAAGCCATAGAGACCATAGGCGGTGTAGACGGTGGCGATCAGTGTCACACAGCCCGCAGCGGTGAGCGCGCCGGGGATCATCGCATCGTTGCGCCTGCGGGTGGCGTCCGCTGCCGTTGCCGAGGCGGGCGCAATGTGCGGCAGCACGCGGCGGCGCAGCACCTCGCCGGCGAGGCCAAGACCAAGGCCGAACAGGCTTGCCAGAACAAGCCGGGCACCGGGGCCGAGCAGCCCGGCATCGATCGAATAGCGCACCAGGAAGATGCCGCCGAGCGCCAGTGCCAGCCCGCCGACCCAGACGCTCCATCGTGCGCCGAAGCGACTTTCGAAAGTTTCCCGCGCGGCGACGGGGGTAGGTTCTTCGCCTTCCGCTTCATCCGGTTCGCTATGTGCGGCCCGTGCCGCCTCCTCGACAGGAGGCGTAGCCTCCGCAGGGTCGTCGGTCTCGGTTTCGGTCTCCGCTGCCGCCTCTTTCGTCTCCGATGCCGTCTGCGGCGCAGGGGTGCCCGCCTCGGCGAGCTGGCGGGTCAGGACATCGATCCTCTGTTCCAGCAGGCGGACTCGGCCAGAGAGGCGTTGGTGCGCAATCAGCAGCACCACAGGAAGCAGCAGGAGAAAGAGTTCGATCATCGCGCACCCGACAGTGTGAAACACGCCCGTTATATTGGCTAGCATTCCGCAATGGAAAGATCGTGGTGCAGACGGGTTTGACCGGATGGTCAAAGATTTGGCATGCGGCGACCAATTTGCGCGCACAGGGATATTTTTTGAGCAATAAATGTAAATGTCTATATTGTGTGCAATTTTGGCTTGCATCGCCGCGGCGGATTGGTTTTGATGAGCCCTGTCTTATAAAATCCAGGGGGAAACCAAGACATGTTCACGCGCCGCCTTTTCACCCGGTTGACCGCCGCTGCCATCCTCTCGCTGTCGGCGGGCCTTGCCCAGCCGGTGCTCGCCGATACGCCGGTCAAGCTGACGCTCGACTGGAAGTTCGAGGGGCCGGCCGCCGGCTTCCTGCTCGCGCTCGACAAGGGTTACTTCAAGGCCGAGGGCCTCGACGTGACGATCGATACCGGCAATGGCTCGGTGGAGGCCATTCCGCGCGTGGCGACCGGCGCCTACCAGATGGGGTTTGGCGACATCAATTCGCTGATCAAGTTCCTGGATGAGGATCCGAGCCAGAAGGTGAAGGCGATCATGATGGTATACGAGCGACCGACCTTCGCGGTTGTCGGCCGCAAGTCGCTCGGCATCACCACGGATCCGAAGTCGCTCGAGGGCAAGAAGCTCGGCGCGCCGCCGCCGGATGGCGCCTTTGCCCAGTGGAAGGCTTTCAAGCAGGTCGCGAAGATCGATGACAGCAAGATCAAGATCGAATCCATCGGCTTTCCCGTGCGTGAGCCGATGCTTGCCAAGGGTGATGTCGATGCCGTCTTCGGCTTTGCCTTCTCCGTCATTCTGAACCTGAAGAAACAGGGCATCAAGGACGAGGACATCGCGACCATCCTGATGGCCGAGCATGGCCTGAACCTCTATGGCAATGCCGTACTGGTGAACACGGATTTCGCAGCCAAGAACCCCGCTGCGGTCAAGGGCTTCGTGAAAGCGCTGGCCAAGGGCTTTGCCGATGCCGTCGCCAAGCCGGAAGAGGGCGTTGCCGCTGTGCTCAAGCGCAACGAGACGCTGGACAGTGCCATCGAACTCGAGCGCCTGAAGATGGCGAACGCCATGAACATCAAGACGCCCTATGTGGTGGAAAACGGCTTCGGCGGCGTCGACATGGCCCGTCTCGGCGCGTCCATCGACACGCTGAAGATCTCCATGGGGCTGAAGGGCGCCGTGAAGGCCGAGCAGGTGTTTGATGCCGGCTATCTGCCGCCGAAGTCCGAGCGGATGCTGCCTTAACGGTGAACCTCTCCCCCGGATGGGCTGAACCTGCGGTGCGACTGCGTGAGGCCGCGCCGTGTCACCCCTTCTCCCCGTGGGGAGAAGGGGCCCGAAGGGCGGATGAGGGGGCCACCTCGACGCTGCGCCGCGCCGCCCCCTCATCGTCTCGCATGCGCACGGCTTTTCCCCCGCAGGGAAAAGGGAAAGCCGCCGTTGAAGGAGAGTTTGCAGTGTCCCACCTCGTTTCCATCGATAATGTCGACATGCGTTATGGCGGCGCTTCCGGCACACTCGCGGTGTCGGGGCTGACCATGCGCGTCGACAAGGGGGAGTTCGCGGCCGTTGTCGGGCCGTCCGGTTGCGGCAAGTCCACGCTGATGAAGCTGGTCACCGGCCTGCACATTCCGCAGACGGGCGTGGTGATCGTCGGCGGCCAGCAGGTGACGAAGCCGGTCTCCATCGTCGGCATGGCCTTCCAGAACCCCACCATGCTGCCCTGGCGCACGACGCTTGAAAACATCCTGCTGCCGCTCGAAATCGTCGAAAAGCACCGCCACCGCCTGCGGGCGCACAAGCGCGAATATGTGGAGAAGGCGGAGCAGTTGCTGGAGATCGTCGGCCTTCGCGGCTTCGGCTCGAAATTCCCCTGGCAGCTCTCCGGTGGCATGCAGCAGCGCGCCAATCTCTGCCGGGCCCTGATCCACGAGCCTGAACTTCTGATGCTGGACGAGCCGTTCGGCGCGCTCGATGCCTTCACCCGCGAGGAGCTGTGGTGCGTGATCCGCGACCTGCACGCCGCCCAAGGGGTCACCATCATTCTCGTCACGCATGACCTGCGCGAGGCGGTGTTCCTCGCCGACACGATCTTTGTCATGAGCGCAAGACCCGGCCGCATTCTGAAGGAGCATCGGGTGCCCTTCGAACGGCCGCGCGATCTCGACGTCATGTATCAATCGGCGTTCAACGACATGGTGCACGCGTTGCACGGCGAAATCGCCAAGGCGAGGGTGGTGGCATGAGCGCGATGACCGACACGGCGACACAGGCGAAAGCCGCGGCCAAACCTCTGATGGCCCGGATCAACTGGGTGAAGGCCGCGCCCTGGCTCTATACGCTGGCGCTGTTTGCGCTGTGGGAACTGCTGGTGATGGCGCTCGACATGCCGCCGACCATCCTGCCGGCGCCGAGCAACGTGTTCGCGGCGATTGCCAAATACTGGTCGCCGATCTGGAAGAATTCGCTGCAGACGCTCTATACCACCACCATGGGCTTTGCGATCGCGGTGGTGGCGGGCCTTGCGATCGGCCTCTTCATCGGCTGGTCGAAGACGATCTATGCCGGCCTCTATCCTCTGATGATCGGCTTCAATGCCATCCCAAAGGTGGCGCTGGTGCCGATCCTCGTCATCTGGTTCGGCATTGGCACGGTGCCGGCGGTGCTGACGGCCTTCCTGATCTCTTTCTTCCCGATCGTCGTCAATGTTGCGACCGGGCTTGCCACCATCGAGCCGGAAACCGAGGATGTGTTGCGGGCGCTGGGGGCGAAGAAAATGGATATCATGCTGAAGGTCGGCATTCCCCGCTCCATGCCCTATTTCTTCGGCTCGCTGAAGGTGGCAATCACGCTTGCCTTCGTCGGCTCCGTGGTGTCGGAAACCGTCGCCTCGAACTATGGCCTCGGCAACATGATGAGTTCGGCGCAGAGCCAGTTCAACGTGCCGCTCGTCTTTGCCGGCCTGCTGATGCTGGCGGTGGAAGGCATTGCCATGTACGCCCTGATGGCCTGGATCGAGCGGCGCATGACGGGCTGGGCGCATCGCTCCACGATGGCGCAGTAAAGCCCTCAGGCAAGCGGCAGAACGAAGCTTGCCCGCCCATCCGTCTCGGCGCCGCGGCCGATCGCCTTGATGGCGGCGATCAGCCGGCCCTTGCGGTTCAGCGCCCGGTCGCCGAATTCGATCAGCCGTGTGTTCGGTGTCGCGTGCGGCGCGACCTGCCGCAGACGCTGTGCAAGGGCCTCGTCGTCCTGATCGGGATCAAGCGCCAGCGCCGCGATCACGGCTGCTGCGGGGGAGCGGGACACGCCCATCCAGCAATGGATCAGCAGCGGCGCGCTGCGGTCCCAGCTTCTGGCAAAATCGATGAGGCGGGCTACATGCTCCTCACCGGGCGCTACCAGATTGCCGGTGCCGGCAAAGGCGATGTCGTTCATCCGCAGCATCAGGTGCCGGTCGGCGCGGATCACGCCGGGGCGATGGAAATCCTGGCCTTCGGCCATCAGGCTCACCATCTCGCAGGCGCGGTGGCGCACGGCCAGCTCGGCGATCTTCTCCAGCGGGCAGACGATGATGGCCGTCATGTCGGGGCGCTTTCCTGCCGGGCGCGGTCCAGCGCGTGGAAGCGGTCGAGAAACAGCCGCTGCGCCTCGATGGCCGCCATCGGCGCCATCGGCAGCATGTCGCGGGTGATACCGCGCGGCAGGCCGAAGAATTTCCTGGCTTCCTCATGCGAGAAGCCGGCAAGCTCCGTCGCCTCGAAATAGGCGGCCACCGTATCGGCCTTCTTGATGCGCGTCTTCAACTCGCGCGAGGGGTGGGGCGGCAGCCCGAAGCGCAGATGCACCGCCGCCTCCAGCCGCTTCTCCACCGCCTTGTAGCCGCCGCCGACCACCGCCTTGAACGGAGAAATCATGTCGCCAATCACATATTCCGGCGCGTCGTGCAGCAGGGTCATGGCGCAATCCGTCGCCGAGGCGGAGGGATGGGTCAGCCGGAAAATCTCTTCAACGACGAGGCAGTGCTGCGCCACCGAAAATGCGTGGTCGCCGCGCGTCTGGCCGTTCCAGCGGGCAACGCGCGCGAGCCCGTGGGCGATATCGGTGATTTCCACGTCAAGCGGCGAGGGATCGAGAAGGTCGAGGCGTCGGCCGGACAGCATGCGCTGCCAGGCGCGGGCGGAAACGAGGGTGCTCACGCCTCGGCCTCGCCGGCTCCCGTCGGGAAGGACAGGCCCGTCCAGGCCGGCAGGGTCAGCGTCACCGGGCTGTCCGCCGCCACAAGCGGTGTGCCGCTGGCCATGGCATCGCCCACCCGGTCGGTGCGAACGATGGCAAGGCCCCGGTTGCCGATCACGGTGCCGAGCGTGCCGACCGGTTTGCCGCCGGCCGAAATCTCCGCGCCGGAGGCGGGCAGGGCGGTGTCGGCCGACACCTGCACCACGCGTCGGCGCGCCGTGCCGCGGTGCTGCATGCGCGAGACAACCTCCTGGCCGATATAGCAGCCCTTGCGGAAGGAGAGGCCGCCATCGAGATCGAGCAGCACATCATGCGGAAAGGCGTCCTGGAGGGGAAAATCCCGGCCGCCGACGGCAAGGCCCGCCTCGATGCGCAGCGCATCATAGGCATCCTCGTCGCCGCTTGAGGCACCCGTTTCCATGCCCGGCCGGCGCTTCAGCCGAATGCCCGCCTTCAGGAAGGCGCCGTCGGGCACGCCGGAGGCCGTTTCCGCCTCGTCGCCCCAGGTCACGGTGACGCCTGTTTCACCCTCCGCCAGCGTCACGGCGGCGCGCAATTTGTAGAGCGTCAGCCGCTTGATCAGTCCCGGCCGCTGTTCGCCATCGCATTCCAGCAGGAAACCGTCACCCTCGCGCCAGATCAAAAAGTCGAAGAGGATCTTGCCCTGCGGCGTCAGCAGCGCGCCCGGCCGCGCTTCGCCGGTCGGCAGCCCCTCGACGTCTGTGGTGATGATCCCGTGCAGGAAGGATTGCGCGTCGGCACCCTCGATTCTGATCAGGCTGCGGTTCCGAAGGAGGGCATGGGTCATGGTCGTCTGTCCGGTCAGGGCAATGCCCGTCAGGCGACCTTTTGGCCTGTCAGACGGACTTGCATCAAAACAAGGAACTAGCACATTTCAGAGGATTCTGGCGCCCGAAGGTGCTGTTGGCCAAGACATAGGCGCATGGCCCATGCAGTGCAAGCGTGAGAAAGGGGCGCAATCGGCCGAAGGGCAGGGATCAATCCCCGCCGCTGAACATCTTCCACTTTCCGTCCGGGCTGATGCCGAGCCGGTAGAAATTGTAGTTGTTATTCTCTTCCATGGCGATCAGGTCGCCGGCGGTGATGATGCGCAGCAGTTCGACCCGCTCTGACGCAGACAGAGTATCAAGCGGCTTGCCGACGAAATAGGGCCAGACATAGATCTCATCCGGTGTGCCGGCATTCAGCCGCGCGGCTCCCGTCTGCAACAGGTCGAGCATGATGGCGAGGATTTCGAGGCCCTCCTGATCGCCCGACAGGCTTTTCAGGGCGTCGAGCGTATCGTCGCCGGCGGCACCCAACTGGCGCATCTGGTCGCCGTCGAAATTCAGCAGGGGGCGCAGCCGCTCGAAGTCGCCGGAGCTTGCAGCATCGATGATTGCCTGTCGCGTGGCGCGGACCGGCTCGGGCAGCGCATTCAGGTCACGGATGATCTCGACCGAGGTCGGAGGGCTTGCTTCGGCATCCGGCTTGTTGCCGGGCACGGCTGGCTTTTCCGTCGTATCCTGGCCGAACATCGGCGCGGGCTTGGCAGTGCCGCTCGCATCCGGCGCGGCCTGGCCCGATGTCGCCGTACCTGCAGCCTCAGGCGTCGCGGATGCACCGCTCAGCGCCCAGGCACTCTGGCCATAGAGGGTGGTGGAAAACACAAGGCAGGCGGCGGCCAGTAGCCGCACAAAGGAGCGGTGGCGCATTGCAGTCGCCGCGACGGTCAGCATGAATGGCCCCGGATCTTGTTACTGCAGGATGCGCTCCGGCGAAAACTCGCCGGCCAGCATGCGGGCGCGCAGGGATTCCAGCATGGCTTCCGCACCTTCCTCGCCATGAATGCGGATGGTTTCGCGCATGGCAAGGGCAATGGCGGCGTCGGCGATGATCTCCGGTTCGATGCCGTCCGCACGGCCATCGGCCCAGGCTTCATTCTGGTATTCGAGCGCCGCCTGCATCTTCTCGTGCACAATCATGTCGTCGATGTCGTTGCGCGCTGTCTGCATGTGTATTCCTCTTTCAAGGGATGCCTGTTGTTTACCGGCACGTTAACAAGACTAGCAGCCTTTTATCAAAACAACACGCCCCCATGGCGAAAGAGGTAAATAAAACCCTAATTTCCGTAGCGGGCGGCGATTTCGGCTGCCAGTGTTGCACCTTCGTTACGGTGGTTTTCTTCGGCAATACGAGCCGCCGGCGTGCAGGTCGAATGCACCGCCGCAAACGCCCTGTAGCCCCGGTTGAAAGAGGCGGTCAGGCGCTCGCGCCGCGCTGGCTCCTTTGCCGCCTCGGCATCCAGCAGCGCCTGCATCGAGGCACGCCAGCCAACCGAATCGTCACCGCAAAGCGAGCGCAGGTATTGAACCGAGCCGAGGATTTCCGCAAGTCGCAAAAGCTGGCCATCATAGGGTGCGGGTTTCTCCGTCGGCGGTTTGGCCGGCTGTGGCGCTGCCGCCGGCGTGTGCCCGCTGGCCTTCTGTGCGACAGCCGGCGCGGGACTTGAAAGAACGGCGACCACGAGAAGACCCATCAATGTCTTCAGTGACTTGCCGCGCTTTTCTCGTGCAGCATGACGGGTCTGCCTCGGTCCCGCACAGGCACTTGTCGTCGCCATCCACGCCATCCGGTTACACCCCTTCGCGACCGGCGATCAGTCGCTCGGCGCAATCGAGGACGCTTGGTGGGACGGGCAGGCTGCGGATCTCCTCCAGCGTGAACCAGCCGGCATCCGCAGCATCGTCGGCGGCAATGGCGGGTGTTGTCGCATCGGCCTTCACCAGAAAGACCGACAGGAAGAAGTGGCTCTGGAGATTGCCTGCTTCGTCGCGGGTTTCCAGATCATAGGTGGCAAACAGGTGCGGATCCCGTGCCGTGATGCCGGTTTCCTCGAGGAACTCGCGCAGGGCTGTCTGCGCGGGCATTTCACCGGGTTCTGCCCGCCCGCCCGGAAAGGCGTACAGATCAGCCGAAGGCGGATTGCGCCGGCGGATGAGCAGCAGGCGCCCCTCGCGCTCGAGAATGGCGGAGGAGGCGGCCTGTGGCCGGGCAGAGCAAGGCGCGGGCTGGGTGGAGGGTGGGGCTGCAATGGTCATGGTGGGGAACATAGCGCATGGGCCACAAAAATCCCCAGCCCTTTTCTCGGCCATTGCACCTGATACGACGAAGGATGGGCATGTCCGCCCCGCGAACCCGTCTTCCCTCGCATGGCAGGGCTTGCATCGCCAGGCCGCGGATGCGACGACGGGAGCCATGAAGACCACTCTGCTTTTCGCGGCCGCCGCGCTGTTCGAGATCGCCGGCTGCTTTGCCGTCTGGGCCTGGTGGCGTCTCGACAGACCGGTTTGGTGGCTGGCGCCCGGCCTCGTGTCGCTTGCCCTGTTTGCAGGCGTGCTGGCGCTGGTGGAAAGCGAAGCGGCAGGCCGCACCTTTGCGGCCTATGGCGGCATCTATGTCGCTGCCTCGCTCGCCTGGCTGTTTCTCGTGGAAGGACGCGTGCCCGACCGCTGGGATCTTACTGGCGGGGCGGTGTGCCTTGCAGGCTGCGGGCTGATCCTCTTCGGTCCCCGCAGCGGTTGATCTCGCCGCGCTTGACCCGTCGCACCGGCAATGCGATCACAATGCCATGTGTGGACGCTACGCCCTGACCGCGACGCCAAGGGACATTTTCGAATTCCTCAGCGTCATATCGATCGACGATTTTCCGAAGCGCTACAATATAGCGCCGACGCAGCCGATCCTCATCGTCGCGGCCGGCGAACGGCAGGCACCGGGCAGCAATCTGCCAGTTCGGCAGGCGATGCTGGCGCGCTGGGGCTTTCTGCCGGGCTGGGTGAAGGATCCCAGGGACTTTCCGCTGCTGATCAATGCGCGGGCCGAGACGGCCGCGGAAAAGGCATCGTTTCGTGCCGCCATGCGCCATCGCCGCGTGCTCGTGCCGGCCTCCGGCTTCTATGAATGGCATCGTCCGGGGAAGGAGGAGGGCGGTAAGGACGGGGCGGGCAGGGCGCAGGCCTACTGGATCCGGCCGAAGCACGGCGGCATCCTTGCCTTTGCCGGCCTGATGGAAACCTGGTCGTCCGCGGATGGGTCGGAGGTCGATACGGCGGCCATTCTGACTACGCGCGCCAATGACGCGATCGCGCCGATCCATGATCGCATGCCGGTGGTGATCGCGCCCGAGGATTTCGAGCGCTGGCTGGACTGCAAGACCGGCGAACCGCGCGACGTCGCCGATCTGATGAGGCCTGCGGAGCCCGATCTGTTCGAAGCCATTGCCGTGTCGGACCTCGTCAACAAGGTGTCCAACATGGGGCCGGATCTGCAGGCACCGGTCACGCCCTCGGTGCCTCTTCCGGCAAAGAGAAAGCCCCTTCCGCCGAAGGGCGGCGGCCAGCTTTCCCTGTTCTGATCGCAGCCTGCCGCCTTGGCGGCTTTCGGTTGCGCAATGCAGATCAGGCGGATTTCAGCGTCTTGCGCTTCAGCATCAGTGCTGCCGCGACAACGGCTTTCAGGCCGAGCGGGCGCAGAGGGGCATGCAACTCCTGCTTGGGTTGCGGGGCGGTCTTTTCCTGGCTCATGATGATCTCCTCAAGAATGCGAATCCGTCGCCAAACGGCGTGGATGCGCCTCTCGGGGTAAAACAGGGCGGAAATACGGCGGAATTCAAGGCGTTTTTGCCGGATCCACGATATGGAAATCCAAGAATCCGGTCCTGTTGTCGAAAAGACTCAGATCGTTTGTGTTGCAATCTATTCTTGCATTGCAGCATCGGTGATGCTGCAGGCGCTGCCGGTCAGACGTTGGCGTGGTCGTCTTCGATGGTCAGCGTACCATAACGCTTCTTCCAGGCCCTTGCGCTGAAGGGAAGGATGCAGAGATAGGCAATCGTGGTCACCACCAGCACCTGCCAGGTGTAGCTCATCAGCAGTGCGACATAGAGAACCACGCCGAGAAGGAGCGGCAGCATCAGGTCGCGCCGCACGCGCGTTTCGGATTTGCCCGACCAGACCGGAAGCCGGCTGACCAGCAGGTAGCCGATCAGCACGGTATAGGCGGTCGCGCCATAGGCCACCGTGCGGTCGCTTTCCAGACCAAGAAAGCCGAGATAGACGGGCAGAAGCACGAGCAGCGCACCCATGGGCGCGGGAACGCCGACAAAGAACTCGCTCTGCCATTTCGCCTTGTATTCGCGCTCCGCCATCACGTTGAAACGGGCGAGGCGAAGACCGGCTGCAATCGCGTAGATCAGTGCGGCAATCCAGCCGATGGAGCCGACGCGATCGAGAATGAAGACATAGAGCACCAGCGCCGGCGCCACGCCGAAATTGATGATGTCGGCCAGCGAATCCATCTGCACGCCGAACTTGGAGGTGGCCTTCAGGGCGCGTGCCACACGACCATCGATGCCGTCCAGAAAGGCGGCCAGCAGCACCATGGCGACCGCCAGTTCGAAACGGTTCTCGAAGGCCAGCCGAATGCCCGTCAGGCCTGCACAGATCGCCAGCACCGTGATGAAGTTCGGCACCAGCAGCCGAAGCGGGATTTCCCGAAGGCGCGGGCCGCGGGCGGCATCGTCGTCATTGGGGTCCGGGCTGATGTTCGGCTGCATGGTCTTCTCCGGTCTGTTTAGCTGCGGCGGCTGAGCGTCGGGCCCTTGGCCGAACCGAATTCGGCGATGACGGTTTCACCGCAGATGCAGCGCTGGCCGAGCGAGACGCGTGGCTCTCCGCCTGCCGGCACGTAGATATCGAGGCGCGAGCCGAAACGGATCAGGCCAAAGCGTTCGCCGGCATCCACCGGCTCGTTCTCGTGCACGAAGCAGAGGATGCGGCGGGCAACAAGACCGGCGATCTGCACCACGCCGAGGCGCCCGTGCTTGGTCTCGATGACAAGCCCGTTGCGTTCGTTGTCTGTGCTGGCCTTGTCGAGTTCGGCATTGACGAACTGGCCCGGCCGGTAAACGATCTTCGAGATGCGGCCGCGCGCCGGGGCGCGGTTCACGTGGCAGTCGAACACGTTCATGAAGACGGAAATGCGCAGCAGCGGCGCGTTGCCAAGCTCCAGTTCGGCTGGCGGCACGACCATCGCGACCGAGGAGACGCGGCCATCGGCGGGCGAGATGATCAGGTCGTCATCCTGCGGCACGACCCGTTCCGGATCGCGGAAGAAATAGGCGCACCACAGCGTCAGGATCAGCCCCACCCAGAACAGCGGCTTGGCGATGAGGCCCAGCACCAGCGAGGCCACGAAAAAGGCGATGACGAAGATATAGCCTTCCTTGTGGATCGGAACGAGGGTGTTGCGGATGGTGTCGAACAGGTTGGACAACAGAGGGTCTCCGGATCGTCGAACGTTGGTTTCAAACCTAGCTGACTACAGGCAAACCGGTTTGGGGGCAATGCGGTTCCAGCGAGGGAGGGGATGCGCAGATGCCGGCTTGTGGATGCGGCCCGCACCACGCTGTCGAAAATCTGACAAGTGCTTCTGCCATAGGCGTCAGCGATCTGCGGCTTGATGGGCAGGAAAGTCGAGATGGGAATCAGGAACTATCTGGTCGAGGGCGTCTCCGGAACGGGCAAGACCTCGGTTGCGGCAGAGCTTCAGCGGCGCGGCTATCCTGTGATTCACGGCGACCGGGAACTGGCCTGCAAGGGCGATCCGTTGACAGGAGAGCCACTCGATGAGGAGACCCTCCTGCGAGGCAGCGCAGACGTCACCTTCGGTCACAGGCATCATGTGTGGCCTGTGGAGAAGGTTCTTGCTCTGATGGCGGACAAGAGCCGCGCAGCAACCTTCTTTTGCGGCGGTTCCCGCAATTCTCATCAGTTCATCGACCGATTTGATGTGGTGTTCGTTCTCGATGTGGATCGCCAGGTGCTCCGCTCGCGCCTGGAGAACAGGCCGGAAGACGAGTTCGGTGGAAAGGCGGAAGAGCGGGAGGTCATCTTCCGCCTGCATGAGAGCGGCGAAGACCTGCCTCGGCAAGGTGTGATCATTGACGCCGCGCAGCCGCTGGCGCGGGTGGTCGATGCAATCCTTGCGCGGTGTGGCGAGATCGTCTGAGTTCGCCGTGCCTGCGCGCGCCGGTCAGCTTGCCGGCTCCTTCCGGACCACCACGCCCAGATCGTCGCTTTCACGCACCTGCCGCAGATGTTCTTCCGCCTGGGTCGCCTCGCGCTGGCGGCTCCACATCGAGGCGTAGAGGCCGTTTTGCGCAAGCAGGGCGGCATGCGTGCCGCGTTCGGCAATCTCGCCGGCCCGCAGCACGATGATTTCGTCGGCATTGATCACCGTGGAGAGGCGGTGGGCGATGACAAGCGTCGTGCGGTTCTTCGAGACCACGTCGAGGGCCGCCTGGATTTCCTGCTCCGTCGTGGTGTCGAGCGCCGAGGTCGCCTCGTCGAGGATCAGGATCGGTGGCGCCTTCAGAATGGTGCGGGCAATCGCTACGCGCTGCTTTTCACCGCCCGAAAGCTTCAGCCCGCGCTCGCCGACCATGGTCTTGAAGCCATCCGGCAGCTGGCGGATGAAGGTGCCGATCTGCGCCACGTCCGCGGCGATCTGCATCTCCTCCTCGGTGGCGGACAGCCTGCCGTAACGGATGTTGTAGGCAATCGTGTCGTTAAACAGCACCGTGTCCTGCGGCACCATGCCGATCACCGCGCGCAGGCTTGCCTGCGTCACGTCACGCACATCCTGCCCGTCGATTTCGACGGCGCCGGACTGCACGTCGTAGAAGCGGTAGAGCAGTCTGGAAATGGTGGATTTGCCGGCACCCGAGGGGCCGACGATTGCCACCGTCTTGCCGGCCGGCACCTCGAAGGAAATGCCCTTGAGGATCGGCCGCTCGGGATCGTAGGCGAAATGTACGTCGCGGAAGGTGATGCGGCCGTTCTCGATGGCGAGCGGTTTCGCCTCCGGCCGGTCCACCACTTCGGCCTCCACCTCGAGAAGGTCGAACATCTGCTCGATATCGGTCAGCCCCTGGCGGATTTCGCGGTAGACGAAGCCGATGAAGTTGAGCGGCACCGAAAGCTGGATCAGCAGCGCGTTGACGAAGACGAAATCGCCGATCGTCTGCTCGCCGCGCTGCACGGCCAGCGCCGACATCACCATCATCACGGTGGTGCCGAGCCCGAAGATCACGCCCTGGCCGAAGTTCAGCCAGCCGAGCGAGGTCCACACTTCGGTGGCGGCCTTTTCGTAACGCGCCATCGAGGCATCGAAGCGCTTTGCCTCCATCTCCTCATTGCCGAAATATTTGACCGTCTCGAAGTTGAGAAGCGAATCGATGGCCTTGGTATTGGCCTCGGTATCGCTGGCATTCATCGAGCGGCGGATGGCGATGCGCCAGTCGGAGGCCTTCACCGTGAACCAGATATAGGCCCAGACGGTGACGGCGGTGACGGCCACATAGCTGAAGCCATAGGCGTGCCAGAAGATGATTGCCGTCAGCAGGAACTCGACCAGCGTCGGTACGGAGTTGAGGATCGTGAAGCGCACGATCGTCTCGATGCCCTTGGTGCCGCGCTCGATGATGCGCGACAGGCCGCCGGTCTTGCGCTCCAGATGGAAGCGCAGCGACAGCCGGTGCATGTGCACGAAGGTCTTGTAGGCGAGCTGACGCACCGCATGCTGGCCGACGCTCGCAAACAGCGAGTCGCGCAGCTGGTTTAGGCCAAGCTGCAGGATGCGGGTGAGATTGTAGGCGATGACGAGCGCCACCGCACCCAGCAGCAGTGCCGGCAGAACACCCGCCATGTCCATCTTGCCGTTCAGCGCATCGGTTGCCCACTTGAAGAAATAGGGCACCGCCAGCAGCACGAACTTGGCGACGAAAAGGAAGAGCGTGGCCCAGACGACACGGGCTTTCAGGTCCGGCCGTTCGCCGGGCCACATATAGGGCCAGAGATTGACCAGCGTTGCCAGCGGATTGCCGGAATCCGCCGAAACGGTCTTCTTTCTGTCTGCCATGGGTGCCTCCGGAAGGAGGCTATCCCATAAGCCGGCCGCGTGCGCATTGCAACGCGCCATCGCGGGAAGCATCTGCCGTCAGGCTGAAGGGCTCAGCGAACCACAGAGGGCTGCTCGCCCTTGCGCAGGCGTTCGCGATGGATCTTCTCCGCTTCTCCGTCCGGCATCGCATCCTTCGGCACGCCAAAAATCTGGCCGGGCTGGATCACGTCCGGATTGGCGATCTGGTCCTGATTCGCCAGATAGATGGTGGTGTAGCGCACGCCCTGGCCGTAGACGCGGCGGGAAATCTGCCAGAGGGTATCGCCGCGGCGGATGATCACCGAGGCGGCTTCGCTCTGGGTCAGCGGCGCCTGGGCGATGGTGCGGGCGCCCGGCACCTGCTGGGCTTCGGCGGCCGCCGGCGGCAGCGGCGCCACCTTGCCATTCGGCAGGACGGGGCCGACGGCGCGGGCAATCATGTCGGCGATCGCACCAAGGCCCTTGCCGACCGAGGTCACATCGCGCGGAAGCGCGTCGAGCGCCTTCAGCGCCGCTGCCGCATCCTGCGTGGTGTTCTGGGCAATCAGTTTCGCATTGGCGTCGGCTTCTGCGGGCAGGCGGTATTCGGTCAGCGAACGAAGGGCAATCGATGTGGCGGACCGGGCCGCCGCGACCTGCTCGTCTGTCGGCGTCGCGCCATTGGCATAGAGGTTCTGCAGCAGGCGGAAGGCGCGCGACACCTCGTTGCGAAGCTTGTCGAAGGCGCCGTTGTCGATCGGGGTGAGTTCTGTCTTGCTGGTCTGCGGAGTTGCAACCGCTGCGACCTGATCGCCGGCCGGGCGGATGAAGGGGACCTCGACGCGTACCACGACCTTGCCATCCGCACCGATCTGGTCGACCGCAATGCGGTGTTCGCCGATCGACAGCGGCATGACGCCGTCGATGACGAAGTGACCATCGGCACCGGCGGTGGCATCGCCGATCAGCTTGCCGTCCGCATAGCCTTTCAGGCGGGCGCCGTTGCGGCTGATGCCGGCGACGAAGATGCGGTCCCCCTCGATCTCGACGGCGCTGACCTGCAGTTCCGGCTTGCCGGTGGCAGGCGCTGCTTCGGGTTGCTGTGCCGTCGCGGGCGCCGACGCCATTTGCTGCGGGGCCGCGTCCGGTGTCCTGGCCGGTTCGGCGCCACCGGTTGCCGGTGCGGCAGGACTGGTGGCAGAAGGCTGCGGCGGGACAGGGCTCTGGCCGCCGGCCAGCGCCACACGCTCGGTCTTGGCGGCTTCGTTGATGTTCGGAAGAGCAATCAGGCGGCTGGCCTCGCCGGGCTTGGTGACCATGGCCAGCAGTTCGCCGCCCTTTGCCTGCGGCACGGACACGGTGGCGATCTCTTCCGAAATCACCGTGCGGCCGTCCTTGGTGGTTGCCTTCAGGAGAAGCTGGTGATCGCCGGGCGCCAGCGGCTTGTCGAGGATCGCCACGAACTCGCCGCTCTTGTCGACCGTGGTGGTGGCGACCGTCTCGGCCTGGTCGTTCACGTCAAGGCGCGCTTCCGGTTCGGCGCGGCCGGCGATCACGGCGGAACCATCGGGCTCGACACGCAGCACGTCGAAGGTCGGGATGATCAGCGGGCGCTCTGCCTTGGCGGTCTGGCTCGGGGCTGCAGAGGGCTTGGCAGAGGGGGCCGCATTGCCCTGCGCGGCCTCGGCCGGGGCCTTGTCCGGGGTCGGATCGACCAGCGTACGGGCCGCATCGCCGCCTTGGGTTACCGCGTCCTTGACCTCCCGCCCGGCATTGTTGATCACCTGGCCCACCGGTTGGTCATCCGTCGAAAGCCGCGGCATGATGACGAAAACCATCAGCAGGGTCGCAATCGCAAGTACGGAAATGGCCAGCCAGCCGGCGCGGTTTTTCATTCTCTTCCCTCTCCAGACGGACGACCGTCGCATGCTACGGAATTACAGGTTTCACACCCCGTTAACAAGGTTTCACAACCCTTTTGTGCTTGCCCAGGGCTTGATTTCCCGTCACTTTTCCGGTTCGGGCGGCTGATTTGCCCGATACCATGCTGCATTACGGAGATTCCTGTGCCAATTCGATCCATTTGTGCTTACTGCGGCTCGCAACCCGGCCGTGACCCTGCCTATGTCGCGGCCGGCCGGGCGCTGGGCAAGTCCATCGCCGCCCACGGTCTGCGACTCGTCTATGGCGGCGGCACCAAGGGCATCATGGGCGCGGTGGCATCCGGCGTTCTGTCCCATGGCGGCGAGGTAACGGGAATCATTCCCGAATTTCTTGTCGACATGGAGGCAACCCGCCATTCTCTCGGACAGTTGAACGAACTGATCGTCACGAAGGACATGCACGAGCGCAAGCACAAGATGTTCGAACGTGCCGATGCCTTCGTCACGCTGCCAGGCGGTATCGGCACGCTGGAAGAGATCGTGGAGATCATGACCTGGGCGCAGCTTGGCCGGCACGGCAAGCCGATGGTGTTCGCCAATATCGGTGGCTTCTGGAACCCCATGCTGGAACTGATCGATCACATGAAGGCGCAGGGCTTCATCCACAATGCCAACCTGGTGAAGCCACTGATCATCGATCATGTCGAGGATATCGTGCCGGCCATCCTGGATGCGTGGGGCGATGCGCCTGTCGATGACGGCAACGAGGCCGTGATCGCGCGCCTTTGAAGCCTGAGATGACTGTCCGGACGGCCTCATGCGTCCGGACAGGGGCAGTCGTTCAGCCGGCGCGGCTGTTGCGCAGCATGCCGAGGCTGTAGAGGCCGAGCGCCGACCAGATCAGCACGAAGGCGAACAGCTTGACCGGGCTCAGAGGCTCGCGGAACACGAAGACGGCAATCAGGAAGATGATCGTCGGGGTCAGATACTGCATGATGCCGATGGTGGAGAGGCGCAGCCGCTTGGCGCCGTTGGCATAGAGCATCAGCGGCACGGCGGTCGCAATGCCGGCAGCGGCCAGAAGCCAGCTGTCGATGGCGGTTCCGTGCGTCAGGTGACCCTGGCCGCTCGCTTCAAGCCAGAGGATATAGGGCAGGGCGGGAACGCTGAGCAGCGCCACTTCCAGGAAGAAGCCCTGGTTCGGCCCGACCGGCAGCGTCTTGCGCAGGAAGCTGTAGATGCCCCAGCTGAAGGTCAGCGTCAGCGAAATCCACGGCAGTCGCCCGGCATCCCAGGTGAGAATGCCGACGGCGACGAAAGCCAGCACGATCGCCCCCATCTGCAGTGGCGACAATCTTTCCTTCAGCAGGATGGAGCCGAGCAGGATGCTGAAGAGCGGGTTGATGAAGTAGCCCAGCGCACCCTCGATGGCATGGCCGGAGCCGACGGCATAGACATAGGTGCACCAGTTGACGGTGATGAGGCTTGCCGTCACCGTCGCCATCACCAGCGTGCGCGGCGAGCGCAGGGCCGCCCGGATATCGCCGAAACGGCGGGTGACGAGCAGGATCAGGGCTGCAAAGGGCAGCGACCAGACGACGCGATGCGCCAGCACCTCGAAGGGCGAAAGATGGCCGAGCGCCTTCAGATAGAGCGGCAATATGCCCCACAGGCCATAGGCGGCCAGCGCATAGGCAAAGCCCTGCGGCGTATCGCCGGTCTGCTGCGATGCCACCGTTGATGGTTCGTTTGCCATGGGACTACCCTTTTCTCATTCCGGCGCCCTCCATAGGCCGGAAAACCGGTTCCCGCCAATTCATTCGTTTGGTGCTTGCATCAATGTGGTTCATCCGATGGACGCGCGCGCGAATGTCCCGTGCGTCGTCATCCTGATGAATTGCCCCTGCCGCTGATCGCCGCCCCGTTTGGTGGTGGCCGGAAGCGTCCGGCCATGCGGTCCGAAAAGGCGTGTGCGGCAGGCGATGAAGTGTCACTCCGCCGCCAGTCTGCCGGCCATGTGGCGGTTCTTCATCAGCTTGTAGACGATCGAATCGATCAGCGCCTGGAACGAGGCGTCGATGATGTTTTCCGATACGCCGACCGTCCACCAGCGGGTGCCATCGCCGTCCATGGATTCGATCAGAACGCGGGTGATGGCCTCGGTGCCGCCGTTGAGGATGCGCACCTTGTAATCCACGAGTTCGAGATCCTCGATCTCTGCGTTGAACTTGCCGAGATCCTTGCGCAGCGCAAGGTCGAGCGCGTTGACCGGGCCGTCGCCTTCCGCCACCGACATCACGCGTTCGCCATCGATGACGAGACGCACCACGGCTTCGGAAACCGTCTTCAGCTTGCCATTGGCATCGAAGCGGCGCTCCACCATCACCC
The DNA here is from genome assembly GCF_900156005.1 of Rhizobium sp. RU35A. NCBI lineage: Bacteria > Pseudomonadati > Pseudomonadota > Alphaproteobacteria > Hyphomicrobiales > Rhizobiaceae > Rhizobium > Rhizobium sp. RU35A. The sequence continues at coordinate 218,396 of NZ_FTMR01000001.1, read as the reverse complement.
GGAAACCGTCGATGTCGAAGAAGGTCGGGATGGTGCCGAGCGTGCGGCGGGCCAGCAGCTCGAAGCTCGCATCGGCCCCTTCGTAGGCATAGCCTTCCGCCTCGCGCTCCTTGACGATGGTGATGAGACGGTCGAGGCGCGGATCGTCCTTGCCGACCTCGATGCCGCGGCGCTTGAGTTCGTTGAGGAAATTGGATTTTCCGCCCTGGTCCGACACCATGACCTTGCGCAGGTTGCCGACCGATTCCGGCTCTACATGTTCATAGGTGCGCGGGTCCTTCAGAAGCGCCGAGGCATGGATGCCGGCCTTGGTGGCAAAGGCGGAGGCGCCGACATAGGGGCTCTGGTGGTTCGGCGAACGGTTCAGCAGCTCGTCGAAGGCATGCGACAGGCCGGTGAGCCCCGTCAGCCGCTCGCGGTCGATACTGGTTTCGAAGCGGTCGGCATAGACCGGCTTCAGCGCGAGCGTCGGGATCAGCGTGACCAGATTGGCATTGCCGCAGCGCTCGCCGATGCCGTTCAGCGTGCCCTGGATCTGCCGCGCACCGGCCTCCACGGCGGCCAGCGAATTGGCGATGGCCTGGCCGGTGTCGTCATGCGCATGGATGCCGAGATGATCGCCCGGAATGCCGGCGGCAATCACGGCCGAAACGATCTCGCTGACTTCGCGGGGTTGGCTTCCGCCATTGGTGTCGCACAGCACCACCCAGCGCGCGCCGGCCTCATAGGCGGTCCTGGCGCAGGCAAGTGCATAGTCCGGATTGGCCTTGTAGCCGTCGAAGAAATGCTCGCAGTCGATCAGCGCCTCGCGGCCGGCGGCGCGCACGGCTTCCACGCTGTCGCGGATCGATTGCAGGTTCTCCTCGTTCGAACAGCCGAGCGCCACCCGCACGTGATAATCCCAGCTCTTCGCGACAAGACAGATGGCATCCGTCTTCGATTGCAGAAGGGCGGCAAGGCCCGGATCGTTGGCGGCGGAAACGCCGGCGCGCTTGGTCATGCCAAAGGCGACGAATTTCGCGTTCTCTGTACGCTTCTGCGCGAAAAAGGCGGTGTCCGTCGGGTTGGCGCCCGGATAGCCGCCCTCGACATAATCGATGCCGAACGCGTCGAGCAGCCTGGAAATGGCAATCTTGTCCTCGACGGAAAAATCCACGCCCGGCGTCTGCTGGCCGTCGCGCAAGGTGGTGTCGAAGAGGTAGATCTTTTGCCTGCTCATGTCCGTGCCGCTCCCTGGCATCTTGTCATCCTTCCATGCCCTCATCCGCCTGCCGCCACCTTCCGTCGGCGATTGCAGACGTAAAGCCCCCTCTGGCCTGCCGGCCATCTCCCCCACAAGGGGGGAGACCGGCAGAACGGCTGCTGCCTCACCCAGCCACGTCTCCCGGACGTGGCCCCTTCAAACTGGGCAGGACGGCGCCGCAATGGGTCTCCCCCCTTGTGGGGGAGATGGCCGGCAGGCCAGAGGGGGTATTCAGTCCTCAGTTCTTTCCCGCAAACCGGTCGGTTGCCCGGATCAGCTGGTCGAGAATGCCGGGTTCGGTCAAAGCGTGGCCGGCGGCTTCCACGATCGTCAACTCGCCATCGGTCCAGCGCTTCGACAGTTCCCAGGCATATTTCAGCGGGCAGGGCATGTCGTAGCGACCATGCACGATGACGCCCGGAATGCCTTGTAGCTTATGCGCATCGCGCAGCAATTGCCCTTCCTCCAGCCAGCCGGCATGCATGAAATAATGGTTCTCGATGCGGGCGAAGGCGATGGCGTAATGGTCCTCACCGAAGCTGTCGATCTGCCGAGGGTTCGGCACCAGCGAGATGGTGGCGCCTTCCCACTGGCTCCAGGCCTTGGCAAAGCGCAGTTTTTCCGCTTCGTCCGTGCCGGTCAGGCGGCGGTGATAGGCGGCCATCATCTCGTGGCGTTCGCTCTCCGGCACCGGCGCGACAAACTGCTCCCAGCGGTCCGGATACATTTCCGAGACGCCGAACTGATAGTACCAGTCCAGTTCCGCCTTCGTCAGCGTGTAGACGCCGCGCACCAGAAGTTCGGTCACCCGGTCGGGATGCGTTTCGGAATAGGCGAGCGCCAGCGTGGAGCCCCAGGAGCCGCCGAACACCATCCAGCGCTCGACGCCGATCATCTGCCGCAGCCGCTCGATATCGGCCACCAGATGCCAGGTGGTGTTGGCTTCCAGCGAGGCATGCGGGGTGGAGCGGCCGCAGCCGCGCTGGTCGAACAGCAGCACGTCGTAAAGCGAGGGATCGAAGACGCGGCGCTGGTTGGCGTTGCAGCCGCCACCCGGCCCGCCATGCAGGAAGACGACGGGCTTGGCGCCCTTCGTGCCGACGCGTTCCCAGTAGATGCTGTGCCCGTCGCCGACATCCAGCATGCCCGTCTCGTAGGGCTCGATCTCGGGATAGTAGCTGCGCAGTTCGCTCATCTCAGTCTTCCTCGGGTGGCCAGTCGGCCGTGTCGTGATCGGGGTGCTGGCAGGTTCTTTGTGCGACCGCAGCCAGCCAGTCCGCGGAAATCGCCTCGGCCTCTTCCGGCAGGTCCGCCAGCGCAGGGAAGAAGGAGAGGCGGGAGTTCTGGCCGGATTGCAAGGCCGGTTTGACCCGTTCCGGTTCGTCCAGCGCGCCAAGCGTCACATTCAGCCCATCGCCGCCCAGCGGTTCGAAGAACAGCGGCGTGCCGCAGGTGGCGCAGAAGCCGCGCCGCACCATGCCGGAGGAGTGGAACCAGGCGGGTTCGCCGCGCGTCAGCGTAAAATCCGCGCGCGCCACCCAGCCGAGCGGCAAAAAATAATTGCCGGCGGCCTTCTGGCACATGCGGCAGTGGCAAAGATGCGGATTGGCCGGCACGCCCCGGATGCGATAGCGCACCGCGCCACACTGGCAGCCACCGGAAAGAGGCGCGCTCATGCGTCCTCCGGGGGCCATTGGTCCGTGTCGTGGTCCGGATGCTGGTAGCTTTCCACGGAGGCGAAGAAGGCCTCCATGGCCGGACTGGTGAAGGCCGGCTTCTCGAACAGGGTGTCGATCCAGGGCAGCCGCTGGTGATGGTTCACCTGGATCTGCGGCTCCAGTTGCTCGGGATGGTCGAAGGCGCCGATTGCCAGCTCGACGCCGTTCGGATGATGATAGGTGAGCGGCGTGCCGCAGCGATTGCAAAAGCCGCGATGCACCTTCTGCGAGGAGCGGTAGAGGCTCGGCTGGCCGCGCGTCCAGGTCAGGTGCGCCTGATCGGCCGTCACGAAGACGCCGAAGAAATGGCCGAACTGCTTCTGGCACATGCGGCAATGGCAGATCGAGGGACGCCCGAGCTTTTCCGCCCGGAACCGCACCGCCCCGCACTGACAACCGCCCGTAAACACCCCGTCCATGTCGCGTCTCCTATCTCAGTGTTACGTAGGCCACGATGCCGATGGTGATGGCCGCTACCAGAACGCCCTTGGCCATCAGCCCGTAGAGCAGCCATCCTGGCATCTTCGTGTTGGGATTGGTCATGCCGGTCGCTCCGGCGGCCATTCGGCCGTGTCGTGGTCGGGATGCTGGCGGGAGACGATATCCGGCAGGAAGGGCGCGTCGTCGAGATCGTCCAGCGTCGCGCGCGCCGGCAGGGCAGGGATGCCGTCGACGAAGGGCAGCCGGCATTCGATGCCGAACTGGATCGTCGGCGGCAGTCTTGCCGGCTCGTCGAAACTGCCGGCCGAGAGCGACAGCCCGTCCGGCGCCTCATAGGTCAGCGGCGTGCCGCAGGTTTCGCAAAAACCGCGCTGCACGAAGTTCGAGGAGGCAAACCGCTTCGGTTCGCCGCGCGTCCAGGTGACGCCGGCCGTGCCGACATTGACCAGCGGCGCATAATAGGCGCCGAAGGCCTTCTGGCACATGCGGCAATGGCAGACCGACACATCCTTCGGCTGCCCTTCCATGCGAAAGCGGATCGCGCCGCACTGGCATCCGCCGGTATGGATCTCGCTCATGCCATGCTCCCCCTGTTTCGACCTCTGTTCATCACCTGGTTCTTGCGGATCGCGCCGTTCCCCTCATCCGCCCTTCGGGCACCTTCTCCCCGAGGGGAGAAGGGAGAAACGGCCGCGACTTCGCCTCGTCTAGACCGCGATCGACCTCTGTTTTCGAGGTGTGACATGAGAGACATACCGCACCGTGGGTGTATTTGATCCCCGACGGTTCGGCTCCTCCTCCCTTCTCCCCTTGGGGAGAAGGTGCCCGAAGGGCGGATGAGGGGGCTTCTCGCTCCACTCACGCCACCAACCTCAATTTTACCGCCTCACCTCCCAGGTCGTCACCCGCTCGCCCGTCTCCTTGTCCTTGCTGTCATTCAACTGGATGCCCTTGTCGGCGAGTTCGTTGCGGATGCGGTCGGCTTCGGCGAAGTTTTTCGCCTTCAGCAGTTCGAGGCGCATCTCAACGAGTGCATCGATGCCGGCGGCAATCGCCTCGTCTGCTACAGTCGCAGGCTTGGATGCTTTAGGTTCAAACCCCAAAAAAATCAGCGTTGCAGCAAGAACATCTGCGCCATCGTCCTCCGCCGCCTTGGATAAAACGTGAAGTCGCGCGATTGCTGAGGAAAAATCGAGATCATCTGCCAGTGCCTCCACGATCTCCCGATCAACAGGATGATACTCACCGAGCGTGTAGTTATGCGCTTGGAGATACCATCGCTTCAGCAAGCGTTCCGCTTCCTCCAGCCGCTTCACCGAAAAATCAATCGGCTCGCGATAATGCGTCATCAGCATGGCAAGGCGCAGCACCTCGCCCGGCCACTTCCGTCCGCCAAACTTTTCCGTTTCCAGCAACTCGTTGATGGTGACGAAATTGCCCTCCGACTTCGACATCTTGCGGCCTTCCACCTGCACGAAGCCGTTGTGCATCCACACCGACGCCATCACGTCGGTGTCATAGGCGCAGCAGGACTGGGCGATCTCGTTTTCATGATGGGGAAAGATCAGGTCGAGGCCGCCGCCATGGATGTCGAACTGGTGCGGGTGGGCCTTCCCCCTCGGCGACAGCCGGTCCTTGATCTCTTCCCACAGATAGCGGTTGGACATGGCCGAGCATTCGATATGCCAGCCGGGGCGGCCATAGATTGGAAAATTGCGGCCTTCGAAGAGGAAATCGGCAGGCCAGCCCGGCTCGGTATCGGCGGACTGCTTCCACAGCACGAAATCGCCGGGGTTCATCTTGTGGGCTTCGACGGCCACGCGCGCGCCCGCCTGCTGGTCTTCCAGCCGGCGCTTGGAAAGCTGGCCGTAATCGGCCATGGAGGCGGTGGCAAACAGAACCTCGTGGCCTTCCGGGCCCTTTGCCACATAGGCATGGCCCTGGGTCAGCAGGCGCTGGATGATCTCGATCATCTGGGCAATGTTGTCGGTCGCGCGCGGCTGGTGCGTGGGCTCCAGGCAGCCGAGCGCCTTCACATCCGCCTGGAACTGGCTTTCCGTCTTGCCGGTCACGGCCCGGATCGCTTCGTTCAGGCTCATCGAGCCATCGGCAATCTTGTGTCCGAAATCGCGCAGCGCCCGCGCGTTGATCTTGTCATCGACGTCGGTGATGTTGCGGGCATAGGTGACATGCGCCTCGCCATAGACATGGCGCAGCAGGCGGAACAGCACGTCGAACACGATGACGGGGCGGGCATTGCCGATATGGGCGAAGTCATAGACGGTGGGCCCGCAGACATACATGCGCACATTGTTCGGATCGAGCGGCTGGAACGCGGCCTTTTCACGGGTCAGCGTGTTGTAGAGCTTGAGCGTGTGGCTCATCGATGTCTTCTCCCGAAACGAACTGGAACCGGCCGGACCGGTTCTGTGTCTTCCTGCGGAGATCGAGAGACGAGAACGGCCAGGCCAGCGATGCGCTAGCGAATAATTTTCCCGCAAATGATGCAGAGGCCGTTGTTCATGGGCGAAAGCTTATGGCGCTGAACCCGTCCACGGTCAAGGGGAGGCAAGGCGCAATCATGCGTGGATCGCGGGCGGCGTGAAATATCCGTTCGGGATTTGCGGGGAGAGCGCCTGTCCCGTTACGGCTGCGCCGGGACCCTTTGCCTCGCCGGCATCATTCCGAGCACCAGCGCGCAGCCGATGATGATGACGCCGCCGCCGGCGATCTGCATCAGGCTCAGCGGTTCGTCGAGCACCAGCGCGCCGACGAGAACCGCCACCACGGTGACGGCAAATTCCACGCTGATCGCCCGCGTCGCGCCGATGTTTGCCACGAGACCGAAATAGAGCACGTAGGTCAGCGAACTCATCACGGCCGCAAGCGCCACCAGATAGAGATAGTCGATCGGCTGCGGCATGCCGGGCACCGGCACGATCGCCAGCAATGGCAGCGCGATGATGCCGCCGGAGAAGAAGGCGCCGATGGTGACTTCCCACGGGCCCGTGCCGGCGAGGAAGCGGCTGGCATAATTGCTGCCGAAGGCGGCGGAGAAGGTGGAAAACAGCATGGCCGCGCAACCGAGCAGGAAATCCGCGGTGACCGGAACCGCGGGAAAGCCGACCAGCATCACAAGGCCGATGGTGCCAAGCGCAAGCCCCATCACGCGGGTGGGCGTGATGGCTTCGAGCCCCCACAGCCTGGAAATCACCATGGAAAACAGCGGAATGGAGGCAACGAAGATCGCCGCCATCGCCGTGCCGATCCGGGGTGTTGCATAGGAAAGGCCGATCAACTGGCCGGCAACCGTCGTGGCGCCAACCACGGCGAGCGGCATCAGGCGGGACGGGAAGGCGAGCCTGCGGCGGGTGAGACGGGAAAGGAGGAGCAGGATCGCTGCCGCGATGAAGCAGCGGAAGGTGACGGCCCCCACCCAGCCGAAGGCATGCACAACCTTCAGCAGGAGCAGGAAGGACAACCCCCAGGCGATGGCGAGAAACAGGTAGGCGGCAAGATCGCGGGGGCGCATGGCAAGGCTTCGATGGCAGGAGTGTGCTTATTCCGGCAGGCGGTAATCGACGAACTTATTCTGCCGCACGATGAACAGCCGGCCGGTTTCCGTCATTTCGGGCGCACAGAGCGGCAGCAGCTTTCCGGCCACGTCGGAGGGATGCGGCAGGGTGTCCGGATCCTCGCCGGGCATGGCTTGCGCGCGCATGGCAGTGCGGGTCGCGCCCGGATTGACGTTGATGACGCGCAGCTTCGTCTTTCTGGTCTCTTCGGCCCAGGTGCGCCCCAGCATTTCCACGGCAGCCTTCGAGGCGGCATAGGCGCCCCAGAACGGGCGTGCATCGGTCGCGACGCTGGAGGAAAGAAGAAGGGCGCGCCCCGCCTCGGATTTCAGCAGAAGCGGCTCGACCGAGCGGATCAGCCGCCAGGTGGCGGTCACGTTGGTCAGCATCACCTTGTCGAACACCTTTGCCTCGATATGGCCGACGGGGGAGATGACCCCGAGAATGCCGGCATTCGCCACGAGAATGTCGAGCTTGCCCCAGCGTTCGTAGATCGAGCCGCCGAGACGGTCGATGGCGGCCATGTCGGTGAGATCGAAGGGAACGAGTGTTGCCGTGCCGCCGGCCGCCTGGATCTGGTCGTCCAGCTCTTCCAGTCCGCCCACGGTGCGGGCGCAGGCGATCACATGCGCGCCGGCCTTTGCGAGTGCGAGTGCGGTGAAGTAACCGATGCCGCGCGATGCGCCGGTGACCAGCGCCAGCTTGCCCTTCAGGTCAATGCTCATGAATTCTCCACCCGTGCTTTTGCCCGGCCGTCCGCGTGTCCCGCGCATGGGCCTTTGTCCGTCGGGTCGGTGGCCAGGCGCCGCCTGTCTCCCGATCCCATGTCAGACCTCGTGCTTGTCACAGGGGGCTGCCGCACGCAAGGGGTTGCGCCGGCATGACGCAGGGGAGGTGCGATGGTCGCGGACGAAAAAAAAGCCCCCCGGATCAGGGTGGATCCGAGGGGGGTGGGATGATTGTCCGATGTCAGCCGTTGCTGGCCATCACCGAAACCTTGCGGCCCATCGCCTCGCCGTGCTTGTCGAGCAGACGGGTCGGATAATCGCCGGTGAAATAATGGTCCGTGAACTGCGGGCGGGCCGGATTGCGATCCTCGCCGCCAACGGCGCGGTAAAGGCCGTTGATCGACAGGAAGGCCAGCGAATCCGCGCCGATATAGCGGCACATGGCGTCCACCCCGTCATACTGGTTGGCGAGCAGCTTTTCGGCGTCCGGCGTGTCGATGCCGTAGAAATCCGGATAGAAGATCATCGGCGAGGCGACGCGCAGGTGCACTTCCTTGGCGCCGGCATCGCGGATCATCTGCACGATCTTCAGCGAGGTGGTGCCGCGCACGATCGAATCGTCCACCAAAATGACGCGCTTGCCCTCGATCATCGCCCGGTTGGCGGAATGCTTCAGCTTCACGCCGAAGGCGCGGATCTGCTGCGTCGGTTCGATGAAGGTGCGGCCGACATAATGGTTGCGGATGATGCCATATTCGAAGGGAATGCCGCTTTCCTGCGCATAGCCGAGGGCTGCCGGCGTGCCGCCATCGGGAACCGGCACCACCACGTCCCCCTCGACCGGGGCTTCCTGCGCCAGATTCACGCCCATGTTCTTGCGCGCCACATAGACGCTGCGGCCGCCGACCACCGAATCGGGCCGTGCGAAATAGACATATTCGAACAGGCACAGGCGTTCCGGCTGTGCGGTCGGCGACTTGCGGGAATCGATCTCGATCGAACCGTCCGGCTGGATCTCGCAGATGATGATCTCGCCGTTCTCCACGTCGCGCACATATTTCGCGCCGATGATGTCGAGCGCGCAGGTTTCCGAACAGAAGATCGGCTTGCCGTCCAGTTCGCCCATCACCAGCGGGCGGATGCCGGTGGGATCGCGCGCGGCGATCAGCTTGGTGCGGGTCAGTGCCAGCATGGAATAACCGCCTTCCATCTGGCGTATCGCATCGATGAAGCGGTCGGTGGTGTTGGTGTAGCGCGAGCGGGCGATGAGGTGCAGAACCACTTCCGTATCGGAGGTGGACTGGCAGATCGCGCCGCCGGCGATCAGCTGGCGGCGCAGCGTCAGCCCGTTGGTGAAATTGCCGTTATGGGCAACCGCGATGCCGCCGACTTCCAGTTCGGCAAACAGCGGCTGCACGTTGCGCAGTGCCACCTCGCCGGTGGTGGAATAGCGGGTGTGGCCGATCGCCATCGGCCCCGGCAGCTTCGCGAGCGTTGCCGGATTGGTATAGTGATCGCCGACCAGGCCCATGTGCTTTTCGGTATGGAACTGCTTTCCATCGAAGGAGACGATGCCTGCCGCCTCCTGGCCGCGATGCTGGAGGGCATGCAGGCCGAGCGCCGTCAGCGTGGCTGCATCGGGATGACCGAGAATGCCGAACACGCCGCATTCTTCATGCAGCGTATCGCCGTCCAGATCGTGGAAAACATCATGCGAAACCGGCTGAATCATGGTCTGCAGGTCCTTGGGCGTTGTCAGAAACATGGGCGTTGTCAGAAACTGAAAGAGGCCGGAGGGGTATCCCGTATCCGGCCTTGTCTCGCGCGCTATAGCACAAGTGGTGACGCTTGGCTTCCCTTAGAAGAGCACCAAACTGTCAATTCTTTGTCACACTCGGCGTCGGTGCCTGTGCGGGCGCTTCGTCGGAAGGGGCATTGTCCGTCTCGCCACTGGCCGGCTGTGCGCTGCTCTTGCCAAGCAGGCGGGCGCGGGCCTGCTGCTCGATATTTTCCGGCAGCACGGCTTCCAGCCGTCCGACCAGCGTATCCAGGAAGGGCTTCGACTTGGACTGGGTGATCCAGACCGGCTGCGACTGGACGCCGACAAGCCAGTTCCAGAAGGCAACGGCCACCACGAGAAGCAGAACCCCGCGCGCCACGCCGAACACGAAGCCGAGCGCCCGGTCCAGCGCGCCGATGCGGCTGTCGATGATGAAATCGGCAATGCGGGTGGTGATGAAGGTGATGATGATCAGCGCGACGAAGAAGACAACGGCCACCGAGCCTGCAATCGCGATGCGCTCATCCGTGGTGTAGTTCTTCGCATAGGGCAGAAGGAAGGGATAGGCATAATAGGCGGCCGCGATGGAGCCTGCCCAGCTGGCAATCGACAGAACCTCGCGGGAGAAGCCGCGCACCATGGCGAGCACCGCCGAAAACAGGGTGACGCCGATGACAATGCCGTCGAATATCGTGATGGGCATGGACGAACTTACTCCAAGACTGATCTGGCTGCGCCAGAATGACCCCGTGGCGGGTGGCGTGAAGGTCCGGTTAACCCTCAACGCCGGTGGCGCACCTCTTACAACAGGGAGACGGCGGGGAAAAGATCAATCCTCCGCCTCCGCTTTCCCCAGCTTCCTCATCGATCCCGCGATTTCCACCACCAGATCGGGCAGGCCTTCGATCTCGCTCCAGCCCTTGCGGCCGCCCTTCGGGATCTCGGCCGAGGAGGCGGGCAGCATGGCGGAAGAAAAGCCCAGCTTTTCGGCTTCCTTGAGGCGCTGTGCCGTTTGCGAGACCGGACGCACCGCTCCCGACAGGCTGACCTCGCCGAAATAGACCCGCTCGGCCGGCAGGGGGGCTGCGGCCAGCGAGGAGACAAGTGCTGCCGCCACCGCCACATCGGCCGCCGGTTCCGAAATGCGGTAGCCACCGGCCACATTGAGATAGACGTCGTGCTGGCCGAGACGCACGCCGCAATGGGCTTCCAGCACGGCAAGGATCATCGACAGGCGTGCCGAATCCCAGCCGACGACGGCGCGTCGCGGCGTGCCGAGCGAGGTGGGCGCCACGAGCGCCTGCACCTCCACCAGCACGGGACGCGTCCCTTCCATGCCGGCGAAGACGGCAGCACCCGGGGCCTTGGCATTGCGCTCGCCGAGAAAGAGTTCGGACGGGTTGGACACTTCCCGCAGGCCCTTGTCCGACATTTCGAACACGCCGATCTCGTCGGTCGGCCCGAAACGGTTCTTCACCGTGCGCAGGATGCGGTAATGGTGGCCGCGGTCGCCCTCGAAATAAAGCACCGCATCGACCATGTGCTCGACCACGCGCGGGCCGGCGATCTGGCCTTCCTTCGTCACGTGACCGACCAGCACCATGGCGGCCCCCGTCTGCTTGGCAAAGCGGATCATCGCCTGCACGCCGGTGCGCACCTGGGTGACCGTTCCCGGCGCGGAATCGGCGGTATCGCTCCACAGCGTCTGGATGGAATCGATGATCACGAGGTCCGGCCGCTTGCCCTCGGCAAGGGTCGCCAGAATGTCCTCCACATTGGTTTCCGCCGCCAGCAGCACGTCGGAAGACGCCGCTCCCAGCCGCTGGGCGCGCAGGCGCACCTGTGCGACCGCCTCTTCGCCCGAGACATAGATGATCCGGTGGCCGCGCCGCGAGAGTGCCGCTGCCGCCTGCATCAGGAGAGTCGACTTGCCGATGCCGGGATCGCCGCCGACCAGAACGGCAGAGCCGCGCACGAAACCGCCACCCGTCACCCGGTCCAGTTCGTCAATGCCGGTCTGTACGCGCGGCGCTTCCTCCGTCTCACCGGACAGCGTCGTCAGCGCCACGGGCCGCCCCTTCTTCGGTGCCTTGCCGGGACCGCCGCCGATGCCCCCCATCGGGTCTTCCTCGATGATGGTGTTCCACTCGCCGCAGCCATCGCACTTGCCGGCCCAGCGGGTATGTACCGTGCCGCAGTTCTGGCACACGAATTGGGTCTTGGGTTTTGCCATCGAAAAGATCAGTCTTGTTGTTGTTCTTCGGGAAAGAGGTCCGCCGAGAGATGCTGGTGGCGGTGGAGAACGCTGAGGATGATCATCTCCTCCGCCGTCGTGCGGAAGTAGATGCAGCGTCTGCGAAAGGGCAGCGCCTTCAAGCCGCTGCGCAGGTCATCACGTGGAACGCCGGGAAAGCCGCTTGCTGCTATCCATGCGATCTTGCTTGTTAGTTGACGCACGAAACGGCTTGCTGCGATGATGTCGCTTTCGCCAATATGGACAAAGATGTCGACGAGGTCCTGATCCGCGAGCCGCGTGTAGATCAGCTTTTTCGGTTTAATCGCCGCATCCCCCGCTCGATGACCGAATCAGCGATTGCATCCGCGTTTTCGAACGGAAGGGTATCGCCAGCTGCGACTTGAGCATCGGCGGCATCGATCGCCTGCCGAACATGCTCATCATCACGGTCCAGCAACTGCAGCCCCGCCCGCACCACGTCCTCGGCGCTTCGGTAGACACCGCTGCGCAGCTTCGCATCGATGAAGGCCTGTTCTTCCTCGGTCAGGTGGATCTCGGTCATTTCGATCTCCTTTTGTTCTCTTATAGCGCAGCATCAGCGCCCTGACCAGTGGGGATGAAAAAGGCTCAGATGTCGTCTTCGCCGAGGCTCCGACGTTCGTAGCGAAGCCCGAGGCCGGTGAGCAGTTCGTAGCCGATCGTGCCGGCGGCGGCGGCCACCTCGTCCAGCGCCATGTTGGCACCGAACAGTTCGATGTAATCGCCGGCGCGGATCGCAGGACGGGCCACGTCCGTGACGTCGAAGACGGTGAGATCCATGGTGATGCGGCCAAGCACCGGCACGCGCGTTCCGGCGATAAAGCCGAAGGCGCCTGCCGGCACGCTGGCGCGCAGCGGTATGCCGCTGCCGGAGAGATTGCGCAGATAGCCGTCGGCATATCCGACAGACGCGACGGCGAGACGGCTGTCGCGGGCGAGGCGGTGCGTGCCGCCATAGCTGACGGTTTCGCCGGCCTTCGCCTCGCGGATCTGCACGATGCGCGCTTCGGCGGTGGCAACCGGACGCATCGGATTATCCGTGCCGATGCAGGTCTGCCCGCCATAAAGAGCAATCCCCGGCCGCGTCAGGTCGAAGTGATAGTCGGATCCGAGGAAAATGCCGGCGGAGGCGGAGAGGCTGGCTTCGACACCCTCGAAGGCGGCGCTCACCGTCCGGAACAGATCGAGCTGCCGGCGGTTGGCCTCGGCGTCCGGCGTGTCGCCGCTGTGCAGATGGGAGAGAACAAGCACCGGTTCGAAACTCGTCGGGCGTGAGACGTCGTCGGCGAGGGCCAGCGCTTCGCCGACCGAAAGCCCCAGCCGGTTGAAGCCGGTATCGACCTGGAGCGCGCACGGATAGGGACCGTGTTCTGTGAGAACCGCCATCCAGAAGGCCAGCTGTTCCTCGGATGCGATCACCGGCACGAGGTCGTTTGCGAAGACGGCGTTCTCCTGGCCGGGCCAGATGCCGGACAGCACGAAGATCCGCGCATCCGGCGCATAGGCGCGCAGCGTCTCGCCTTCGCTGACGGCTGCGACGAAGAAATCGCGCGCCCCGGCCTCGTAGAGCGTCAGCCCGCAATCCTCGATGCCGAGCCCGTAGGCGTCTGCCTTCACCACCGCGCCGGCCCGCGCCCGGCCCGAGCGTGCCGCCATGTCGCGCCAGTTTTCGGCGAGCGCTTCCAGGTTGACGGTGAGACGGAGCGGGGCGGCATCGAAGGGATCGGTTTCCATCAGCTCATCACGTCCGTCGGTCATTCGCATCATCCTTTGTCATTCATCAGGCGTCACCGGGCCGCTTTCCCGATCGGGTCCGGCAGCCGTGTGTGCAGGCGGGCGCGACCCTATCACGTCTCGGGCGGACAAAAACGATGATCCCGTGAATTCTTCGCACATGCACAGCGTTTGCGCGCAAGAGGGCGGCAGCCGAATGTCAGGGTTTCAAAATGCAGTCCTGTCCGGGCGCGCTCGCAATAGTGTCACATCTGGCCAGTAGAAGCGCGCCTCTGTTAGAACCGCGCCCGTTGCGATCAGGGAATCGATATCATGCAGCAGCATCCGGCATTCATCATCGAAGGCGCAACCGTGGTCTTTGCGGATCGCCTTGCGCCCGCCTCCGTCCGCGTCGAAGATGGCCGCATCACCGCCATCGACGGCGCCCGCGACGAGGCAATCGTCATCGACGGCCGCGGCCAGATGCTTGCGCCGGCCTTCGTGGACATTCATGGCGATGCCTTCGAGCGGCAGATCATGCCACGACCGGGCACGATGCTGCCGGTGGCGCCGGCGCTTCTGGAAACCGACCGGCAGCTTGCTGCAAACGGCATCGCAACCGCCTATCATGCACTGACGCTGAGCTGGGAGCCGGGGCTGCGTTCGGTGGAGAACGGTCGCGCCATCGTCGCCGGGCTTGATCAGCTGGCGCCGCGCCTTACCGTCGACAACCGGGTGCAGCTGCGCTGGGAAACCTTCTGCTTCGAGGCGATCGATCTCATCCGCGACACGCTTGCCGGTCCGCGTCTGCCCTCGATCGCCTTCAACGACCATACCTCGATGCTGCTGCTCGATCCGGCGGTCAGGATGCAGGAGCGGCCGTTCGAGTTCGATCCGGCCTATCCGGCGCTGGAGCCTGAAAATCCGGTCTTCGCCGACAAGATGGCCGAGCGCGGCAAGCGGGCAAAGATACCTGCTGCCGATATGGTGGCGCTGACGCGGTCCGTCTGGGAGCGGCGTTCCGAGGTGCAGGCAGCGATCGACACGGTTGCCGCCCTTGGCCGCGCCGCCGATGCCCCGATGCTCTCGCATGACGACAGCCAGATCGAGACGCGCGATTTCTATCGCGGCCATGGTGCGCGCATCAGCGAGTTCCCGATGAACAGGCGGGTGGCGGAGGCGGCGCGCGCAGCCGGCGATTTCATTGTGTTCGGTGCGCCGAATGCCACACGCGGCGGCAGCCATCTCGCCTCCATCGGTGCTGCCGACATGATCCGCGAAGGCCTCTGCGATATCCTTGCCTCCGATTACTATTATCCGGCCATGCTGCTGGGGCTTGCCCGCCTGCTGGCGGATGGCGTGGCGCCGCTGCATGCGCTCTGGCCGCTGGTTTCGGCCAATCCGGCCCGCGCCTCGGGGCTTGCGGATCGTGGCGTCGTCGAGGTCGGCCGCCGGGCCGATCTGGTGCTGGTCGAGTGGCCGGACGGCGGCGTGCCCTCCGTGCGGCGCACCTTCGTGGCAGGCCGCGAGGCCTATCGTGCCGTGCCGGCAGGGCATTGAGGCGCAAGGGCTGCGGCTTGATCCGTGACGCGGGTCAGCTCTCGGCGGACAGAGCCGCAGTCCCCCCTCTCTCGTCCTGGGAAATGTCTGCTCAGAAAGAGTGCGATCGCAGCGCGACCGGATAGATCGCCCGGTGTCCGTCCTCCAGTTCCACGAGGCGGCACTCCACGCCATAGATCTCCGCGATCATCTCCGGGTGAAGAACCTCGGCCGTGCGGCCGTGGTGGCGGATGTGGCCGTCGCTCAGGATCAGCGTTGCATCCGCATAGCGGCTGGCGAGGTTCATGTCGTGCAGGATGGCGAGCGTGACGATGCCTTCGCGCCGCGTCACCTCGCACACCGCGTCCAGCATCTGCAACTGGTTCGCCAGATCGAGCGCCGAGGTGGGCTCGTCCAGCAGCAGCAGGTCCGGCCGGCGCACCAGCGCGAGGGCGAGCGCGATCATCTGCCGTTCGCCGCCGGAGAGTTGCGACGGCTGCTTGCCGGCGAAATGGACAAGGTTCAGCGCATCGAGAATCTGCCGGGCGTGGCGAAAACTGCCGCTTTCGGTCTTCCAGCCATGCCGGCCGCTGTTCTGGGCGAGAATCAGGAGGTCGAGCACCGTCATCTGCACATCGAGATGGGCGAGATCCTGCGCGACATAGCCCACCTTCTCGGCGCGTTCGGCGGGCGTGCTGTTCAGAAGATCGAAGCTGCCGAGCATGGCTTTGCCGCGGGCCTTGCGCAGGCCGCAGAGCCCCCGCACGAAGGTGGATTTGCCGGCGCCATTGGGGCCGAGCACGGCCAGGATTTCGCCGGGCCGCGCGCTCATCCGCGCATTCCGGATCACCGTCTGGCTGCCGATCATGACGCTGTAATCTTCGACGACGAGGCTCATCGCAGGCTTCCCCGGCTCTTGCGCAGGATCAGGAAGATGAAGAAGGGAAGTCCAGCCAGCGAGGTCACCATGCCGAGCGGCAGCACCGCGCCGGGCAGGATCACCTTGGAGAGCAGCGAGGCGATCGTCACGAACAGGGCACCGACCGCCATGGTGGAGGCGATGGTGAAGCGGTAATCCTCGCCGGTCAGCATGCGCGCCACATGCGGCGCGACAAGACCGATGAAGCCGATGATCCCGACCACGGCGGTGACCGAACCGGCGAGCAGCGCCGAAAGCACCAGCATCAGGGCCCGCAGCCGCCGCACCCGAACGCCGAAGACGATGGCCTGTTCGCCAAAGCTGCGCAGCGCCGTCAGCTGCCAGGCATGGAACAGCACGACGGGGAGCACGGCGAGCACGACGCTGCCGGTGATCGTCAGCTTCAGCCAGGTCGCCCGCTGCAGCGAGCCCATAAGCCAGAAGACGATGCTCTGCAACTGGTCGATGCTGGCGGTGTATTGCACGAGCGACAGAAGCGCGCTGAAGACGAAATGCAGCGCAATCCCGAGAAGCGTGATGATCTGCACATTGCGCGCGCCCTGCGAGAGGCCGAGCACCAGCAGGACGGCGAGAAGCGCAAAGACGAAGGCGTTGATCGAGATGACCAGCTCCGGCGGCACGCCGGGCAGAAGGGTCGAGACGGCAAAGCCGGCCGCGAGCGTCAGCGCCGCGCCAAAGCCCGCCGCCGAGGAAACGCCGAGCGTGAAGGGTTCCGCCAGCGGGTTGTCGAGGATCGTCTGCATCAGCAGACCGGCGAGAGACAGGCCGATGCCGGTGACCGCCGCCATCAGCGTCATCGGCATGCGCAGGCTCCAGACGATGAAGACCGCGCCGGGATCGGCATGCGCCGGGCCGAACAGGGCGGCCAGGACCTGCGAGAGGCTGAGCGTGCCGGAACCGATCATGATATCCAGCACGCCGAAGATGCAGGCCGCCCCGAAAAGGGCGGCAATGATGGCCACGCGTCGCCACGTTGCGGCATCCTGGCGAAAGCCAAGGTCTTCGGCAGGCTGCGCGATGTTGAGTGGCGTCATGGCAGAGCGACCGTCACTTGCCGGCGAGCCTTGCCCCGAAGACAACAGGCACGTCGCCAAGGCCGGTCATCCGGGTCAGGATCGTCTTCAGGTCGGCATCGGGATCGATGGCCTTCGTCTCGTCCGGATGCAGAGCCTTGGCCAGATATTCGATGGCATAGATGTTCCAGACGCTGGAATAGAGCTGGTGGTAAAGGCCCACCACGTGGCCGTCCTGCACCGCCTTGATGTGCTCGAATCCCTTGCGCGCCATCAGCCGGGACATGCCCTGTTCGACGCTGGCCCGGTCGATGTCGAAGCCGAAGGCGGGCGAGACGGCCGCCTTGTCCTCGAACGGCGTGCCGCTCATCATGTAGAGGTCCGGCTGGGCGCCGATGATGCTTTCCAGCGCCACGTCGCCGGTGCGGCCGCTCAGCATCCTGGTGCCGAGGTTTTCGCCGCCGGCGGCCTGAACGAGCTTGCCCCAATAGACATCGCCATGGGTGAAGCAGCAGAAATCGGCGCCCTTGCGACCGGCAAGCGCCTCGATGAACACCTTGGGCTTGGCCGTGCCGGCAATGGCGTCATCCACCGCCTTCTGGTGGCTGCGATAGAAGCCGGCATACTCTTCTGCTTCCTTCTCGCGGTTCAGCACCTTGCCCAGCAGCTCGACGCTCTTGACCGCATTGACCGCCGGCTCCATTTCGCTGTCGATCATCAGAACCGGCACGCCGAGCGCCTTCAGGCTGTCCAGCACATGGGCATCCTCCAGCGCCTGCTTGACGCGCGCATGCACGATGACGAGATCCGGCCTGGCCGCCACGATCTGCTCCATGTTCATCTGGCCGTCATCGCCGAACTTCATGTCGACCGGCCGTGCCGCCGATTCAGGCCATTTCTTCTGGAAAAGCGCCCAGCCCTGGCGATCGGAGCGCGACAGGATGTTGTTCCAGGCAACGACGCGCTGCAGCGGGTCCTGGCGGTCGAGCAGTGCCAGCGTGAAGAGATCGCGGCCATCCTGCAGCACGACGCGCTTCGGCTCCGACTTGATCTCGACGCTGCGGCCGGCAAAATCGGTAACCGTCAGCGGATAATCGGTGGCATGGGCGGTGAGGGCCGGCAGGGCAAACAGGCTTGCCTGGAGGGCCAGGCGCAAACGCGAAAAGAGCTTCATTGCTGTATCCAAGAAAGGGCTGGGAGGAAGGGCCGGGGATGGAAACGGATGGTGCGGCGCTTCTTGCGCCGAAAGATGATGTTGTCAATCAGGTTAACTTCACTTTTGCTCGATAGGTCGCGACAAGGGACAAGGCGCCGCAGGCGGGCTGTGCATGTCAGCCGGCAGCAAGGATGGGCAGCCGGACCTCACTTTTGTTCAAGACGGAGCGGGCAGGGCGCATTATGCTCATGTCATGCACAATGTTTCCCAGCAGCAGGCGGCCGAGGCGACGCCCGTCTCCCGGACGGAGCAGACCCGTTTCTGGCGCGACCGGCGTTTCCGCAACATGGAATGCCTGACGGCTTCCTTCATCACGCACGAATTTTCCCCGCATTCGCACGATACGTTTTCGATTGGCGCGATCGAGACCGGGTGCCAGGTGGCGATGATCCGCGGCGCGCGGGAGCATACTGGCCCCGGTGCGCTCTATCTGATCAATCCCGGCGAGATCCATGACGGTCAGCCCGGTGCGCCGGACGGTTATCGCTACCGGATGATCTATCCGGACCCGGCGCTTCTGACGGAGATCATCGAGGATATGACGGGCCGGGCCTTTCACGGCATGCCGAGCTTTTCACGCCAGCTTTTGACGGATGCGCCGCTCGCCACCGCCTTCAACCGGGCGCACCGTGCCATCGAGGAAGGCACCGCGCTGGAGGGGGAGGAGAGCATGTATGGCGTGCTTGCCACCATGTTCGCCCGTCACGGCAGCGCCATTATCAGCACGCGGGACTATCACGAACCGCTCGCCATGCGGCGGGTGAAGGATTTCATCGCCCGGCATTTCGACGCGGATATCGGGCTGGAAACCCTGGCGAAGGTGGCGGGTCTCAGCCGCGCCCACATGATCCGTGCCTTCCGAAAGCATTACTTCATCACGCCGCATGCCTACCAGACCGATCTGCGCATCCGGCATGCCCGGCACCTGCTGCGCAGCGGCGCGACACCATCCGACACGGCGGCGGCCTGCGGCTTTGCCGATCAGGCGCATCTGACGCGGCATTTCAAGGCGCGCACCGGGCTGACGCCGGCCGTCTTCCGCGCCGGCTGATCACTTTCCTTCAAGACCCGCGCCAGTCCGGACCTTTACAGCCTGTCTCGACAGGAGGTCTTCATGACATCACGGCATTTTCGGCGCGAGCTGCTCGACGGTTTGCGCGCCATTCTTCCCCTCGTGCTGGCGGCGCTGCCGATCGGCTTCGTGTTCGGCACGGTTGCGGCCGGCAATGGCCTTTCGCCGCTGGAAACCGTGCTGCTGAGCGCGCTGGTGTTTGCCGGCGGCTCGCAATTCGTCGCCATGGATCTGTGGACACATCCGGCTTCCTGGAGTGCGCTCGGCTTTGCGGCGCTTCTCGTCAACCTCCGCCATATCCTGATGGGCGCCTCGCTGGCACGCAGTCTCGGCCTGTTCCGTCGCTGGCAGACGGTACCGGCGCTTCTCGTCATGGCGGACGAGAACTGGGCGCTGGCGGAAGCCCGCGCCCGCCGTCAGCCGCTGACCCCAGCCTTCTATCTCGGCCTCGCGCTTCCCTTCTACTGCGGCTGGGTTCTGGCGAGCCTCGGCGGCTCGCTGTTCGGGGCGCTGCTGGGCGATGTCGCGGTCTATGGGCTCGACTTTGCCTTTCCGGCCGTCTTCATCGTGCTGCTGATGGGCTTCTGGAAGGGCGCCGATACGGGGCGGGTGCTCGCGGCCAGTGCGGTTGCGGCGCTGACCGTTCACAGCCTTGTGCCGGGCGCCTGGTATATCGCCGCAGGCGCGCTGGCGGGGCTTGTCGCAGCGCTCCTCGCCCCGGTCCGGCAGGAGGTGGCGGCATGAGGCTCGATCCCGCAACCCTTGCCGCCATCCTCGCCATGATGGCCGCCACCGTCTTCACCCGCCTCATCGGTGCGCTGCTCGTCAGCCGGTTCACGCTGTCGCCGCGTCTGGAGCGGGCGCTGACGGCGGTGCCGCCTGCCGTGCTGATGGCCGTGGTGACCCCGACCGCGATTGCCACCGGTCCGGCCGAAACCATCGCCTGCCTCGTCGCGGCGCTGGCTGCGCTGCGTCTTCCGCTTCTGCCGGCGGCGGGTGCCGGTGTCGTCACCGTGGCGCTGCTGCGCGCCGCGGGGCTCTGACGCCCTCAGCCCCCGGCCTCCACCGGCATGAAGCGGGTGCGATACGCGGTGGGACTGAGGCCAAGCCATTTGCGAAAATGGTGGCGCAGTGCATGGGCGGAGCCGAAGCCGACGGCATGGGCGATCTCCTCCATCGGGGCGTCGCGCGCGCAAAGCAGCTGTTTCGCCCGTTCCATCCGTTCGGCTGCCAGCCAGTCGCCGGGGGAAACACCGGTTGCCTCGATGAAGCGGCGGATGAAGGTGCGCTCGCTCATCCGGCAGCTGCTGGCCATGCGGGCGATCGTCCAGTCGCCGGCAAGATCCTGCCGCACCTGATCGAGAAGGGGCGCGATCTCGCTGCCCGGCCGCAGCGCCACCGGTCGCTCCAGGAACTGCGCCTGGCCGCCGCTGCGGTGGGCCGGCATCACGATGCGCCGGGCCACCGAATTGGCGGCTGCCGCGCCAAAATCCCGGCGGACGATCTCGATCAGAAGATCGATGCCGGCTGCGCTGCCGGCGGCGGTGAAGATGCGGTCGTGAATGCGGTAGAGCGAGGTCTCGTCCACGCTCACCTGCGGGCGCCTTTGCCGCAGCCTCTCGGCATAGCGCCAGTGGGTCGCGGCGATGGCGCCGTCCAGCAGGCCGGTTTCGGCCAGAACCACGGCGCCCGAACAGAGCGAGACAAGCCGCGCGCCACGCACATGGGCCGCACGCAGCCGCGCGCAAAGATCGTCCGGCACCGGAAGATCGATGCCCCGCCAGCCCGGCACGACGATCATGTCCGCCCGATCGATCAGACTGACGTCGCCATCGGCCGTCACCGTCAGGCCGCCCTGCGCCCGCAACGGCCCGTTCTCGACCGCGGCGCTGGCGAAGCGATACCAGCCCGGCCCCATTTCCGGCCGGCTGAGCCCGAACACCTCTGCGGCAATGCCGAATTCAAACGTGCACAGCCCGTCATAGACGAGCGCGACGACCAGCGGACCGCTAAGGGCAGGGGACGGGTTTGGCATGATCTCTACGCATATTGTCAAAGTTGCCAATTGGCAAGCCGGGCGGATTTGCCGATGGTCTGGCCGTTCACAGGACTGCTCTGCTCAAGGGAGATTGACCGATGCCAAGTTCCGTCACCGCCGTTGCCGCTGCCCCGAGCGAGGCGGCGCGCGCCCATTTCGCCGCAAGCTTCACCTTCGAGACCGATTGCTGGGATGTGCATGACGCGCTCGCCAAGGGCGCAGATTTCGTATTGCTTGATGTGCGCAGCCCTGCTCTTTATGCCGCCGGCCATGTGCCGGGCGCCATCAGCCTGCCGCATGGCAAGATCACCGCGCACCGCATGTCGGCGTGGCCGCAAGGCACGCTGTTCGTGACCTACTGCGCCGGCCCCCATTGCAATGGTGCTGCACGTGGAGCCCTGCGGCTTGCCGAACTTGGCCTCCCGGTCAAGCTGATGGCCGGCGGCATCACCGGCTGGCTGGACGAGGGGTTTGCGCTGGCGACGGGGGAAATCTCCTGACGTGCGGTCCCCAATGATCGGCCCGAACGGAAACGCCCCGCTTTTCGGGCGGGGCGCTGTCTTGAGGATCAATGTTCCTCGTACTGGGTAAAACTCGGGTCGGCCAGATCCGCGAAGCGGGTATATTCCGACTGGAAGGCGAGCTTGACAGTACCGGTCGGTCCGTGACGCTGCTTGGCGATGATCACGTCGGCCGTGCCCTTCACCTTGTCCATATGCGCTTCCCATTCGGGATATTTCGGGTCGTTCGGGTCGCGCGGTTCCATGTTCTTGACGTAGTATTCCTCGCGGAACACGAAGAGCACCACGTCGGCGTCCTGCTCGATCGAGCCGGATTCGCGAAGGTCGGAAAGCTGCGGGCGCTTGTCCTCGCGATTTTCCACCTGACGCGAGAGCTGCGAGAGCGCGATGATCGGAACGTTCAGCTCCTTGCCGAGCGCCTTCAGGCCGGTGGTGATCTGGGTCACCTCCTGCACGCGGTTTTCCCCGGATTTGCCGGAGCCGGTCATCAGCTGGATATAGTCCACCACCAGCACATCGAGGCCGCGCTGGCGCTTCAGGCGCCGGGCGCGCGCCGACAGCTGGGCAATCGAGATGCCACCGGTCTGGTCGATGAACAGCGGCACCTTCTGCATCATCTGGCTGCAGGCGACGAGCTTTTCGAAATCGGCCTCGGTGATGTCGCCGCGGCGGATTTTCGAGGAGGAGACTTCCGTCTGCTCGGAAATGATACGGGTGGCCAGCTGTTCGGACGACATTTCGAGCGAGTAAAAGCCGACGACACCGCCATTCTTGGCCTTGAAGGAGCCGTCCGGCAGCACCTCCGGCTCGTAAGCCGCCGCAATATTGTAGGCGATGTTGGTGGCGAGCGAGGTCTTACCCATGCCCGGACGGCCCGCAAGCACGATCAGGTCGGAGCGCTGCAACCCGCCCATCTTGGCATCGAGCGACATGATGCCCGTCGAAATGCCGGAAAGGTGGCCGTCGCGCTCGAAGGCGGCGCCGGCCATGTCGATCGCCTGCGCCACCGCATCGGAGAAGGACTGGAAGCCGCCGTCGTATCGGCCGGTTTCTGCCAGTTCGAACAGCCGGCGCTCGGTGTCCTCGATCTGTGCCTGCGGCGGCATGTCGAGCGGTGCATCATAGGCGATGTTGACCATGTCTTCGCCGATGGTGATCAGCGCGCGGCGCAGCGCCAGATCGTAAATGGCGCGGCCATAGTCTTCCGCATTGATGATGGTGACCGCTTCGCCGGCGAGACGCCCGAGATATTGCGCAAGCGTGAGGTCGCCCACCTTGGTGTCGGCGGGCAGGAAGGTCTTGATCGTCACCGGATGGGCGATCTTGCCCATGCGGATGATGTCGCCCGCCACCTCGAAGATCTTGCGGTGCAGCGGCTCGTGAAAATGCACCGGCTTCAGGAAGTCCGAAACGCGGTAATAGGCATCATTGTTGACAAGGATCGCGCCCAGCAGAGCCTGCTCGGCCTCGAGGTTGTTCGGGGCTTCGCGATAATGCGGTTCATTGGAGAGAGCGGGCGCGAGTTTGCGCGCGGCTTCGTTCATCGTATCGATCCAATCATTTTCATGTCGGGCATGTCTGGTGGTGTTCCACTCTACCGGACCG
The DNA here is from genome assembly GCF_900156005.1 of Rhizobium sp. RU35A. Taxonomy (NCBI): domain Bacteria; kingdom Pseudomonadati; phylum Pseudomonadota; class Alphaproteobacteria; order Hyphomicrobiales; family Rhizobiaceae; genus Rhizobium; species Rhizobium sp. RU35A. The sequence goes on along the minus strand of NZ_FTMR01000001.1, from coordinate 194,979 downwards.
GCGCGCCGATCACAAACGATGGCCGTGAACTCACAACGATTCACAGGCCGCAGAAGCATCGACCGGAAAATGCGGCCATGCCCCGATAAATCCGTTGACTGTGATACGCGCCGAATCAGGAAGGCGAGACGCCAACTATAGCGCCTTCACCGCCGTGGCGGGATGTTTCAAGACGGCTGCTTTGACATTTGCCAAATTTGCATGGCTGTCGTGCGAGCTATGCTCTTGAAGGCTTGTTGCTCCCGATATAGATAGCGGTTAAATAATTAGGATACTAATTGTAAGGTCGTATTATCAATGTCACGTCATACACTCAACGAGCGCCTGTTCGATGAAATGTCCGCCTTCAACAGGCGGCTCAGGGCGCTGTTCGACCTGCGGGCGCGGGAAACCGGGCTGACGCTGACGCGCGCCCGCGCGCTCTTTGCCCTCGGCCGTCGCGGCGTGCTGAGCCAGAAGGATCTGGCTGAAGAACTGGAGATCGAAACGCCGACGCTGGTGCGCGTGCTGGACGGCATGGAAAAGCAGAACCTCATCGAACGGCGCGCCGGCGATGGCGATCGCCGGGTGAAGGAAATCCACGTCACGCCGGACGGGGAGGTGGTGAGCCGCGACGTGCAGGATCTGGCGCGCAGCCTGCGCAACCGTCTGGTGGAAGGCATTGCGGAAGAGGACCTCGACACCGCCCTGCGCGTTCTCCTGCAACTGAACCGGAACCTTGCCGTTTCCAGCGCCGAGGAGCAGAAGGCATGAGCACCGCCATCACCGTCAGTCGCGACGCAGACCAGGAGAGCGGTGCTCGGCGCCCGGAAGATGCCGCTGTGGCGCCGCAAGCTGTCCCGCAGGCAGCAAATGTCGCGCCCGCCGCAAAATCCCTTCCGGCCCAGCCGGTGCCGATCGAGGAGCGCCCGCTCTGGCTGACGCTCGCCTATATTGCCTCCGGCCTCCTGATGTTCATGACCCAGGGGCTCGGCATGAACATCGTCTCGGCCAATCTCTACCAGCTGCAGGGCACCTTCTCCGCCACGGTCGCGGAAGTCGCGGCGCTCTCGGCCGCCTATATGGCGCCCTATGCGAGCCTGTCGCTGGCGCTGTTCAAGATCCGCGTGCAATACGGCCTGCGGCCCTTCGCGGAACTCAGCATCGGCGCCTTCGTGCTGGCCTCGTGCCTGAACCTGTTCGTCACCGACCTGCATTCGGCGCTCGTCGTGCGCTTCGTCAGCGGTATGGCAGCCGCCCCCCTCTCTTCACTTGGCTTTCTCTACATCCTCGAAGCCTTTCCGCCGCAGAGAAAGCTGACGGTCGGTCTCAGCATCGCGCTCACAGGCACGCTGCTGGCGGCGCCGGTCGCCCGCATCATCTCGCCCGGCCTGCTCGATATCGATGGCTACGAGGCGCTCTATACGATGGAACTCGGCCTGGCGCTGATGGCGCTGCCGGTCATCTACATGCTGCCGCTGACCGCACCGCCCCGCGTCAAGGCGATCGAGCGGCTCGATATCTTCACCTATCTGCTGCTGGCCGTCGGTCTCGGCGCGTTTGCCGTCTTTTTCACGCTCGGCCGCTTCTACTGGTGGTTCGAGGCGCCGTGGCTCGGCGCGCTGGTGGCGCTTGCCATCGTGTCGCTGACGCTGTTCGGCATGATCGAGCTGCGCCGTCAGAACCCGCTGCTCGACCTGCGCTGGATCTTCTCCTGGCCGAACCTGCATCTGGCCGGTGTGCTGATCGTCTTCCGCGCCGTCACTGCCGAGCAGTCCAGCACCATGGTCAGCTTCCTGCAGCAGCTGGGCATCCAGAATGACCAGATGGCGACCCTGTTTTCACTGATCTTGCTTTGCTCGGTGCTGGGTGGCGCGGCCTGTGCCGTCCTGATGGTGCGCAGCCAGTCCGGCATCGCTCATGTCATCGCACTCTCGCTGATCGCACTCGGCGCCTTCCTCGACAGCCAGTCGAACAATCTCACCCGGCCGGAACAGTTCTATCTCAGCCAGTCGATGATCGCCTTCGGCGCCGCCATGTTCCTGCCCCCGGTGATGCTGCGCGGTTTTGGCGCCGCCCTGCAGAAGGGGCCACCCTACCTCGTCAACTTCATCGCGATCTTCCTGTTTACCCAGATCAGCGGTTCGGTCATCGCGACGGGCCTGCTCGGCACCTTCGTGACGATCCGTGAAAAGGTCCATTCGACCCTGCTGGTCGAAAACGTGCTCCTGACGGATCCGGACGTCGCCCAGCGCGTCGCGCAACTCTCCGGCGCCTATGCCAAGGCGCTGACGGACAAGACCCTTCTGAACGCCGAGGGACTGGCGCTGCTCGGCCAGCAGGTGTCCCGCGAGGCCTATATGCTGGCCTACAACGATACCTTTCTGCTGATCGGTGTTGCCTCCGCGCTCGCGCTGATCGGTCTTCTCATCCATCTCGCCTGGGATCGGCTTGTTGCCTGGTCCACGCGCCGGCGTGCCGGTGCCGAGGCGGTTTCCAACGCTTAAGGTCTCACATCATGTTGAAACGCATTTTTTCTCCCGCGACCCTGATCCTGCTCGTTGTCGGCATCGTGGGCCTCGGGCTCGTCCTGTATGCCTGGCGCCTGCCGCCCTTTACCAGCAGCGTGGAGATGACCGATAATGCCTATGTGCGCGGTTACGTGACCACGCTCAGTCCGCAGGTCAGCGGCTATGTCGTGGAGGTCCCGGTCAAGGATTATCAGAGCGTCAAGGCCGGCGACGTCGTGACGAGGATCGACGACCGGATCTACCGGCAGAAGCTGGCACAGGCCGAGGCGACGCTCGACAGCCAGAAGGCGGCGCTTGCCAATTCCCATCAGCAGGAAGTCTCCGCCAAGGCCAATATCGCCTCCAGCGAGGCGGCGGTGACGAGCGTGGAGGCGGCATTCACCCAGGCCCGCCTTGCCGAGGAGCGTCAGCAGAACCTTTCCAGGAGCGGTGTCGGTACCGCAAGTGGCCAGGAGGAGGCAGAAGCCAATCTCGAAAAGGCGCGCGCCGCCGTGCAGCAGGCCGAGGCCGCCCTCGAAGTCTCCCGCCAGCAGTTGCAGACCATCATCGTCAACCGCGCCTCGCTGGAAGCCGCCGTCGCCAGCGCCGAGGCGGCCGTCGAACTCGCCCGCATCGATCTCGACAACACCGCGATAAGGGCACCGCGCGATGGTCATGTCGGCGAGGTCGGCGCCCGCGTCGGCCAGTACGTGACGGCCGGCACCCAGTTGATGGCGGTGGTACCCGACGACGTCTGGGTGATCGCCAGCTTCAAGGAGACCCAGTTGCAGGGCATGCAGGCCGGCCAGCCGGTGACGATCAGCGTCGATGCGCTCGGCCACCGCAGGCTGACGGGCTATATCGAGCGCTTCTCGCCGGCGGCGGCCTCGGAATTCGCCGTTATCCGCTCCGACAATGCCACCGGTAATTTCGTGAAGATCGCCCAGCGTGTCGGTGTCCGCATCCGCTTCGACGACGGGCAGGATGCGATCCGCGATCTGCAGCCCGGTCTTTCTGTGATCGTGCGTGTCGACAAAACGCAGGCGCCGCGCAGCCTCGGCTGATCACCCTGTCAGCGAGCCAAAAAAGAAGCCCCGGATCTTGCGATCCGGGGCTCTTTTCATGCCATGATAGGCCGATGCAATCAGGCGTCGTCGCCGTCTTCGTCGTCCGGGTTGAAGAAGTCTTCCGGACGCAGGGCGTCTTCGTCCACGCCGTAGATGGCGTCGACGGAGTTGAGGTTTTCGCCCTTGGCCTGGCGCTCGGCTTCTTCGGCCGAACGGGCAACGTTGAGGGCGATTTCGATTTCGACTTCGGCATGCAGGTGCAGGGTGACGTTGTGCAGGCCGATCGACTTGATCGGGTTGTTCAGGTCAACCTGGTTGCGGGCAATGTTGAAGCCTTCCGCAGCCAGAACATCGACGATGTCGCGAGCCGCAACCGAACCGTACAGCTGGCCGGTTTCGCCAGCAGCGCGAACGACGATGAAGGACTTGCCTTCGAGGGCTTCGGCAACCTTCTGGGCTTCCGACTTGCGCTCGAGGTTGCGGGCTTCCAGCGTGGCGCGCTCGGATTCGAAGCGCTTCTTGTTGGCGTCGTTGGCGCGCAGCGCCTTGCCCTGCGGCAGCAGGAAGTTACGGGCGTAACCGTCGCGAACCTTGACGGTTTCGCCCATCTGGCCGAGCTTGGCGATGCGTTCGAGAAGAATGACGTGCATGGGTCTTGTCCTTTCAGATCAGGTCTTGGAGTCGGTGGATTTGGTATCGCGGGCCGGCGTCAGGGCGATCGTCCGGCGCGTATCGGTGAGCCCGATGACGAGGACGGCAATGGCCGGCAGCAGCATCATCGTGGAGAGGTAGATCAAGACGAGGCCCGGCAGGCGCCAGTCCTTGTCGCGCAGGCGAAAGTGCAGGGCGGCAAAGCCCGCCATCAGGAAGCCTGCGCCGAATGTGCCGCAGAGCGTCGCACCGATCATCGCCGGAACGCCGCCGAGGAAGGTCAGCACGATGCCGCACAGGAAGATGAAGATGGCATTGCGGTTCATGCGCAGCGCCGACGGCATGTCCTCGCGCGGACGAAGCGCCCGGCCGCTGCGCGAGACGATGCGCACGGCGAAATAGAAGGCGGCAAACAGCAGCATTACCCACAGGCCGCCCTGGACGATCGGCAGCATCAGCAAGATCATCCGCTTGGTCTGGGCGAGCGCTGCCGCATCCGGCACCATGGCCGGGTTCTGCTGGTTGAAGGTCTCCACCATGGCATCGACCAGCGCATTGGTCAGCGTCGGTCCATAGCCGATCACGATGCCGAGGATGACCACCGCAAGCGTCACCAGACCGCACAGATGCAGCAGGATGTCGGAGATCGGATACCAGGCCATCAGGTTGTCCGGACCGCCCAGTTCGGAGGCCGGACGCGCCAGATTGGCGAGATGGGACAGCCAGCCTGCCGGCACCAGCGTGAAGATCGCCATGGCAAGCGCGAACATTGGCGACACCAGGATGGCGCCGAGGATGGCAGCGGTGACGATGGCGACGATGGCGGTGCGATTGCCCCAGCCGAGGCCGGCGACCAGAACGGGAAGGGCGGAGGAGGCGTAAAGAACGGACGCGAACGAGGGCTGCGCATTCGCGCCCATCACGAGCAGCGTTGCGGCAATGCCGGCAAGAATGCCGGTCGTCAGCACTGTCTGGTTCAATCCGTACACGTCTCGCTGTCCTGCCTGTTCAAGCAGTTAGGGGAGAGGCCTGACAATTCTGTTTCAGGCACGTCATCCCCAACATGGGGTTTTCAAGGGTTCCGATCCGCGCCCATCGCGGAAGGGAGAATGCCGCCGGCGCGAAGTGCCGGCGGCAAGGGGTCGATCAGGATACGACGTAGGGCAGAAGGCCGAGGAAGCGGGCGCGCTTGATGGCCTGGGCCAGTTCGCGCTGCTTCTTCTGGGAAACGGCCGTGATGCGGGACGGAACGATCTTGCCGCGCTCGGAAATGTAGCGCTGCAGGAGACGAACGTCCTTGTAGTCGATCTTCGGTGCGTTGGCGCCCGAGAAGGGGCAGGTCTTGCGGCGGCGGTGGAACGGACGGCGTGCCGGAGCAGAGGATGCGTCAGCCATGGGTAATTCTCCTTGAAGCTCTCGGATTATGCACGATCTTCGCGCGGACGACGCTCGAAGCCGCCTTCACGCGGGCCGCGGTCTTCGCGGGGACCACGGTCCGAACGCGGGCCACGATCGCCGAATTCGCGGCGCGGGCCACGATCGTCGCCGTCACGACGCGGACGGTCGTCGCGGTCGCGCTTCTGCATCATGGCAGACGCACCTTCTTCGTGCTTCTCGACGGCGATCGTCATGTAGCGAAGAACGTCTTCGTTGATGCGCATCTGGCGCTCCATCTCGTGCACGGCCGGAGCCGGTGCGTCGATGTCCATCAGCGCGTAGTGAGCCTTGCGGTTCTTCTTGATGCGGTACGTCAGGGACTTGAGGCCCCAGTTTTCGATGCGCCCGACCTTGCCGCCATGAGCTTCGATGACACCCTTGTACTGTTCGACGAGGGCATCAACCTGCTGCGCGGACATATCCTGCCGGGCAAGGAATACGTGTTCGTAAAGAGCCATATCAGCTTGCCTTTCTTGCGGTTGTCTTGGCCCGGTAATCGGCGGCTAAGCCTCAACGACTGGTCTTGGAAGGAGCATTGCAGCCCCGGCAAGAAAAGCGTTACGATCGAGACGGTCGAGAGCGGAGACACGGGAGGCCGGAACCCTTGTGGTTCCTGCGGTTCCATGTGCGGAACCGGCCCTCCGTTCAGCCACCAGCCAGAAGACCGGGCATTTCGAACAGCGCGCTTATACGCGCATTTTCCGGGAACGCAAGGCTTTTGCAGATTTTCTCCGCCGCGTGTGGCAATGCCCCGTCGTCAGGGCAGGAGGCCTGCGTCGCGCAGGCGGGCCGCATGGGCGCGGCTGACGGGCAGCCGCTCGTCGGTCAGCGTCTCCACCTCGAGGCGGCCGTTGACCCGGTGGATCGCCCTTATCGCATCGACGGCCACCCAGTGCGAGCGATGCAGCTGCACGCCGTTCACCGCGCCCGCTTCCTCGATGGCGTCGCTGAGGCGCATCAGCAGCAGCGCCTTGCCCTTCAGCGTGGTCACCTCGACATAGTGGTCGCGTACGGTGAGGCTGACGATGCGTCCCCGCTTGTCGAGCGGCAGGCGGCGCACCAGAGCCGCGGCGGGGGCCAGAGCGGGGGCGGGGGCCAGAGCGGGGGCGGGGGCCAGAGCGGGGGCGGGCGGCATCTCCGGCTGCGCGGCCGTCGTCTCCCGCGCCTTTTCCTGCGGCGCCTCATCGGCGCGCCGGAACACGAATAAGATCACGGTGATCGTCATGGCGATCACAAGGGCATAGCCGAAGATGGTGATGAGCGTCCGTAGCGGATCGGCCCCCAAGCCGAATACGACGTCTTGGATGACCGCGACGCCGAGACCGGCGGCAAGCCCCGCCGCAAGGCCGACCGGCGCCAGCGCGCTTTGTCGGCGGATGCCGCGACGGGAAAGGGCAATGCTCGTCAGCGTCCCGGCGAAGTTCGCCAGGCCGAAGGTGAGGAGAACCATCGTTGCCCAGTAAAGAAGTCGCCCCACCGGCGGCAGCGCCTCATAGGTACCGAAGGGGCCGGAAAGGCTGAGGATGATGATTGCGCCGGCCAGCAGCACATGCGTCTTTGCGGAGGCGAGATCGGCCTGCATTTCACGAAGCGCCAGTCGCAGACTGCTTCCGCCTGCGGATTTTTCCGGCCGTTCACGCATGCCGTTTTGATTCCCGTCCCGCTTTTCCGCTGTCTGCCGCCGGTTGCGGCCGCCGGCTGCCGTGCAGGGAGTATAAAATGCAATTCCTCGTCAAAGTCATCACGGGCGCTCCGGTCTGGGTGTGGTTCCTGCTGGTTTTTCTGTGCCTTCTCGGCGCTGCGCGCCTGCGCGACAGCCGGGTGTCGCCGCTGCGCCTGCTTCTGCCCTCGGTGATCTTCGTGCTGCTCGCCTGCGGCAAGCTGATCGCCACGCACGGCGATCCCGCGGCGCTGGCCGGTGCCTTTCTCGGCGCCGTGATCGGGGCGGCGGCAGTTGCAGTTGTCAAGCCCGAGCGTCAGACGGAGCTGCTGCCGGATGGCCGCATCCTCATTTCCGGCGAATGGCATTCGCTGGCGCTGATCCTGCTGTTGTTCTGGACGAACTATGCCTATGCGGTGATGGCGGTGATCGCGCCGGCTGCGATCGCGACGCCGACCGCCCGGCTGGTCCTCTCGCTTCTCAACGTCTTCTCCACGGGGTTCATGCTCTGCCGCAGCCTCGCCCATCTGCGAAAGGTGCAGCGCCTGCAGCGTCCCGAGGTCGTGAAGGGGTGAGGGAGCGCCAGTCTGCCAGGGTTCTCTGGGGCTCGGCCAGGTCCAGCAGACCGAAGCCGTCGTAGACAGGTGCATCACCATCCGCGAGGGCGACTGCGCATGTATGTTTCGATCACCGGTTTCCGGGCCCATTCCGTCTGGCACATGCCTCGCTTCTGGTGGCATGCGGTCGCGGCGATGCAGCAGGTGAAGGCAGCGCCCGGCCTCATCGAGGCGGATGCCCGCAGCATGGCGGGCGTGCAGCACACGCGCTCGGCCTGGACGGATCGCGCCGCCATGCTGGCCTTCATGGCATCCGGATCACACCGGCAGGCGATGCGGGTCTTTCCCGCGATCGGCGCCGGCTATGCCTTCGGCTTCGAGGCCGAACAGATGCCGGACTGGGCCACGGTCCGCGCACTGTGGCTTGAGGAAGGAGAGCGCCGGGCCAGCGAGGCGGCCCGGCGGCAGGTGGCGTCAGGCCTCAGATCGGGGCCGGATACTGACGGTGGATGGCGGCAATCGCCTTCATCACCTCATCCGACAGCTTGACGTCGGCCGAGCCGATGTTGAGCTTCAGCTGCTCCATCGAGGTCGCGCCGATGATGGCGGCGGCCATGAACGGGCGCGTCAGGCAGAAGGCAAGCGCCATCTGCGAGGGATCGAGCCCGTGGATGCGGGCAAGCTCCACATAAGCGCGTGTTGCCGGCTCCTGCAGCGGCACGAGGCGTCCGCCGATATCGCCGTTGATCGAGCCGCGCGAGCCGGCAGGCTTGCCGCCATCGAGATACTTGCCGGACAGGATGCCGCCGGCGAGCGGCGAATAGGCGAGGAGGCCCACATCCTCGTGATGCGAAAGCTCTGCCATGTCGAGATCGAAGTGGCGGTAGAGCAGGCTGTATTCGTTCTGGACGGTGGCAACGCGCGGCAGGCCGAGCTGTTCGGCGATGGTCAGGAAGGCCTGCGTGCCCCAGGTCGTCTCGTTCGACAGGCCGATGGCGCGGATCTTGCCAGCCTTCACGCATTCGCCCAGCGCTTCCAGCTTCTCGGTGATTTCGGCCTTGGTCCTGGCCTTGTCCTGGTTGAAGGGGTTGTAGCCCCAGGCGCCGCGGAAGTGGAAATGGCCGCGGTTCGGCCAGTGGATCTGGTAGAGATCGATGTAATCGGTCTTGAGGCGCGCAAGGCTCGCATCCACCGCCTCGCGGATCGTATCGGCCGTGATCGGCGCGCCGCCGCGGATATAGGGACGCCCGGCACCGGCAACCTTGGTTGCCAGCACCACCTTGTCACGCTTGCCGGTCTTTTCGAACCAGTTGCCGATCAGCCGTTCGGTGTCGGCATAGGTGTCGGGGGAAAGGGGCGTGGTAGGGTAGAGTTCCGCCGTATCGAAGAAATTCACACCGTGATCGAGCGCGTAATCCATCTGCTCGAAGGCTTCGGCTTGCGTGTTCTGCGAACCCCAGGTCATCGTTCCGAGGCAGATTTCGGACACGCTGAGTTCGGTTCGGCCGAGCGTCTTGTATTTCATGAGATCGTTCCCGTCTTTCAGGGGTTAGGGGCAGGCATTAAGCTTGGGACCGGTGCTGGGTCCCGGGAGGCGCAGCGAATGTAAGCCGGTTTTGCTGCAACGCAAGGGAAACCGATATTGCAACGCGTTCGCCGGAGGCTGCGGGCGCCGATGCACCGTGCCATGGCAAAAACCCTGTTCACGAGGGGCAAAAGGCTTGCATTGGCGGGCCTGGCGCTTGCTGCCGGCCTTGACTTGGCGGGAGAGAATGTGAATGGAAAGGCAAAAAAGGGAAGGATTACGACCCAATGAGCATCGCATTTACATTTCCCGGCCAGGGAAGCCAGGTCGTCGGCATGGGCAAGGATCTCGCAGACGCCTTCCCGGAGGCTCGCGCGGTTTTCCAGGAGGTTGACGAAGCGCTCGGCCAGAAGCTCTCCGACATCATGTGGAACGGACCCGAGGACCAGCTGACGCTGACGGCCAATGCCCAGCCGGCGCTGATGGCGGTGTCGATGGCGGTGATGCGCGTTCTGGAAGCCGGCGGCCTGAAACTCGCCGACAAGGTGTCCTATGTCGCCGGCCATTCGCTCGGCGAATATTCGGCGCTGTGCGCTGCCGGCACCTTCACGATTGCCGATACCGCCCGCCTGCTGCGCATCCGTGGCGATGCCATGCAGTCGGCCGTGCCGGTCGGCGAGGGTGCGATGGCGGCGATCATCGGGCTGGAACATGCCGATGTGGAGGCCGTCTGCGCCGAGGCGAAGGCCGCCGGCGTCTGCCAGATCGCCAATGACAATGGCGGCGGCCAGCTCGTCATTTCCGGATCCAGGGCAGCCGTGGAAAAGGCTGCCGCGCTCGCCTCGGAAAAGGGCGCCAAGCGCGCCCTCATGCTGCCGGTGTCGGCGCCCTTCCATTCGGACCTGATGGCACCCGCCGCCGATGCCATGCGCCACGCGCTGGACAAGGTTGCCAAGCAGGATCCGGTCGTGCCCGTCATCGCCAATGTGCGCGCCGCGCCCGTCCGCGATGCAAACGAGATCGCAACCCTGCTCGTTACCCAGGTGACCGGGCAGGTGCGCTGGCGCGAAACCGTGGAATGGTTCGGCGCCAATGGTGTGACGACGCTCTATGAAATCGGGACCGGCAAGGTGCTGACCGGGCTTGCCCGCCGTATCGACAAGACTGTCACTGGCATTGCCGTCAACGGTCCGGCCGATATCGAGGCCGCCCTCAAGACCCTGCTCGGCTGAACGCAAAAGGATTGAAACATGTTTGACTTGACCGGCCGCAAGGCTCTCGTCACCGGCGCAACCGGCGGCATCGGTGAGGAAATTGCCCGCATGCTGCATGCCCAGGGCGCAACGGTCGGCCTGCACGGCACGCGCGCCGAGAAGCTGGAAGCACTGGCTGGCGAACTCGGCGAGCGCGCTCATATCTTCCCCGCCAATCTTGGCGACCGGGATCAGGTGAAGGCGCTCGGCGAAAAGGCCGAAGCCGAGCTTGGCGGCGTCGACATCCTCGTCAACAATGCCGGCATCACCAAGGACGGTCTCTTCGTGCGCATGAGCGACGAGGACTGGGATGCGGTTCTGGAAGTCAACCTGACGGCGACCTTCCGTCTGACGCGCGAACTGACCCATCCGATGATGCGCCGCCGCTTCGGCCGCATCATCAACATCACCTCGGTGGTCGGCGTCACCGGCAATCCGGGCCAGGCCAATTACTGCGCCTCCAAGGCCGGCATGATCGGCTTTTCGAAGTCGCTCGCCCAGGAAATCGCCAGCCGCAACGTAACCGTCAACTGCGTGGCGCCCGGCTTCATCGAAAGCGCGATGACCGGCAAGCTGAACGACAAGCAGAAGGAAGGCATTCTGGGCGCCATTCCGATGAAGCGCATGGGTGCCGGTGCCGACATCGCTGCCGCCGTTCTCTACCTCGCCTCCAACGAGGCAGGTTACGTTACGGGCCAGACGCTGCACGTCAACGGCGGCATGGCAATGATCTGAGTGGCTTGCGCCGCCCCGCATGCCGCAGGCGCATTGCCTGTTGGTGGCCGGGTGGCGGGCCATTTTCTGGCTTTGCGACACGGTGAAACCGTGTTAAGCGGGCCATGACTGTGAACAGTCACCCCGAAAACTGACAGGCTGTCTGTTGATCTATGGAAGCTTGAAGTCTTTTCTCGGGTGAGCGAGTTTGCCCTGGAGCCGGCCTGAACATAGGCGGTCAGGGTTTCAACAGGGTGCGGATGCCGGTGAGGCAGTCCGAAAAGACAAAGGTCGAGGAAACCGACATGAGCGATATCGCAGAGCGCGTAAAGAAAATTGTCATTGATCATCTCGGCGTCGATGCCGACAAAGTTGTCGAAGGCGCGAGCTTCATCGACGACCTGGGCGCCGACTCGCTCGACACCGTTGAACTCGTCATGGCTTTCGAAGAAGAGTTCGGCGTTGAAATTCCGGACGATGCCGCTGACTCGATCCTGACGGTTGGCGACGCCGTCAAGTTCATCGAGAAGGCCCAGGCCTGATTTCGATCGACAGGTTAGGACCCGTCGCAAGATGAGGTTCCTCGACGGCCCGGCACGTTCGGGCCGTTTCAGTATTGTGATATTGCATAAGACATGCAGGGGTGGGACGCTGGCATGAGGCGTGTCGTTATCACTGGTACCGGTATGGTATCTCCTCTGGGTTGCGGAACGGACATCAGCTGGTCGCGATTGCTGGCCGGTCAGAATGCCGCGCGCCGCGTGACCGAATTCGAGGTCGAAGATCTGCCGGCCAAGATTGCCTGCCGCATTCCGACGGAGCCCGGTACTGAAGGCGCCTTCATCGCCGACGACTGGATGGAGCCGAAGGAACAGCGCAAGGTTGACCCCTTCATCATCTACGGCGTGGCTGCTGCCGACATGGCGCTGGCCGATGCCGGATGGCAGCCGAAGACGGACGAGGACCAGTGTGCCACCGGCGTGCTGATCGGCTCCGGCATCGGCGGCATCGAGGGCATCGTCGACGCCGGCTATACCCTGCGCGACAAGGGCCCCCGCCGCATCTCGCCCTTCTTCATTCCCGGCCGCCTGATCAACCTGGTCTCCGGCCATGTGTCGATCAAGCACAAGCTGCGCGGCCCGAACCATTCGGTCGTCACCGCCTGCTCGACCGGTGCGCATGCCATCGGCGACGCCGCCCGCCTGATCGCTTTCGGCGATGCCGACGTGATGGTGGCCGGCGGCGCGGAATCGCCGATCAGCCGCATTTCACTGGCCGGCTTTGCCGCCTGCAAGGCGCTGTCGACCCAGCACAATGACGATCCGCAGAAGGCCTCGCGCCCCTATGACCGCGACCGCGACGGCTTCGTCATGGGCGAGGGGGCCGGTATCGTTGTTCTGGAGGAACTGGAACATGCCAAGGCCCGCGGCGCCAAGATCTATGCCGAGGTGATCGGTTACGGTCTGTCCGGCGATGCCTTCCATATCACCGCCCCGTGCGAGGATGGCGACGGCGCCTTCCGCTGCATGACGATGGCGCTGAAGCGGGCGGGCCTGAAGCCCTCCGACATCGATTACATCAATGCTCATGGCACCTCGACCATGGCCGACACGATCGAGCTTGGCGCCGTCGAGCGTCTGGTCGGCGATGCGGCCTCGAAGGTGTCGATGTCGTCCACCAAGTCCGCCGTCGGCCACCTCCTGGGGGCTGCCGGTGCCATCGAGGCGATCTTCTCGACGCTTGCGATCCGCGACAACATCGCGCCGCCGACGCTCAACCTCGACAATCCGGACGTGGAAACGAAGATCGATCTGGTGCCGCACGTGGCGCGCAAGCGCGAGATCAATGTGGCACTTTCCAATTCCTTCGGCTTCGGCGGCACGAACGCCTCGCTCGTGCTGCGCCGCTACGAAGGCTGATCGACAGACGGGTCTGCCGGGCTGGTCAGCCGGGCTGTCGTCTTCTGAACCCTGTTTTCGCCGCATTGCTTGCCCAAAAGGCAGGCAATGCAAGAGTATCAGAAGGAGTGCCGGTGACCGACACGAACCACAGCAGCGACTCGTCTTCCGGCCGCAGCGATACCGGCGGCCCCTTCATTCCCAAGTCGCCGAACGAGGCGCTGAAGCCCGAGCGCGTGCCGGAACCGCCGCGCCGCTCGAAGAAGGCGCGCAGCCAGATCGTCATCTTCCTCAACTTCCTGATGACGATGATGGTGTTTGCCTGCGTGGCCGCCGTCGCCGGGTTCTATTACGTCATCACCGCCTATCAGAATCCGGGTCCGCTGGAGACCAACACGCATGTGGTCATCCGCGAGGGCGCTGGCCTCGTCGAGATCGCCCAGACGCTGGAGCGCAATGGTATCATCTCGGATGCCCGCATCTTCCGCTATGTCACCGATACCAATCTCGGCAAGAACCGCACGCTGAAGGCCGGCGAGTATGAGATCAAGGCCGGCGCCTCGATGAAGGACGTGGCCGAACTGCTGGAATCCGGCAAGTCCATCCTCTATTCCGTCTCCATGCCGGAAGGGCTGACGGTGCAGCAGATGATGAGCCGGCTGACCGCCGATCCGGTGCTGGAAGGCAGCCTGCCGCAGGAACAGCCGCCGGAAGGCAGCCTGCGCCCGGATACCTACAAATTCACGCGCGGCACCAAGCGCACCGAGATCCTCGCCCAGATGCGCGCGGCGCAGGAACGTCTCGTCGACCAGATCTGGGCCAAGCGCGACCCGGATCTGCCGATCAAGACGAAGGAGGAATTCGTCGTCCTCGCTTCCATCGTCGAGAAGGAAACCGGCAAGGATGACGAGCGCGCCCATGTGGCCTCGGTCTTCATCAACCGCCTCAACAAGGGCATGCGCCTGCAATCCGACCCGACGATCCTCTACGGTCTGTTCGGCGGCGCCGGCAAGCCGGCTGATCGGGCGATCTACAAGTCGGATCTCGACAAGCAGACGCCCTATAACACCTACCAGATCAAGGGCCTGCCGCCGACGCCGATCGCCAATCCGGGCCGCGCCGCGCTCGAAGCCGTGGCCAATCCGTGGCGCACGAAGGATCTGTATTTCGTGGCCGATGGCACCGGTGGCCATGTGTTTGCGGCAACGCTCGACGAGCACAATGCCAATGTGCGCCGCTGGCGCAAGATCCAGGCCGAGCGCGGCAATGCCGGGACGGCCGACGAGGACGTGGTGGATGGACAGCCGGGCGGCAAGGATGCCGAAAAGCCTGCCTCCAACTAAGCGCACTGTCGCGACGATGGCGACGGGCGGGGAAGGATTTGACGCATGACTGTTCAGTCCATGACGGGCTTTGCCCGCCGCGAAGGCACCGCCGGCCGTCATCGCTGGGTCTGGGAACTGCGCTCGGTCAATGGCAAGGGCCTTGACCTGAGACTGAGGCTTCCCCCCGGCTTCGAGCCTCTGGAGGCCGAGGTGCGCCGGCTGACCGCGGCACGGCTCACGCGCGGCAATCTGCAGATGTCGCTGTCGATCACGGTGGCGGAAGCGCGCATCGAAGCGGTCCTCAATCGCGATGCGCTGAACGCAGTCATAGCGCTCCGTGACGAACTCGGGCCGCTTGTCGATCCTTCTCCGTTGAAGCTGGACAGCCTGCTTGGCATTCGCGGTCTCGTCGATATCCGCGAGGCCGAGGAAAGCGCCGAGGCTGCCTCCGAGCGCGATGCGGCCATCCTTTCCGGGCTGGAAGCCGCACTTGATGACCTGGTTGCCATGCGCACCGGGGAAGGCCAGGCGCTGGTCGCCGTTCTGTCGGAGCAGGTGCGCACCATCGAGCGGCTTGCAGCCGTGGTGGAACAGGATCCCTCCCGCTCGCCGGAGGAGATCGCCCGCCGGCTTGCCGCCCAGGTGGCGACGCTGATGGACGCTGCCGGCACGCTGGACCGCGACCGGCTCTATGGGGAAGTGGCGCTGCTCGCCACCAAGGCGGACCTGCGCGAGGAGATCGACCGGTTGAAGGCGCATGTGGCGGCCGCCGACGAACTGCTTGCCAGGGGCGGGCCGATCGGGCGCCGGCTTGACTTTCTTGCACAGGAATTTAATCGCGAGTCCAACACGATCTGTTCCAAATCCAATTCCGCTCAGGTAACGGCGGCTGGTATAGAACTGAAGGTCGTGATCGACCAGTTTCGCGAGCAGATCCAGAATTTGGAGTAGTGCATGAGCCCGGCGCCGTCCTCGCCTGCCGTCAAGATCGCCCGTCGTGGCCTGATGCTGGTTCTCTCCTCGCCGTCGGGCGCGGGAAAGTCCACCATCGCCCGCAACCTGCTCGACACGGATCGAAGCCTCGAAATTTCCGTCAGCGTCACCACGCGGGCGAAACGCGGCAGCGAGATTGCCGGCAAGCATTACCACTTCATCAGCGTCCAGCAGTTCGAGAAGATGCGTGACGCCGGTGATCTGCTGGAATGGGCGGAGGTGCATGGCAATTTCTACGGCACGCCGCGCGAGCCGGTGGAAAAGGCGATGGCGGAAGGCCGCGACATGCTGTTCGACATCGACTGGCAGGGTGCCCGCCAGCTGCAGGAAAAGATGAAGGCCGATGTCGTCTCCATCTTCGTTCTGCCGCCGACCATGACGGAACTGCAGTCTCGCCTGCATCGCCGCGCCGAGGACACCGAGGAGGTGATCCGCACGCGGCTTCTCAATTCCCGGGCCGAGATCGAGCACTGGCGCGAATATGATTACGTCATCGTCAATGATGACCTTGATGAAGCCTTTGGCCATGTGAGCTGCATCGTCAATGCCGAGCGCATTCGCCGCGATCGGCGCTATGGCCTGTTTGACTTCGTCGGATGCCTGCTGCAGGAAGAGCCTGATCTCTCCGGCCGCTGAGGCCGTTTTTCGACGGAACGACCCAGTGATGAACCGCAGCCCTGCGGTTCGCAGCTGGCCTTCACAGAAGGTTGGCGATCGTCACGAATTCCTCGACCGACAGCGTTTCGGCCCGCCTTGCCGGATCGATCCCGGCGCGCGTCAGGAGCGCCTCGCCGCCGAGCGGCTTCAGGCTCTGGCGCAGCATCTTGCGGCGCTGGCCGAAGGCGGCCTGCGTCACCCGCTCCAGCTTCTCCACATCGCAGGGCAGGGGCGTTTCGCGCGGCACGAGATGCACCACGCTGGAGGTCACCTTCGGCGGCGGCGTGAAGGCCTGCGGCGGCACGTCGAAGGCCATGCGCGCCTCGGTGCGCCAGCCGCACAGAACGCCAAGGCGGCCGTAATGATTGTCGTCTTCCTTCGCCACGATCCGCTGGCCGACTTCCTTCTGGAACATCAGCGTCAGCGACTGCCAGAAGGGCGGCCACTGGCGCGGCAGAAGCCAGTTCACCAGCAGCTGGGTGCCGACATTGTAGGGCAGATTGGCAATGATGCGGATCGGGCCTTCCGGGGCCAGCGCCTCGAAATCCGTCTTCAGCGCGTCGCCCTCGATGACCTCGAGGCGGCCGGGATAATAATCCGCCACCTCGGCCAAGGCCGGCAGGCAGCGGGAATCGCGTTCCACGGCGATCACCTTCTTCGCCCCGAGCGACAGAATGGCGCGCGTCAGGCCGCCGGGGCCGGGGCCGACCTCGAACACCGTGCAATCCTCCAGCGGACCGGCGGTGCGCGCGATCTTCTGGGTCAGGTTCAGGTCGAGCAGAAAGTTCTGGCCGAGCGCCTTGCGGGCATCGAGACCGTGGCGGTCGATCACCTCGCGCAGCGGCGGAAGTCCGTCAAGGGTCGCCATCAGGTGCGGTTTTCTTCTGTCTGTGATGCGAGTTTGGCAGCAAGCTTCAGGGCGGCGATCAGGCTTGCCTCGCGGGCAATACCCTTGCCGGCGAGCCCAAAGGCCGTGCCGTGATCGGGCGATGTGCGGATGAAGGGAAGGCCGAGCGTCACATTGACCGAATCGTCGAAACCCAGCGCCTTGGCCGGAATGAGCGCCTGATCGTGATACATGCACACGGCCACGTCATAGCGGCTGCGGGCCTCGTCGTGGAACATGGTGTCCGCGGGCAGCGGGCCGAAGGCGTTGATGCCGTCCTGGCGCAGGGTTGCAATCGCAGGCGCGATGAGGTCTCGGTCCTCGAGACCCATGGCACCATCCTCACCCGCATGCGGGTTAAGGCCTGCCACGGCGAGACGTGGCTGCGTCAGGCCGAAGCGCGTGCGCAGGTCACGATCGGCAATCCGGCAGGTGTCCAGGATCGCTTCGCGCGTCAGCGCAGCCGGAACGTCCTTCAGCGGAATATGGATCGTGACCGGAATGGCACGCAGTTTTGGCCCGGCCAGCATCATGACGGGTGTGCAGGCTTTTCCCGTTGCCCGCATGGCGAGGTCCGCAAGGAACTCCGTATGGCCGGGAAAACCGAAGCCCGCCTCGTAGAGCACGGATTTTGCGATGGGATTGGTCACGACGGCAGCGGCCTCGCCCTTGAAGCAGAGTGCAACGGCGGTTTCGATCGCGCTGATCGTGCTTCTGGCTGCGGCCACATGCGGTCGGCCGGCTTCGATCGGATGGCCGACAGGCACGTCCAGAACGGGAAGGGCGCGCGCAAAGATTTCCGCAGCAGAGGCAGCGTCGCTTTGCTCCAGGGCGACAGTCACGCCCAGAAGATTGGCCCGTGCCGCAAGCACCTGTCGGTCGCCCACATAGAGAAAGGGGCGCAGATTATGCGTCTCGCGCTGAAGCCAGGCGGCAAGTGCGATGTCGGGGCCTATGCCGGCCGGATCACCCTGCGTGAGGGCGAGGGGACGTGCCGTCAGGGCTGCCCCGCTCAAGGATAGACGATCTGTGCCTGCTGGCGCAGCTCCGCGAGATACTTGGCGTCGTTCGGATTTTCGCCACCCTTCTTCTGCTTGCCGATATCCTCGGCGCGGAAGACGATTTCGGCGGCGGTGTCGTCGGACACCTGGCGCTGGCTGCAGATGGCAAGGAATTCCACACCGCGCTCGGTCACGCGGGCGCCAGTTGTGCCATTCGCCGCCGGCTTTTCGATCAGCGGCCGCCATTCCTCCGGAAGTTCCGGCTTCATGACACGGCCGAGATCCCGAACGGAGACGTCGAGCATGGTCTTGGCAAAGTCCTTGGCCTTGTCGCAGCCCGGAAAATTGGGACGTGCCTTGTCCGCTTCCGCCTTGCGCTTGGCGAGAATCTCGTTGCGGCGGGATGCGGGTACGACGAAAATGACCTGTTGCAGGAAATATTCGGTGGTAACCGGCTTTTCCTTGTTTTCCTGCATGCGCTTGACCAATTCGTCGGGCGACATCTTGCCGCTCGAGCCATAGCGCGCGTTGACGAGACGCGGCCAGCTCATCTGAACGGCGATGAAGGCCTTGAAATGATCGACGCCGACGCCGGCCCGATCCAGAATCTGGGTCATCTGGGCGGCAGACAGCTTGTTGCCCTGCGCGAAACGCTCGAAGGCGCGATCGACATCCTCGGTGCTGACCGACATGCGAAGCCGCGCAATTTCCTCGCGCTTCAGCGCCTCGTCGATCAACTGATCCTTGGCCATCTTCTGCAGGTTGCCGGTCTGGCGCTGCAGCTTCAGAAAGGCGACGCGTCGTGCGACGTCGGTATTGATGATCGGCGTCTTGTTGACGACCACCACGACCTCGCTTGCCGCAAGCGCCACACGGGGCGCCGGATCCACGACGAAGGCCATAGCGAGTGCGGTAGCGGCGAGTGCTGCCCGGCGCAAGGCAATGCTGGCAAACATCATTCGTCCCTTCTTGGCGTGCGGCGGCCCCTTCGGGCCGCCGGCTCAGTCGATTTCAGTTCTCGGTGTGGATTGCATAAACCATGCGGCGAAACAATGACAAGCACAAGGGTGCCGACATTAGTTGGTCGTGTTGCCGGTCGAGCCGACCTTGACGTCGCCCAGCGTACGGAACGTCAGACGCGCCGTCACGGTCCAGTCGTTCGGGTCGGTATTGGCCGGCTGGTCGCTGTAAGCCACGGTGAAGACCGTGCACTCGTCCGCATAGCTCAGACCTACGCCGCGACGCACCACATCCTGCTTCTGGATGTCCCAGGTGGCCGACGTTGCGAAGGACCAGTTCTGGTTGATCTTCAGGTTGTTGGAGGCCTTCAGATATTCCGCTGTGGTTGCTACGCCGTATTCGGGCTGCGGCTGGATGTTGGTGTAGATCAGCGAACCGCTGACGCGCGGCAGGTTATAGCTGAAGGAGGCGTCCGCCCGACGCAGTTCGAGCGTCTTCTCGTCGAAACGGCCCTGCGTCGAAATGCTGTAGCCATGCGGCAGGTCGATTGCCGCCATGGTGACGAAATCCGAGACATTGGTCTCAAGACCCGATTCGGCACCGGCATTGACCAGGTCGGATGTGGCAAAGGAATTCAGACCGGCGAGCTGATAGGACTGTCCGAAGATGCCACGCAGTCCGATGCCGTTGTCGAAGTTGCCGGAATAGCGGATGCCGACATTGGCGCGCGTTCCGCCTTCGATGCGGTCATAGCCCGAGAACTTGTCGCGGTCGAACAAGGTGGTGGCGTCGAAGACGAAGCTCTGCGCATCCTCGTTCGGCAAGCCGCCGGCGTGCTGTTCGTCCGGACGCGCGAAAATCTGCGCGATAGGCTCGATCACATGCGTGGCATGATCGGTCGTGATCAGCACGGGATAACGGGCTTCCATGCCTGCGGTCAGCATGTAGCGCGTGGAGGCACCGGAACCGGAGAAGTCGCCGGCATAGGTGGAGGTGCCGAAGCTCGGCGCGGTCGAGGCGGTGCTGCGCAGCGCATCGCCGCGGGCCGCCAGGATCGGCGTTACAAGCAGGCCTTCGTCGGTCGTGAAGGTGCGCTTCCACTCCGCCTCGGCCGTCATGCGGCTGTAGCTGCCTTCCAGGCCGCGATAGCGGGCAAAGCCGCCTTCGGTATAGAAATCGTCCTTGCGGCGCGACATGTTGGTGATGTTGGCGTTGAACGACAGTTCGCCGCCCGCCACCGGCTCGGGCGCATAGTAGCTGTAGTCGATGACCGGATAGACGATCGCCTGCTGCTTTTCGGCGTTGCTGTTGTAATCAGCATCCTGCACGTCGAAGTAGTAGCTGTGCAGATCGAAATAGTTCCGCGTCCCGATGCCCGTCAGGTACAGGTCATTGGTGAAATTGGTCGTATTGAGATCGTTCAGCTTGTAGGTCTTGGAGAAGTTATTGTCCGACTGGAGCATCACGTTCCAGCCGAAGGTCCAGCGCGGATTGATCTTGAACTCCGCCTTGGATGCGATCATCTCGCGGCTATTGGCCCGGGCATCGCTGGTGCCGGCATTGAAGACGTTCGAACTCTGCTGGTCGATATAGGCAAATCGCAGCGTGTGATCGCCGGTCTCGAAACGGTTGCGGACCTCGCCCTGCAACAGCAGGCCCTGCTTGGTGTAATAGGTCGGGCTCAGCGTCGCATCCATGCTCGGCGAGATGACCTGATAATAGGGAACCGTCGTGCCGAAACCCAGCTTGTCGGTGAGGCTCGCACTCGGGAACAGGAAGCCGGACTTGCGTTCCACCGTTTCGTCGGGAACCGTGATGAAAGGCACATAGCCGATCGGCATGCCGAACAGCTCGAAGCGGGCATGTTCGAGGCGAATCGTGTGGTTCTTGCCGTCGCGGATGACGCGCTGCGCCTTGACCTGCCAGAGCGGCGCCTTGTCCGGCCGCTGCGCGCAGGGCAGGCAGGCCGTATAGACCCCGTTGTTCAGGATCATCTTCTCGTCGGGCAACTGCTCGGCGCTCTCGGCAGCCATGCGTGTGTTGTCGGTGGTCTCGACACGCAGCGAATTCACGAAGCCCTGACCGAAGTCGTCGGTCACATCCAGCGAATCGGCATAGACGCGGTTGCCGTCCGGTTCGATCAGTTCGATATTGCCGGTCGCCATCACGCGACCGGTCTTCTGGTCATATTCCACGCGCTGGGCCACCATGCGGTGGCGATTGTAATAGAGCTGCACGCCGCCGGTGGCGGTCACGTGCTGGCTGTCCTGGTTATAGACGAGTTCATTGGCCCGCAGGAGCATTTTCGCTCCATCGGCTTCCTGAGGCACGAGGCGAGACGCCTGTGCGTGAACGGGCGACGGGTTGACGACCAATACGCATGCAGCCGTGCTGGTGAGCAAGGCGGCAAGAAGCCGTCTGATGTTCCCGCGGTCATGTACCGCCACTAGCCATCCTCCTGATGAAGCAGGATTGTTGCGCCGATTGCCATCGCGACCACGACCGGAATCCAGACGGCCACGAAGGGGGGCACAACGCCACTGCTTCCGAATGCTTTTACAAGCACGGTTACCACATAAAGCACGAAGCCACAGACGATTCCACCCAGAATCACCGAACGCGATTGTGCCATTCGGCTGAAGCGGAGGGAAACCGTCGCAGCGATCAGGGTCATTGCCACCAGAAGCAGCGGCAAGGACAGGAGCGAATGAAATTGGGTCTCGAAGGGCTTGGTGGAGATGCCGAACGAGCGAACAACTTCGATTTTTCGTAAAATGTCAAAGAAAGCAACGTTCTCCGGCTTCGACAGCGATTCCTGCAGATAGGCCTTCCGAAGGTTCGTGCGCACCTTGACCTCCGGCAGGCGAGCCGGGGGCGCATCGGTGCGCGTTTCCAGAACATTGTTAAGCAGCCAGTAACCATCCTCCAAGGTCGCGGTCTGCGCATCCTGCCGAAGCGTGATCCGACCCTGTGGATCAAAGTGGACAATGACCACGTCGATCAGCTGCGTTCCGCCGTTTTCAAAGCCCTTGGCGCCGATGACGGTATCGTCCGTGTTGCTGATCTGGCGGATCCACGGCAGGAAATTGGAGGCGCGGCTGGCATTGCTGGCCTTGCGCCAGTCCGATTCCATGGTGGAAGAGAGGTTCTGTCCCCAGGCGGCCAGCGGATTGATCACGGTCACCGTGGCAAGGCCGATCAGGAAGGCGCCGGCGACGAAAGGCAGCACGAACTGCCAGACAGAAAGACCGGCGGCGCGCGTCACCACGAGTTCGGAGCGACGGTTGAGGGTGATCAGCGTGGTCATGCCGATGAACAGGGTCAGCGTCGGAACGGTCTGCTGCACGATCAGCGGCAGGCGCAGCGCGCTCATCAGCAGGCCGCCCGGCACGGTATAGCCGACGAAGCCGGACATGCGGCGGCTTGTCTCGCTGAAGTCGGCCAGGAAGATGATCCCGCAGACGCCCAGGAGGAACCAGAGGGCGGTGATCATGTAGCGCTTGAAGAAATACCAGCTCAGCGTCCGCGCGATCATGGCTGTCCGCCTCCCTTCGAGCCGGACGCCATCTGGCGCAGTCCGCTTTCGGCCTTGTTCATCCAGCGACCAGTGTGATTGGCAAGGAAGGATGGCAGGCGAAGGCCGCGGTTGGTCATCAGCATCACGACGCAGATCGCCCCGAAGGCGGCCGGAACCAGATAGACCAGCGGCACCATGGCAGCGTTCGTCTTGGTCAGATTCACGATATAGAAGCTCAGCCAGCGCAGTGCGAAGGCCAGAATGAGCGCCAGCACCATCGGATGCATGCGGGTGCGGCGGCTGGAGCGTACATTGCCGGCGACAACCAGGGAGATCAGGCCGAACACCACGGGCAGCATCCAGTCCGAGAGGCGGCGGTGCAGTTCTGAACGGAAGGCGCCCGGAGAGCTCAGGAAGGCCTTGTCGGTCGGGTCGGGCTTCAGCAGGAAGGCGAGGCTGCGATCGCTGGAAAACACCGCCTTGTCGCCCGTCGTCTCGTTCATGGAGGACAGGTCGAAGGCATAGGAGAGGAATTTCACGATGGAGATTCGGCCGTCCTTGGCTTTCCGGTGCACCTCGCCGTCACGCATTGTCAGCGTCGTGCCGCTCTCGTCGATCGAGCCTTCCCGCGCATAATAGATGAGTTCCATGTTCGGATCGCGGTAATCCACCAGGAACAGACCCTTCAGGATGCGGCCGGAATGGCGCTCCGAGATCTGCACATAGAGATTGTCCTCGATGCTGCGGAAGGTCTTTTCCTCGATCACCGAGGAGAGGAGATCCGCATAGGCTTCGGCCACCATGTCGCGCGCCTTGGTGCGCGAAGCCGGCTCGACGAAATTGGTGATCAGGAAAGAGAACGCCGCCATGCCGATCGCCAGCAGCATCACCGGGCGGTAGAGCACCGAGCGCGGCGCGCCCGCCGCATCGATCACCGCCAGCTCCGAATCGTTGTTCATCGCGTTCAGCGTCTGCGTCACGCCGATCACCACGGCAAACGGCAGCACCACCGGTATGATTGTCGGCAGGATGAAGGTCGCGAGCAGGACAAACGAGCCCATCGACTGGCCGGTATCGGTGACGAGATTGATCCGCCCGAGCACCTGGATGGTCCATATGATCGTCAGCACCGGAATGAGGGTGATGAAGAACATCTGGAACGCTCGCCGAAAAATGTAGAGTTCGAGAAGCTTCATTCGGGTCCGGTCGGTAATGGCCTGGTGATGGCTGGTTCGCGGGTTCTAAGCAATTCGGTGCGCCATGGCGACAGCGGTCCTGTCACAAAACTGTTTGCTACCGGTGTTTTTTTTGTGTCTGTGTCATTTCGAAATAGCTGGCGACACCCGCATAGACGACGGCTGACGACAGGAAGCCAAGGATGACATCCGACAGATAGTGGCCGCCGAAGGACAGGCGAAGGCTGGCCGGAACGAGGCAGAGCAGCAGAAGCGGCGGCCCCACGACCGGTCGCAGGCGGGCCGGAAGCAGCACCACGAGACAGACGAGCCAGCCGGCGCTGGCCGCTTCCCCGGAAATGAACGAGCAGTTGTTGACGCAGCTGCCATGGAAGGTGCCTGCCGCGGTGAAAAACTCCGTGCCGCCGAAGAGATCCGTATTGTAGGGCCGCGAGCGACCGGAGATCGTCTTGAGAATCAGGTTTACCAGCACATAGGGACCGAGAAGGAAGGCTGTGAGCGCGATCGAGTAGCGCCGGGTCTTGCCCGCATCATAGGTCGCGCCGTGGTGCTGCAGGTTTTCAAGCAGCAACATCAGGATCACGATCGCGACCACGACGGGCAGGTAGAAGAAGAACTTGCGCAGCGCGATCAGGATCCCTTCGCTGGAATAGGCGAAGCTGCCGCAGATGCGGCCCGCGACCGTGTTCGCGCCGCAATCGATCGGATGGAAGAAGCTCTGCGCCACGGCGATGTCTATGCCCGGAAACAGGTAGAAGACGGCGAGAAGAACCCACCAGGCACAAAACAGCGTGACGAACCAAGCCTGCGGCCGCCGGAAACTTTGCCGAAGCCGCGGTCCGGAAAACAGGTTGGATGACTGGAACGCGTCTGCCAAAGTGTTTATTCCTTCCCCTATGATCGTTCCGAGCCTGGTAGCGGTTACGCAGATCGCATGACAACATTAAGACGTCGCCTTGCCAATGCCTGTCCGCTCTCTTGTCCTCGGCGGCCCATCCTCCCAGATTGGCCGTGAAGTCTTACATCATCCTCTGCCTCCGGAGAAGAAATGTCCGTTCAGTATACAATTCGTTTCGCACAGTTCGCAACCGTCAGTAGCGGTCTCGCCATCGGCCTGAAAGTGTCCGGTGATCATGCCGTGGCCGGGGCGGAATTTGCAGATCCTGCGCAGGTGCTCGGCCGTGCGGGCGAGGTTGCCGGCTTCTCCGCCAAGTCGATGAGCGTGCTCGATGTCCTGGCGCCACATCAGTCGCCGTTCGACCGGCTGGTGGTGCTGGGGCTTGGAAAGCCGGCGGACATCAGCGCCTATGACTGGCTGCGGGCCGGCGGCAAGGCGTCGAGCATGATCAAGCGTGCCGAGACGGTCACCATTTTCCTTGATGCGCCGGGCCTTGAGGTGGATGCAACCAAGGCTGTGGATTTCGCCACCGGCCTGCTGCTGCGTGCCTACAGCTTCGACAGCTTCAAGACGAAGAAGGCCGATGACGAGGACAAGAGCGCCAAGGCGGTCGAGATCACCATCGTCACCGCCCATCACGAGGCCGCAGCCGCGGGCTTCGGCTTTGCAGAGGCAGTGGCCGGCGGTGTCAACCTGGCCCGCGAGTTGGTGAACCTGCCGCCGAACGTTCTCGGCCCGATCGAATTCGCCGAGCGTGCAAGCGCGCTTCAGGCACTCGGCGTCGAGGTGGAGATCCTGACGGAAACCGAGATGCGCGCGCTCGGCATGGGCGCGCTGCTCGGCGTGGCGCAGGGTTCGGCCCGTCCGCCGCGCATGGCGATCATGCAGTGGAAGGGCGGCAAGACGGACGAGGCGCCGCTCGCCTTCATCGGCAAGGGCGTTGTTTTCGATACCGGCGGCATTTCGATCAAGCCGGCCGCCAACATGGAAGACATGAAGGGCGACATGGGCGGGGCTGCCGCCGTGACCGGCCTCATGCACACGCTGGCCGCCCGCAAGGCGAAGGTGAATGCCGTCGGCATCATCGGGCTTGTGGAAAACATGCCGGATGGCAATGCCCAGCGCCCCGGCGATATCGTCACCTCCATGTCCGGCCAGACGATCGAGATCATCAATACCGATGCGGAAGGCCGTCTCGTGCTGGCCGATGCGCTCTGGTATGCCAAGGAGCGCTTCAAGCCGCGCTTCATGATCAACCTCGCCACGCTGACGGGGGCAATCCTGGTGGCGCTCGGCAACCTGCATGCCGGCCTGTTCTCCAACGATGACGAACTCGCGGCCAGCCTGCTTGCCGCCGGCGAGACGAGCGGGGAAAAGCTTTGGCGCATGCCGCTCGGCAAGGATTACGACAAGATCATCGATTCCCGCTTCGCCGACATGAAGAACAGCGGCGGGCGCTATGCCGGCTCGATCACGGCGGCGCAGTTCCTCAAGCGCTTCGTCGGTGACACGCCCTGGGCGCATCTCGATGTGGCCGGCACGGCCATGGGCTCGCCCGCCAGCGAGATCAACCAGTCCTGGGGCTCGGGCTATGGCGTGCGCCTGCTCGACCAGCTGGTGCGCGACCGCTACGAGGCGTGAACGGCACCATGACCGAGGTCCTCTTCTACCATCTGACCGAATCGAAGCTGGAGGATGCGCTGCCCGCGCTCCTCGAAAAAAGCGTCGAGCGCGGCTGGCGCGTCGTGCTCCAGACGGTGGAAGAGGCCCGGCGCGACCGGCTTGACCAGCATTTGTGGACGTTTCGGGAAGACAGCTTCCTGCCGCACGGGACCGATACCGGCGTTCTTGCCGCAGAACAGCCTGTGCTGCTGACGGTGAAGGACCACAATCCGAACGGGGCGAGCGTCCGCTTTCTGGTGGATGGCGCCGATCCCGGCGATCTCTCGTCCTATGAACGTGTCGTCTTCATGTTCGACGGTCATGATGCCGCCCAGCTGGAGGGCGCGCGGAGCCACTGGAAGCGCCTGAAGGGGGAGGGCCACCGCCTGACCTACTGGCAGCAGTCGGATGACGGGCGCTGGATCAAGAAGGCGTGAGCGGGGATGGGGATTGTCGAGCCGCTGATGACGGTGCGTGACGGCCCCTTGTGCGCCGCAGCACGGCTTGCTAGCTGATGGCATCCCACAGAAACAGGAGCCTGGAAGCCATGACTGCCAATACCCGCAAGGCCGATCATCCCGTCGCCGAGGTCTTCACCGGCCGCTGGTCGCCGCGTGCCTTCACCGATGCCACGATCTCGGAGCAGGAACTGCTCGGTCTTCTGGAAGCTGCCCGCTGGGCGCCGTCCGCCTTCAACGCCCAGCCCTGGCGCTTCATCTATGCGCTGCGTGGTGATGCCGTCTGGCAGCCGATCCTCGGCGCACTGCTGCCCTTCAACCAGAGCTGGGCCGAAAAGGCATCCGCCCTCGTCATCGTTGCCTCGGCCACCCGCTTCACCGCACCCGGCAAGACCGAGCCGAGCGACAACGGCAGCCATACCTTCGATGCCGGCACGGCCTGGGGTTATCTTGCGCTGCAGGCCCACATGGCCGGCTGGGCCTCGCATGCCATGGCGGGTTTCGACAAGCAGGCCATGGCGAAGGCCGTGAACCTGCCGGAAGGCCACGTGCTGCACGCGGCTGTTGCGATCGGCAAGCAGGGCGATGCCTCTCTGCTGCCGGAAGCCCTGCAGGCCCGCGAAGTGGCAAGCCCGCGCCTGCCGCTGTCCGAAACCGTCGTGCACGGCGTCTTCAAGGACTGAGCCGAGTCACGATCGACGGGCATGAACCGGAGGACCGGTCTTCCACGGGGAGGGCCGGTCTTTTTTTGTCCGCTGCGGTTCAGGCCTATGCCGGGAGCCGGCGGCATAGAGCATTTCCGGTGAAAACCAGATCACCGGAAATGCTCTCTCTCTTTGTTTTCACGCAGTCCGAGCCAAAACCGCTGACGCACTTTTGGCTCGGACGTGCTCTCGCATCGCCCCGATCGAGTGACATCTGGCTCCGGCCTCCGGTTTCCCGATTGATGAACAACGGCGATGAAGGCTATCGGCCGGCTTGCGCTAATCGCACAGGCGGGGGCGACTTATATCCGGTGTGGAAATTGTCCCGCAAACCGGAGTGTCTCCCGATGCACGAACCTCGCGAACTTACCCCCGTCCCGGCCGGTGCCGAACCGCTCACCATGGCGCGCCGCGATCTTCTGAAGATCACCGGCGTCGGTCTTGCCGCCGCCGGTGCCGCAAGCCTTGCCACGACCGCGACCGCGCAGGCCCAGTCCACGGCCGCAGACT
This sequence comes from Rhizobium sp. RU35A, assembly GCF_900156005.1. Classification (NCBI taxonomy): domain Bacteria; kingdom Pseudomonadati; phylum Pseudomonadota; class Alphaproteobacteria; order Hyphomicrobiales; family Rhizobiaceae; genus Rhizobium; species Rhizobium sp. RU35A. The sequence goes on along the minus strand of NZ_FTMR01000001.1, from coordinate 166,961 downwards.
GGGACAAGGTGTTCCCGAAGAGCGACAAGGTCGATCACCAGAAGGTCAGCTTCAGGAATCGCTACGGCATCACGCTGTCGGGTGATCTCTATCTGCCGAAGAATCGCGCCGGCCAGGCGCTGGCGGCAATCGTTGTCGGAGGTCCCTTCGGTGCCGTCAAGGAGCAGTCCTCCGGCCTCTATGCCCAGATCATGGCGGAGCGCGGCTTTGCGACGCTGGCCTTCGACGGCTCCTTCACCGGCGAAAGCGGCGGCGAGCCGCGCAACATTGCCTCGCCCGACATCAATACCGAGGATTTCAGCGCTGCCGTGGACTATCTCGGCCTGCGCCCCGAGGTCGACCGCGAGCGGATCGGCATGATCGGCGTTTGCGGTTGGGGTGGTTTCGCGCTGAATGCGGTTGCCGTCGACAAGCGCGTGAAGGCCGTCGTCGCCAGCACGATGTATGACATGACGCGCGTGATGTCGAAGGGCTACAATGACAGCGTGACACTCGAACAGCGCACGCAGACGCTGGATCGGCTGAGCCGTCAGCGCTGGGTCGACGTGGCGAGCGGCAACACCGTCTACCAGCAGCCCTACAATGTACTGAAGGGCGGCGAACCACAATTCCTGGTCGATTACCACGATTACTACATGACGCCGCGTGGCTATCACAAGCGGGCCGTCAATTCCGGCAACGCCTGGTCGCAGACGACGCCGCTGTCCTTCATGAACATGCCGATCCTCACCTATATCGCGGAAATCTCGCCGCGTCCGGTGCTGTTCGTGCACGGGGAAAAGGCCCATTCCCGCTATTTCGCGGAAACCGCCTTTGCGGCTGCGGCCGAGCCGAAGGAACTGATGATCATTCCCGGCGCAAGCCATGTGGATCTCTATGATCAGGTCGACAAGATCCCGTTCGACAAGCTCGAATCCTTCTTCGGCCAGCACCTCAGCGCCTGACGCCCGCGCCTGTCGAAAGACAGAAAGGCCGCCCCGGGGCAGAGCGCTGCATCCCCGGGGCGGCCTTCCTGTGGCTGATGCCTTTCCTGCCGGTGAGAACGACCACCGGCCGATAGGCGTGGATCATGCGTGGCGGCGCATATCGCTGCGGGAGACTGCCGGAACGGTCGCGCGGCTTTTGGCGCGGCCGGCTGCCGGCGGTGTGTCGGAAGACAGCGTAAAGCGGTCGATGAGGCGGGAAAGCTGAAGTGCATCATCGGCCAGCCGGTTGGTGCTTGCCGTGGTTTCCTCCACCATCGCGGCATTGCGCTGGGTCACCTGATCCATCTGTCCGACGGCGGAATTGATTTCCTGCAGGCGGCCGGATTGCTGGTTGGAGGTGGCGGCGATTTCGTGCACCTCGCCATTGATGCTGTCGACATGGCCGCGGATCTGGGCGAGCGCGTCGCCCGTGGCGGTTACGAGCTTCACGCCCGAGGCCACTTCATTGCCGGACTTGGTAATGAGGGCCTTGATGTCCTTGGCCGCACCTGCCGAGCGCTGGGCAAGTTCGCGGACTTCCTGCGCCACGACGGCAAAACCCTTGCCGGCTTCCCCGGCGCGCGCGGCTTCCACGCCGGCATTGAGTGCCAGCAGGTTCGTCTGGAAGGCTATCTCGTCGATCACGTTGATGATCTGGCCGATTTGTCCGGAGGCCTGCTCGATCCGCTCCATGGCGGCAATCGCATCGCCCACCACCACGCTGGAAGCCTCGGTGCTGCGGCGTGCCTCATCCACCTTGCGGGTTGCTTCCCGGGCGCGGTCGGTCGCCTGGCGGACCGAGACGGTGATTTCCTCAAGCGCCGAGGAGGTTTCTTCCAAGGCGGCGGCCTGCTGCTCCGTGCGACGGGCGAGGTCATCCGAGGCGTGGCGCAGCTCGCCGGAGCCGGAATTGATCTGGTCGATCGACTGGCGTACCTCGGTCACGATCGAGCGCAGCGTATCCACGGTGGTGTTCACATTGTGCTGGAGTTCGGCGAAGGCGCCGGTGAAGCTGCCGCGCATGCCGTCGGTGAGATCGCCCTCGGCCAGACGCCCCATCACGCGGCGTGTTTCGGCAAGACCGGCATCGATCGATTCGACCAGTTCGTTCATCGAGGCGGCAAAGGCGTTGAGATCGGCAAACTCGAAATCGCGGTTCATGCGGATGCTGAAGTCGCCCTCGACGGCCGCCGAGACGATCTGGCCCACGGCGGTGCGCAGGTCATGGCACTTCTCGTTGAAATGCTGTTCCTCTGCGCCAAGCGCCTGCACGCGAATACCGTTGTCCTTGAAGACGCCGACGGCCTTGGCCATCTGGCCGATCTCGTTGCGTCGTTCGAGATAGGGAATGGCAACCGCAAAATCACCCGCCGCCAGCCGGCGCATGATCGCCGTCATGCGGTCGATGGGGCGCGAGACATCACGGGACACGAAGATCATCGCACCGATGCCGGCAAGTGCACCGATCGAGAGGAGGATGGCGTTCTTGATGAGCGATGCCGTGAATTCGCTGGCACTCTCGGCATACATGTCTTCTGCAGCCTTCACATTGGCATCGCGGAAGGCATCGGCATAATCGTCCATGCGCTCGTAGCTCTTGACCATCTCACCGGTCAGCAGGGCGGAGGCCTTCTGCTTTTCGCCGGCGCGCGAAAGGGCAAGCAGCTGTTCGTGCAGGCGCAGATATTCGGCTGCGGCCTGCTTGAATCCGTCGAAGGCGCGACGCTCTTCCGCCAGCGATATCATCGGCTCGTAGGTCGCCATGCGATCCTTCAGTTTCTTGACCTCGCGCGCCAGCACCGCTTCGGCCTCTTCCAGCGCCTTTGGCTCGGTGGTCAGGATATGGCGTGTCTGCAGGCCGCGCAGATTGGCGATCGAGATGTTCAGGCGGTTCGTGATGTCGACCGCCGGTACGGCATCGTTGGCAAGCCCGTCGACATTGGTGAAGATGCCGCGCATGGAGGACAGCGCAACACCTCCCTGCAGCAGAAGCAGCAGAAGAAGAAGGGCGAAGGCAGATGTCAGGGATGTCTTCAGGGACAGAGCACGAAGCATTGCATGGGTCCAGAACAGGGGCGTGCCGTCATCATGGCGGCAGGTGCCGGAAACCGGAGGGACAGGGCCATCATCGGCCATATCCATGATGGCAGACACGCGTCATCCGTCACGGCGCGCGGCGCCGCGGGGCGGACACTGCGCGGAGCGCATGTCGGGCAGGATGGCAAGCCTGTCATTCCATCCCGCAGGATGGAGGCTCATGACCCGCTTGCCGTGTATAAAACGGAGAATGCGAGCGATGATGTTCAAGCTTTACTTAAGATTGTGCTAATTGACATCGTTTCGCATATGCGGCAACGAAGTTTTATCGATTTCGCCCTAAGAATTGAGGGGTAAACGGATCTCGGCTTCTGCCAAGATCCGGCGCGAAAGCGGAAGACGCGCCTTGTCACTCCAAAAGACGGGCGATGCAAGGCAGGATCAGCCTGCCATCGCCGCTTCATATTCGGCGGAAAGTTCCAGCCACTGTTCCTCGCAATCCGAAAGCTTCTGCGCGGCATCGCTGCGTTGCTTGGCCTTTTCTGCGGCCTTTGCCGGCGATTTCTCGTAGAGAGCCGGATCGGCCAGATCCTTGTCCAGCGCCTGGATCAGCTTCTCCAGCTTGGCGGTCATGGCTTCGAGATCGGTGATCTTCTTCTTCAGCGGCGCAAGCGAGGCGCGCTTTTCGGCATTGGCCTTGCGCTGGTCGGATTTCGAAACCGGCTCTTCGGCACCGGCCTGCGGCTTGTCGTCCTTGCGGCGCGAGGAGGCGACGATGATCGAGCGGTAATCCTCGAGATCGCCGTCGAAGGGGGCGACGGTGCCGTCATTGACCAGCCACAGGCGGTCGACGGTCGCTTCGATCAGATGGCGGTCGTGGCTGATCAGGATGACGGCGCCGTTGTAATCGTTCAGCGCCTCGATCAGCGCGCGGCGGCTGTCGATGTCGAGATGGTTGGTCGGCTCGTCGAGGATCAGAAGATTCGGCGCGTGGAATGCGGCAAGGCCCATCAGCAGGCGCGCCTTCTCGCCACCGGAAAGATCCTTGGCGGCCGTATCCATCTTTTCGGTGGCAAGTCCCATCTGGGCAACGCGGGCCCGCACCTTCGCCTCCGGCTGGTCCGGCATCAGGCGGCGCACATGGTCGGCGGCGGACTGATCGGGGATCAGGTCGTCCAGCTGGTGCTGTGCAAAGAAGCCGATCTTCAGGTTGGGCGCCACCTTCAGGTTGCCGGCTTCGGCATCCAGCCTGCCGGAGATGAATTTTGCGAAGGTGGACTTGCCGTTGCCGTTCGAGCCCAGCAGCGCGATGCGGTCGTCATTGTCGATCCGAAGCGTGATGTTCTTCAGGATCGGCTTGCCCGGCGCATAGCCGACGGCACCCTTGTCGATGGCGATGATCGGCGAGGCGGGCTGCCGGTCCGGTTCCGGAAAGGTGATCGGGTGGACGTGATCCTCGATGACCGCCGACACGGTGCCCATGCGTTCCAGCGCCTTGATGCGGCTCTGCGCCTGGCGGGCCTTGGAGGCCTTGTAGCGGAAACGGTCGATATAGCTCTGGATATGCTTGCGGGCGGCGTCGCTCTTGGCCTTCGCCTTCATCTGCAACTCGTCGGCTTCCGCCTTCTGCCGCTCGAAACTGTCATAGCCGCCGCGATAGAAGGTGAGCTTCTTCTGGTCGAGATGCACGATGGCGTTGACGGCATTGTTCAGCAGGTCGCGGTCATGGCTGATGATGACGACGGTGTGCGGATAGCGCCGGATATAATCTTCCAGCCACAGCGTGCCTTCCAGGTCGAGATAGTTGGTGGGCTCGTCGAGCAGCAGCAGGTCCGGTTCGGAAAACAGCACAGCGGCAAGAGCGACGCGCATGCGCCATCCGCCGGAGAAGGAGGAGGCGGGGCGGCGCTGCGCCTCCGCGTTGAAGCCGAGGCCGGCGAGAATGCTTGCGGCGCGCGCTTCGGCCGAATGGGCGTCGATATCGACGAGCCGTGTCTGGATTTCGGCAATGCGGTTGGGATCGGTCGCCGTCTCGGCCTCGGCAAGAAGCGCGGTGCGCTCCTTGTCGGCGGCAAGCACGATCTCGATCAGCGCATCCTCGGTGCCCGGCGCCTCCTGCGCCACCTGGCCGATGCGCGCATTCCTGGGCAGTGCGACCGATCCGCTTTCGGCGGCGAGATCCCCGGTAATGACGCGGAAGAGCGTGGATTTTCCCGCGCCATTGCGCCCCACGAGGCCAGCCTTGGTGCCGGTCGGCAGGCTGACGCTCGCATGGTCCAGAAGAAGGCGGCCCGCGACGCGCGCGGAAAGGTCGGTAATCGTGATCATGCGCCGGGTTTTGGCCGAAGTTTTTCAGCGATGCAAGAGAGGCGACCCGTCGCGACCACGCTATTGCCAGCGCTTGCCGTCTGCGAGCACGAAATAGACGAGATCGATCGCGATACTGGGCTTGCCGAGACTGGTCAGGATCGTATGCACCTGGCCGCGATGATGGGTCTGATGGTTGAAGACATGCGCCAGGATCGGTCCGAGCCGCAGCTCGACCTTGGTCGGCGTGCTGATCGGCGTATAGGAAATGATGCGGGAAAGCTCCGCCTCCTGCAGGCCGTTCAGCCAGTCGATGATGCGCCGGTCCTCCGCCTCGCGTGCGGCGCGCAGTTCGGCGAAGTCCTCGAAGAGAACGGCGTCGAGCGAGGTTGGCGCCTCGCCTTCTCCGGTGAAGCGCTTCAGCCAGATGCGGTCGGCCGCTAGCAGGTGATTCAGCGTGCGCTCGGCCGAGCCGAAGAAGGCGCCCATGTCGGCGCGGTAATCCTCGCCGCTCAGCGTGGCGCAGGCCTCGTAGACCCGCTCATTGGCCCAGCGGTTGTAATCGGCGAACATCTGGAAGTGGCGAAGCATGCAGGTCTCCTTTTTGATTGGGGCGGGACGCTAACCGAAAAATGCTGCACTGCGTGTGATGCGACCGATGAAATTTCCTGATTTGATCGAGGCTGCCGTCCTGTTCCACCATGGAGCGCGACGATGGGGTCGATAAGGCCGCCAAAAGGGCGGCAGGGGAGCCGGGAGAGCATGACCAGAATTCTCTATTCGCTGTGTGGTCGCGACGAGAGCCGGCCGTTTTCGCCGCATTGCTGGAAGGTGTCGCTGGCGCTCGCCCACAAGGGGCTGGACTTCATCGAGAAGCCGGTGGCCTTCACCGAGATCCCCAAGGTGGAGGGCGGTTTTTCCAGGACCGTGCCGATTCTGAAGGACGGTGACAGACTGGTCCGCGACAGTTTCGACATCGCCCTCTATCTCGAGGACACCTATCCCGATCGCCCGACCCTGTTCGGCGGCGAGGGCGGCAAGGCGCTGTCGCGGCTGGTCGAAGGCTTTTCCCAGACGCTGATCCACCCGGTGCTGACGAAGATTGCCGTGAAGGACATTCACGACATGCTGGCGGAACCGGATCAGGTCTATTTTCGCGAAAGCCGCGAGGCGAGGCTCGGCCAGACGCTGGAGGCCTTCAGTGCTGCGCGTGAGGCGGCGCTGGCCGATCTTTCGCTGCGTCTGGAGCCCGTGCGTCACACGCTGAAGCTTCAGCCATTCATCGGCGGTGCTACCCCGCTGTTTGCCGACTACATCCTGTTCGGCGCGCTGCAATGGGCGCGGGTCACGACGGGGCTTGCCCTTCTGCCGGACGAGGATCCGGTGGCACTCTGGTTCGGGCGCTGCCTCGATCTTCATGGCGGAATGGGCCGGGCGGTGGCCTGAAGCGCGGGGCCGCCGGGCTTTGTGACGCAGGCGTGAAATTCGCATCTCCCCCTTGTCTTCGTGATTCGGGGCGGCTAAACACCGCCCACTTATCCCTGAAGAACAAGGATTTTCCGAAATGGCGATCGAACGCACTTTCTCCATGATCAAGCCCGACGCAACGAAGCGCAACCTGACCGGTGCCATCACCAAGGTCTTCGAAGAGAATGGCCTGCGCGTCATCGCTTCCAAGCGCGTCTGGATGAGCAAGCGCGAAGCCGAAGGCTTCTACGCCGTTCACAAGGAACGTCCGTTCTTCGGCGAACTGGTTGAAGGCATGACCTCCGGCCCGACCGTCGTTCAGGTTCTCGAAGGCGAAAACGCCATCCTGAAGAACCGCGAGATCATGGGCGCCACCAACCCGGCCAACGCCGCCGAAGGCACCATCCGCAAGACCTTTGCGCTCTCCATCGGCGAAAACTCGGTTCACGGCTCGGATGCTCCGGAAACCGCTGCCCAGGAAATCGCCTACTGGTTCTCCGAAACCGAAATCGTCGGCTGATCAGGCCCTGCTGCCGGTGTGACGGCAGATGACATTGCGAGGCCGCCTGCGACGGGATCGTCCGGGCGGCCTTTTTCGTTTGAGGAAAGGCCCTGCCATGCTGCCCTGGATCGAGCTTGATCGCGCATCGGTGCCCGGTGATACGGCCGAACTGCGGCTGAAGCAGCGCGGCAGCGAATTTTCCATCATGCTCGGCGCCAACGAACTGATGAACAGCCGTCTCAGCGGTTCGGAAGAGGCGCTGGCCACGCTGGCCGCCGAGCGACTCGGTCCTCAGCCGGCGCCGGTCGTTCTGATCGGCGGCCTCGGCATGGGCTTTACGCTGCGCGCGGCACTGCGCGTGCTGCCGGCCGAGGCGAAGGTGATCGTCGCAGAACTCGTGCCGGCAGTGGTTGCCTGGGCGCGGGGGCCGATGGCCGCGGTCTTTCAGGGCTGCCTCGACGATCCGCGCGTTTCCGTTCACGTCGGCGATGTCGGCGCGCTGATCCGCAGCTCGAAATCGGCCTTCGACGCCATTCTTCTCGATGTCGACAACGGCCCGGACGGGCTGACCCGCAGCAGCAATGACGGCCTCTACGATCATGCCGGTCTGCGCGGCGCGCAGGTGGCGCTGAGGCCGAAGGGCGTGCTCGGCGTCTGGTCCTCGGGGCCGGACGACCGGTTCACGCGCCGCCTGAAGGAGTGCGGCTTTGCCGCCGAGGCGCTCTCCGTGCGGGCCAGCACGAAGCGCAGCGGTGCCCGCCATGTGATCTGGATGGCCGTCCGCCCCTGATCGCCACGCGCTCTCTCAGTCCTGCAGCCCCTCCAGCGCCGCGGCTACGCGCGGCAGGGCCTCGTCCGGGATCGGCAGCACCGGGCGGTGCGGGGCGGCGTGGAACAGGTCGAGCGTCGCGGCGATGGCATACATCACGCGAAAACTGCCGAATTGCTTGAACAGGGTCCAGAGCGGGTCGAAGGCCTGGTTCAGACGGTGCGCTTCGGCGGCATCGCCGGCCTGGGCGGCGCGGGTCAGCGCCAGGGCCTGGGCTGGCAGAAGGCCGGCGACCACGCTGTACCAGGCATCGGCGCCGGACAGCAGCGCCTCTGCCGCCCCCCAGTCACCGCTATAGCCGATGGCAAAGCCCTGCGGCAGGCGGGCGCGGAGCGCGGCCATTTCCGCCTCGAAACTGGCATCGACCGGCAGCGGCATTTTCACCGTCGCAATCTGCGGAATGGCGGAGAGCCGCACGATCAGGTCCGGGCTGAAGGTGAATTTCGTGGTGCCGGGATTGTTGTAGATGACCAGCGGCAGATCCGTCGCACCGGCCACCGCGGCAAAATGGGCAAACACCTCGTCCTCCGTCAGCGGCGTGTAGGAAACGGGGGCCAGCAGCAGGCCGTTGGCGCCGGCCTTGGCCGCATCTCCGGCGAGCGCCACGGCCTCATCGGTGCGCAGCGCCCCGACCCCGACGATCAGCGGCGTGCGGCCGGCGAGCGTCTTAACCGCGATCTCGACGGCGCGGCGCCGCTCTTGACGCGACAGATAGGCATAGCCACCGGTGCTGCCGAGCAGGCCGATGGAATCGACGCCGGCGGTCGCGAGACGATCGACCAGACGCGACAGGGCGTCCGGCTGCACGATGCCGTCCGCATCGGTCGGCGTGGGCGGAAAGGCGGAAAGACCACGGAACATGCTGCACCCTCGTCTGGCTGATGATGCCTGTGGTAGCACCGGCGCCGCGCGAGGTGAAGGCGGCTCAGGCCGGGCAATCCTGCACCGGCGTCAGGTCGATGTTGCCGCCGGGCTTGAACACCTTCGGGTTCATGTCATAGGCCGGGCCGACGACGATGGAATTGGCCGGCAGGATGCTCTGGTCGATGGTGGCGAGAACCCTGGTTTCCAGCTGCTGCAATACCTTGCCGTGGGCATCGGCCAGATCGATCTTCACGTCATAGGAACGCCCCTCGCGCACGCATTGCAGGTTGGGGCTTTCCAGCACGATCTTTTCCATCTTCGGATAAAGCTTTGCTTCCGTCACCAGGGGGGCGCCGCCGCGCGGGTTCTCGAAGCGGGCAATCGCCATGCCGCCGTCCGGCAGAGCGGCGGTCGGCCGTAGCGTCACGACGTAATTCGCCTTGGAGAGGCGATAGTTGAACACGAAGATGTGGCCGGAAAATTCCGCCAGCTTCTCCACCTCCCGCTGGCAGCCGGCAAGCGCCAGCAGGCCGAGCGCAGCCATGGTGATCTTTCTTCTCATTCCTGTTCCCCTTTCCTGCGTCGGTAATGGCGGGCGGCCTTGGCGCGGTTGCCGCACACGGCCATGTCGCACCAGAAGCGGCTCCTGTTCTTGCTGCGGTCGAGAAATAGCCAGCCGCAATGGCCGCAGATCTTCAGGCGGTCCGGCTCCGGCAAGGCGAGCAGCCTGAGCGCCGAGCGCACTGTCTGCCCCTCCAGACCATCCGCGTCGCAGGACAGCCGCAGCAGGCAGGCGCCCTGTTCCAGAAGATCGGCCAGCGTCTGGTCGGTGGATCCTCCCTCGGCCTCGGCGCGGAAATGCCGGTCGATTGCCTCGCGAAAGGTCAGAAAGGCGTGTCGTGCCTCCGTGCGCACCGGCTTCAACGGCCCGAACAGCGCGCGCTCGGCGGAAAATTCCATTGCCGCCTGCGGGAAGGCGTCGAACTGTGCGGGGTCCGCAAAACGGTCGATGCTGCGGGCGGGGTCGAAGCGCAGGATCACGCTGTTGGCGACATCGAGCGCCAATGCGCCGCCGGCGAAACGGTGAGGGGTCCAGGAAAAGCTCATGCCTCAATATAACTGGTAAAATTGCGTTTACCAGTTATAATTCTCAGCACCCATTCCGGCTGAATCGCGCCATGCTCTACGCCCTGCAACAGCTTTTGAATGCCGTGCCGATCGCCAGCCTCTATGCGGCGCTCGCCTTCGGCTACGCGACTGCCTTTGCCGTCACCAAGCGGGCGGACATCACCTATGGCGCGCTGTTTGCCGCCGCCGGCCACCTGTTCCTGCTGGTCGCCCATACCGGCTGGAATGTTCTGTTCCTCACCTTTCCGGCAGCGCTCTCGCTGGGGGCCCTTGCGGCCGTGACGCTGGTGGCGGGCGGCGGTGTGGTCATCGGCCGGCAGGTGGTCGCGCCACTGGCCCGCGTCTCGCCGAACGCGCTCACCGTTGCCTCGCTCGGCCTGCTGCTGGTCCTGATGGAAGCGGCACGGCTCGCCTCCGGCACGCGCGAACTCTGGCTGCCGCCCTTTCTCAATACGCCGCTCCGTCTCTGGCGCGGAGAGGAGGGCACGGCAAGTCTGACGCTCTTGCAGGCGCTGAACAGCCTTGTTCTGCTGCTGCTGGTCGCGGGCGGCGGATGGTTTCTCGCGGCAAGCCGCTGGGGGCGACACTGGCGCGCTGTCTGCGACGATCCGCTGGCCGCCGAACTCTGCGGGGTGCAGGCTGCCCGTATCTTTGCCGGTGCCTATGGGCTGGCTGCGCTGTTTGCGGCGCTCGCCGGGCTGCTCGCCACCGCCCATTATGGCACCATGGATTTCGGCGCCGGCATCCTCTTCGGGCTGAAGATCGTGCTGATCGCGGCGGCCGGTGGCCACAGCCATCCCCTGCGTGCGGCCGCGGGCGCCGCCCTGTTCGGTTTCGGCGAAACGCTGTGGAGCGGCTATGGCCCGGTTGCCTGGCGTGATACGGTCATGCTTGGCGCCCTGGTGGCGCTGCTGGTGATCAGTCGACGGGAAAGGGTTCTGGTGTGATCGCCACCTGCGGATTGACGATGCCGTAGATGACCTGGGTTGCGCCGAAACGCTCAATGCTTCGGAATTCGTGCATGCCGACCCGTTCGAGAAGGCGCCGCGAGGCTTGGTTCGCCGCCTGTGTCTCGCTGACGAGGCGGGGCAGGTTCAGGATTTCGAACGCGTGGCGCAGCACGGCCTGCGTGCATTCATATGCAAGACCCATCCCCCAATATTCCGGAATAAACTGATAGGACAGTTCGCGGGTGGCCTCATCGTGATTGGGAGCCAGGGTGATAAGCCCTATGCAGCCGGCCTCCTCTCGTTTGCGCAGCCGAACGGCCCATGCCGGAATCGGCGTTTGCCCCAGGATCAGGGCGTCCGCAGACGCCTTGGCGACCATCGCGTCACGGGGGCCGCCTAGAAACTGTCGCACGGCAGGATCGGTCGCCAGCGCTATGAGGCCGTCCTCGTCACCTTCCGTGGGCGATCGAAGAACACATCGGGCGGTGAAAAGTGTATCCATCATGCCCGTTGCTTCCCATCTGTCATCAAACGGTCAGCGCGTGATCCACTTGTCCCGCGCCCGATCGTCGGCATCCTTGGCCGAGACCCAGCCGCCGGCGGAGCCATCCTGCAGGTGCTCCTTCTTCCAGAAGGGAGCGGCGGTCTTCAGAAAATCCATCACGAAGCTGGCGCCGTCGAAGGCCGCCTGCCGGTGCGGGGCCGAGGCCACCACCATCACGATGGTCTCGCCCGGCGCGATCTTTCCATAGCGGTGCACGGCGGTGAGGCCGAGCAGGGAGAAGCGCGAAACCGCCTCCTCGCCGATGCGGCGCATTTCGGCCTCCGCCATGCCGGGATAATGCTCCAGCTCCAGCGCCGTCAGGCTGCCGCCTTCATCGCGGCAGAGGCCGGTAAAGGTGACGACCGCGCCGATATCCGCCCGCCCGGCCGTCAGCCGGTCAATTTCCGTCTGGAGGTCGAAATTTTCGCGCTGGACGCGGATGGTGGGTGTCGTCATGTCGAATGCCTCACCTTGTCCGGCACCTAAGCCGTTTCGTGCGATGCCCGGCAGGGCAGAGGGGCTGTTCCCGGTTTCAGCCGCCCGTCATCGGCGGAAAAATGCCGATTTCACGGGCGCCGGCAATCGGTTCGTCGTGATCGACATGCTCCTGATTGACAGCAACCCGGATCACCTCCGGATATTGCAGGGCCGCTTCATAGCCGTCACCGAGTGTCTTCAGGTGCTGCAGCAGATCGCCGGCCGTCACGACGCTGTCCGGCAGGTCGAGGTCCTCTTCCGGCTTGTCGATGCGCTCGCGCACCCAGGCGAAATAGACGAGCTTCACCTTCATTCTTCGTCCACCACATGCTTGAGGCCGGCCTTGAAGTAGTCATAGCCGGTATAGATCGTCAGGATGGCCGCAAGCCACAGCAGGGTAATGCCAAGCGTGGTCGTGTGAAGGCCGAACTTGTCGCCGGCGGGGCCCGCCAGCAGGAAGGCGATCGACACCATCTGGATTGCCGTCTTCCATTTGGCGATACGGGTGACCGGCACCGCCACCTTGAGGCCGGCCAGATATTCGCGAAGGCCCGATACGAGAATCTCGCGGCACAGAATGGTGATGGCGGCCCAGAGCGACCAGCCGGCAATCGTGCCGTCTGCGGCCATCAGCAGCAGCACGGAGGCCACCAGCAGCTTGTCGGCGATCGGATCGAGCATGCGGCCGATATTGGAGGTCTGGTTCCAGATGCGGGCGAGATAGCCGTCGAGGTAATCGGTGATCGAGGCAATGACGAAGATGCCGAGCGCCGTCCAGCGCGCCACGTCGGAACTCTGCAGCCGGCCTTCCACGAAAAAGCACGCGACGACGACCGGCACGGCCACGATGCGCGCATAGGTCAGGAGGTTGGGAATGTTGTATGCGCGCGATGCCATGACGAACCTGCTACCTGCTTGCTGGGCCCTTAGTTGATGCTTCGAAGGCCAAGCGTCAACTGCAATTCTGGCGGAATTCGCCCAGTAGCGACGATCACGGCGCGCGGCTTTCGTGAAAATGGTTGTAGATCTGTTTGGCGACCGCCTCGGAAATGCCCTCCACGGCCATCAGGTCGTTGATGCCGGCACGCGACACGGCCTTGGCGGTGCCGAAGTGTTGCAGCAGGGCCCGCTTGCGGCTGGGGCCGATGCCGGAAATCTCGTCCAGCGGGTTCTTCACCATCTCCTTCTTGCGCCGCGCCCGGTGTGAACCGATGGCGAAACGGTGCGCTTCGTCGCGCAGGCGCTGGATGAAATAGAGCACGGGGTCGCGCGGGGGGAGCGAGAAATCGCTGCGGCCATCGGCAAAGAAGCGCTCGCGCCCCGCATCGCGGTCGACACCCTTGGCGACGCCGATGGCGGTCACCACCTCGCGGATGCCAAGCTCGTCCAGAATGGCGCGCACCGCCGTCATCTGTCCCTGGCCGCCGTCGATCAGGATCACGTCGGGCCAGGCGGGGAAACCTGCATCGACGGCTTCTTCGGCCGCAGGCTGCGCCGTGCGGTCCGGCAGGCCCTCTTCCTTCAGCAGGCGCGTGAAGCGGCGGGTCATCACCTCGCGCATCATGCCAAAATCGTCGCCGGGGGTGATGTCGGTCGATTTGATGTTGAACTTGCGGTACTGGCCCTTCACGAAGCCTTCGGGCCCTGCCACCACCATGCCGCCCACCGCATTGGTGCCCATGATGTGCGAGTTGTCGTAGATCTCGATGCGGCGCGGCACATAAGCGAGGCCGAAGGTTTCGGCAAAGCCCTTCAGCAGCCGTTCCTGCGAGGCGGTTTCCGCCAGCTTGCGGCCATGCGCCTCGCGGGCATTGGCGAGAACATGGTCGACCAGATCGCGCTTTTCGCCCCGCTGCGGCACCAGGATCGCCACCTTGTGCGCGGCCTTTTCCGTCAGCGCCTGGGACAGCAGGTCCTGTTCCTCGACGGTTTCCGACAGCAGGATCTGCCTGGGCACAGGCTTGTCGTCATAGAACTGCGCGAGGAAGGCGTTCAGCACCTCTGCGCCGGAAAGCTGCGGGTCGGCCTTCGGGAAATAGGCCTGGTTGCCCCAGTTCTGGCCGGCCCGGAAGAAGAAGACCTGGATGCAGGTAAGCCCGCCTTCGTGGTGGATGGCGAAAACATCCGCCTCCTCGACACCGGCGGGGTTGATGCCCTGGTGGCTCTGCACGTGGGAGAGCGCCGCCAGCCGGTCGCGATAGACCGCGGCGCGCTCGAAATCGAGATCTTCCGAGGCTTCCGCCATCTGCCGGGCGATCGCTTCCTTGACGTTCTGGCTGCGGCCGGAGAGAAAATCCTTGGCCTCGTCGACCAGCCCCGCATAATCCGCGTCGGAGACCTCGTGCGTGCAGGGGCCGGAACAGCGCTTGATCTGGTAGAGCAGGCAGGGGCGGGTGCGAGCCTCGAACACGCTGTCGGTGCAGGTGCGCAGCAGGAAGGCGCGCTGCAGCGAGTTGATCGTGCGGCCGACCGCGCTTGCCGAGGCGAAGGGGCCGAAATAGTCTCCCTTGCGGGCACGCGCACCCCGGTGCTTGTAGATCGCCGGCGCCCGGTGATCGCCGGTGATCATGATATAGGGAAAGCTCTTGTCGTCGCGCAGCAGCACGTTGTAGCGCGGGCGCAGGCGCTTGATGAGGTTGGCTTCCAGCAGCAGCGCCTCGGTTTCCGTCCGCGTGGTGACGAATTCCATCTGCGCCGTCTCGCGCACCATCTTCGACAGGCGGTTGGAATGGACGCGTCCCTGCGCATAATTGGTCACGCGCTTCTTCAGGCTGCGCGCCTTGCCGACATAGAGCACGTCGCCGGCCGCGTTGAACATGCGGTAGACGCCGGGAGCATTGGGCAGATGCTTGACGAATTCGGCGATCAGCTCGGCGCCCGTCAGCCCGCTTTCATTGGCGAGGCCGTGATTCCATTCGATGCCGGCTACCGCGCGCGCGACATCGCCCTCCGGGGGGAGGATGTCGTCGTCATCGTCGTCCGATTCGTCATAAAGAACGCCGCCGTCAGGCAGTTTCGTTCCATTCATTCAACAATCTCCGCCACATCAGGCGTTTCCCAGGCCAGGTGCTGGCCTCCATCCAGAGCGATCATTTGGCCCGTGATGGATGGAGTGTCAAAAAGAAATCGGATCGTGCGGCCGAATTCGCAAGGGGCGGGGCCGCGCTTCAGCGGCACGCCGGCCACCTGCTTGTCAAAATCCGCCTGGGCCTGACGCTCGCTCTTGAAGGAGGGGCCGGGGCCGATCGCATTGACCCGGACGCGCGGCGCATAGGCCTGCGCCAGCGTCTGCGTGGCGGTCCAAAGCGCCGCCTTGGAGAGGGTATAGGAATAGAAGTGCGGCGTGAGCTTCCAGACGCGCTGGTCGATGATGTTGACGATCAGGCCCTCGCGATCGGCCGGCAGCTGACGCAGCAGGGCCGCGGAGAGAATGGAGGGTGCCCGCACATGGATGGCGAAATGGCGGTCGAAGGTCTCGGCATCGAAGGTTTCGGCCGTATCCTTCTGGAAGATCGATGCGCTGTTGACGAGGCCGGTAAGGGGGCCGAGTTGAGCCGCGGCCAGATCGATGAGCGCATCTGCTGCGGACGCATCGAGAAGGTTTGCCTGAACGGCCACGACTCGGTGACCCTCGGCCCGCAGACTCGCGGCCACCGATTGCGCCTCCTCGATCGAGCGGTCGGCGTGGATGGCAACGCCATAGCCGTTGCGGGCCAGATCTTCGCAGATCGCCTTGCCCATGCGGCGCGCGGCGCCGGTTACAAGTACGGTAGGGGAAGAAGTCATGGATGATCTTGTCCTGTCGGCCTGCTTCGGGGTCATTCTGAGATGCAAGTGCTTTACGCCCGGATCAAGGCCGCGGATTGCTTGGATGTTGTTCTTTTTGTTGCAGTATTATTACGTTGTATTCACGCGACCGTGACAAATAAAATCGAAGTTTATCGTCAATTAACCTTTCGTTAGGGTTAATAAATTCCATGTTGCGGGCAAGCAACATCCAGATTCAGCCATGTCTGTGCCACAATCAATTCACAATTCGGTACTTTCAATTCCTCAATTGGCCACCAAATTCCAACTCAACGAGCAGGGAGCGATGGCGTTGTCGCCTGAGAGAACAGCGCCTCCCGGCCCGCATTGAAAAGGAGATAAAGTATGCGTACTCTCGTAGCGTCCCTGATGGTTTCCGCCGCCAGCCTCATCGCCGTTTCGGCACAGGCCGCCGACGCCGTCACGCAGGTTCCGCAGGCTCCGGCTGCTTACGATGCGCCGGCACCGGCTGCGACCTGGTCTGGTTTCTACCTCGGCGGTAACGGCGCCTATGACTGGGGCAAGGTCAAGGGTGACTCCACCAAGCCGAGCGCTGATGGCTGGGGTGGTGGCATCTACGGCGGTTACAACTGGCAGAGCGGCCAGATCGTTTACGGTGCTGAAGCCGACCTCGGCTACAACGACCAGAAGGGCTCCGCAAACGGCGTTACCACCGAAGAAAAGCTGAACGGCTCGGTCCGCGGCCGCGTCGGTTACGACCTGAACCCCTTCATGATCTACGGCACGGCTGGTCTGGCTGTTGGCAACCACGAAGTTTCGAGCGCCGCCGGTTCTGACAGCAAGACCTCGGTCGGCTACACGGTTGGCGCCGGTGTCGAAGCTTTCGTGACCTCCAACATCACGGCTCGCCTCGAATACCGCTACACCGACTACAACGACAAGAACTACAACCTCGGCGGCACGAATGTTTCGCGCGGCTTCGACGACCAGTCGGTCAAGGTCGGTATCGGCGTAAAGTTCTGATCCGTCTCCAGCGGATCGAGAAGGGCCGGGGGGACACCTCCGGCCCTTTTTGCGTTGTATTGCCGTGTGACGTGAGGCGTGTCCGCGTGCAGTCCCTCCTGGTGCGGATAAGCCGGGCGCTTCGCCTCCGTGCCGCCACCCGCTGTTCTCGCCGGGCGTCGCCAGCCCCCAGCTTCCGCGGAACAAGGATCACGCGGCCGTCTTCATCTTCTGCTCGTGGAACAGGGCAGAGAACTGGCGTGGCCAGGCGGCAAGCCTGGGGCGGCCGACGGACCAGCGCCCGGCGTAGCGCAGATGCAGGTAGCCGATCAGGGCCGCCAGCGCGAAATGACCGCCGTTCAGCTTCTTCTCGGTCTTTGGCACGTGATTTTCCAGATAGTCGAGGCCGCGCGCCACCTTCACCCAATGGCGATCAATCCAGGGCTGGTACACCTTCTCCTCCGGCCGCAGCCGGCGTTCATAGGTGATGCAGAGCAGGCTGTCGGTAATGCCGTCGCAGAGCGCTTCCAGCATTTCGGCCTCGGCGCGCTTCTCCAGGCGCTTCGGGTAAAGCCGCCCCTGCGAGAGGCGGTCGAAGTAATGCATGATGGCGACGCTGTCGCACAGCGGCACTTCCCCGCTGCGGATCAGCATAGGAATTTTGCCCAGAGGGTTGCAGCCGGCCAGTTCCGGTGGCTCCTTTCCGTCTGTCGCGTTGACCTCCTCAAGGTTGATTCCAAGGTGGCGAGCAGCCATCCGGCATTTCGCCGAGTAGGGCGAAGCAGGCGAATAGAGTAGACGCACAACACAATCCTATCCAATATTTCCTCCGCCTTCCGATATAATGCAAATCAAACTTTGTCGCTAATAGATTCTTAATATTCACAGATAGATTATCTCGTATTGATCCATTTCGCATTCTAGACTCTGGTGGATGGAGAATTGTTTGTGAAAAATCGAGTCTAGATGCTGTTTTGCCGAATAAGTGCATATCGTGATCCCGGATATGTTTGACTGCGATCCCTTCGCGGTTGCAGCAATACATATTCCGGGCTTTTGCGGGGTTTTTGCATTGTGCAATGCCACCTTCGCTGCGATGCGTTGCGCCTGCTGGCGCGGATCTGCAAGGTCCGCAGAAAGCAAAAAAGGCAGCCGCTATGGCTGCCTTCCGGTTGTAGATGAACGAGGTGGTCGATGTCAGGAGCGTCGGGGCCGGCGCTTCTTCAGGCGGCCGGCTTCATGCTGGCGTGATCGGGAAAAAGCGCGGAAAATTTCTCCGGCCAGGCGGTGAGGTTGGGGCGTCCTTCGGCCCACTGGCCGGCAAAGCGCAGGTCAAGGTAACCGATCAGGGCTGCCAGCGCGAAATGACCGCCATGCAGTTTCTTTTCCGTCTTCGGCAGGTTCTTTTCCAGATGGTCGAGACCGCGCACGACCTTCTTCCACTGCTTGTCGATCCAGTCCTGGTGAATCTTCTCCTCCGGACGGAAGCGGCGCTCGTAAATGATGGCGAGCAGGCAGTCGGTGATGCCGTCGCAGAGCGCTTCCAGCACTTCCGCATCGGTACGCTTCTCCGGCTTCTTCGGATAGAGCGCGCCATCCGATTCCCTGTCCAGGAAATGCATGATGGCCACGCTGTCATAGATCGGGGCGTCACCTTCTCGGATCAGGACCGGGATCTTGCCGAGCGGATTGTTGTCGACCAGTTCGGCAGGCTCGGCGCCGGTATCGGTGCGCACTTCCTCGACCGCGATGCCGAGATGGCGTGCGGCCATGCGGCACTTGGCCGAATAGGGGGAGGCGGGTGAATAGAGAAGTTTCATTGTCAGGGTCCTGTCGGGAGGGTCAGCGTGCCGGCGGCACGGTGATGCGGTTGAGTGAGCAGCCCTTGCGGTCCACCTCGGCGCAGGGGCGGAAGGCAAGATCCTTGGACATGCAGATGCGCACCTCTTCCAGCTGGTTGCGCTCGCAGCTCACGGCGATGGAGGAGGCGCCGAGCCCGGGATTGTCGCGGATGAAACTCTGTTCGATCTGGTCGGCGGTGAAGGTCTGTGCGGTGGTTGCGGTGACGATGTCGGCCGGCAGGCGGATTTTCTCGAAGGCCGCGCGGGTCTTGTCGAAATAGGCCTTCTGGCCGAGGCCGGAACAACTGCCGTGCTTGCGCCATTCATGGCCGATCAGGCCCATCGAGGGCATGATGTCGAAATAGGCGCGCCCCAGCGTCTCCGGCACCCGGCGTGGCTCCGTCGTCGCGCAGGATTGCGGATAGTCGTTTTCGTTCTGCGGCCAGAGGCCATGCACGATGAAGGCGAACTTTTTCTCCGGACCGCACTGTTCCTTGCTGTCCTTGCCTTTCGGCGAGGCGCAGTAGGTGGGCGACCAGGACAGCGACAGCACGTAGAAATCGAAGCGGGCGGCGGTATCGTCCGCTGCCGCGGGCAGGGCGGCCAGCATCAGAATGGCTGTCGTCAGGCAGCAAAGGAAACGGCGGATCATCATCGAAGCCTCCTCATCTCGCATGCGACCATGTCTCAGGCCGCTCGGCCCGGTCAAGTCCGTCGTGGGCGGGATGCGGACAAAGGCTCAGATCTCCTCGGGCTTTTCCTCGCCGCGCAGCCAGAAGGTGCGGGAGGAGGCGAAGCGATCCTGCGCCAGAATGTCCTTCAGCACGGGCAGAACGCGGTGCAGCTCGTCCTTCAGCGTGAAGGGCGGATTGACAACGATCAGGCCGGAACCGGAAAGCCCGGTCGCATCGCGATCGCTCTTCACCGAAAGTTCGGTGCACAGCATCTTCGGAATCTCGAGCGCCTGCAGCGCCTCGTGAAACGCCTTGATCGGCGCCCCCTTCTTCAGCGGATACCACAGGCAATAGGTGCCGCCCGGAAAGCGTCGCCAGGCGGTGCCGAGCCCCTTCGCCAGCCGCTCGTATTCGCCCTCGATCTCGAAGGGCGGATCGACCAGCACGATGCCGCGCTTTTCCTTGGGCGGCAGATGGGCGCCGAGCGACAGCCAGCCGTCGAGTTCGGTCACGCGCACCTGAAAGTCGCCTTCGAACAGCCGGGCAAGGCGCAGGTAATCGTCCGGATGCAGTTCCATCGCCGCCAGCCGGTCCTGCGGGCGAAACAGCATGCGGGCCAGCTTCGGCGAGCCCGGATAGCGGGTGATCGCGCCCTTCGGATTCAGCTCCCGCACGGCATCCAGATACGGGGCCAGGATCTCGGCGGCCTGCGGCTCCAGCTCGGCCTCCATCAGCCGGCCGATGCCATCGCGCCATTCGCCGGTCTTCTGCGCCTCCTCTGAGGAAAGGTCGTAGAGGCCGATGCCGGCATGGGTGTCCAGCACCCGAAACGCCTTGTCCTTCTTCTGCATGTAGCGGATCAGCAGGCAGAGGACGGCGTGTTTCAGGACATCGGCGAAATTGCCGGCATGGTAGATGTGCCGATAGTTCATGACGGGGCCTTCTGGCTCTCTTGAATAGATTTGATGCATCGCAAAAGCGGCTTTCTGCGACGGTCTGCTTGTCCTATAGGAAAGGCATGAACGTTGCGACCCCGATCTCTGCGAAAAACACCGCCACCGCGTCCGCGGTGAAGGCCACCGTCTGCCCCCATGACTGTCCGTCTGCCTGCGCGCTCGAGGTCGATCTGACCGCCGAGGGGCGTGTCGGCCGCGTGCGGGGCGCCAATGCCAACAGCTATACCGCGGGTGTCATCTGCGCCAAGGTGGCGCGCTATGCCGAGCGGCTCTACCATCCGGACCGGCTTCTCACGCCGAAGCGCCGCAAGGGCGCCAAAGGGGAGGGTGTCTGGCAGGAGATCTCCTGGGAGGCCGCCCTCGATGAGATTGCCAACGCCTTGGTGAAGGCGGAAGCCGCCCATGGCAGCGAGGCGATCTGGCCCTATTTCTATGCCGGGACGATGGGCCAGGTGCAGCGCGATTCCATCGAGCGGCTGCGCCATGCCAAGCGCTATTCCGGCTTCTTCGGCTCGATTTGCACCAACATGGCCTGGACGGGCTATGTGCTCGGCACCGGCGCGCTGCGCGGTCCCGATCCGCGCGAGATGGCAAAATCCGATTGCATCGTCATCTGGGGCACCAATCCGGTTGCCACCCAGGTCAACGTGATGACCCATGCGGTGAAGGCGCGCAAGGAGCGCGGCGCCAGGATCGTCGTCGTCGATATCTACGACAGCCCGACGATGAAGCAGGCCGATATCAAGGTCATCCTGAAGCCCGGCACCGATGCGGCGCTTGCCTGCGCGATCATGCACATCGCCTTCCGCGACGGGTATGCCGACCGCGCCTACATGGACACGTTTGCCGACGATCCCGCCGGTCTCGAAGCGCATCTCAAGACCAGGACGCCGGAATGGGCCTCTGCCATCACCGGCCTCCCGGTCGAGGAGATCGAGACCTTCGCGCGCCTCGTCGGCACGACGAAAAAGACCTTCTTCCGTCTGGGCTACGGGTTTACCCGCCAGCGCAACGGCACCATGTCCATGCATGCCGCGCTCTCCATCGCCACCGTCCTGGGGTCATGGCAGTATGAAGGCGGCGGTGCCTTCCATAATAATGGCGAGATCTTCCGGCTCGACAAGCGCGAACTGATGGGCACCGGCTATCTCGATCCGTCGATCCGCATGCTCGACCAGTCGCAGATCGGCCGCGTTCTGACGGGCGATCCGGTGGCGCTGCGGCAGGGCGGCCCGGTGACGGCGCTTCTGATCCAGAACACCAATCCGATGAACATCGCGCCCGAGCAGCGTCTGGTGCGGCAGGGCTTTGCCCGCAGCGACCTGTTTGTTGCCGTGCACGAGCACTTCATGACCGAGACGGCCGAGATGGCCGATATCGTGCTGCCCGCCACCATGTTCGTGGAGCATGACGATCTCTACCGGGCCGGCGGGCAGAACCACATCCTGCTCGGGCCGAAGCTGGTCGAGCCGCCGGAGACGGTACGCACCAATCTCTTCGTCATCGAGGAACTGGCAAAGCGCCTCGGCGTCGCTCACTATCCGGGTTTCGGTCTGTCGGAGCGTGAACACATTGATCGCATGCTGCTGCCGAACGGCCTGCCGGGCTATGACCAGCTCTCCGTCGACAAATGGATCGACTGTCAGCCCGCCTTTGAGGATGCGCATTACCTGAACGGCTTTGGCTATCCGGATGGGAAATTCCGCTTCCGGCCGGACTGGTCGAACGGCCCGTCGCCCAACAAGACGCCGGAGAGCATCGGTCCGCTCGGGCCCCATGCCGAATTTCCGGTTTTCCCCGACCAGGTGGATGTGATCGAACTGGCGGATGCCGAGCATCCCTTCCGGCTCGCGACCTCGCCGGCCCGCAACTTCCTGAACTCCACCTTTGCCGAGACGAAGACCTCGCGCGAGAAGGAGGGGCGGCCGGAGGTGATGATCCATCCCGACGATGCGCAGGCGCTTGGCATTGTCGATGGCGCTGTGGTGCGCATCGGCAACCGTCGCGGCGCGCTTCGCATTCACGCGAAAATCATGCCCGGCGCCCGGCGCGGCGTGCTGATTGCCGAGGGCCTGTGGCCGAACAAGGCGCATCTCGACGGCGAGGGCATCAACGTGCTGACCGGTGCCGATCCGGTCGCTCCCTATGGCGGGGCGGCCGTGCATGACAACCGGGTCTGGCTGACGAAGGACGAGGCATGAGCCGCAGCAAGGACGCGACGATCCACATCGTCGAGAAGAAGCTTCTCTCCGACAACTGGTATCATCTCCACAAGGTCACGTTCGATTATACCGGCGCCAATGGCGTCACCCATCGGCTGGACCGCGAGGTCTATGATCGCGGCAATGGCGCGACCATCCTGCTCTACGATCCGGCCCGCGACGTGGTGGTGCTGGTGCGGCAGTTCCGTATCCCCGCCTATCTCAACGGCTATTCCGGCTGGCTGATCGAGACGCCGGCCGGCCTGCTGGATGGCGAGCATCCGGAAGAGGCGATCCGCCGCGAGGCGATCGAGGAGACCGGCTATCAGGTGCGCGATGTCCGTTTCCTGTTCAAGTGCTTCATGTCGCCGGGCGCCGTCACCGAGGTCGTGCACTTCTTCGCGGCGATCATCGATACCAGCGACCGCGTGACCGAAGGCGGCGGACTGGACGAAGAGAACGAGGATATCGAGGTTCTGGAAGTGCCGCTGGCAAGCGCGCTTGCTATGATCGAGACCGGCGAGATCGCCGACGGCAAGACGATCATGCTGCTGCAATGGGCACAGCTGAACCGCGCCTGCCTGCATTAAGATAACCGTCAACCGGATCAGGGACCGACCCTTCGGCCGCCGCCGTTCCTTGAAAACGGCGAAAGCTCTCTTGCGTTCAAACAATATACATTATATATAACTGTATATTGAAAGGCCAGGGAGCCCCGTCATGAACGCCATCCAGATCACTGATCGCCTCGCCATTGCCGCGCAGCCTGCTGTCGAGGACATTGCCCGCCTGCGGGCGCAAGGTTTTGCTGCGCTCGTCAATCTGCGCCCGAACGGCGAGGAGGGCGCGCCCGGAGATCGCATCGAGCGCGAGGCGGCGGCCGAGGCCGGGCTTGCCTATCGGTTTCTGCCGGTCAGCATGGGCGCCATGACCGACGCGGATGTGGATGCCTTCCGTGCAGCGCTTGCCGAGGCGAAGGGACCGGTTCTCGCCCATTGCCGCACCGGCGCGCGGGCGCTTGCGCTCCATGCCCTCGGCGAGGCGCTGGATGGGCGCATGAGTGTCGCGGACATCGGCGCGCTCGGGACTGTCCACGGGCTCGACATGAGCGCGCCGATCGCCTGGCTCGAGCGTCGCCTCCGCAGCCGTCCCGAGGTGAAGGGCTTCTTCGATCCGCGCACCTGGAGCGTGCAGTATGTCGTCACCGATCCGGCGACGAAGCGCTGTGCCATCATCGATCCGGTGCTGGATTACGATGAGAAATCCGGCCAGACCTCGACCGTCAATGCCGACCGTATCCTCGCCTATGTCGCCGAGAAGGGGCTGACGGTCGAATGGATCCTCGACACGCATCCGCATGCGGACCATTTCTCTGCCGCCCGGTATCTGAAGGAGAAGACCGGCGCGCCGACGGCGATCGGCGATCATGTCGTCGAGGTGCAGCGGCTGTGGAAGGGCATCTACAACTGGCCGGCGCTTCAGACCGACGGTTCGCAGTGGGACCGGCTGTTTGCCGAGGGAGACACCTTCAAGGTCGGCGGCATCGATGCGCGGGTGATGTTCTCGCCGGGTCATACGCTCGCCTCCATCACCTATGTCATCGGCGATGCAGCCTTCGTGCACGACACCATCTTCATGCCGGACAGCGGTACCGCCCGCGCCGATTTTCCGGGCGGCAGCGCACATGCGCTCTGGCAGTCGATCCAGGCGATCCTCGCCCTGCCGGAGGAGACGCGGCTGTTCACCGGCCACGACTATCAGCCCGGCGGGCGTCATCCCCGCTTCGAAAGCACGGTGGCCGAGCAGAAGCGCACCAACCCGCATCTCGCCGGCATTGCTGAAGCCGCTTTCGTAGATCTGCGTCAGGCGCGCGATCGCACGCTGCCGATGCCGAAGCTGATCCTGCATGCGCTGCAGGTCAACGTGCGCGGTGGGCGCCTGCCGGAGCCGGAAGACAATGGCCGGCGTTATCTGAAGATTCCGCTCAATGCGCTGGAGGGGGCCGCATGGTAACCGATTTTCTCGACAGGAAGCGCGCGCTCGGCATGAGCCCCAAGGCCATGGAGGCGCGTGCCTCGGAGGTGGCCGGGCACCTGAAGGTGCTGGCCCATCCGGTGCGCCTGATGCTGGTCTGCACGCTGGTGCAGGGCGAGTTTTCCGTCGGTGAACTCGAGGAAAAGCTCGACGTGCACCAGCCGACGCTCTCCCAGCAGCTGACCGTGCTGCGCGAGGCGGAGATCGTCGAAACCCGGCGGGAAGGCAAGCAGATCTTCTATCGCCTCACCGCGGCGAAGACGGCGCAGCTGATCGCCGCGCTGTTCGACATCTACTGCGCGGAGGACATGCCGCGATGAGCCCGTACCTCACCTCCTTTGCCGGCGGGCTGCTGATCGGTCTCTCCGCCATCCTGTACCTCATCCTCACCGGTCGCATTGCCGGCATCAGCGGTATCGTCGGCCGGCTGGCGGAAGGGGCGAATGCCCCGCTCAACGGTGCCTTCGTGATCGGCCTGCTGCTCGGGCCGCTCCTCTATCACCTTGCCTTCGGCGCGTGGCCTGCGGTGACGATCAGCGCCTCACTGCCGGTGATCATTCTTGCGGGCCTGCTGGTCGGCATTGGTTCACGCATGGGCTCCGGCTGCACCAGCGGTCATGGCGTGCTCGGCCTTGCCCGTTTCTCGCCGCGCTCGATGGTCGCCGTCGCCACCTTCCTGATCACCGGCATCGTGACCGTCTCCCTGATGAGGGCAAGCCTATGACCGCATCCTTTCGTTCCGTTCTGGCCGCCCTTGGCTGCGGCACGCTGTTCGGCTTCGGCCTTTCGCTCTCCGGCATGCTGGACCCCGCCCGCGTGCAGGGCTTTCTCGATCCGTTCGGCGCCTGGGATCCGAGCCTGATCTTCGTGCTGGGTGGTGCCGTGCTGGTGGCCATGGCGGGCATGGCTTGGGTCCGCCGCATGCCACAGCCGGTGCTGGCCGATCAGTTCCAGATCCCCACCAACCGCCGCATCGACCGGCCGCTGGTGCTGGGCTCGGCCCTGTTCGGCATCGGCTGGGGGCTCGGCGGCTTCTGTCCGGGGCCGGCGATTTCCGCGTTGCCGCTCGGCTTCGGGGCCGTGCTGCTGTTCGTCATCGCCATGGTGGCGGGCATGATCCTGCACGACCGTGTGCTGGCGGGGAAGGTGTGATGACCGAACAGCTGATCGCCGCGCTCGGCTCCGGCGGGCTGGTGGGCTTCACGCTCGGCCTGCTCGGCGGCGGCGGCTCCATCCTCGCCACGCCGCTGCTGCTCTATGTCGTTGGTGTCGCGCAGCCGCATGTGGCGATCGGCACCGGCGCGCTGGCGGTCGCCGTCAATGCCCTTGCCAATTTCATCGGCCATGCGGCCAAGGGGCATGTGCGCTGGCGCTGCGGCCTGGTGTTTTCGGCCTTCGGCGTCGTCGGGGCCTTCGGTGGCTCGACGCTTGGCAAGGCGCTCGACGGATCGAAGCTGCTGTTCTTCTTCGGGCTGGTGATGATCGCGGTCGGGGCGTTGATGCTGCGCCGGCGACCGCTGGTGGAGGTCGCACCGCGCCCCGTCGATCGGCGCATGTGCGTGCTGACGGCCGTCATGGCATTGCTCGCCGGCGGCGCCTCCGGCTTCTTTGGCATTGGCGGTGGCTTTCTCATCGTGCCGGCGCTGATCCTGGCGACCGGCATGCCCATGATTGATGCGGTCGGCACCTCGCTGATGGCGGTCACCGCCTTCGGGCTGGCCACCGCCGTCAACTATTCGCTGTCAGGGCTGGTGGACTGGGCGCTGGCGGGCGAGTTCATCTTCGGCGGCGTGCTGGGCGGTCTGGTGGGAACGCTGGCGGCCACACGGCTTTCGGCACAGAAGAACATGCTGAACCGCATCTTTGCCGGCCTGATCTTCTGCGTCGCCCTCTATGTGATCTCCCGCAGCCTTGGCGCGATTGCTGCGTAAGGCGCAATCCGTCGGTGCCGGGGGCTCAGGCGCTGATCAGCCGGGCATCGGGGCTGACGATGCTTGTCATCCGCTCCACCGTTCCCTGCGCCGTCATCCGCACCGTGCCTTCCGCCACGAGGCGAAGCGCCAGCGGATAGGTATGATGCTCGACCGTCAGCACGCGGGCGGCGAGCGTGTCGGCGGTATCGCCCGGCATGACCGGCACCACGGACTGGGCGATGCAGGGGCCTTCGTCCATGCCTTCGGTCACGAAATGCACCGTGCAGCCGGCAATCCGCACGCCGGCCTCCAGCGCGCGCTGGTGGGTGTGGAGGCCTGGAAACAGCGGCAGCAGCGAGGGATGGATGTTGAGGATGCGCCCGTCATACGGACGGATGAAGTCCGCCGACAGAAGTCGCATGTAGCCTGCAAGGCAGACGAGGTCTGGCTGCAACGCCGCGAGGGCGCCGAGCACCGCCGCCTCGTGCTCGGCCTTGCTGGAAAAATCCTTGCGCTCGAAGGCGAAGGTGGCGATGCCGCGAGCGCTCGCCTTCGCAAGCCCGCCCGCCGCCTTCTTGTCGGAGATCACGCCCACGATCTCGGCCGGGAAATCCGGTGCGGCACAGGCATCGGCCAGCGCCAGCATGTTGGAGCCGCTGCCGGAGATCAGCACGACGACGCGCTTCTTCTCCATGCTCATAGGCCAAGCGTACCCTTGTAGAGCGTCCCTGCGCCGCCTTCGGCGCGCGCGACGATGCGGCCGAGCGGCACCACGACTTCGCCTTCACCCGTCAGAACGTCGGTGACGGCCGCGACATTTTCCGCAGCGACGACGGCGATCATGCCGACGCCGCAGTTGAAGGTGCGCAGCATTTCATTGGCTGCCACGCCGCCCGTGGCAGAGAGCCAGGAGAAGACCGGCGGAACGGGAATGCTGCCGAGGTCGATTTCGGCGGCCAGAGTGTCCGGCAGAACGCGCGGAATATTGTCCGGAAAGCCGCCGCCGGTAATGTGGGCGAGCGCCTTGATGCCGGCCGTCTCGCGGATCGCCTTCAGGAGTGGCTTCACATAGATGCGGGTCGGGGTCAGCAGCGCTTCGCCGAGCGTCTTGCCGTCCGCAAAGGGGGCCGGCGCATCCCAGGCGAGGCCGGAAAGCGACACGATCTTGCGCACCAGCGAGAAGCCGTTCGAATGCACGCCCGACGAGGTCAGGCCGAGGATCACATCGCCTTCGGCAAGGTCGCCGGAGGGCAGCAGCTGGCCGCGCTCGGCAGCACCGACCGCAAAGCCGGCGAGATCATAATCGCCGTCGCGGTACATGCCGGGCATTTCCGCGGTCTCGCCGCCGATCAGCGCGCAGCCGGCCTGGCGGCAGCCATCGGCGATGCCGAGCACGATGGCGGCACCCTGTTCCGGGTCCAGCTTGCCGGTTGCGAAATAGTCGAGGAAGAACAGCGGCTCGGCGCCCTGCACCACGAGGTCATTGACGCACATGGCGACAAGGTCGATGCCGACGGTGTCATGACGGTTGGCGTCGATGGCGATCTTCAGCTTGGTGCCGACGCCGTCATTGGCGGCCACCAGAACCGGATCGGTAAAGCCCGCGGCCTTCAGGTCGAACAGGCCGCCGAAGCCGCCGATCTCGCCCTCGGCGCCGGGGCGGCGGGTAGAGCGCACGGCCGGCTTGATCTTTTCCACCATCAGGTTGCCCGCATCGATGTCGACGCCCGCATCGCTGTAGGTGAGACCGTTCTTGCCTGCGTTGCTCATCGCCCGTCTCCGCTTGTCTGCGGCAGGTGTCGCGGTCGCATGCGTCGCGAGAAGAACCTGCGCCCTGATAAAAAGGAACAGGCCGCCCGCTCCGGGTCGCAAGACCGGCCAAGACCGGCAACGGAACGGGATTGCCTGGAGACGGTCGCCATTGCACGAGTGGGCGCGATATGCAAGCGGCAGACGCCTTGAACCCCGGTTTTCCCAGCTGTTCAGGCCCTCTCTTGTGCATTGCATCCGCAGCCTTGACCTTGCAACGGGCAAGCGCCTATCCCATGTCCTCGAGAGTGATGCAGGGGACGCAAGCGATGGCCTATCATATCAGTGGTGCGAGCCTCAGACGTTACGTGCTGTTCTGGTTCGGCGCGCTTCTTGTCTTCGTCCTGTTCCTGCTCGCCTTCCGCACCATCCTTCTGCCGTTCGTGGCGGGCATGGCACTCGCCTATTTCCTCGATCCGGTGGCAGACTGGCTGGAACGGCGCGGCCTTTCGCGCCTGATGGCAACGGTCGTGATCCTGATCG
The DNA here is from genome assembly GCF_900156005.1 of Rhizobium sp. RU35A. Taxonomy (NCBI): domain Bacteria; kingdom Pseudomonadati; phylum Pseudomonadota; class Alphaproteobacteria; order Hyphomicrobiales; family Rhizobiaceae; genus Rhizobium; species Rhizobium sp. RU35A. The sequence continues at coordinate 138,210 of NZ_FTMR01000001.1, read as the reverse complement.
GCTTCGTGCTGATGTTCGCGATTGCCCTGATGGTGGTGATCCCGCTGATCGTCAGCCAGTTCAACGATTTCGCCAAGATGCTGCCGGGCTATATCACGCAGCTGCAGCAGGTGATCGCCAGCCCCGAAAACTCCTTCCTGCCGAAATGGCTGGTGACGCAGGTCCAGAACGCCAAGCAGAACTTTTCCAGCCTGATGTCGGAGGGCGCCGGTTTCCTCGGCGGCCTGCTCAGCCAGATCTGGAGTTCCGGCAAGGCCATCGTCGATGTCATCTCGCTGCTCGTCGTCACGCCCGTCGTCGCCTTCTACATCCTGCTCGACTGGGATCGCATGGTCGCCAAGGTCGACAGCTGGATCCCGCGCGATCAGGTGACGACGATCCGCCAGCTGGCGCGCGAGATGGATCAGGCGGTGTCCGGTTTCATTCGCGGACAGGGGTCGCTCTGCCTCATCCTCGGCCTCTTCTACGCGGTGGGGCTCTCCATCGTCGGGCTGAACTTCGGCCTTCTGATCGGTTTCGTCGCGGGCATGATCAGCTTCATTCCCTATATCGGCTCGCTGGTCGGGCTGGTGCTGGCCGTCGGCGTGGCGCTGATGCAGTTCTGGCCGGATTATCCCTGGATCATTGCCGTGGTCTGCGTGTTCTTCACCGGCCAGTTCATCGAGGGCAACATCCTGCAGCCGAAGCTCGTCGGCTCCAGCGTCGGGCTGCATCCGGTCTGGCTGATGTTTGCGCTACTGGCCTTTGGCACCATGTTCGGCTTCGTCGGGCTGCTGATTGCGGTTCCCGCCGCCGCCGTGGTCGGCGTGCTTGTCCGCTTCGCCCTCACACGGTATCTTCAAAGTGATATTTACTTCGGCCATTCGGCCGCGCTGCCCTGGGACGACAGGAACGGCGTGGAAGCCAGGGCCCTTGAAACGCCTCCGAACGACCATGACTGAGACGCTCGACAAACAGAAGCGTCAGCGCGCGGAACAGCTGCCGCTGGCGCTGACCCATGATGCCGCGACCGGCCGCGACGATCTCCTCGTCGCGCCCCCCGTCAGTGCGGCCGTTGCCATGATCGATGCCTGGCCGCACTGGCCGGCGCCTGTGGTGATCCTCACCGGACCCGCCGGCTGCGGCAAGTCGCATCTTGCCAGCATCTGGCGCGAACGCACCGGTGCCGCCGACATCCATCCGACCGCCGAAAGCGACGCGGCCCTCGTCGCCGCCCGCGGCCCCGTCCTCTTCGAGGATGCCGACCGGCGCGGCTTCGATGACAATGCGCTCTTTCATGTCATCAACAGCGTGCGCCAGCACCAGACGACGCTGCTCATCACGGCGCGGCTCTGGCCGATGTCCTGGCCGGTGATGCTTGCCGATCTGCGCTCGCGCCTGAAGGCCGCGACGGTGGTGGATATCGGCGAGCCGGACGAGGATCTGCTGGGGCAGGTGATCATCAAGCTGTTTGCAGACCGGCAGCTGCATATCGATGACCGCATCGTCGCCTATATCGTGGCGCGCATGGAGCGCTCGATGGAGGCGGCGCAAGGCGTTGTCGATCGCCTCGACCGGCTGGCGCTGGCGCGCGGTACGCGCATCACCCGCACGCTTGCGGCCGAAGTGCTGGAAAGCCTCGCCGGCCGGGACACCGCTGATTGACTGTCATCGCCGCGTCGTTGAAAAGGAATAGGGGCGAGTGCAACGTTCGGCGCATCGTCCGATGCGGTATGGCAATGGCAGAGGGAGCGACATGGACCAGATTTCCGAAACGCGGGAGAGCCTCCCGGAGATGACGGCGGAAGCTTCTGACCTGCTGACGAGCCCTGATCGCTTCATCAACCGCGAATTTTCCTGGCTCCAGTTCAACCGCCGCGTTCTTGAGGAGACGCTGAACACTGCGCATCCGCTGCTGGAACGCGTGCGCTTTCTGTCGATCTCGGCGGCGAACCTCGACGAGTTCTTCATGGTGCGCGTCGCCGGCCTCGAAGGCCAGGTGCGCCAGAGCATCGTGGTGCGCAGCCCCGACGGCAAGACGCCGGCCGAGCAGCTCGACGACATCCTGAAAGAAATCGACAATCTGCAGATGGAGCAGCAGGCCTCGCTCGCCGTGCTGCAGCAGTATCTCGCCAAGGAAGACATCCTGATCGTCAGGCCGGCGGCGCTGTCGCCGGAGGATCGCAACTGGCTCGCCAGCGATTTCGAGGACAATCTGTTCCCGATCCTGACCCCGCTCTCCATCGATCCGGCGCATCCCTTCCCCTTCATTCCCAATCTCGGCTTCTCGATGGGCCTGCAGCTCGACAGCAAGAGCGGTCGCGAGCCGATGACCGGCCTGCTGCGCCTGCCGCCGACGCTCGATCGCTTCATCCGCCTGCCGGACGAGGGCCAGACGATCCGCTACATCACGCTGGAAGACGTGGTGTCGATGTTCATCGACCGCCTCTTCCCCGGTTACGAGGTCAAGGGCGCCGGCACCTTCCGCATCATCCGCGACAGCGATATCGAAGTGGAGGAAGAGGCCGAGGATCTGGTGCGTTTCTTCGAGACGGCGCTGAAGCGCCGCCGCCGCGGCAAGGTCATCCGCATCGAGACCGATTCCGAAATGCCGGCGTCCCTGCGCCAGTTCGTGGTGCAGGAGCTTGGCGTGCCCGACAATCGCGTCGCGGTTCTGCCGGGTCTGCTGGCGCTCAACACCCTTTCCGAAATCACCAAGGCCCCGCGCGACGACCTGCGTTTCGAGCCATACAATGCCCGATTTCCGGAGCGCGTTCGCGAACACGCTGGCGATTGCCTTGCGGCCATCCGCGAAAAGGACATGGTGGTTCACCACCCCTATGAGAGCTTTGACGTTGTTGTGCAGTTCCTGCTGCAGGCGGCGCGCGATCCGGATGTGCTGGCGATCAAGCAGACGCTCTACCGCACCTCGAACGACAGCCCGATCGTCCGCGCCCTGATCGATGCGGCCGAGATGGGCAAGTCGGTGACGGCGCTGGTGGAGTTGAAGGCCCGGTTCGACGAGGAGGCCAATATCCGCTGGGCGCGCGACCTGGAGCGCGCCGGCGTGCAGGTGGTGTTCGGCTTCATCGAATTGAAGACGCACGCGAAGATGTCGATGGTGGTGCGCCGTGAGGACGGCAAGCTCAGGACCTACTGCCATCTCGGTACGGGCAACTATCATCCGGTCACGGCGAAGATCTACACCGACCTGTCCTTCTTCACCTGCAATCCGAAGATCGCCCATGACATGGCGAACGTGTTCAACTTCATCACCGGCTATGGCGAGCCGGAGGAGAGCATGAAGCTTGCCGTCTCGCCCTATACGCTGCGGCCGCGCATCCTCAGGCATATCGAGGAGGAGATCGAGCACGCAGAAGCCGGGCGCCCGGCGGCCATCTGGATGAAGATGAACTCGCTGGTCGATCCCGACATCATCGATGCGCTCTACCGGGCAAGCCGGGCCGGCGTCGATGTCGATCTGGTGGTGCGCGGCATCTGCTGCCTCAGGCCGCAGGTGCCCGGCCTTTCCGACAATATCCGCGTCAAGTCGATCGTCGGCCGCTTCCTCGAACACAGTCGCATCTTCTGCTTCGGCAATGGCCACGGCCTGCCCTCCGACAAGGCGCTCGTCTATATCGGCTCGGCCGACATGATGCCGCGCAACCTCGACCGGCGCGTCGAAACGCTGGTGCCGCTGCTCAATCCCACCGTGCACGAGCAGGTGTTGTCACAGATCATGCTCGGCAACCTGATTGACAACCAGCAGAGCTACGAGATATTGCCCGACGGTACGTCGCGTCGCATGGAGGTCCGTCAGGGCGAGGAACCTTTCAACGCGCAGCAGTATTTTATGACCAATCCGAGCCTTTCGGGGCGCGGGGAAGCCCTGAAGTCGAGTGCGCCGAAACTCATCGCTGGATTGATCTCCGGCCGCAAGAAATAGTGACGAATGGTACGATCTGAAGCCCAGGGGCGTCTCCCCGGAAGCGCTCCCGTTTCCGTTGTCGACATCGGCTCAAACTCGGTGCGCGTGGTGATCTATGAGGATCTGTCCCGCTCGCCGACCATCCTGTTCAACGAGAAGGTGCTGTGCGGGCTCGGCAAGGGCCTCGGCATCAATGGCCGCATGGACGAGGAGGCGGTCAAGCGCGCCCTGAGCGCGCTGCGTCGCTTCCGCGCGCTGTCCGATCAGGCCCGTGCGACGCGGCTGTTTGCGCTGGCGACCGCCGCCGCCCGGGAGGCCTCCAACGGCCCGGCCTTCATCGAGGAGGCCGAGCGCATCCTTGGCCAGCAGATCCGGGTGCTGTCCGGCGAGCAGGAGGCCTATTATTCCGCGCTCGGCGTGATCAGTGGCTTCAACGATGTGGATGGCATCGCCGGTGATCTCGGCGGCGGCTCGCTGGAACTGATCGACATCAAGGGCAGCAGCTTCGGCAAGGGAATCACGCTGCCGCTCGGCGGGTTGCGCCTGTCGGAATCCTCGGGAAATTCCCTGCAGAAGGCCCGAAGCCTTGCCCGCAACGAGGTCCGTAACGCCAAATTTCTCACCAAGGGAGAGGGACGCACCTTCTACGCGGTTGGCGGCACCTGGCGCAACATCGCCAAGCTGCACATGGAGATCACCCGCTATCCGCTGCATATGATGCAGGGCTACGAGCTGCAGCTGAACGAGATGCAGAATTTCCTCGATCAGGTGGTGCTGTCGAAGGATTCCAAGGATCCCGCCTGGCAGTCCGTTTCCAAGAACCGCCGCGCGCTTCTGCCCTTCGGGGCTGTCGCCATGCAGGAAGTGCTTGCCGTGATGAAGCCGGCCCGCGTGGTGTTTTCCGCGCAAGGGGTGCGCGAGGGGTTCCTCTTCTCCGAGCTTCCCGAGGACGAGCAGCAGAAGGATCCGCTGCTGCTTGCCGCCGACCAGCTCGCCATTCTGCGGGCCCGCTCGCCCGAACATGCGCGCGAGCTTGCGGACTGGACCGGCCGCATGGTGCCGATGTTCGGCATCGAGGAGACGGAAGAGGAGGCGCGCTATCGCCGTGCCGCCTGTCTTCTCGCCGATATCAGCTGGCGGGCCCATCCGGATTATCGCGGGCTGCAGGCGCTCAACCTGATCGCCCATTCCTCGCTGGTCGGCATCACCCATCCGGGCCGCGCCTATCTGGCACTGGCCAATTACTACCGGTTCGAGGGCCTGCATGACGACGGGGCGACAGGGCCGCTGTCGCAGATCGCAACGCCCCGGCTTCTGTCGCTTGCCAAGCTGCTCGGCGGGCTGCTGCGCGTCGTCTATCTGTTCTCGGCCTCGATGCCAGGGGTCGTGGACCATCTTTATTTCCGCCGCTCCGCAAGCCCCGATCTCGACCTCGATCTGGTGGTGCCGCACGACTACATTGATTTTGCCGGCGAACGTCTGGACGGGCGTCTTCAGCAGCTGTCGAAACTGACCGGCAGGCGGATCGCCTTCGTCTTCGAATAAGATCAGGACGCGCGGGGACGGGCCTCTGCCGTGCGGCCCTTGCCAGTGCGCGACAGGGCGTAGACGTTGAGCGGCTCGTCGCGGCCCTTGACAAGATGCGCTCCCATCGGCTCGGCCAGTGTGCCCTGCGGCAGGGTCAGCCGTTGCATCAGATCGCTGGAGATCAGCACGGGGCGCTGCAATGTCCTGCACAGGGCCTCGATGCGTGCGGTGGTGTTCACGACATCGCCGAAATAGGTGATCTTGTGGTGGAAGACGCCGATTTCGGCCGTCACCACCGATCCGCCATGCAGCGCGGCAGACAATTGCGGCACGCGCCCGAAATGGGTCTCCCACCATGCGGCACGCACGGCGATGTCATCGAGAATATCGTGCAGGCACTGCACGCAACGCGCCTCCTTCAGTCCCTCCTGCATCGGCCAGGTGACGATCGCGCAATCTCCGACATAATCATCGATCTCGCCCTGATGCTTGCGCACGTGGCCGGCGAAATCCGCAAAGAGTTCGCCAAGAAATTCCTGGGCACGCAGGTCGCCGAACCCGCGGGCATAGGCGGTCGAGCCGACGAGATCAATGAACAGGAAGATGCGTTCCTCCTGGACGGGCGTGCGGTAGCGCCCGGTCAGCAGGCTGAGGAAGACGCGCCGTCCGAGGAGCTGGCGGACGCGCAGGATGGTGATCCCGCTCAGGAAGAAGGCCAGCGTGTAGAGGAAGGCCGGTGGGCGGATCAGCAGCACCTGCTTCCAGTGCGCGTCGATCATACCGGTCGTCTTCATGATAATGCCGGCGAGGGCGAACCCGACGCCCGAAAGCACGAAGTAGATGCCGAGGCTCGAGAGGAAATAGGCCGGCGTCGAGAAGCGGCGGATGCGCTGCAGCAGGGCTGGCAGCAGCAGACCACCTTCGAAGACAATCAGCGGCACGCTGCAGGCGAGCGCGTAGAGCGAACCGATATAGAGTGCGCCATCGACCGAAAACAGCAGCATGAACAGCATGCCTGTCAGCGCGATGAAGGACAGCAACATGATGAGGCGCAGGCCGGAAAACACGGCCCTCGCATTGATGACGGTCCGTCTCGCCCGCGTCATGGTCCCTCTGTCATCTCCCGCGGCAGATGGGCTTTACGCCTCGTCTGCCAGCTTCCCGAAGCGCACAATACGAGCTTTGCGGTCCGAGACAACTGCGGCAATTTGTGGGTGGGCGGCGGGATCGCAACGGGAACTCTCGCGTTCTGACCGAGGTTCCTTTGCCATCGGGCTGCAGCACCGGGGGCAGCGTCCTTTCTTCCCTGGTGCGCAGCGTCACGGCGGATCAAGCCGGCGTGACCGCGCCACGACCATCACTGGACCGACGGGCTGCGGGTATGGTTATAGTCTTGTGGGGGCAACGGCAGTCATGATCTGATCGGGGACGTGGTGTGCCGAAAAAAGCATGGGGGATGAGGCGATTATCAGGAAATACGGTTGGTCGGTTCTCGGGCTCGCGGTCGTCGCGATCTCGGTCTGGTTTCTCTACAAGGAGCTGCGTGGTCTTTCTCTCGATGCGCTGGGCGACAGTCTGAAAGCCATATCGGCCATGCACTGGTGTCTGGCAGTGCTGAGTGCGCTCGGCGCCTATGTGGCGCTTGCGGGCTATGATGCGCTTGCGCTCGGCTATCTCGGGCGGCGGGTGAACGGATGGTTCATCATGCTCACCTCCTTCACCACCTATGCGCTCTCGCACAATCTGGGTGCTTCCGTGTTTTCCGGTTCGGTGATCCGCTACCGCGCCTATTCGTCGAAAGGCTTGAGCGCCATCCAGATCGGCCAGCTGGTGGCTTTCTGCTCGTTCACCTTTGCGTTCGGCACCATTCTCCTGTCCGGCATCACCCTGGTGCTCGAGCCCTCGCTCGGCGAGCGCTTCATCGAGGGTCTCTCGCCGGAGGTGTCGCGCGGGGCGGGCATCGCCGTCCTGTTGCTGACGGCAGCCTATGTCTATGGCAGCTGGCGCGGCTTCCGGCCGCTGGTGCTCGGTCCGATCCGTATCGCCTATCCGAACCTGCGGACGGTGATGCTGCAGCTGATCATCGGACCGGCGGAACTGATTGCGGCCGCCGCCATCATCTATTTTGCGCTGCCGGCTGCGGGCAATCCGGGCTTTTTCATCGTGCTCGGCATCTTCCTGATGTCGTTTTCGGCAGCCCTTCTGTCGACGGCACCGGGCGGGCTCGGCGTCCTGGAGCTGGTCTTCGTCAACGGCCTGCCGGAAATGGACAAGCCGGACGTGCTGGCGGCTCTCATCGTCTTCCGGCTGCTCTACCTGATCATTCCCTTCGCCCTGTCGCTGATCGTCGTTCTCGTCTTCGAGAAACGTTCGCTGAGCGCCGGCCGCTAGAGGGCTCTTGCATCCCTGAAACGGAAAACGGGCACCGGAAACCCGGTGCCCGTCGCATGTCTGAATGCCGTCGGCTCAGCGGGCAGCGAGGAAATCGGCCACGTCGAGCAGCACGAATTCGTTGTCGTCGGCTCTGTCGATGAAGCGGCCGATGGAGAAGGGCAGATTGTTGTCGTTGCCGACGATGATATGCGTGGCATCGACCACATCGACGTTCTCGATCGTCACGAAGGGCATGGTGTAGATGCCGTCCTTCGTGCCCTGCTTGGCCTTCTTGTCCGGGTCGGCGATGTTCATCAGATCGATATAGCCGATCTTGCGGACGGCCTTGCCGACATTGGCGTCGCTCATCTCGATCTTGTAGACGCGCTTGTGCCTGGCGGGCTTTTCGAAGCAATCGACCTGCGGCTTGGCCGGGTCGGCGCAGGCCTTGTCGGCGGTGCCTTCGCCGCCGTCACGCTCCAGAACGAGGCCGGTGGTGGCGTCGATCATGTTGAAATCGCCGATATTGGTGCCGCCGGCCGACAGCGGATAGAGCCAGCTGCGGCCCGTCCAGCCCTTGCCGGCCGTGTCGAATTCGATGACGCGCAGCGCGTTCTGGCCGTCCACCTGCTCGAACTTGCCGTCGCCCAGATAGAGCGGGCCTTCCAGCAGCGCATAAAGGCGCGCGCCGTCCGGCGACATGGCAAGGCCTTCGAAGCCGTTGGAGCGGCGCAGGTTGAAGGCCGGCATCGGCTTCGAGGGATCGGAGGGCAGCGCCAGCGTCGGATTGTCCGGCGACATCACGGTCTTGCCCTCGACGCTGGTCGAATAGACGGCGACCAGTTCGCCCTTCAGGTTGACCTTGATCAGGTAGGGACCGAATTCCTCGCCGATCCAGTAGCCGTCGGCCACCGGCTGGATGGATTCGATATCGAAATCGGAGCCGGTCAGATAACGCTTTTCCGTGCCTTCCATGACGATCGGGAAGGGCGCGATCTTGTTCGGGTCGGAGAGGAACACGGTCTCCAGGCGGTCGACCTTGTTGTTGGCCCAGTCCATCTTCAGGTGGTGCAGCATCAGCATCGCATCCACGGAGTTCAGCTTGCTGCCGAAACCGTTGTCGGAAAGGCTCCAGAACGAACCGTCCGGCATGGTCTTGATGCCGGAAAAGCCCTGCACGGCCTGACCGTCGAATGGCATCGAGAGGCCGGTCGGGTGAATGCCGTCCATGCCCGGCACGGTGCCGAGGCCATTGGCGCGCTTGCGGTCGGCGGTCGTGAACTTGGCGGCGGTCTTCAGCGCGTCCGGTGCATCGGCCGGAGCCGGAATGACGGTGTTGGCGGGCAGGATGGCCTGGGCCGAAAGCCTGGCCGGAAAGGCCTTTTCCTCGGCCTTGGCACCGATGGCAAGCGCCAGAACGGCGGCGGACGCGAGCAGGATCGTCTTCATCTTGTATCCCCCGATGATGGAATCGAACGGGGCATGATTAGAAAGGCTGAATGTCGCTCGCATTGCGGGGGAATGAAGTTTTGGTGACGTTTCAGCATCGCGCCGCGAGATGGCGCCTGCCTCCGGGCATCTCGCCGTCTGGCTCCGGGGGGCGAGCGGAAATGATCACGGGAGTGACCGGACGCATCCCTGACGATCGGGCGAAACGATCAGGCGGTGAGCGCCAGCAGCGCAAAACTCGCCAGCCAGTGTTCGCCCATGTAATCGCCCGCCACATGCGGCAGCGCGGTCGCCAGATGGTGTTCCGCTGCCGTCCCAATCACGCCGCGGCGCGGATCTCCCGCGGGCAGCGAAGCCGCCAGCGTCCGGAAACACCAGGCGCGGCTGAGGTTCAGCCCGTCCAGATGGGCGATCTTGCCATCGGAACGGTCGGACACGGTGGCGGGCGCAAACAGCGTCGCGGGCTCCTGTGCTCCGATCCGGGGCAGGAAGGCTCCGAACCAGGCGAGGAAGCGATCCCGCGGCAGAAGGCGACGCAGGCATTCCGCCTCGACAAGCGTTGACGACAGGAATTCGTCGCCGGACGGTTCGCCCCAGGCCGGGCAGTTTTCGTCAGCGCCATACCAGCGTTCCGCTGTCCCGGTCAGCAGCGCCATGAGATCGGCATCGCCGGCGGTTTCGGCATAATCGGCGGCAAGGCGGAGCGCAAAGGCCGTGTTGAAATGGGTTCCGACGCGCACCGGATAGGTGGCGAGCGGCAGGAAGGCCATGAAACGGTCGCGAATCACATCCGTCAGCGGTTGAAGGATCGCCGCCCAGCGGCCGTTTTCGAGCGGCATCAGGTCAGAGGCCAGCTTCAGCAGCCAGCCCCAGCCATAGGGCCGCTCATAGCCACGCGCCAGCGGCCGCGCGAAATAGGCGCGCTCGCCGGCCACAGCATCCGCCGTGATCTGCGCATCGAACAGGGCACGGATGCGGCCTGCCTCCTGCATGTCGGGAAAGCGTCGCAGCAGGCTTGCCAGCAGCCAGTAGCCGTGCACGCAGGAATGCCAGTCGAAGCTGCCGTAGAAGAGGGGATGCAGCGCGCGCGGCGTGCCGAGATCCTCGGGGCCTTCGAACCCATGCGCGAGGTGGTTCGGATATTCGCGGGTGACATGGCCGAGCGCGATCGCGGCAAAACGATCGGCAAGCGCGATGGTCAGCCCGGGGGCGCTCACCCCTCAAGCTCCACGGCTTCCACTTTCTTGTCGGCGAAGCGCAGCGCTACCTTGCCGGAAATCAGTTTCAGCGCCGGCTCGCCGAACAGGTCGCGGCGCCAGCCGGTCAGGGCCGGCACCTCGGCGTTTTCGCCATCCACGGCAATCTTGTCGAGGTCTTCGCTGTTGGCGATCACCTTGGCGGCGACGCCATGCTGTTCGGAGATCAGCCGCAGCAGAACCTTGAGCAGTTCGACGGCGGACTGCGCGCCTTCCGGCGTGTGCACGTGCTTTGGCGCATGCGGCATGTCTGCCTTCGGCAGCGCCAGCGCCGCATTGACCGCTTCCACGATCGCGGCGCCGGAAGACGAGCGCTCCCAGCCCTTCGGCACCGTGCGCAGGCGCCCCAGCGCCTCGGTATCCTTCGGCTGCTGCTGGGCGATCTCGTAGATCGCGTCGTCCTTCAGCACGCGTGAACGCGGCACGTTGCGGCTGCGCGCTTCCCGTTCCCGCCAGGCGGCGACGAATTTCAGCACGGCCAGTTCCTGCGGCTTGCGCAGGCGCGATTTCAGTCGCAGCCACGCGTCGTCCGGATGCACGTCGTAGGTTTCGGGGTTTTCCAGGATCGCCATTTCCTCGGCGACCCAGGTGGTGCGGCCTTCGCTGTCGAGGCGGCTGCGCAGGCTCAGATAAACGTCGCGCAGATGGGTGACGTCGGCCAGCGCATAATCCAGCTGCTTTTCGGAGAGCGGCCGGCGGCTCCAGTCGGTGAAGCGGGAGGATTTGTCGATCTGCACGTTCTTCGTGCGCTGCACCAGCTGGTCGTAGGAAATCGAATCGCCGAAGCCGCAGACCATGGCCGCCACCTGCGTATCGAAGATCGGATGCGGGATGAGCTTGCCGAGATGGTAGATGATTTCCAGATCCTGGCGCGCTGCGTGGAAGACCTTCACCACCGCCGGATTGGCCATCAGCGCGAAGAAGGGCGCAAGATCCAGCCCCTTGGCCATCGGGTCCACCAGCACCTCAAGGTCGGGGCTCGCCATCTGGATGAGGCAGAGTTCCGGCCAGAAGGTCGTTTCGCGGAGAAATTCCGTGTCGACGGTAACGAATTCCGACTGGGCGAGCTTGCGGCATGCTTCATCGAGGGCGGCGGTCGTGACAATCATCAGAATCGGTCGTGCGGCTTGAAGAAAGGGACGTGGTCAACCTTCCTTTCCCTTTCATCAGAGGATGTCAACAGAAGGCTGGTCTTCGCCGCCCGCATTTGCCGGTCCGCCCGCTATTCCCGGTGGAAAGTTCATGCCGGAAAAGCTCAGGGCGTGCGGCCAAGGCTTTGACGGAGCGTCTGGATATTGTCCCGGTGCACCTGCTCGTAAGGGGCGAAATAGCCGATGCTGCCGGTGGCGATTTCGGGTGCCACGAAGCTTTCCAGGCTCTCGGCGTCGAGCGACGGATCATCGATGCGCGACAGAAGCCGCTCCAGATAGGCGCGGTTGGCGGTGATGAGATCGGGGCTGTAGCCGCCGGCGGCAATCGCCGCCTCGCTGCCGTGATTGGGCAGGATGCGGTGCACCGGCAGGCTTGCGAGACGGTGAAGCTCCGCGATATGGCGGGAGATGCCGTGCGGCTCGGAGACATAGGTCACCGTGTCCTCCAGCGTGTCGCCCGCGAGAAGCAGCCGCTCCTCGGGCAGCCACAGCACGGTGCCATCGGCGCTGTGGATGTCGAACTGCAAAAGATGCGCCGTCCGGTCGCCGACCGTCAGCTCCAGCCGGTCGTCGAACAGCCGGTTCGGCGGCACCAGCGGATGGATTGGCGGGTCCTTGGCGGCAAGCGCCGCCTCGTTCTCGACCATCGCCAGCGCCGTCAGCGGATTGGCGATGATGGGACAATCGGCAAAGGCGGTGATGCCGGCAATGTGGTCGGTGTGCCAGTGGCTGAGCACCAGCGTGGTGTGCCGCACGCCGCGCTCGGCAAGATACCGGCGGATGAGGGTCGCATGCGCGGTCGAGATGTGCGTGTCGTAGACCAGCGCCTCGTCGCCGCAGGTCAGCGCATAGCTTGCGATGCCGAGCGCATAGGCGCCGTCATCCATCCAGTTGCGCGCGTCCGAATGGAGGCGCTTGCCCGCAATGCGGCCGTCATAGAAGGCAAGGAGGCCGGGAGCGGGTTCCAGCACCCGAAGCGTGGCGGTCAGGTCACTCATGTCTGTCTCCCGGTCGGGACGTTCGGCGCGTGGCGTCACACCACCCGCACATAGCTCGTCATGCCGGCCTTCTGGTGTTCGATGATGTGGCAATGCAGAACCCAGTCGCCCGGATTGTCGGCCACCAGCGCCAGCTGCACCTTTTCGTCCGGCAGCACGAGATAGGTGTCGGAAATCAGCGGCGGGACGCTGCGGACGCTCGAGGAGACGACCTGGAAATTCATCCCGTGCAGGTGGATGGGGTGCAGATGCGGCGTGAGGTTTTCCAGGTTGAGGAGATAGGTGCGCCCGCGTTTGAGTTCCGCCAGCGGCGCCGTCGGGTCGGAGGTATCGCCCGGCCACGGCACCTTGTTGATCGCCCAGAAGGAATAGCCGAGCGAGCCGCAGAAGGATTCGCGCGCCGCGTTTTCCGCGGTGGCGCTCAGCACCAGCGGCACCGCCTCGGCATTCTTGAGGTCCGGCGGCGTGAAGGGATTGGCGGCGAGCGCCGCAACGGCGCGAAGGTCGCGCTTCAGCGAGGAGCCGGTGGCGCGGAAGGTGGCGACGGTTTTCGCGGTGGAGGGGCGCGCATCGACGAGCGATGCCGTCTGACCTTCGCCATCCGGCATGCGCAGCACCAGATCGGCGCGCTGGCCGGGGCCGAGGACCGCCTGATCGAGCGGTACGGGCGCTGGCAGCGGCTGGCCGTCCAGCGCCACGATCACGGCGTCCGCCCCGGCAAGCTTGAGCGTATAGATGCGGGTCACGTCGGTCGCCACCAGCCGCACGCGCACCAGCCCGCCGGCGGGTGCATCGAAGGCCGGTTCCACCTGCCAGTTGGCGCCGCGCACGGTACCAAAGGTGCCGTTGCGGGCGGCGTCACGCGGCTTGAACTGCTCGATGAACTGGCCGTCGCTGCCCAGACGCCAGTCGCGCAGGTTGACGGCGATCTCGGCGTCGAAGGCGGGATCTTCGGGGTTTTCGACGATCAGCAACCCCGTCATGCCGCGGCCCATCTGGGTCAGCGTGTTGCAGTGCGGGTGATACCAGAAGGTACCGGCATCCGGCGGCGTGAAGGCATAGTCGAAACTGTCGCCGGTATAGACGTAAGGCTGCGTCAGGAAGGGGACGCCATCCATGCGGTTATCGACCCGCAGGCCGTGCCAGTGGATGGTTGTCGGCTCGTCCAGCCGGTTGATGAGTTTGGCGGCAAAGGGTTCGCCCTTGCGCAGCCGCAGCGTCGGCGGCATCGGCGGGCCGGTCATCGCATCCGCCGCGCCGTCCGCGCCGTATGTCATCACACCCTTCGTCAGGTGCTGGCCGTCCAGCAGCGCATCGGCAGTCTTTGCTTCCAGCGTCACCGGAGTGGCGGCCTCCGCGCTGCGGTAAAGGCTCGCGGCCCCCAGCCCGATGCCGTAGGCGCCAAGCGCTGCGGCGCCCTTCAGCAGGGTGCGGCGGGACAGGTGAACCATGGCGTGGCCTCCGGCTGGCATGCATCTGCGTCCTGATTAAAGCTGAGCGCAGCATTCAGCAATAGAGAGGGATACGCGAATTTGCCGCAGGTCACGACCGGGGCGGGCCGTCCTTGCCCTCGTCGCCCGGCGCGCCGGCCAGCCGGTTGAAATAGGCAGAGGTGCGCAAGAGCGCACGAAAACGCCCCGGTCGGCTTTCGGGCGGCACGGCGGGGCGGGCGCGCATGCGCACCAGCGTGTACCAGAGGAAGCCCATGAAGATGAACGAGGTGTAGATGAAGAACACCTGCGGCCCGATGAACTGCAACAGCAGCGAAGCGATCAGCGGCCCGACGGTCGCGCCGATCGACCAGAAGAACAGGAGGCCCGCCGAGACCAGCGCATGTTCGCCGGGCTTGGCGAAATCATTGCCATGCGCCGAACACAGCGAATAAAGCGGCATGGCGAAGGCGCCGTAGATGAAGATGGCGATGATATTGGCCGTCTCGTCGGTGCCGGCGAAGAAGGACAGGTAGCCGCCGGTCAGGATCGTGCCGATGGTCGCCCAGATGATCACCTTGCGCCGGTCGAGCCGGTCGGAAAAGATCCCGAGCGGATATTGCAGCACCACGCCGCCGATGATTCCGGCGCTCATGAAGGTGGCGATCTCGGTGATGTCCATGCCGATATCCTGCGCATAGATCGGCCCGATGTTGCGGAAGGCGGCCATGCTGAGGCCGACCGCGATGACGCCGACCACAGAGAGTGGCGAGATGCGCCACACGGCACGGATATCGTAACTGATCGCTTCCGGCGGCGTCGGGCTGGAGCGATCGGCAACCGAGATCGGGACCAGCGACAGCGCCATGGCAATGGCGATCAGCGAGAAGATTACCGGCCCTTCGACGCCGAAGGTCGGAATCACATATTGCGCCACCGTCACGGAACTGAGGTCCACCAGACGATAGACGGAGAGCGTGCGGGCGCGGTTCTCGTTGGTGACCTTGGCATTGATCCAGCTTTCCACCACGGCAAAGAGGCCCGCCACGCAGAGGCCGATGATGAAGCGCATCAGCGTCCAGAACAGCGGCGCGATGACGAGCGGCATCAGGATGGAACAGGAGGCGGCAATCGCCGCCATGGCCGCAAACGTGCGGATATGGCCGATCGAGCGCAGGATGCGGGTGATATAGAGGCAACCGAGCGCAAAGCCGATGCTGTAGCCCGCGCCGATCAGGCCGATGGTGGAGGGCGAAAATCCTTCCGCCGAACCGCGCAGCGCGATGAACGTGCCCTGCAGGCCGTTGCCGCCGATGAGAATGCCCGCCGTGACGAGAAGGGGAACAAGCGGACGTATGGTCGACATCGGCACCGGACAGCCATGAGAAGAACGCGGGGCCCTGCAACCTTCATCGCAAACCCTGCGATTCTTGTAGCCGCCTGCCGGCCGAGAAGATAGTTCACAGGATGAATTTGTCGATCAGCGGGCGTGATCGATGAGCACCACGGCGCCGGCAGAGGGCCTGCGCGGCGGGAATGTGCTTGAACGGTGGCCGACAGGCTTCTACCAATGTCGCGCGGGTGTGCCGTAGCGGGGTTCGGTCGGTATCCGCCTGACGACTGCCCGCCCCAAAGGTCGAGCCGGCGGCGGAGGCGGCGTGCCATGGATTTCCTGCTGATCGCAGTCTTTCTGGTCGGGGCGGCGATTCGTCTCTCCAGTCTCGTGGTCTCGAAGCGGCATGAGGCTGCGCTGCGGCGCGACGGTGCCGTGGAGCACGGGGCGCTCAACACCCGCCTGCTGGCGTTCGCCCACGTGTTCTACTATGTCGCCTGCCTCGGCGAGGGGATTGCACGCGCCACCCGGTTCGATGCGGTGTCGCTGACGGGATTTGGTCTCTATGGTGCCGCTATCCTGATGCTGGTCTGGATCGTGCGGCTGCTCGGGCCGATCTGGACGGTGAAGATCATGATCGCCCGCGATCATGTGGTGAACAGGCACTGGCTGTTCCGCACGGTGCGTCACCCCAACTATTTCCTGAACATTCTGCCGGAACTGATCGGCTTCGCCCTCATCTTCCATGCCTATGTGACGCTTGTCGTCGGTCTGCCGGTCTATCTGGTGATCCTGGTGATCCGCATTCGCCAGGAGGAAGCCGCGATGCGGGACCTGTTTTCCGCGAAGGACTGAGCCATGGCCGGCGGCGCGCGGACAGCCGCAATCGGGCGCAGAACCGGTTCCGCCTTGACAAAGCGGGCGGGCCATGCGCTTTTCCGCCCGATTTTCCCCTGCCGGCCCGGCCATTGCGGCGTGCGCCGGCACAAGTGATTCCAGGATCTCGAAAATGCACCGTTACCGCAGCCACACCTGTGCAGCCCTTCGCAAGTCCGATGTCGGCGAAACCGTTCGCTTGTCCGGCTGGGTTCACCGCGTCCGCGATCATGGCGGCGTTCTCTTCATCGACTTGCGCGACCATTACGGCATGACCCAGGTCGTCGCCGATCCCGACAGCCCGGCCTTCAAGGTGGCCGAGACCGTGCGCGGCGAATGGGTGATCCGCATCGATGGCGTCGTGAAGGCCCGCTCCGACGAGACGATCAACAAGCAGATGGCCACCGGCGAGATCGAACTCTATGCCAGGGAAATCGAAATCCTGTCTGCCGCCAAGGAACTGCCGCTGCCGGTGTTCGGCGAGCCGGACTATCCGGAAGATGTGCGCCTGAAGTACCGCTTCCTCGACCTGCGCCGCGAGACGCTGCACAAGAACATCGTGCGCCGCACGCAGATCATCGCCTCGATGCGGTCGGGCATGACCTCTGCCGGTTTTGCCGAATATTCGACGCCGATCCTGACGGCCTCCTCGCCGGAAGGCGCGCGCGACTTCCTCGTGCCGAGCCGCATCCATCCCGGCCAGTTCTTCGCGCTGCCGCAGGCGCCGCAGCAGTACAAGCAGCTCCTGATGGTGGCCGGCTTCGACCGCTATTTCCAGATCGCGCCCTGCTTCCGTGACGAAGACCCGCGCGCCGATCGCCTGCCGGGCGAATTCTACCAGCTCGACGTCGAAATGAGCTTCGTCACCCAGGAAGATGTCTGGGGCACGATGGAGCCGATGATGACGAAGGTCTTCGAGCAGTTCGCCGAAGGCAAGCCGGTGACAAAGCAGTGGCCGCGCATTCCTTACGACGAGGCGATCCGCAAGTACGGTTCCGACAAGCCGGACCTGCGCAACCCGATCGAGATGCAGAACGTCACCGAGCATTTTGCGGGCTCCGGCTTCAAGGTCTTTGCGAACATGATCGCGTCCAACCCGAAGGTTCAGGTCTGGGCGATCCCGGCCAAGACCGGCGGCTCCCGCGCCTTCTGCGACCGCATGAACGCCTGGGCGCAGTCCGCGGGTCAGCCCGGCCTCGGCTATATCTTCTGGAAGGAAGAGGACGGCAAGATCGGCGGTTCCGGCCCGCTCGCCAAGAACATCGGCGAGGAGCGCACGGAAGCCGTCCGCACGCAGCTCGGCCTTGAGGCTGGCGATGCCTGCTTCTTTGTCGCTGGCGAACCCGCCAAGTTCTACAAGTTTGCCGGTGAAGCGCGCACCCGCGTCGGCGAGGACCTGAACCTCGTTGATCGTGACCGCTTCGAGTTCTGCTGGATCGTCGACTTCCCCTTCTTCGAATGGAACGAGGAAGACAAGAAGATCGACTTCGCGCACAACCCCTTCTCGATGCCGCAGGGCGGTCTGGAAGCGCTGGAGAGCCAGGATCCGCTCACCATCAAGGCGTTCCAGTATGATGCTGTCTGCAACGGCTTCGAGATCGCGTCCGGTTCGATCCGCAACCAGTCGCCCGAATTGATGGTCAAAGCCTTCGAACTGGTCGGCCTTTCCAAGGCGGATGTGGAAGAGCGTTTCGGCGGCATGTACCGCGCCTTCCAGTATGGCGCGCCTCCGCATGGCGGCTGCGCCTTCGGCATCGACCGTATCGTCATGCTGCTGGTCGGTGCGAAGAACCTGCGCGAGATCACGCTGTTCCCGATGAACCAGCAGGCGCAGGATCTTCTGATGAACGCGCCCGCACCGGCCATGCCGAAGCAGCTGATGGAGCTGTCGCTGCGCGTCATCCCGCCGCAGAAGAAGGACTGAGGGGCTAGCCCCTCCCTTTGGAGAGATCAGACGCCGCCGGTGAGCCTCTCGCCGGCGGCGTTTTCACATTCGCGTGCGGTGCGGCCCAGTCGGTTGCATTGCCACAAAATGGCCGGGGAGCGGGCGATCATCGGCAGGGCAGGGCGCCGCTTCCGCAGCATACGGGGATGCGGAAGAGCGACGTTCTTCATGACAGATCAATGGAGATAGCCATGCGTAACCTTCGTTCCCTCGTTCTTGCCGGCGCCGGTCTTGCGGCCGTGATCGCCGGCACCGCCTTTGCCCGTGATTCCATGCACGACATGACCGTCCGCCTGCCGGATGGCAGCATCGAGCACATCCGCTACCTCGGCGACCAGCCGCCGAAGGTAAGCTATGACACGCGCAGCGACCGCATCCTGGTGCCGGTCTTCGATGACGGTCTTGCCGCCGATCCCTTCGCCGCAATCGAGCAGATCTCGGCCGCGATGGATCTGCAGGCGGCCCGCATGATGCAGGCGTTTGATCACGCTGCACCTCTGACCGCACCTCTGGCGGCGGCCGGCCCCGGCCTTCTCACGGTCGACATGAGCCACCTGCCGCCCGGCGTGCAGGGCTATTCCGTCTATTCCGTGACGAGCGGCGGCAAGACCTGCTCGCAGGCGATCCGCTACCTGAATGACGGCAGCGGCGCGCCGAAGGTGGAAAAGACCGCATCGGGCAATTGTGATGCCATAGCGCCGTCCGTCTCGCCGCGCACGGTACGCCTCGCACCGGCGGTGCCCGCCGCGCCACAGCCGGCCGCACCGGTCCAGACGGCACCCTCGAACGGCCGCAACGGCAACATCATCGAGGCCAGCATCGCGGCGGACCGGACGGGGGTCCCTGCACAGCGCCTGCTGCGCAGTTTCTGACTGTTGTCTGATCACTTTGGCGGAGCGGGGCGGCCTCAGGGCGTCCCGCTCCGCGGAACCATCTCCCGGGCCGGACATTGTCCCGCCAGCATCAACGCCCGAGGAGAGCATCATGCTGAAGACCATCAGCCACACCCTCATGGCCGCATCGGCGGCCCTTCTCATCTCGACCACGGCCTTCGCCCAGTCGACCGTCATCGTCACCGACCAGCCCGCGCCGGGCGCCGTCGTCGTGCGCGAGGTTCCCTCCAGTGTGCGCACCTATGTCATGCGCCAGGAGGTGCCGTCGGTGAACTATAATGGCGACGTGCTGGTCGGCCGCGTCCTGCCGCAGGAGGTGGAGACCCACGTGATCGACGGCGATGGCGGCTATGCCTATACCATTGTCAACCAGCGTCGCGTGGTGGTGGACCCGGAAACCCGCGAAGTGATCGAGGTTCTGGACTGATCCTTTGCAAGAGCGACATCTGTCGATGGGCAGGCGGGAAACCGCCTGCCCATATCGTTTTACGGCCCCGTCTCTCCGGTGCGCGTCGAACTGGCAGGTGAAGCGGGGACGAAAGGCGGTGCCTGTCGTCCTGCAATCCCTTGTTGGTGCGGTCAATGCCGCAGCCGCGATCCGTGTGGTGACAACAGCGTAAAACTGTTGCCAAAGCTTTTCCGAAGTGGAAAAGTGTCGACATGTTGTCCGGCAAAATTCAAGGTGTTTTCAAAACGTTTTTTCAATCCTGATTGGCGTAACCTAAGACGTTCTCAAAGAGGAGAGGGTGTCGGATGTATGTGCTTTACGCCACGCGGGGATCAGGTAACTGTTTCAAGCCGTTTCTGACCTTGTGTCAGCTTTCCATTTCCTTTTCTGTACTTGAGGTGGATGTCCTGAAGGGCGAGACACGCGGAGATGCGTTTCGCCGGATCAATCCTGCCGGCGCCGTGCCCTATCTGATGACCACGCAGGGTGTGGGCCTCGGCGAATCCAACGCCATGCTGTGGCTGATCGCGGATGGATCCTCCCTGATGCCGCAGACCGCTCTGGAACGGGCCAGAAGCCTGCAATGGATGTTCTTCGAGCAGTCCAAGCTGGAGCCCCATATTTCGCCCGCCCGATTCCTCGGCCACATCGCGCCGCATCTCGGCAAGGGCCGCGAGGCGGACATCGCCGCCTGGCGCGAGAAGGCGAGGGCAGGGCTGGCAACACTCGATGCGCACCTGGCCGGCAATGCCTTCATGCTCGGCGACCGCTACGGCATCACCGACATCGCCCTTTATGGCTATGTGCATGTGGGCGACGAGGCCGGCATCGCCATGCAGGACTTCCCCTCCGTCTGTTCCTGGATGGAGCGGGTGCGCGAGCAGCCAGGCTACGTGCCGCTTTCGGAGCTCTGTTCCACTGCCAAACCCTTTGCTGCCGGACATGCTGCATGACAAAGGGCAGGGCCCACGCGACGGATCTCTTTGTCGCCGAGCAACCGGTGGGGCTGGTCAGCGACAGCCGCTGGATGCTGGAGCGGCTGAGCACTGCCGTGTGGGTGTTCGATTTCGACCACGGCCGGGTTGTGTGGGCCAATGCGGCGGCGCTGGAAATCTGGGCGGCCGATACGGCAGCAGAGCTTTATGCGCGCGACCTGAAGAACGGCATGTCGCCGGCGGTCGAGCGGCGTCTGCGGCAATACCAGGCCGATTTCATCGCCCGTGATGCCGTGTTCTCCGAAATGTGGACGCTTTATCCCCGCGGCGTGCCGCGCCCTTTGCGCGTGCGCTTCAGCGGAGTCAGGCTGGAAGACGGGCGCATGGCCATGCTCTGCGAGGGCCGGGACGAGGCGGGGCTGCCGCCGGAGGCGCTGCGCAGCGCCGATGCGCTGCTGCATACGCAGCTGATGATTTCCCTGCATGATCGCAGCGGCCGCACGCTTTATTGCAATCCGGCGGCGCGGGCCAGCTTCGATGCCAATCATGACCAGCTTGCCCGGCGTTTCGTTCGCCCGGACGATTACGAGGCGCTGTTGTCCGGCGTCGGTACCAATGGCGAGGTGAGCTTGATCGCCGAGGTGTCCACCTCGCGCGGCATCCGCTGGCATGAGATGACGGCGCGCGCCTGCCACGATCCCGCGTCCGGCCAGCCCTCGATCCTGATCAGCGAGACGGATGTGAGCGAGTTGAAGGAGGCGGAAGAGCTTGCCCATTCGCGTGCGCATCATGACCCGCTCACCGGCCTGCCGAACCGGCTTGCCATGCCGCTTCTGTTCGAGACGCTGGTGCGCCGCACGGAGGAAACCGGGGCGGGTATCGGCGTGCTGTTCATCGACCTCGATCAGTTCAAGGCCATCAACGACACGCTCGGCCATCTGCAGGGCGATGCGGTGCTGATGGAGGTGTCCCGACGGCTTTTTGCCCTGCGCGGCAAGCATGATGCCGTGATCCGCCTGGGGGGCGACGAGTTTCTGTTCCTGGCGGCGGAGGAGCCGTACGAGAAGGGCCGCATCGAGGAGCTCGCAGGGCAGATCCTGACGCAGCTCGCCATGCCCGTCCAGGGCGCCCGCCGCAAGCTGATGGTGACGCCGAGCGTCGGCATTGCCCGCTTTCCCGAACAGGGCAGTGATCCGCAGCTTCTGATGCAGAAGGCGGATCTGGCCATGTACGAGGCAAAGGCGGCCGGGCGCAACCAGTTCTGCGTCTACGAGGAGCGCATGCGCCACCGCCGCGACGATGCGATGGAGCTTCTGGCGGATCTGCGGGAAGGGTTGCGGCGCGGCCAGATCGAAGCCTATTACCAGCCGCGCTGTTCGGCTGGAGATGGGCGTATCGTGGCGGTGGAAGCGCTCGCCCGCTGGAACCATCCGGATCGCGGACTGGTTTTCCCATCGGAATTCATCCCGCTGGCGGAAAAGGCCGGGCTGGTCAACCAAGTTGGCGCCATGATCCTCGAGCAGGCGTTGCGCCAGCAGCGCATCTGGACAGAGGCCGGCTTCGATCTCGCCGTTTCCGTCAATGTGTCCCTGCGCCAGTTGTGCGAGGCTGATTTTTCAGCCCTCGTGTGCCGCCTGATGGCCTGTTACGATGTCGATCCCGGCAAGCTGGAACTGGAGCTGACCGAAACGCTGCTGCTGGAAAGCAATCCGGTGGTGCACGAAAATCTGGCACAAGTACGGGCGCTCGGCGTGCGTATCGCGATCGATGATTTCGGCACGGGCTATTCCAATCTCGCGCGCCTGAACGAGATGGCCGTCGATTGCATCAAGATCGATCGCAGCCTGATCGGTGGCCTGCCGCGCAACGAGCAGATCCTGAGGCTCGTCATCGATATGTGCAATTTCATGCAGGTGCGGATCGTGGCGGAAGGCATCGAGACGCAGGCTGCCGCAGACTGGGCCTTTGCCCATGGCTGCCACGAACTGCAGGGTTTCCTGTATGGCCGGCCGGTGCCGGTGCCGGAACTGGAGGCCATGCTGTACAGCCAGAGGGAAGAGGATGCCCGGGCAGACAGCGCGCGGCATCTGGCGCTCGGCTGTCTGTGACCGTGGGCCAGAGGCCCGCCACATCGGGCGGCAGGCCTCTGGCGTGCCTTGTGATTACTGGTTTGCCGAAACCTTGATGCCGAGCACGTCGGGAAGCGTGTTCGGGGCAGACTGCGCTGCCCCGATGATCATCGGGAACGGCACAGGGTTGGCCGGCTCGGCGGTCACCGTCAGGTTGCGCGGGTGATCGATGAAGGCGTTGACCGCTGCCGACAGGCTGTTCTGCAGCGTCGGAAGGTTCCACTGCGCCACGATCAGCGGCACCGAGCCCTTCACCATCATTGCCATCTGGTCGCCGGAAACGCCTTGGCTTTTGCCGGCGAAGGACAGCGCCCTGTTGGTGATGCCGGAATCGTCGAAGCGGACCTCGGCGCGGTTGAAGCTCAACTGCTGCAAGAGGCCGAAGATGGCGAACATCTGTGCCTGCTGGGCGGCTTCCTTGTTGGGATTGTTCTGCAGGGTGCGCGTTGTTTCCTGCACGGCTTTCATGAAGGCCGGTGTATAGCCGGAAATGGTGGCGGCGATGTTGAGGCGGCCGATATTGGCGAAGTCGAAGGCATACTCGCTGATGTCGAAGGTGCCGCTGGCGATTTCCCAGTCGCCCTGCATGGTGATCTTGCCGGCAATCTGCGTGAGGCCGAGGCTCTGCAGCGCTTCGCGCGTCTTGATGTCATCAATGCTGGAGAGGTCGGCCGCAATGCCATCGATGGTCCCGTCGAAGCTCAGGCCGGAATCGTCCTCGCTGCGCTCCATGGTCACCGAGATCTCGCTGATTGCCCAGACCTTCTGGCCCTCGACGGTGATCTGCATCGGCCCCATATGGGCCTCGCCGTAAAAAAGCATGGAATCGAGGGTGTCTCCGCTGGTGTCGCCGGGAACCACGACGTCGGATAGGTACATGTCGGAGGCGGAGATCTGTGCTTTCTCCTCGCTGAGGTTCACATTGGGAAAGGTGACCTTGTCGATCGCATAGGATCCGTTGGCTTCCTCGGTGACGCCGTCCAGCACCACGTCGCCAATGGTGAGACGCTCACCGCCGCCCTCGCCGACCGACAGGCCCTTCAGCGTGACACGCTGGCCGGACACGTCGATGCCGGTGACTGCCAGATTGCCCGCTTCCAGGTTGGCGGCGCGGGTGATCTTGTTGAGCAGGTCGGTGCCATCCAGTGCCCAGGCCGGTGCGGCAGCGAAGGCAAGCATACTGCCGGCAAGCAGAGTGCGGGTTGAGCGAAGCAGGGTCATGCAATCCTCCAGGCGGCCGTATGGCCAAAGTTTGTTCTGCAGCAGTTATAGGCTGACACCGTTAAAGGTCCACGGCCTTCGGATCATAAAAAATTGGCATGTGTGAGGATGAAAGCCCTTCATCCACAGGCGGTTCAGCGGCTTTTCTTGCTCGCAATTCGCCTTTCCGGTAGCAAGGAGGCATGGGACAGAACCTGACACCACCGCCCGGCGACGGCGACGACGACCATATCCTGCCGATCGATCTGAAGGCGGCGCTGGAAGAGCGTTACCTCGCCTATGCGCTCTCGACGATCATGCATCGCGCTCTGCCGGATGTGCGCGACGGCCTGAAGCCGGTGCACAGGCGCATCATCCACGCCATGAGCGAGATGGGCATCCGTCCGAACTCCGCCTTCAAGAAATGCGCGCGTATCGTTGGCGACGTCATCGGTAAGTTCCATCCGCACGGCGACCAGTCGGTCTATGATGCGCTGGTGCGTCTCGCCCAGGATTTCTCGCAGCGCTATCCGGTCGTCGACGGGCAGGGCAATTTCGGCAACATCGATGGCGACAGCGCTGCTGCCTATCGTTACACCGAAGCGCGCATGACCGAGGTTGCCGCCCTTCTGCTCGAAGGTGTCGACCAGGATGCGGTGGATTTCCGCCCCACCTACAACGAGGAAGACGAGGAGCCGACGGTTCTGCCGGGCGCCTTCCCGAATCTGCTGGCCAACGGCGCCTCCGGTATCGCGGTCGGCATGGCCACCTCCATTCCGCCGCACAATGCGCATGAACTCTGCGATGCCGCGCTGCATCTGATCCGCCATCCCGATGCCTCCATCGAGAAGCTCGTTGAATTCATTCCCGGCCCGGATATGCCGACGGGCGGCATCATCATCGACAGCCGTGAGCAGATCATCGACGCCTACCGGACCGGTCGCGGCGGTTTTCGCGTACGCGCAAAGTGGGAGACGGAGGATCTCGGCCGGGGCGGCTACCAGATCGTCATTTCCGAAATTCCCTATCAGGTCCAGAAGTCGCGCCTGATCGAGAAGATCGCCGAACTGCTGGTGGCCCGCAAGCTGCCGCTGCTCGAAGACATCCGTGACGAGTCGGCGGAAGATATCCGCATCGTGCTGGTGCCGAAGAGCCGCACGGTCGATGCCACGCTTCTGATGGAATCGCTGTTCCGCCTCACCGAGCTGGAAAGCCGCTTCCCGCTCAACATGAACGTGCTGTCCATGGGCCGCGTTCCCAAGGTCATGGCGCTGAATGAAGTTCTGCTCGAATGGCTGCAGCACCGCAAGGAGGTGCTGATCCGCCGCTCGCGCTTCCGGCTCGCTGCCATCGACCGGCGCCTGGAAATCCTGGGTGGCCTGCTGATTGCCTATCTCAACCTCGATGAGGTGATCCGCATCATCCGCGAGGAAGACGAGCCGAAGCCGGTCATGGTCGCCAAATGGGATTTGACCGAGGTCCAGGTCGAAGCCATCCTCAACATGCGCCTGCGCAATCTGCGCAAGCTGGAGGAATTCGAGATCCGCAAGGAATTCGACGAATTGAGCCAGGAAAAGGCCGATATCGAGGCTCTGCTCTCCTCCGACGACAAGCAGTGGAAGGTGATCGAGCACGAGATCCAGGATGTGCGGAAAAACTTTGCCAAGGGCCGCGGCAAGCCCTTTGCCCGCCTGACGCAGTTCGCCGAGGCACCGGACGCCGATGTGGAAGCCATCCAGCAGGCGATGATCGAGAAGGAACCGATCACGGTCATCATCTCGCAGAAGGGCTGGATCCGCGCACTGAAGGGCCATATCGCCGATACGTCCGGCCTCACCTTCAAGGAAGGCGACGGGCCGAAGCTCGCGTTCCCCGCCCAGACCACCGATAAGCTGTTGCTGGTTACCACTGGCGGCAAGGCCTATACGCTCGGCGCCGACAAGCTGCCGGGCGGGCGCGGCCATGGCGAACCGATCCGCATCATGGTCGACATGGAAAACGATCAGGATGTGCTGACCGCCTTCGTGCATGACCCGGCGCGCAAGCTGATCATCGCCTCCACCGCCGGCAACGGCTTCATCGTGGCGGAAAGCGAGATGATCGCCAATACCCGCAAGGGCAAGCAGATCATGAACGTGTCGATGCCGGACGAGACGAAGCTCCTCGTGCCCGTCAGCGGCGACCATGTGGCGATCGTCGGCGAGAACCGCAAGCTTCTGGTCTTCCCGCTGGCGCAACTGCCGGAAATGACCCGCGGCAAGGGCGTGCGCCTGCAGCGCTACAAGGATGGTGGCATTTCCGACATCAAGTGCTTCGCCATCGCTGACGGCCTGACTTGGGAAGACAGCGCCGGCCGCAGCTTCACCCGCAACAAGGACGAACTGGCCGAATGGCTGGCCGACCGCGCCACCGTCGGTCGCACCGTCCCGAAGGGTTTTCCGCGCAGCGGCAAGTTCAGCGGCTGACGTGATTTTGGCAAGACGGGCGCGCGACTTTGCCGTTGCAAGGGCGTGACACAGCAAGGGTCTATGCCAGCGGTTGCTCCGTGTTCACCGGATGGAGTTCCGGTGGTCACTCCCTTGCGAGCTTCTCCCGCGCGACATTGTATTTGCGCATGATCCATCGGGCCGCTTCAAGCTGCTGGTCAAAGGCGTCTTCGGCGGGCACCTCCGCCACGGACAGGTAGAGCCCGGTCTGGTCGAGATGGAGGTCGGCCGACTGGCCTTCGCTCAGTCCAAGGCGCCCGACGGCCTCCTGCGGCAGCGGCAAGACGAAGGTCTCACCTGATTTGCCGATGGTCACCTTGTATGCCATGGCCTCTCCTCCAGGATTGGGAGGCTGAGCATGGCGCAGATCTGCGCAGGCGACGAGAGGCGTGCCTGTGCGCACGTGTTGCATCAACGTTCGCTGTCGTCGGCTTCGCTGTAGCGTTCCCAGCCGCGCGGCGTCAGGTGTTCCTGCGGCTGGTAGCGGGTCTTGTAGTGCATCTTGGCGGAGCCGCGCACCCAGTAGCCGAGATAGACATGCGGCAGGCCCATCTGGTGGGTACGGGCAATGTGGTCGAGGATCATGAAGGTGCCGAGCGAGCGGCGGTCGAGCTTCGGGTTGAAGAACGAATAGACCATCGACAGGCCATCGCTCATCAGGTCCGTCAGCGCCACGCCAACCAGTTCGCCCTTGGGCTGGTCGCCGAGCCCGGCGCCCGGCACGCGCTTGCGGTATTCTATGAGGCGGGTGTTCACATGCGTGTCCTCCACCATGATCGCATAGTCGAGCGCCGACATGTCGGACATGCCGCCGCGCGGGTGGCGATCGTCCAGATAGCGGCGAAACAGCGCGAACTGTTCGGTGGAGGGCTGGGCCGGCAGCATGGTGCCGACGAGATCGCTGTTGACGGCGATCAGCTTGCGCATGGTGCGGTTGGGCACGAATTCATTGGCCAGGATGCGCACGGACACGCAGGCGCGGCAGCCTTCGCAGGCGGGGCGATAGGCGATGTTCTGCGAGCGGCGGAAGCCGCCTTGTGTCAGAAGGTCGTTCATCTCCGTTGCACGCTGGCCAACCAGATGGGTGAAGACCTTTCGCTCCATCTCGCCGGGAAGGTAGGGACATGCTGCCGGGGCTGTCAGATAAAACTGCGGAGAGGGCGTCGCCTGTGTATTCATCCGCGCAAATTGACCTTCGTTGCAAGACTTGCCGCTGAAATGCGTGGGTTGCGCAACATGATTTGCGAGCGCCACGGCAATAGCATGGCGCAAGTTAGAAAAACGTCAACCTTCCGCGAAGGTCATCCGCACCGGGAAGAGGCCGATGCGGGGCAAACGACTGTTCAGTCTGCACGGGCGATCACGGTGCCGAGCAGGAGATCATGCACAAGACGCGATCGGTTGGTAAAGAGGCCAGCCAGCAGGATGAGCGGCGTCAGCACCGAGTTCAGGATCCAGAACAGCACCATGTGAACGATGGCGGTCAGGAAGTCGATGCGCCGGCCATCGAGCCGCAGCATCACGAGACCCATCATCCGCATGCCCGGAGAGGCCTGCGTGCGGCCGCCCAGGGTGAAACCGAAGTAGAGCAGGGCAACGATGACGAAGAGGGCCGAATACAGGAACCAGCCGAGACCGAGCGTGATGACGCCGAGGAAGAACACCACGACGGAAGCCGGTATGCACAGCAGCAGCACCATCACGTAATCAACGATAAAGGCAAACACGCGCCGGGACAGCACACCGCTATAGGCGCGCCAGTCATCCGGTGCGGCAATGATGGGGGAATTGTCCAGCGACATGGTTTTGGGCTCCGTTGTTCCACCCTGATATGGGAGCCTTCGGCCCCCTTCACAAGGTGGAAAGGCGAGGGGCGCGCTGGGCGCCCATACGATCCTGCCCGCCGGGGCTTCTTCAGGCGCTCTTCAGCTTGCGCGCCGCATCCACCGCGAAATAGGTGAGGATCCCGTCGCAGCCGGCCCGCTTGAAGCAGAGCAGCGTCTCCATCATGATCCGCTCGCCATCGATCCAGCCGTTCATGGCGGCTGCCTTGATCTGGGTGTATTCGCCGGAAACCTGATAGGCGAAGGTCGGCAGGCCGAAAGCGTCCTTCATGCGCCAGCAGATGTCGAGATAGGCAAGGCCGGGCTTCACCATCAGCATGTCGGCGCCTTCCTCCACGTCAAGTGCTGCGTCGCGCAGGGCCTCCGTGCCGTTGGCCGGGCTGATGTAATAACTGTTCTTGTCGCCCTTTAAGAGGCCGCCGGTGTTGATCGCCTCACGATAGGGGCCATAGAAGCCCGAGGAAAACTTCGTGGCATAGGACATGATGCCGACATCCTGGTGGCCGGCCGCGTCGAGCGCGCGGCGGATCGCGCCGATGCGCCCGTCCATCATTTCGGACGGCGCGATGATGTCGGCGCCGGCATCCGCCTGCATCACGGCAGCGCGTGCCACCTGGTCCACCGTCTCGTCGTTGACGATGATGCCGTCGCGCAAAATGCCATCATGGCCGTGGCTGGTGAACGGATCGAGCGCCACGTCGGTGATGAGGCCGATATTGGGCACGGCCGTCTTCACCGCGCGGGCGAACTGGTTGATCAGGTTGTCGCGCGCGAGAATTTCCGAGCCGGTCGGGTCGCGCTTGTCCATCTCCACGTCCGGAAAGGGGGCGATGGCGGGAATGCCGAGATCGGCTGCCTCGCGGATGGCTTCCACTGCCTTGTCGACGCTCATCCGGTTGACGCCCGGCATGGCGCGGATCGGATCGACAATGTTTTGACCGGGCACGATGAAGATCGGCCAGATCAGGTCGTCCACCGTGAGCCTGTTTTCCTGGGTCAGACGCCGCGTCCAGTCGGCCTTGCGGTTGCGACGCATGCGACGGTGGCCGGTGATCTCGTCCACAAGGTGGGTCTTGTCGTTCATGGCGGGCTCGCTTTCGTCAATTCCAGTCTTGCGGCTGGCTTATCATGCTGGTGCCCGCTTTGCGAAGAGGCAGGCTGCCGCAGGCAGAACGATCGCCCGCCTCGGCGGCCAGTGTGGCTAAGGCGGAGGCGCGGCTGGCCTGTCCTCCCCATCCAAACACACCCTCCCGGCTGGCGGGCGGCACGGAACCGGTCTATCTTCCGCGCCATGGACGCTGATTCACCCGCGACACCGAGGCTCAGTCTCACCGAGATCCTGTTCGTGGTCTTCCTCAGGTTGATCGCCGTGGTCTGCCTGTGGTTCGGCCTGCAATACTGGGGCATGCTCGTTGGCTATTCCTTCGAGGGGCGCGCCCGTTTCGACCTGCTCAACCTTCCCTGGCGTGCCGCGGCAGCCTCGCTTGCCGTTGTCTATCCGGTGGCAGCGCTCGGCTTGTGGCTGGCGGTGTCCTGGGGCCCGGTACTCTGGGCCATCGCCGCCGGCATCCAGCTCGGCATGTACGAGGTCTGGCCTGAAATCTTCGGCCGCAATCTCATCATCCCGCTGATGCACGCGCTCGTGGCGCTGCTTTACGTGGTCTTCCGGCTCGCCATCTGGCTCGATGAACGGCGCAAGCAGGAGGAACGGGTAAGGGTCGATTTACCCTGATTGCGACGGATTTTCCGTGTCTCCTGCCACCGAAATCTTGCGCAAGTCCTTGAAAAATATGGGCACATATTCGGGACGGGTTACGCTCCCGGGGTTTGTGCAAGCCGGTGGCTCAGCGGTTAAACCCTTGTTAGCCCTGTGTTTTAAGTCGAATTTTATGCGCATTCGATAGTGTCTCTCACAAGGCGGGAAAACAGACACCGCCAAACGAAACAGTGAGGCAGACATGTTGAACACCAAGATCAAGCCCCAGGCGCAGTCTGTGGCCGACGCCCAGGATGAAACGATCCGCAGCCTCTATATGGAGTCGCTGCATCTGGTCGAGCGACTGCATCGGCGACTGCTCGATGTCATCAAGGACGAGTTCGACCGCCAGGGTCGTGACGACGTCAACGCGGTGCAGGCCCTCCTGCTCTTCAATATCGGGACCTCCGAACTGACGGCCGGCGAGTTGCGCTCGCGTGGATACTACCTCGGTTCTAACGTTTCGTATAACGTCAAGAAACTGGTCGATCTCGGCTTCATCAACCATCAGCGTTCGCGCATCGACCGCCGCTCGGTCCGCATCAGCCTGACCAAGTCCGGCCAGGAGATCGCCGAGGTGGTTGCCAAGCTCTATGAGCGCCATATCGGCTCCATCGAAAAGGTCGGCGGCATCGGCGAGGGCGAATTCGCCCAGATGAACAAGCTGCTGCAGCGCCTCGACCGCTTCTGGAACGACTCCATCATGTACCGCCTCTGAAGAGTGCGCTCCTCCCGCGCTTTTCCTTCCCCATCGCCGCTGACTGATCCCAGAACCTCCAGTCGCGATCGGAACCGGATGCGTCCCCTGCGCATCCGGTTTTCGCGCTGTGTGCCCCGCCAGCGGCGCGCCGGCGATGAAGTCTTGCAACAGCAGGCAAAACTCACGTTGCAACACGCCGACGTGAGCGGCTTTGTGCTGACAAGATGTGGCCATATTGCTATGGGACCCGCCATATCTGGTTGTGGAATCTTCCGGCTTGCTTGACCGGCCGGCCCATCCCGCAGGCTGCGGGATGGAACATCGCCACAGGATGCTTTGTTAACCATATCCGTGTATGCACGCCTGATGTGTTTGCGGATAACGTGGATCGAATGATGTCGAAAAAGAGCGAATCCGAACTTCTGTCCCGCCGGACCGTGCTGCGGTCGGCTGCTTCCCTGGGGGCGGTTGCTCTCGCGGCGCCTGCTCTTGCGCAGGATGCGCTGCAGGAGATCATTTCGGCCCCGCAACGCGGCACCTGGGATGACCAGTTTGATGCCAATGCCGCCTCCCGCACGGCCGTTGAGGTTGTGTCCAACAATCCGGTGCTGGGTCCGGCCTCGCCGATGTATCTCCAGCAGGCGATCGCCACTTACCAGACCATTGTTGCGAATGGTGGCTGGCCGCAGGTGCAGCCCAGCCAGGCCGGCATCCGCATCGGTTCTGCCGAACCGGCCGTCCAGCAGCTGCGCCAGCGCCTGATGATCGCAGGCGACCTGCCGCGCTCGGCCGGCATGTCCAATTCCTTCGATTCCTACGTGGATGGCGCCGTCAAGCGCTTTCAGGCCCGTCACGGCCTGCCGGTCGATGGCGTGCTCGGCGATTACACGCTGAAAGCGATGAACATTCCGGCCCAGACCCGCCTCGGCCAGCTGGAAACCAATCTCGTCCGCATCCAGTCGATGTCGGGCGATCTCGGCGACCGGCATGTGATGGTCAACATTCCCGCTGCCTATATCGAGGCTGTCGAAAACGGCCGCGTCGTGCTGCGCAACACCGCCGTCGTCGGCCGCATCGACCGCCCGACGCACATGATCAATTCCAAGATTTACGAGGTCATCCTCAACCCGTACTGGACGGCGCCGCGCTCGATCATCGAGAAGGATATCGTGCCGCTGATGCGCAAGGACCCGACCTACCTGTCGCGCAACAACATCCGTCTGTTCGATGGCCGCGGTCAGGAAGTGGCGCCGGAAACCGTGGACTGGTTCGCCCCCAAGGCGCCGAACCTGATGTTCCGGCAGGACCCCGGCAAGAACAACGCCATGGCGTCGACCAAGATCAACTTCCACAATCCAAACAACGAATACATGCATGACACGCCCCAGCAGGGCCTGTTCAACAAGCTGATGCGCTTTGAATCCTCGGGCTGCGTGCGCGTGCAGAACGTCCGCGACCTCATCACCTGGCTGCTGCGCGACACGCCCGGCTGGTCGCGCCAGGAAATCGAGCGCGTCATCGCCTCGCGCCAGAACAACCCGATCAAGCTTGCGGTCGAAGTGCCGGTCTATTTCGTCTACATCACCGCCTGGTCGGCGAAGGACGGTGTCGTGCAGTTCCGCGACGACATCTACCTGCGTGACGGTGCGACCGAACTTGCGCTGCAGACCAAGACCGGTGTCGAGCAGAATGCCGGCCCGATCGATGACGACATGCTGCCGCGCAATTGAGCGGCAGGTTCAGCACATCGGCATGGCCGCCCCACCGGGCGGCCATTTTCATGATGGGCTAAAGACGCGCGACACAGGGGAGCACGCCGATGGACAAGAACGGGCCTCTGGAAAAGAACTGGACCGTGCTCCGCTCGGAGCGCGTGCTGAAGGATCGCTGGATCGACCTGCGTGCCGATCACTGCCAGACGCCGTCCGGTCGCGAGATCAGCCCCTATTACGTCCTCAGCTATGCCGACTGGGTGAACATCGTTGCGATCACCGAAGCCGACGAGGTGGTGATGGTGCGCCAGTATCGGCATGGCGTTGCCGCCTGGGTCACGGAACTGCCGGGCGGCGTTGCAGATCCCGAGGATCGGTCGCTGGCCGAGGCCGCAGCCCGCGAACTGCTGGAGGAAACCGGCTACCGCGTGGCGGCCGTTCCGGAGCCCGTCTCTTCGCTCTATGCCAATCCGGCCACCAACACCAACCGCGTCCACACTTTTCTGGCCCGCGGTGTGACCTTTGATCGGGCGCCGAACCAGGAGGCGGGTGAGGAGGGCATGAGCGTGCATCTTGCGCCGGTTGCCGAGGTGGTCGCCGGCCTGCGCTCGGGGGGCATTCTCCAGTCCATGCATGTGGCGGCTCTCAGTCTGGCGCTGATGGCGACCGGTCACATCCGGACCTGACACCGCCGGATTGGGGGCAGGAGACGGATGCGCGACCTCCTGACGCAGCGGAAAACCGCGGGAAAATGCGCGACGTAGCAATTTGGTCGCTGCCTCCCCCGGCAAATGTCGCTGCACGTATTGCCCTTGCCGGGGCGGGGGGATATGACGCCATCGCATCAGTTTCTTGCAGGAGCCCTGACATGTCGCATCGAGATGCATTCTTCTCCCGTCCGCTCTCCGAATCCGATCCGGAAATCTTTGGCGCCATCGAGAAGGAACTCGGTCGTCAGCGTCACGAGATCGAGCTGATCGCCTCGGAAAACATCGTCTCCCGCGCCGTGCTTGAAGCACAGGGCTCGATCATGACGAACAAGTATGCCGAGGGCTATCCGGGCAAGCGCTATTACGGCGGCTGCCAGTTCGTCGATATCGCGGAAGAACTCGCGATCGAACGCGCCAAGAAGCTGTTCGGCGTCAACTTCGCCAACGTCCAGCCGAATTCCGGTTCGCAGATGAACCAGGCCGTGTTCCTGGCGCTCTTGCAGCCGGGCGATACCTTCATGGGCCTCGACCTGAATTCCGGTGGTCACCTGACGCATGGTTCGCCGGTCAACATGTCCGGCAAGTGGTTCAATGTCGTCTCCTACGGCGTTCGCGAAGACGATCACCAGCTCGACATGGACGAGGTGGCCCGCAAGGCCGAAGAGCACAAGCCGAAGCTGATCATCGCCGGCGGCACGGCCTATTCGCGCATCTGGGACTGGAAGCGCTTCCGCGAGATCGCCGATTCGGTCGGCGCCTATCTGATGGTCGACATGGCCCATATCGCTGGCCTCGTTGCCGGTGGCGTGCATCCGTCGCCGTTCCCGCATTGCCATGTGGCCACCTCCACCACCCACAAGTCGCTGCGCGGCCCGCGCGGCGGCATGATCCTCACCAATGACGAGGATCTGGCGAAGAAGTTCAACTCGGCCGTCTTCCCCGGCCTGCAGGGCGGTCCGCTGATGCATGTGATCGCCGCCAAGGCTGTTGCCTTCGGCGAGGCGCTGCAGCCGGAATTCAAGGACTATGCCGCCCAGGTAGTGAAGAACGCCAAGACGCTGGCCGAGACGCTGATCAAGCACAATCTCGACATCGTCTCCGGCGGCACCGACAACCACCTGATGCTGGTCGACCTGCGCAAGAAGAATGCCACCGGCAAGCGCGCGGAAGCCGCTCTCGGCCGCGCCTACATCACCTGCAACAAGAACGGCATTCCGTTCGACCCCGAAAAGCCTTTCGTCACCTCCGGTGTTCGCCTCGGCACGCCGGCCGGGACGACGCGCGGCTTCAAGGAAGCCGAGTTCGCCGAAATCGGCAACCTGATCGTCGAGGTTCTCGATGGCCTGAAGGTCGCCAATTCGGATGAGGGCAATGCCGCCGTGGAAGCCGCCGTGCGCGAAAAGGTCGTGGCTCTCACCGACCGCTTCCCGATGTACCCCTACATGTAAGAGGCAATTTGGTCGATGCGCTGCCCCTATTGCGGTTCCGAAGACACACAGGTCAAGGACTCGCGTCCGGCGGAGGATTTCACCTCCATCCGCCGGCGGCGCATCTGCCCGGATTGCGGCGGGCGTTTCACCACCTTCGAGCGCGTGCAGCTGCGCGAGCTGACGGTGACCAAGAAGACCGGCCGCAAGGTGCCTTTCGATCGCAACAAGCTGGTGCGGTCCTTCCAGATCGCCCTGCGCAAGCGCCCGGTCGATGCCGATCGCATTGAGCGGGCGGTATCCGGCATCGTGCGCCGGCTCGAAAGCTCGGGCGAGAGCGAGATCTCTTCCGAGCAGATCGGCCTGCAGGTGCTGGAAGCGCTGAAGAGCCTCGATGACGTGGCCTTCGTCCGCTATGCCTCGGTCTACCGCGATTTTTCGCATGCCGAGGATTTCGAGAAGGTGATTGCCGAGATCAACGCGAAGATCGGCCGCGACTCGACGGCGGAGTCGTGATCCGATGGTCGTGACACCCGAGGACCGGCGCTTCATGGCGGCCGCCATCCGGCTGTCGCGCCGCCACACGGGTCTCACCGCCACCAACCCGTCCGTCGGCTGCCTGATCGTCAAGGATGGCGTGATCCTGGGCTCTGCCGTCACGGCGCGCGGCGGGCGTCCGCATGCGGAAACCCAGGCGCTGGACCTTGCGGGCGAGGGCGCGCGCGGCGCCACTGCCTATGTCACGCTCGAACCCTGCTCCCATTATGGCAGGACGCCCCCTTGCGCCAATGCGCTGGTCGCGGCCGGCATTGCCCGTGTCGTCGTCTGCCTCACCGATCCGGATCCGCGCGTCTCCGGCCGTGGCCTCACGATTTTGCGCGATGCGGGCATCGAGGTCGTCAGTGGCGTGCTGGAGGAGGGGCGTCGGGCGCTCGAAGCCTATCTCATGCGCCAGATGAAGGGCCGCCCGCATGTGACGCTGAAGCTTGCGGTTTCCGCGGATGGCATGATCGGCCGGCGCGATGCCGGGCAGGTGGCGATCACCGGTCCCGTATCGCGTGCGCAGGTGCATGCCTTGCGCGCTGAAATCGATGCGATCCTCGTCGGCATCGGGACAGCCATCGCCGACGATCCGGAACTGACGGTCAGGCTGCCGGGTCTGGAAGAGCGTTCGCCGGTCCGTATCGTGCTCGACCGCCAGCTGCGTCTGCCCCTGACATCGAAACTGGTGCGGAGCGCGAGGGACGTGCCGGTCATCGTCGTTGCGGCTGGCAGCGCAGAGGGGGATTTTGCTCCCGACGTTTTCATCTCGGATGAAAACCTCCGCCGCCAGCATCTCACGCAAGCCGGCGTCGAGATCCTCGCCGCGGACGACCTCTCGTCGCTCCTCACGCAACTGGCCGACCGCGGCCTGTCCTCGCTGCTGGTCGAGGGCGGTGCCTCCGTTGCCCGTGCCTTCCTCGATGCCGGACTGGTCGATCGCATCCTGCTGTTCCAGGGCGAAGGCGTGATCGGCGCCGATGGCATTGAATCGCCGGTAACGGCACACGATATCCCGAAGGCGTACAAACCGGTCCGCCGCATGCGGTTCGGCACCGACACCTGCTGTGATTACGAAAGGGAATTTGAATGTTTACGGGTATCGTGACGGATGTCGGCACCGTGTCCGACCTGGTGCCGCTCGATGAGGGTATCCGCCTGCGCATTGCCACCAGTTATGATCCCGCCACGATCGATATCGGTGCCTCCATTTCGCATGCCGGCGTCTGCCTCACGGTGACGAAGCTCTCCGAAAGCGACAGCAACATGCGCTGGTACGAGGTGGAAGCCTGGGAAGAGGCGCTGCGGCTGACGACGATCTCCTCCTGGAGCGTCGGCACCCGCGTCAACCTGGAGCGGGCGCTGAAGATCGGCGATGAACTCGGCGGTCACATTGTCTCCGGCCATGTGGATGGCAAGGCGGAAATCCTGTCCGTCACGCCGGAAGGCGAGGCCGTCCGCATCCGTCTGCGTGCACCGGTCGAGTTCGCACGGTTCGTGGCGCCGAAGGGATCGGTGGCGCTCGACGGCACCTCGCTCACCGTCAATGCCGTGGATGGCACGGATTTCGACATCCTGCTGATCCGCCACACGCTGGAGGTGACCTCCTGGGGCGAGCGCAAGGCCGGCGATTTCGTGAATTTTGAGGTGGATACCATGGCCCGCTATGCCGCGCGCCTGGCCGAGTTCCCGTCTGCCGTGAAGGCCGGTTGACCGGAGGCGTCCGGCCGGCTGCCGGACGCCGGTTCCTCCTGCGGAACCGCAGGTCGCGGATCAACGCATGTAGAGCACGAAGCTGCCGTCGGCGGCTTCATCCGCATAGATGACGTTGCGGATCTCGACATCCTGAGCCTTCAGTTCCTTCGTAAGCACAGGGTTCTCGCGGATCGCCACCTGCAGGTCCTTCACCTCCGGGCTCTGCGGCGACAGGTCATTGAGATAGTCCTGCAGGCTGACATGATCCTCGATCTCGTCGGTCCGCATCAGCAGGAAGCGGGGATTGTGATCCGCCGCTAGCGCTCGATCCGCCGCCGACATCGCTGCCTGGCTGGTGCCCGCAAGGGCGGCGGTGGCCAGAAGACCGGTCATGCATACTGTGATCAGGCGTTTCATCGCTATACTCCTCCTCATGGGTCGGGAAAGCGGCCATGCCGTTGCCGACCGGGATCATGGTCGCGCCGATCGCCTTCAAATCCAATTCACCAGCCTGTCATAAATGGTTAAATCTTGGCCATGTTTCCGGGGCTCTCGGCTGTGACAGGCCGGCGCAGCACAACCACGTCGCCATGATAGTTGGCCCGCGCGAACTCCGTGAAGCCGAGGCGGCTGGCAAGGATGCGCGAGGGCGTGTTTTCCGGTGCGATGATCGCCGTCATCATGCGGCCTGCAAAGCGTTCTTCCGCCCAACCGATCAGCGCGGTCATCGCTTCCAGGGCGTAGCCTCGCCCATGAAACTTGGGCAACAGAACCCAGCCGGTCTCCAGCGTGCCGACGAGGGAGGGCGTCATGTCGCGACGCACCTCGTGAAAGCCGGCCTCGCCCACGAACCGCCCGCTTTCCCGCTCCTCGATGGCCAGAAAACCGAAGCCCATGTAGTGCCACATGCCGGCACGGTTCATGAGACGGATCCAGCTTGCCTCTGCCGTCGAGGGCTTGCCGCCGATATGGCGCACGACAGTCTCATCGGCCCAGAGCGCAGTAAAGTCCGGGTAGTCGGCAAGGCTGTGCGGTCTGAGGATGAGACGCTCGGTCTCGAGTATGGGCATGTCCGGCATCGGTCTGGCACTCCGGTCTCTGTCGCGAGGGCGTAATCTGACCGCTTCCGCCGGCCGCGGCCAGCCGGCCCTTTGCGAAAATCGCTTGCCATTCCGCGCGCGCCGTGGTTTGACCGGCCCAATTCCCAACATCTCAAATCGCAGAATTGCGACCAGGACGACCCATGACCGATTCTCTGAAGCCTCATCTCCTCATCGTCGAGGCCCGCTTTTACGACGATATGGCCGACGCGCTGCTCCACGGCGCAACCTCGGCGCTGGACGAGGCAGGCGCCACCTATGACGTGATCACCGTGCCGGGCGCGCTCGAAATCCCGCCGGCGATCGCCATGGCGCTCGACGCGGCCGAACAGGGCGGCGTCAACTACGACGGTTTCGTCGCGCTCGGCATGGTCATCCGTGGCGAAACCTATCACTTCGACATCGTCGCCAACGAATCCTCGCGTGCGCTGATGGATCTCGCCGTGTCGGAATCGCTTGCGATCGGCAACGGCATCATGACCGTCGAGAATGACGAGCAGGCCTGGGCGCGTGTGAAGAAGAGCGAGAAGGACAAGGGCGGTTTCGCGGCCCGCGCGGCTCTCACCATGATCGAGCTGCGTGAAAAGCTGGGTGCCTGAGCCATGTC
This sequence comes from Rhizobium sp. RU35A, assembly GCF_900156005.1. NCBI lineage: Bacteria > Pseudomonadati > Pseudomonadota > Alphaproteobacteria > Hyphomicrobiales > Rhizobiaceae > Rhizobium > Rhizobium sp. RU35A. Next base: position 99,783 of record NZ_FTMR01000001.1, on the reverse strand, counting down.
GAAGGATCTGCAGCCGCCGGTGAAACCGGCCAACCAGCGGGGTGCCGCCCGTCTTGCCGCCGTGCAGGCGCTGTATCAGATGGATATCGGCGGCACCGGCGTGCTGGAAGTGGTGGCCGAATACGAGGAACATCGTCTCGGCCAGGAACTGGACGGCGATACCTATCTGAAGGCCGATCCCTCCTGGTTCCGTTCCATCGTCTCCGGCGTCGTGCGCGACCAGACGAAGATCGATCCGCTGGTGCGGGCCACCCTGCAGGAAGGCTGGCCGCTGTCGCGTCTCGATTCTACGCTGCGTGCCATCCTGCGTGCCGGCACGTTCGAAATCCTGGAGCGCAAGGACGTGCCCGTGCCGGTGATCGTCACGGAATATGTCGAGATCGCCCAGGCCTTCTTCTTCGAGGGCGACGAGCCGAAGATCGTCAATGCGGTGCTCGACCGCATTGCCAAGCAGGTGCGCGGCGAAACCAGGAAATAGGCAGGGATCATGGACAGCACAGGCGGCGGTGGACTGGAGCGGCAGCTTGTGGCCGCCAAGCGCACGGTCGCCCTGCTGGCCGGCACCCAGGCCATCCTCGGCTCGGCGGCGCCCATGACGATTTCTGTCGGTTCGCTGGCCGGCTATCAGTTGCTGGCCGCCGATAAATCGCTGGCGACTGCCCCGGTCACCGGTTTCAATGTCGGAACCGCGCTCGGCGCCATGGGCATTGCCATCGTGTCGCGCTTCCTTGGTCGCCGCGCGGCCTTCATGACCGGCGCCATGATCGGCGCCACCGGCGGCACGCTTGCGACCATCGCGCTGTTTCGCGGCGAGTTCTGGCTGTTTGCCTTCTCCCTGATGCTGATCGGCATCTGCGGCGGCTTCACCCAGAAGATCCGCTTTGCCGCCGCCGATGCCTCGCCATCCTCCTACAAGCCCAAGGCGATTTCCTGGATCCTCGGCGCCGGCATCGTCTCCGCCGTCATCGGGCCGCAGCTGGCGATCTGGGCAAAGGACGCCTTCGAACCGGTCACCTTTGCGGGCACTTTTCTGGCGCTTTTGCCGCTTTGCCTGGCGGCGATCGGCATCCTTGCCTTCCTGAAGCTTCCGCAGCCGACAAGGACCTCCGCGTCCGGCCAGCCGGCCCGGCCGCTGCGCGAGATCATCGCCACGCAACGTTTCGCCACCGGCATGGTCTGCGGCATCGGCACCTATGCGCTGATGTCCTTCGTGATGACGGGCGCGCCGCTCGCCATGGTGGTCGGCTGCGGCTTTCCGACGGAGCTTGCCACGCTCGGCATCCAGTGGCATGTGCTCGCCATGTTCGGCCCGAGCTTCTTCACCGGCATGATCATCGCCCGTATCGGCGCGGAAAAGGTGGTGGCGCTCGGCCTCGTCACGCTGATGGCCTGCGCGGTCGTTGCCCACATGGGCATCGAACTGTGGAACTTCTGGGCGGCCCTCGTGCTGCTCGGCATCGGCTGGAATTTCGGCTTCATCGGCGCCACCTCCATCGTTGCCTCCACCTATCGCCCGCACGAGGCCGACAAGGTGCAAGGGTTCCACGACATCATCCTGTTCGGCACCGTGGCGCTTTCTTCCTTCTCTTCCGGCAAGGTCTTCACCGCCTATGGCTGGTCCTTCATGAACCTGTTCATCTGGCCGGTCGCGATTCTCTGCCTGGTGCTGATCGGCCTGCTTCTTCTGCGGCAGAAGTCCGCAACCTCAGCTTGATTTTTGGCAAATACGCCATTCTCCGTCTGAAGTAGGGTGTTCAGGCTCCCCTTGCCGGGCAAGCCCTTGACGCCATTTCATCACAACCGCAATCTCGCGGGCGAACGGCATCATACGTTCCTTGGGAGGGGAGCCTTGCCGTTCCATGCCGGCGTAATGTTTGCGGCCGGCCTTTTGGGAGAGGAACAATCGTATGACAGTGATACTGGGTGTGATCGTCTGCGGTCTCTTGTCGGTGGTCTACGCCGCCTGGGCCACACGGTCGGTCCTGGCCGCGGACCAGGGCAATCCGCGCATGCAGGAAATCGCCGGCTATATCCGGGAAGGCGCGCAGGCCTATCTGACGCGCCAGTACATGACGATCGCCATCGTCGGTGCGGTGGTGACGATCGGTACATGGCTGCTCTTGTCCGGCCTTGCCGCCATTGGCTTCGTCATCGGCGCCGTCCTGTCCGGGGCGGCCGGCTTCATCGGCATGCATGTGTCGGTGCGCGCCAATGTGCGCACCGCCCAGGCCTCCTCGCACAGCCTGTCGGCCGGCCTCGACATCGCCTTCAAGTCCGGTGCCATCACCGGCATGCTGGTGGCCGGTCTCGCGCTGCTTGGCGTGTCGATCTACTACTGGATCCTGGTCTACCTGCTGGGTAATGCGCCCGGCAGCCGTCACGTCATCGATGCCCTGGTCGCGCTCGGCTTCGGCGCCTCGCTGATTTCCATCTTTGCCCGTCTCGGCGGCGGCATCTTCACCAAGGGCGCCGATGTCGGCGGCGATCTCGTCGGCAAGGTGGAAGCCGGCATTCCCGAGGACGATCCGCGCAACCCGGCCACCATTGCCGACAATGTCGGCGACAATGTCGGCGATTGCGCCGGCATGGCGGCCGACCTGTTCGAAACCTATGCCGTCTCGGTGGTGGCGACCATGGTGCTGGCGGCAATCTTCTTCGCCGGCGTTCCGGCGCTTGGGCTCATCATGCTCTATCCGCTGGCCATCTGCGCGGTCTGCATCCTCACCTCGATAGCCGGCACCTTCTTCGTCAAGCTCGGTTCCAATGGTTCGATCATGGGCGCGCTTTACAAGGGGTTGATCGCCACCGGCCTGCTCTCCATCGTCGGGCTCGGCATTGCCACCAGCCTCACCATCGGCTGGGGCGCCATCGGCACCGTGGCCGGCAAGGAGATTACCGGCGCCAACCTGTTCGCCTGCGGCATTCTCGGCCTCGTGGTGACCGCGCTGATCGTGGTGATCACCGAATACTACACGGGCACCAACAAGCGCCCGGTCAATTCCATCGCCCAGGCCTCCGTCACCGGCCACGGCACCAATGTCATCCAGGGGCTGGCCGTCTCGCTCGAATCGACCGCGCTGCCGGCCATCGTGATCGTCGGTGGCATCATCACCACCTATCAGCTGGGCGGCCTGTTCGGCACCGGCATTGCGGTCACCGCCATGCTCGGCCTTGCCGGCATGATCGTCGCACTCGATGCCTTCGGCCCGGTCACCGACAATGCCGGCGGCATTGCCGAAATGGCAGGCCTTCCGCCGGAAGTGCGCAAGTCCACCGATGCGCTGGATGCGGTCGGCAACACCACCAAGGCCGTCACCAAGGGTTATGCCATCGGCTCGGCCGGCCTCGGCGCGCTTGTCCTGTTTGCCGCCTATTCCAACGATCTCGCCTATTTCGCGGCGAACGGCCAGCAATATCCGTATTTCGCCGGCATCGGCGAGATCTCCTTCAGCCTCGCCAATCCTTACGTGGTGGCCGGTCTCCTCTTCGGCGGCCTGATCCCCTACCTGTTTGGCGGCATGGCGATGACGGCCGTCGGCAAGGCCGGCAGTGCTGTCGTGGAGGAAGTGCGCCGGCAGTTCCGTGAAAAGCCCGGCATCATGCAGGGCACGGACCGGCCGGATTACGGCCGTGCCGTCGACATGCTGACGCGGGCGGCGATTCGCGAAATGATCCTGCCCTCGCTGTTGCCGGTGCTGGCACCCGTCGTCGTCTATTTCGGCGTGCTGGTGATCTCGGGATCGAAGGCCTCGGCCTTTGCGGCGCTCGGCGCCTCGCTGCTCGGGGTCATCATCAACGGCCTGTTCGTGGCGATTTCGATGACCTCGGGCGGCGGCGCCTGGGACAATGCCAAGAAGAGCTTCGAGGATGGCTTTGTCGACAAGGACGGCCAGAAGCACTTCAAGGGCTCGGATGCGCACAAGGCCTCCGTTACCGGCGATACCGTGGGCGATCCCTACAAGGATACCGCGGGGCCTGCCGTCAACCCGGCGATCAAGATCACCAATATCGTGGCGCTGCTGCTGCTGGCGATTCTCGCCGCCTGACGCAACATCCCTCGACACAAGACCCCGAAATGAAGAAACCCGCGGATCGTCTCCGCGGGTTTCCTGTGTGTCGAAGGTCTGCCGGACTCAGTTGCCGAGCAGGTTGCGGAAGGCTGCCGCGCCCGCATTGGCGCCGGAGCCGGCACCCGTCAGCAGCTGCTGCAGGAAGGTCAGGTCGCGGCCGCCGGTCGGCGTCGTGCGGCTGATCGTATCGAACACCTTGCCGTCCTGCATCGTGTAGACGGCGCGGCGGGTCACGATGCCCTTCTTGTCGAAGTAATAGGCGACGACCGTCTGGTCGACGATGCGCGGCTTCATGAAGGCGACCGGGCGCTGGCGCTTCTGGGAAATGTAATAGAACACTTCGCCGTCGAAGGTCGCCGTGGTCGACGGCGTGCCCATCGAGAGCAGAACCTGCTCGCGGCTGGAGCCCACGGGCGTCAGGTCGAGCGCATCCTTGTCCAGCACGTAGCCGTTATACATGGTTTCGCCGATGCCGGTGCTGCAGCCGGCCAGACCCAGCGTCATGGAGACCGCCAGGATCGCGGCCTTGCCGGCCATATTGACTTGAGACCCAAACACCCGCTTGCTCAACACGCTGTCCTCATGTGTTCCATCCCGCCTTCCGTAGACCGCCGTGCTGCGACAGCATTGTGGCTATTCCACGAATGCCCGGCGCTTTCACCGCCGGCTTTTCCCGAATTCCCGCCGGTCGGCAGTTGCCATGCCTCAACGGCATTGCAATTCGTGCCTGCTTCGGTAAACCAGCTTTCGTTTCCATGCAACACGGCTGGCATGGCCAGTCCCCGGTTTGACGGGCAAGAGTGCAGGGTTTGATGATCTTTGGTCTGTTCCGCAGGAAAAACGGCAATCGCGCCATCGTCGAGCGCCAGTACGCGGCCTTGACTTCGGCCGCCCGCATTCCTTTCTTCTATAGTGATCTCGGCGTGCCCGATACGGTCATGGGCCGCTTCGAGATGCTGTCGGTGGTGATGATCCTGTTCTTCCGGCGCACGGCCTCGTCTGCCACCAGCGGGCAGGAACTGGCGCAGGAGATCATCGATGCCTTCTTCCAGGATATCGACCATTCGATCCGGGAACTGGGGATTGGCGATCAGGGTGTGCCGAAGCGCATGAAGAAGCTGGCCGGCATGTTCTATGGCCGCGTGAAATCCTATGCGGCGGCCATGGATGCGGATGATGCGGCAGGCCTTGAAGAGGCGCTGCGTCGCAATCTTCACCCCGGTGATGCGGCAGCCCCCGCCATGGACGGGCTTGCCCGATGGATGATATCGGCGGAAGCAGCATTGAAAGAGGTGCCCGAGGATACGATCGCTCGCGGCATGCTCGTGCTGCCAACGCCCGAAACGTGAGGTTCAATCGTGAGTTCGAATCCGGATCATGGCGCACCGGCGCCCTTTTCCTATCCCGTCAAGGTCGGGCACATCTCTGCCAATGCCGTGACCGTGCATGTGGAGGCCGATCCGCGCGAGCGGAAGGCGCTTGCCGACCTCTGGCAGGCCCTGTCGGTGGAATCGCTGTCGGCAGAGATGCAGGTCGGCCGATGGAAGAAGGATGGCGTGCGGCTGAAGGGCCGGGTGAAGGCGCATGTGGTGCAGGCCTGCGTGGTGACGCTGGAGCCGGTGGACGGTTTCATCGACGAACCCTTCGAGCAGATCTTCGTGCCTGAAGGCTCAAAGCTTGCCCGTCTGATGACCGGCGACAGCGCCGAAATGGTGCTGGACCCCGATGGTCCGGACCTGCCGGAAACCTTTGTCGGCGATACCATCGATGCGGGTGCCGTGGTGGCCGAATTCGTGGCGCTGGCGCTCGATCCCTATCCGCGCAAGGCGGGCAGCGAATTCGCCGACCACATCGAATCGGACGAGAAGACCGACGCGCGCAAGCCCAATCCCTTCGCCGTGCTGAAGGACTGGAAAAACAAGGAATAGGGTTTGCATTTTCTGAGGAATGAGTTGTATGCGGCGGCAAAAGCAGTATTTTGGCCGCGATTTCGCCAAGCGCGGGACAGAAGGATCAGGAGCGCGTGATCAGGATTTCTCTCGACGCCATGGGTGGCGATTTCGGTCCCTCGGTTGTCATTCCGGGCGCCGCCAAGGCGCTTGAACGCCATCCGGATGTCACCTTCATCATCTTTGGCCAGAAGGCCGAATGCGAGCCGCTTCTCGCCCGTTATCCGAAGCTTCGGGAAAAATCCGTCTTCCATGATTGCGAAGTGGCCATTACCATGGATGAGAAGCCGAGCGCGGCCCTGCGCCGCGGCCGCTATACCTCCTCCATGTGGCGCTCCATCGAGGCGGTGAAGACGGGAGAGGCGGATGCCGTCGTATCCGCCGGCAATACGGGCGCCCTGATGGCCATGGCCAAGTTCTGCCTGCGCACCATGGCCAATATCGAACGACCGGCGATTGCCGGCATCTGGCCGACGCTGCGCGGCGAAAGCATCGTGCTCGATATCGGGGCCACGATCGGCGCCGATGCGCAGCAGCTCCTCGACTTTGCCCTGATGGGCGGCGCCATGGCGCGCGCCCTGTTCGAAATCGACCGCCCGACCGTCGGACTGCTGAATGTCGGCGTGGAGGAGGTCAAGGGCCAGGAAGAGGTCAAGGAAGCCGGGCGGATGATCCGCGAGGCGAGTCTTTCGACCATTGCCTATCATGGCTTCGTCGAGGGTAACGACATCGGCAAGGGCGTGGTCGACGTCGTCGTTACCGAAGGCTTCACCGGCAATATCGCGTTGAAGACGGCCGAAGGCACTGCCCGCCAGATGGCGGAACTGCTGCGCTCGGCCATGTCGCGCACACTTCTGTCGAAGATCGGCTATCTGCTCGCCAAGAGCGCCTTCGACCTGCTGCGCGAGAAGATGGACCCGCGCAAGGTCAATGGCGGCGTCTTCCTCGGCCTCAACGGCATCGTCATCAAGAGCCATGGCGGCACGGATGCGGAGGGCTATGCCTCGGCCATCGATGTCGGCTACGACATGGTGCGCAATGCCCTCAACGACAAGATCGCACAGGATCTGAAGACCTATCATGCCCGCCGCCTGCCACCGGCAGGACCGGAAGAAGCGGCGTAAGAAACAGGAACAACGAGCATGATCCGTTCAGTGGTTCTCGGGTATGGCGCAGCGCTTCCCAAGCGCGTCGTCCCGAACAAGGAACTCGAAAGCCTGGTGGAAACGTCCGATGACTGGATCGTGCAGCGCACCGGTATCCGTCAGCGCTACATTGCCGGCGATGGCGAAACCAGCGCCTCGCTTGGCGAGCAGGCGGCCCGGGCAGCGCTGGACCGCGCCGGCCTGACGCCCGCCGATATCGATCTGGTGATCGTCGCCACCTCGACGCCCGATAACACCTTCCCGGCAACGGCAGTCAATATCCAGAACCGGCTCGGCATGACGCATGGCTATGCCTTCGACGTGCAGGCCGTCTGTACCGGCTTTGTCTATGCGGTGGCGACGGCCGATGCGCATCTGCGTGCCGGCCTTGCCCGCCGCGCCATCGTGATCGGCGCCGAAACCTTCTCGCGCATCCTCGACTGGACCGACCGCACAACGTGCGTGCTGTTTGGCGATGGCGCCGGCGCCATCGTTCTGGAAGCGCAGGAGGGGGAGGGCACCATTGCCGATCGCGGCGTGCTGACCGCGCATCTGCGCTCCGACGGTTCGCACAAGGACAAGCTCTATGTCGATGGCGGTCCATCCTCCACCGGCACGGTGGGCCATCTGCGCATGGAAGGCCGCGAGGTGTTCAAGCACGCGGTCGGCATGATCACCGACGTGATCGAAGCCGCATTCGAATCGACCGGCACCACCGCGGAGGATCTCGACTGGCTGGTGCCGCACCAGGCAAACCGCCGCATCATCGATGGCTCCGCCAAGAAGCTTGGCATTCCCCCGGAGAAGGTGGTGGTCACGGTGGACCTGCATGGCAACACGTCTGCGGCCTCGATTCCGCTGGCGCTGTCGGTTGCGGCTGACGACGGGCGCATCCAGAAGGGCGACCTCGTGATGCTGGAAGCCATGGGCGGCGGCTTCACCTGGGGCGCGCTTCTGATTCGCTGGTAATCTCGCGTTTACAAGTGCTTGACCGTGAACCGCAAGGAACATAGTGTTTGGGCGCTTCACCAATAAAACGAACAGTGACGGGCGGGGGCCATGGCCGGCAAGACAGTGACCAGAGCAGACTTGGCGGAATCCGTGTTTCGCAAGGTCGGCCTTTCCCGCACCGAATCTGCCGAACTCGTCGAGACGGTGATCGATGAGATCTGCAACGCCATCGTGCGCGGCGAAATCGTGAAGCTGTCGTCCTTCGCCACCTTCCAGGTGCGCGCCAAGAACGAACGCATCGGCCGCAATCCCAAGACGGGCGAGGAAGTGCCGATTTCGCCGCGTCGCGTCATGACGTTCAAGGCCTCCAACGTGCTGAAGCAGCGCATCCTCAAGGCGCATCTCGCCCGCAAGGCCAAGCTGAAGCCGGTCAATCCGCCCGGTTGAGCGTGATTTTCACGCATTCGTCTGTTTATCATTTCTTGAAACGCTTGAATTCGACGCCGTAAGCCGTTGAAATGCGGTTTATCAATCGAAATGCCGTTGCGTGAGTCGGCGCTTTGCCGGCGGTGGAGATGAGAACGTGGACAAGAGCCCGGACGCCTTTCGCACGATCAGCGAAGTTGCCGACGATCTGGACCTGCCCCAGCACGTGCTCCGCTTCTGGGAGACCCGTTTTCCGCAGATCAAGCCGATGAAGCGCGGCGGCGGCCGCCGCTACTATCGCCCGGAAGACGTCGATCTTCTGAAGGGCATCCGTCACCTGCTTTACGATCACGGCTATACTATCAAGGGCGTGCAAAAGCTGTTGCGCACCAATGGCAACAAGTTCGTGGCCGCCATTGCCTCTGGCGACATGGCGACGATGGAGGCCATCATGGCCGCCAACAACGACCGGGTGGTGGAACCGAAAGTGGTGAGCCCCGACGACGACCAGATCGTCGGCCGGCCGAAGGCAAAGCCCAGCGGCCGCTTCTTCGGCTTCGGCGGTGGCAGCGAGGATGATTCGCTGGAAGTGTCGATCGGCAAGAGTTCCATCGGCAAGGAAGACCGCGCCCTCCTGCAGGAGGCTCTCTTCGATCTTCTGGAATGCAAGCGCCTGCTGGACCAGGTTCGCTGACGGCCGCCGTTCTGCTGCGGGAAGGGCCGGCGGTGTCGCCCGTTCCTGCCTGCGATCTCGCCAAGGGCGTTTCCCGTGCAGCCTCCCTGTACCGCGACATTGCCTGTTTCTGAGGAGACGGCCCACCAGCGCTGCCAGATTCTCTTCCGCAGTGTCCGGTGTCGCACTGGCTCCGAATCGGGATCGGACTGCGTGTCTTCTGGGGGATGAGGGAAGATGATGTCTCGGGAGTACGGTCCCGTGCGATCTCATGCGCCTGTCACGGCGGAGGAGACCTTTGGCCGGTTGAAAGCAATCCGGCATGAGGTTTCAAGCCATTTAGCTGCACAGTGACACTCACCGCTGACCGCGAACATCAACGGGCAATAGTGCGACACAGGTATTTAAGGAAAAGCGAACCGCCATCTGGGGGATGGGAAGGTTCCGGGAAGAAATGGTCGGGGCGACTGGACTTGAACCAGCGACCCCTTGACCCCCAGTCAAGTGCGCTACCGGGCTGCGCTACGCCCCGACCTGCTTCCTTGGAAGCACGCCCTCCTTACTGACTTGCCGCGCAGGGTGCAAGACCTAATTCGGGCGTGAGGGAGAATTGCCTAGCGAAAAATCGGCGTACGGGTTGCGTTCATCAGCAGTTCCTGCTCCGAGGCAAAGGGCCCCAGCAGCTTCAGAAGCCGGTTCTCTTCCCGAGAATCCAGACGGTAGCGCCGTGCGAACTCGCTGACGTTCCAGACCTTGCGCAGGCCTTGCCTCTCGGTGACTTTTTGATCGACATGCTCGGTCATGATGCACCCTCTCGTTCTCTTTTTATGCGCTGCAGTTTTCTGCTATTCCCCGCATGATTGTATATCGCGAAAGGTTAATATTCGCAAACGTTCTCGCATTGAGGCAGGTCAATTCTGTTCCACTTTGACGCCGTTGCTGGAAATGCTCATCTCCACGCCCTTCGGCTTGGTTTCTTCGTGCACGACATAGGCGCCCAGTCCGGCGACGACCACGACGAGCGCGCCGATGATCAGGTAAAGACTGTTGCTGCGGGCCATTTTCCAAAACTCCTTGATCGAGAACCCGCGTTCGAGCGGGCGCCGATCAACGACCCAGTCGTGGTTTTGTTCCAGGCGAATCGCGAGGGCGCACGAACCTGATGGCGTCGCGCCCGGCGCGGCGCGCCGCCTGCTTGTGTCGGGCGCAAAAGACGGCATAATTCGAGCAGTCGTCAGTTCTCGCGAGGTTTTCACGGTGACACTTCCCCTCTGGTTCGAGGTGGTCCTGGCCTGCATCTACATGCTGGTGGCGCTCGTCTTCCTGGGGCAGGCGTTTCTCGATCGGCTGGCCTCGGGCGAGCGGTGGACAGGGCTGCGGGTCATTGGCCTTGTCCTGTGTCTGGTGTGGCCGCTGACGCTTCTCGGCGTGATGGTCTGGGCCGCACTTGGCCGTTTTCGCCGCCGGCACGAGGATGCGTCCGTGGGGATCGCGCCGATGCGCCTCAACCGTCGTTGGCGGAGCTGAGATGTTCCGGACGTAGTCCCTCATCCGCCGGTGCCTGGCGCAAGCGGACGCCGGGGCCAGCCCCCGGATTATCCTCGCCTGCCGCCACAAACACGATGCCGTGGCCTTCCAGCGTTGCCTTCAGCCGCGCCAGATCGATGCCCGGCATTTCTCCGCGCTCCAGCGCTTCGATATCTTGAGACGAAAGACCGGACGCCCGGGCAAGGTCCTTGGCGGAAAGTCCAAGCATGGCGCGTGCGGCGCGGATTTGTTCGATGCTGATCATGCCTGAGGAAATGGGCCTGCGCCGGCCGCGGTCAAGAGGGCTCTGTCGTCGCCGGAGCGGGAGCGGTTCGGTCGCGCTGATGGCGCTGCTCCAGCGCAAAGCAGCCCCAGACAATTCCGAACAGCAGATAGACATGGCGCCAGTGGTCGATGTCGATGACATTGCCGATCAGCGCATGCCCGGCAATCAGGATCCAGGCGATCATCAGATAGGGTTGCCAGGGCCGCTCCCGGAGCAGTGATCGAAAGCCGATGATCAGCGTGGACCAGATCAAGGTCACGTAGCAGACGAATCCCAGCCAGCCATAGGTGGTGAGCGATTTCAGCCAGATATTGTGCTCGTCCTCGCCGAACATCTTTCCAAGCACCATGGGGCCGAGGCCGAGCGGCCGCTCCATTGCCATCAGGAAGCCGATCTTGTGCCGCTCGAAGCGGCCGAGACGCGCCCCGTCATAGGATTGCACCAGCTTGGCGCGATTGAGGAACAGCTCGTCCACCTTCTTTGATTGCAGTACGCCGCCGATCGCCACGATCAGCAGCACCATGGCGGCAAGCGAGAGCGAGAAGATCTTCAGCCGGAAGGCGGCGGTGCGCTCCTTCAGCAGCATCACCGCCACCAGCATCAGCGTGGCAAACAGGTAAAGCCCCCAGGCGGCGCGGGAGAAGGAGAGGAAGATGCCGAGCGTCAGCACCAGCAGGCCGGCGATGTAAAGCGGTGCGCGGGCAAGCGAGCCGGAGAGAAGCCTGTACATCAGGTAGAGCGCCGGTGCGACGAGATAGGGCCCGAACACATTGGGATCCTGGAAGGCACCCTTGGCGCGGTCGTAGAGCGTAAAGATCTCGGCCCCCGCAAAGGCATGGAAATAGCCGAGAATACCGAGAATCGCCGTGATGAGAGCCCCGGCCACCCAGGCACGGAAGATCAGCAGCAGGCGTTGGTGGCCATCCTCGATGATGGCGGCATAGAAGACGGCGCTGAGGGCGAGGAAGGTGGAGACCGCCATATACATCGGCCCCTCGGAGATATCCGCCATCACCGTCAGGGACAGGATGCCGCCGACATTGAAGAGCAGCAGCAGGATGAGGAGCGGTGCCACCGGCCGCGAGATCTTCAGTCCCAGCAGGAACCAGAGCGCGATCTGCACCGCCATCATCAGTTCGTAAGGAGCGGGCTCGGAGATGACGAAGCCGGACAGGAAGACGCCGAAGGCCACCATGCCGGAGCCGACCAGCCTCAGCGCCGCCCGTTGCGGGTGAAACGGCGGGGCAGGGCTGTCGGCCAGCGCGCTCAATAGGCATTCTCCGTGTTGAGCAGGCGGATCGGCGTGAGGAACAGGATCTTCAGGTCGAACAGCAGCGACCAGTTTTCGATGTAGTCGAGGTCGTAGGCGGTGCGGGCGCGGATCTTCTCGTCGCTGTCCAGCTCGCCGCGCAGGCCGTTGATCTGCGCCCAGCCGGTCACCCCTGGCTTGACCCGGTGGCGGGCGAAGTAGCTCTCGACGACGTCCACATATTTGCGTTCGCCGGTCTGGGCGTGCACCGCATGCGGGCGCGGGCCGACGAGGGAAAGCTCGCCGCGCAGCACGTTGAACAGCTGCGGCAGCTCGTCCAGCGAGGATTTGCGCAGGAAGCGGCCGACCGGGGTGACGCGCGGATCGTTCTTCGTCACCGCCTTGCGCGCGGTCGGATCGGCAAGCTCCGTGTACATGGAGCGAAATTTCAGGACGTTGATCACCTCGTTGTTGAAGCCGTGGCGCTTCTGCATGAAGAAGACCGGCCCTTTCGAGGTGGCCTTCACCGCAACGGCCGCCGCCAGCATCACCGGCCAGGCAACGAGCAGTGCGGCCACGGCAAAGGCGATGTCGAAGATGCGCTTGGCAACCGAATCCCAGTCGCGGATCGGTTTGTCGAACAGGTCGAGCATCGGCACGCTGCCGACATGCGAATAGGTGCGCGGGCGAAAGCGCAGGCGGCTGGCATGGGCGGCAAGCCGGATGTCGACCGGCAGCACCCAGAGCTTGCGCACCAGCTGCAGGATGCGTTCCTCGGCGGTGGCGGGTAGCGCGATGATCAGCATGTCGATGCGGGCGAGGCGGGCAAATTCCACCAGTTCATCGAAGGTGCCGAGTTTCGGATAGCCGGCGACAACATCGGGCGAGCGCTCGCTGCCACGGTCGTCGAACAGGCCGCAGATGCGGATGTCGTTGTCCTCCTGCTGTTCCAGCGCGCGCACCAGATCCTTCGCCGGCTGGCCACCGCCGACGATGACGGCGCGCCGTTCCATGATTCCATTGCGCGACCAGTGGCGAATGCCGAAGGCAAGAGCCTGTCGCAGCGCCAGCAGCAGGAGTGTGCCGACGAGATACCAGAGCGCCAGCATGGCCACAGACGACATCGGCCGGTCGATCGCGACGCTGCCCGCCATCTGCACGGCAAAGCCAATCGTCCAGGCCGTCATCACGCGACGCCACATGCGGTTCGGCGCCTGGAGCGACGGGATCTGATAGGCATCGGCGAGCTGCAGCAGCAAAACCGCCACCGCAGCCGCGCATGCGCTCACCAGAAGCGGAGCGAGAAGATCGGCGGCCTGCGCGATGCCTGCGGGCAGGGCGGCGACAAGACCGACACCAAGGATCAGGAGAAACTCGGCCAGCCGGATCTGTCCCGCCAGCATGGCGGGACTGCGGCTTGTGTCACGGAACTGCTCGGCAATCTGGCGGGCGAAGGGATTCAGTTCGACGGGCTTGTGGCCGCCTGCGGCCGGGGCTGCATCGGGCGCGATGGCAGTCACCTTCTGGCGCAGGGCCTCCACGTTGAACTCGTCCTGCCGCGCCGGTTCGTTCATCGTCGTGATCCCGCCTGCCTTACCCTTAAGTCCTCAGCATGCGCTTCAGGCGGCAGTAGCCGCGTGATGCGCGCTTGAAGCCGCAGCAATAGCAGCAAAGGTGCTAAGAAAGCTTTGAGTGGCGATTGTCGATCAGTGGGGGCTAATCAGCTCGCGGTAGAGCCCCAGCATTTGTCCCGCCATGGCGGAGGCGGAGAAGGTGGCCCGGAATTCCTCCGGTCGCGGCATCACGCGCGCTTGCCAGTCGGGATCGATGAGAACGTCGGTCATGCGGCGGGCGAGGTCGCGGGCATCGCCTGGCGTTGCAAGTGCAGCACTGTCGACACCCAGCACTTCCGGAATGCCGCCCACGCGGCTGGCAATCACCGGCTTTTCGGCGGCCAGCGCTTCAAGCACGATGTAGGGCATGGCCTCGGCGCGGGAGGGAACGACGACCGTGCGGGCCAGCGAAAAGGCAGTCCGCGCCGGCATGGCGTCCTCCACCCGGATGCGCCGGCCAAGTCCGGCCTCGACGATCATCTTCCGGTAGCGCTGCTGGTCCGGCCCGTCGCCCACCATCACGGCCGAGAGCGGGCGGCCGACGGTGCGTTCGGTCTCGGCAAAGGCCTCGATGAAAACATCCGGCCCCTTCAGGTCGCGCATCATGCCGATATAGAGAAAATCGGCCCCTTGCGGGGCCGTCGTCACGGGAGAAAATTCGCTGTCGGTGATGCCGTTGTAGATCACCCGGGCCGGCGCGCGAGGCTTGCCCACCTTCGCCGCATAGGTTCGCTGCTCATAATCGCACACGAAGACGAGGCTGTCGGTGAAGCGCTCCTGCAGGCGTTCCAGACGCAGCACCACCTGACCGGCCGGGCGCGACCGGTCATAGTGCAGGCTGCCGCCATGCGGAGAATAGAGGCGGGCTACGCAATACCTGTTCACCCGCAGCACTGAGCCGATGAGCCGTGCCACGACGCCACCCTTGGCGCCGTGTCCGTGCAGAACATCCGGCCGCAAACTTTTGATATGTCGATAACTTCTGTAGAGCGCCGCGAGATCGGAGGGAGCGATCGAGCGACGGATGGGAAGGCGCGTCAGGCCCAGCGCAAGCCGGGGCGCGATCGCCTTGAAGAGTTTCTCCTCATGCGTGCCCCCGGTGGAGCTGTCGCAGAGAATGCCGACCTGATGGCCAGCCGCCGCATGCTCCTCCACCAGATCGCGCACATGGCGGAAAATTCCGCCGACGGGCGACCGAAAGCAATGGATGATCCGCAGCGGACGTGCCGTCATGGTCTCAGAACAGCCGTTCGCGCACGTAGATGGTGTCGCCGGCCAGAATCGGGCTCGAAATGCTGGTGCGGCCCGTCAGGACGTCTCCATTGATCTTGCGTGTGATGTCGATATCGCGCTGGTTGCCGCGCGGGGTAAAACCGCCGGCAATCGCGATCGCGTTCTGTGCCGTCATGCCGGGCACGTAGGAATACTGTCCGGGGCGGCCGACTTCGCCCATCACGAAGACGGGGCGATAGCGGTCCACCTCGATCGTCACGTCCGGGTTGCGCAGATAGCCCTGCTTCAGCTTCGTGGCAATGGCGCCCTCAAGGCCGGCAAGGGTCTGACCGCGCGCCGGCACCTGACCGATCAGCGGAAAGGAGATGTAGCCCGCCTGATCGACCGTATAGGTGTTCGACAGGCTCGGCTGTTCGAAGACGGCGACGCGCAGACGGTCGCCGCTGTCGAGACGGTAGGGCTGGATGGTTGCCTGGGCGAAGGCCTTCGGTGCCGGGCTGTAGCTGGTGCAGCCGGCAAGCGCGGTCGAGAGGCAGGCTGCTGCAACTAGCGACAGGGCAGATCTTTTTCGTGCGAACCACATTTCGCGCGAGGCTCCGGCTTCGGTGAGGCGATTGACCCTGTTATCGGCTGTTATGGTTAATGGCGGGTAAAGAGGGTTCAACTTTTCCGCGTCCGGTTGTGCGCGAAAGCGACAGGAGCCGGCGCCGCGGCGTGCCATTAACGCCGGGGTTACCGCGATCCCCTAGAGTTTGGAATAACTTGGAAGCGGAGTTGTTCATGGCGGGCGTCAGCGGCAATCAGGATGCGGATATCGATCTCGGCCAGCTGTTTTCCGCTGTCTGGGAAAAGCGGCGGCGCATTCTTCTCACCACGGCGCTGGCGGCCGTGGCGGCCTTTGCCGTCTCGAGCCTGATGTCGCCCTATTACAAGGCCGAAAGCCGGCTGGTCATCGAGGCGCGCGGGGCAGGCCTTGTTGGTGATGGTGCACAGGGTGCCAATGACGGGCTGCTCGATGCCTCCAACGTGGCAAGCCAGGCGCAGATCCTGCAATCGGCCGATCTTATCCGCGCCATTGCCCGCGAGATGAATCTCGGTGCCCGCAAGGAGTTCGATCCGGATGCCTACGCGCTGCTGCCGGACCCGCTTGTGCTTGTCGGTCTGAAGCCTGATCCGCTCGATCTTCCGGCAGAGGACCGCATCCTCAAGACCTTTCGCGAGCGGCTGCAGGTCTACCCCGTCGAAGGCTCGCGCGTGATCGCCATCGAATTCAGCTCGAAGGATCCGAAGCTTGCCGCGGCCATCCCCAACCGGCTGGCGGCGGCCTATCTCGCGTTGCAGAGCGATGCCAAGCGCGATACGCATTCGGATGCCACACGTTGGCTTCAGCCGGAGATCGAGACGCTGCGGGCGCGCGTCGAGGCGGCCGAGAAGAAGGTGGCCGATTATCGCGCCGCGCACGGCCTCTTTCAGTCCGGTGACAATACCAGTTTCACCACGAAGCAGCTCGCGGACATGTCGGCTGAACTGGCGAAGGTGCGCAGCGATCGTGCCTCGGCGGAAGCTCGTGCCGGAAATGTTCGCGCCGCGCTCGCCGCCGGACGCGGCACCGATACGTTGAGCGATGTGGTCGGCTCGGCCATGATCCAGCGTCTGAAGGAAAGCGAGGCTGGATTGCGCAGCCAGATCGCCGATGCCTCGACCACGCTGATGGACGGGCATCCGCGCCTGAAGGCACTGCGCGCGCAGCTTGCCGGCATCGGCCAGCAGATCGAGGCGGAAACGCGCAAGATCCTCGCCAGCCTCGAAGGCGAGGCGACGGTGGCGCGGCTGCGCGAGCAGCAGCTGATGCAGCAGCTCGGCAGCCTCCAGGCCGAATCCTCCCGCAGCGACGAGGGGGAGGTGGGCCTGCGCGCGCTGGAGCGCGAAGCGGCGGTCGAGCGCCAGCTGCTGGAAACCTATCTCGCCCGATATCGCGAGGCGGCCTCGCGGATCGATGTTCAGTCGACACCCGCCGATGCCCGCATCGTCTCCACCGCGATCGAGCCGCCGGAGCCCTATTTCCCCAAGGTGATCCCGATCACCATCGTTGCAGCGCTCGCGGCCTTCGTGGTGCAGGTGATCGTGCTCATTCTGATGGCGCTGTTTTCCGGACGGGCGCTGCGCCCGGCCGATGGCGAGATCGATGTCTCATCGGTGCCCCGGTCGAACCCCGTATCTGCCGCTCCGCCAGAGGGGATGACGCCCGTTGCCGCGGTTCTCCCCGAGATACACACCCCCGGTCCTGTCATCGAAACGCCCCGTCTCGGACCGTCATTGACGCCACAGCCGGAGAGCGTGGGGATCACTGCGCAGCCGTTAGATGACGCCAACGCCATCATCGCGTCGCTCGAGACGCCATCCGGGGCCACGCCACCATCGCCTGCGGAGGCTGCCTTCGAAGCCCCGGCGGTATCCGCTCCAGTGCCTCCGGTGCCGTCGGCGGCGGTTCCGGCGCTCGGCATCGAGGCGGTCAGGGATTACCTTTTGCGACGGCGCGATGCGCTGGTCATCTCGGTTTCGCCGCAGGGAGATGCGGGATCTGCCGCCGCCGTCGTGCTGGCGCGGGCGCTCGCCGCGCGCCGCCGCTCGGTCGTGCTGGTGGATCTGACCGGCTCGGCCTGCCCGACCGGCCTGATGGCAGGCGATGCGCGCCTTGCCGGCATCACCGACCTTTTGTGCGGCGAAGCAGCCTTCGGCGATACCATCCATCCGGACCGGCTCTCGGAGGCGCATGTGATTCCGCAGGGCACGGCCGATGCGGCGGAAGCCATGCGGGCTGCGGATCGGTTGACCATGATCATCGATGCGTTGACGGGCGCCTATGAAATCGTGCTGGTGGAATGCGGCCCGGCGGATGTGCGGGCGCTGGAGCGGCTTATGCGCGGCAGCCATGCCGAGCTGATCCTCTCCCTGTCCGGCGCCTCGGAGGATGTCATTGCCGAGACCGTCGCCCGGTTCGCCGCGGCCGGCTATCCGGATGCGCTTGTGATGACCGGTGGCACCCATCTGACCGGCACGCCGCACGGGCGTCATGCCGCCTGAGGGCTCCTGAAGCCTCCTGAGGGCGCTATTCGGTCAGGGTCGGCACCAGCCGTCCAGCCCGCACACGCTGCGCCAGATGATAGAGGAAGCGGTTGCGCTTGAGGTGTGCCTTCATGGCAACCAGAGCGCTGTGCAGGCCTGCCGCCAGCTTACCTTTCGGGGTCAGCGGAAGGAGGATGTCGTGCAGCACGGTTTCCACCGGGCACCAGCTTCGCTTGTATGGTTGGTCGCCGACGCCGAAGTCAAACAGGAGGGCTCCCTCGCGACAGGCCTTTTCGATCATCAGCCAGAACAGAAGCTCGCCGGGGCTCGCCTCCGGCAGGCGTGATTCGTCGATCGAGCCGAACTGGCAGATCACGTGGTCACCCTTGCGGGACAGCCCGGCAATCGCGGCAATGGGTTTGCCCGGCTGACCGCTGAGGCGGACGGCATGCAGCGTCAGCGGATGGTCATCTCCCTTCGGTGGCAGATCCAGCAGTGCATGCAGGAAGTTGCGCACTGACGGGCTGGCGAAGGAGTCCGGCAGGCCGTGGGCTTCGAAGCGGACCTTCTTCTGCCGGAAGAATTCCTCCAGCAGCGCATGACGCTCGATGCTGGTGCGCGGCATGTAATGCTCGAATCCGCCGGCTTCTTCCAGCCGGCGCGTCTGTGTCCGGAATTTCTTGCGCCGGCGTTTGGCGTTTACCTGTGCGAGCGTGGCCGCCATGTCGCCCTTCAGCGGCAGCTGGAAGGAATGGTTCTGGTGCGGCACGCGGGTGAGGGCCGCGAAGGGATGAGGGCGACCACGCCAGACCAGCGGCACGGCCTCCAGCACCACGAGATCCACCTCCTCGCCCAGGTGTTTGGCGAGATCGCGAACGAGGGCCTGCTGCGCCCGGGCCGACAGGGCGAGATCATCGGCAAACAGGCCGCTGTTGATGTTGTTATAGCGATGCGCGAGGAAAACGGCGCTGGTGATGCCGCAGCGACGATGGATCTCGAGCGGCAGGATCATTGCGATCCGTCCCTCGATGCGGCCAACCACCAGCGTCAGCGGAGCGCGGTGCGCCGCGACCCAGGCCTTGCACCAGTCGAGACCCTGATGCAGCGAATTGCGCGGCAGTGCTTCCAGGCGCCGCCACTCGGCCTCGATCTCCGTGATGTCGCGGACGATCGACAGGGTCATCGGACTCGTCCTGTCGCGTATCGTGATCTGCAGCGCGGGCCTGCCGCGCCCCGCCGTCTCCATCGATCCCAGCAATCCGTCCTGCACGCTCAACCCCTGCCACTGCATCGTTGCACGGCAAGGCTAGCAGCTGGAGCGAAAGGCGACCTTTACCTCCTGCAAAACGCAGGGAGGATTTGGCTGTCACGGTTAAGTGACGATGAAGGCGGAAGCTTTGCCGGGTCAGCGCTGGCGCGGTCCGGCCATCCATTTGATGATCAGCATGGCGGGCAGAACCCACAGCACGCCGGTCAGTGCGAAATAGGCAAGATGCACCCACCACGGAGATTGCGACAGCGCAAGCGTGGCGAATGTGGTCGCAAGCAGGGCATAGAGCATCACGAGAATGACGATCAGCACGGTGCCGATGAGTTTCTTCAACCGAACTGGCATTGTCTCTCTCCCCGTCCGTGCCGACCTGCGACGTCCCCGACCTGCCGCGACGGCATGCCGCAAAGCCTCTCCCCTTGTTTTGCACGGGGGCATCAGGCAAATCAACGGCAGATGGACATTGTTGACGAATGTCAGGAGAACGCCATGGCGACCTTGGATATCACGCAGACCGGCAGAGCCGAGGCCGTGCACCGGCTTGAACGAAACCGCCTGCTGTTGCGGCGCTGGCTGCAGGTCGTCATCATCACGCTCTTCTGTCTGGTGCTGGTGGGCGGCGCCACGCGGCTGACCGATTCGGGCCTGTCCATCACCGAGTGGAAGCCGATCCACGGGGTCATCCCGCCGCTGTCGGTTGCGGAATGGGAGGAAGAGTTCCAGCTCTACCAGCGCATCCCGCAATATACGCAGCTGAACCAGGGCATGACGCTCGATGCGTTCAAGACGATCTTCTGGTGGGAGTGGGCGCACCGCCTGCTGGCGCGCACCATCGGCCTCGTCTTCGGCCTGCCGCTTCTGGTGTTCTGGCTGAGCGGCCGGGTGGAAAGGCGCCTGCGGCTGCCGCTGGTCGGACTGCTGGCGCTCGGCGGCTTCCAGGGTTTCGTCGGCTGGTGGATGGTCTCTTCCGGACTTTCCGTGCGCACGGATGTGTCGCAGTACCGCCTCGCCACCCATCTGACGATCGCCTGCCTGATTTTTTCCGCCTGCGTGTGGATCATGCGCGGGCTGACGCCGCAGCGCGTCGATGCCCCGCCGACCGCGCATTCGCATCTTGCCGCGGGCGGTCTCGCTTTTCTCGCGTTGTTCCAGATCTATCTCGGCGCGCTGGTGGCGGGTCTCGATGCAGGCTTTTCCTACAACACCTGGCCGCTGATGGATGGATCGCTGATCCCCGGCGATCTCTTTCTGCGCCAGCCCTGGTGGATCAACCTCTTCGAAAACCCGAAGACGGTGCAGTTCGTCCACCGCTGCGGCGCCTATCTGCTGCTGACGCTGACCTTCGTCCACATGATCGTCTCGATCGCCAGAACGCCCGGCAGCACGCATGCCAAGGGTGCCATGGCGCTGTTCGGGCTGGTCTGCCTGCAGGCCTGCATCGGCATCGCCACGCTGCTTCTGCATGTGCCGATCGAGCTTGGCCTGCTGCATCAGGGCGGCGGTCTGGTTGTTCTGGCCTATGCCATTACCCACTGGCAAGGCTTCTACGGCGAATTCCGCCGCAGCCCGGCCGCCGCCTGATCCTTCAGCCGAAGCGGAAGGCGGAATAGGGCTTGCCGAGGAAGGTGGTCCGCAGGATCCGCGTGCCGCGGTCTGCGCCGGCCGCCCCCGCTGCCACGAACAGCGGTACCAGATGGTCATGGTCCGGCACATGGCAGGCGCGGGCATCCGGATTGTCCGGCCAGAGGGCAAGCTTTTCCGCACGCGCATCCGGGTCCGGCGTCTCCACCGCCTCGGTCAGCCAGTCATCGAAGCGGATGGCTTCGGCCACGTGGTCGGGCTCGGCGCTGCGGAACTTGCGCATGTTGTGATAGCTCATGCCGGATGCGATGATCAGCACATCCTCGTCGCGCAAGGGTTCCAGCGCCTTGCCGATCGCCACATGGCTTTCCACGTCGAGCGTGTTCTTCAGCGAGATCATGGTGATCGGCACATCCGCCTTGGGATAGATCAGCATGAAGGGAATGAACACGCCGTGGTCGAAGCCGCGGGCGGGATCTTCCGCCGAGTCGATGCCGGCGTTCGACAGCAGCTGGCGGGCGCGGGCGGCAAGCTCCAGCGAGTTTGGCGCCGGATATGACAGTTCATAGGTGTGCGGCGGGAAATTGTAGTAATCGAACAGCATCGGCGGCTGTGCAGCCGTGCTCAGCGTCGGCACCGGTTCCGTCTCCCAGTGCCCGGACACGACCAGCACCGCCTTGGGACGGCGGCCGATCTCGGCGTCCAGCCCGCGCAGGAAATCGCCCAGTTCGTCCCAGGGCCCCTTGCCCTCGTCGTTCTTGGGAAAGTCCATGAAGGGCCAGGGGCCGCCGCCATGGGGAATGAAATATACGGGAAAACGCGTCTGCTGCATGGAAGGTGATCTCCGATCCTGAGGCGACCATAGCGGGGATCGGCTGTTCACACTACAGCACAAATTTCAAACAGATTGTTGCTCGATCAGTGAACGAACGAAGCCGGCAACGGCAAGCCGCTCCCGGATGTTTTCCGTCGCGTTCGGGTTGTCCGGCTCATTCAGCGACCAGGCGGTCGAGAGCATCGCATGCGCACCGGCATAGCGCAGCACCGTTCGCGGATCGCAGCCCAGCGCAGGGGCGAAGGTTTCGGCGAGCCGCACCACGCGGGCCGGTTCGAACAGATGCGCGCCACCGGGATTGCCGAAGATATTGGCCACCTCATAGGCGGGATCGCCGATCAGGCCCTGCGGGTCGATGACGCGCCAGGTGCCGTCTATGCCCCTCATGACATTGTCGTGGTGCAGGTCGCCGTGCAGCGGGATCTGTCGCGTCTGGTGGTCGATGAGGTCGCGTGCGTGCCGGGCCGCCCAGACCGCCATCTCCCGGTGCGGGCCGTCCTTTTCAGCAAGCTGGAACAGGCTGCGGAAATGCCGCTCCAGCGGGATCAGGTCCGGAGGTGGAGGCCGGTCGGAGGGCGCATGCAGCAGCGGCAGAAGCTCGCAGAGGACCGGCGTTGCAGCCTCATCGCCCTCCGCCTTGTGCAGGTCGGCGAGGCTTTGCGTGCCGGCATCGTCCAGCAGGCAGGCGTCGTCCGACTGCTCCAGCAGGCGCACGGCGCCCAGCCCGTCGCGCCACGCGAGATAGGCAAAGCCGGCCCGCTCGCGAAGCCCCTCGGGCTTCAACTGCTTGAGGATGGCGCCGCTGCCATCGGCGCGCCGCACGCGGTAGAGGCGGCTGGAATGGGTATCGGCGATCAGGCGCGGCGCGTTTAGAGTCCAGCCCCGCAAGAGGTCGGACCGCAGCAGCGGATCGACGGACGGGGAGCCTTCGTCCATGCTCACGCGTCCATCGGCGGCAGATGGCAGACGGCTTCGATATTGTGACCGTCGGGATCGAGCACGAAGGCGGCGTAGTAGTGGGGATGGTAATGCTCCCGCACGCCCGGTGCGCCGTTATCCGTGGCGCCCGCCGCCATGGCCGCGGCATGGAAGGCATCGACTGCGGCGCGGCTGTCGGCCACGAAAGCCACATGCAGGCTGCCTCGGGTACGACCGCCGCTGCCGATCCAGAAGGAGGGCTTGCCGTTGCGGCCATAGCCTGCGCCCTCATAGGTGCCGCCGGTTTCCTCCGCCGTCACCGCCGTCACACAGGCCGCGCCGAGCCTCGGCATCACGGCGTCGTAGAAGGCGCGAGAGCGGGCAAGATCGGCCACCGACAGTCCGATGTGGTCCAGCATCCTGCCCCTCCCGTCTTGCGTGATGTCTCAGGCCGAGAGCATCAGGTCCATGTTCTGTACCGCAGCACCCGAGGCGCCCTTGCCAAGGTTGTCGAGCAGGGCGACGAGGTTGACATGCGCGCCGCCCGGCGTGCCGAACACGAAGAGCTTCATCGTGTCCTGCCCTGCCAGTTCCTCGGCATCGATCCGCGCCAGCGCGCTGCTGTCGGCAAGCGGCACGACGGTGACGATGTCCTGGCCCTGGTAATGGGCCACGAGGGCTGCATGCACGCTCTCCAGCGTCGCGCCATCCTTGAGGTCCTCGAGGAACAGCGGCACCTGCACGATCATGCCCTGCGCGAAACGTCCCACGGAGGGCGAGAAGAGGGGGGCGCGGTCGAGCAGGCCATGCACCTTCATCTCCGGCACGTGCTTGTGCTTCAGCGTCAGGCCGTAGAGGAAGTTGTTGGCGCTGATCGCATCCTCGCGGCTCTGGTCCTCCATCTGGGCGATCATCTGCTTGCCGCCGCCCGTATAACCGGAAACGGCGTTGACCGTGACGGGGTAGCCATCCGGCAGCAGGCCGGCAGCCCGCAGCGGACGGATGAGGCCGATCGCGCCGGTCGGGTAGCAGCCGGGATTGGCAACACAGCGCGCCGAGCGGATCCTGTCCGCCTGCGCCGCGTCCATCTCGGCAAAGCCATAGGCCCAGTCCTCGGCGACCCGGTAGGCGGTCGAGGTGTCGATGATGCGCACCCGGTTGTTGCCCGAGAGCATGGACACCGCTTCACGAGAGGCATCGTCTGGCAGGCAGAGAATGGCGATGTCCGCGCTGTTCAGCAGGTCCTCGCGCATCGCGGCATTGCGGCGCTCCGCTTCCGGGATCGACAGGAGCTGCACATCGCGGCGGCCGGCCATGCGGGTGCGGATCTGCAGGCCCGTGGTTCCGTGTTCGCCGTCGATGAAGATTTTCGCGCTCATGTCTTTATCCAGAAAATCAGGGGTTTAACCGGGGTTGCGGATTCAGTTTATCCGCGACTTGATTCAGTTTGTTAAAGGCCCGCCGCAAGACGCTCGGCCCTGAGGCCCAGCATATACATGGCGACCGTTGCACCGGCAATGGCGGTGATGTCGGCATGGTCGTAGGCCGGCGCCACCTCCACCACGTCAGAGCCGCGGATATCGAGAGCACCCAGCTTGCGCAGCACCGACAGGATCTTTGCCGAGGAGGGACCGCCCGCCACCGGCGTGCCGGTTCCCGGCGCAAAGGCCGGGTCCAGGCAGTCGATGTCGAAGGTGAGGTAGCAGGGAGCGTCGCCGACATGCGCGACGATCGCGTCGGCGATTGCCTGCGCGCTCATGTCCTCCACGGCATAGCCGTGCAGGATGCGGATGCCGAAATCCTCCGGCGCCTGCGTGCGGATGCCGATCTGGATGGAGCGGGCCGCATCGATCACGCCCTCGCGCACCGCACGGCAGACAAAGGAGCCGTGGTCGATGCGCTCGCCATCGTCGTCCCATGTGTCCTGATGTGCATCGAAATGCACCAGCGCCAGAGGTCCGTGCTTCGCGGCATGCGCCTTCAGCAGCGGCCAGGTCACGAAATGGTCGCCGCCCAGCCCCAGCAGATAGGCGCCGGTCGAAAGAATCTCGGCGGCCTGACGTTCGATCCGTTCCGGCGTTTCGCGGTGGTTGCCATAGTCCAGCAGCACGTCGCCGTAATCGGCTACCGCCATGGCCTCGAACAGGTCGCGGGCGAAAGGATATTGCGGATCGTTGTCGAAGATGGCGGAGGCGCGGCGGATCGCCTGCGGCCCGAAACGCGCGCCGGGGCGGTTGGAGACAGCGGCATCGAAGGGAATGCCCAGCACCACTGCATCGGCTCCCTCGATCACCTTGGTGAAGGGGCGGCGCATGAAGGACAGCGCGCCGGCATAGGTCGGATCGGTGGCGGCGCCCCGCAGGCTTCTGGCGGTGAAGGCGTTGTCGATGGATTTCGAGGCCATGGCTCAGGTGCTTTCGAATGCGTTCTCGTCTGTGGCTGCGGCAGTCTCCGGCCGGTCGAAACCATAGGCCCGGTGGATGACACCGATCCGCACCGCATAGTGCCGATACCAGTCCTGCCGTCCCCGCCGCTGGGCGGCGAGATGATCCACCACCTGCTTCCAGGCCCGGATGCTTTCCTCGTCACGCCAATAGGAATTGGTGATGCCGAAGCCAGCCTCGTCGCGTGCGCTTTCGGCGCCGAGAAAGCCCGGCTGCTGCCCGGCCAGCGCCAGCATGGCATCGGCCATGGCGCCATAGCCGTTATCGCCGTCGGTTCGCTGGGAGGCGAAGGTGACGACATGGTAGGGCGGGGCGGGCAGAGCGGCAAATGATGGAAGGCTCATGGGCGATGTCCGGTGGTCTGGTGGCCGACATGATGCCGAAACGCCGTTGATGAACAAGTTCCAAATGCTGATGGATGGCGCGTTACGGGTCGTTTGCAGACGCCGTGGCGGGCCTGACCCGCAACGAAAAAGGCGGAGCCGAAGCCCCGCCTTTTCCAATTCCGGAAACCGGTTCCCGGTGCGCGATCAGCGCTTGGAGAACTGGTAGGAACGACGGGCCTTGGCCTTGCCGTACTTCTTGCGCTCGACCACGCGGCTGTCGCGGGTCAGGAAGCCGCCCTTCTTCAGAACGGAGCGCAGGCCCGGTTCGAAGTAGGTCAGCGCCTTGGAGATGCCGTGACGAACGGCACCGGCCTGGCCGGACAGGCCGCCGCCGGCAACCGTGGCAACGATGTCGAACTGGCCGTTACGGGCAGACGCGACGATCGGCTGCTGCAGGATCATCTGCAGGACCGGACGGGCGAAATAAGCCGAATAGTCCTTGCCGTTGACGATGATCTTGCCCGAGCCAGCCTTGACCCAGACGCGGGCGACCGCGTTCTTGCGCTTGCCGGTGGCGTAGGAACGGCCGAGCGAGTCAACCTTGCGCTCGTGAACCGGAGCGGAAGCCTGGGCTACCGTGCCGAGGTCCTTGAGGGAAGAAAGGTCAGCCATGATCAGGCGCTCCGTGTGTTCTTGTTGGACAGCTTGGCCACGTCGAGGGCGACCGGCTGCTGAGCTTCGTGCGGGTGGTTGGTGCCGGCGTAGACGCGCAGGTTCTTCATCTGGCGACGGCCAAGCGGGCCGCGCGGAATCATGCGCTCGACGGCCTTCTCGAGAACGCGCTCCGGGAAGCGGCCTTCGATGATGGCGCGTGCGGTGCGCTCCTTGATGCCGCCCGGATAACCGGTGTGCCAGTAGTACTTCTTGTCGGAGTACTTCTTGCCGGTGAAGACCACCTTGTCGGCATTGATGACGATGACGTTGTCGCCGTCGTCAACGTGGGGGGTGTAGGTGGCCTTGTGCTTGCCGCGCAGACGGTTTGCGATGATCGTGGCAAGACGGCCGACGACGAGACCTTCGGCGTCGATCAGGATCCACTTCTTCTCCACCTCGGCGGGCTTCTGTACGAAGGTAGACATATGTGCTCTCTTCTTGGTGATCCCGAAACGAGGAAATCCTCGGCAACGGGCGTTTCTTGTTGCTTGGTTTGGCCTGTTGCGGCCTTAGGATGCCGGGCGCGCATACGGCTCCCGTCATCCTGGCGCGGCTTATACGGATGTGCTGAAATCCGGTCAAGATCGACCGGACCGACGCCTTAGAAAATAGGCTAGCAAAAACAATGACTTGATAATGTGGTTTCATGTTACCACAAAATAATCGTCGTCGAGGTTGCCTTTTCTGCAGCGGGCAGGGTGTCAATCGAGCCCGAAGCAGCCGGGTTCGAGAAAATTGCGGCAGTCTTCCGGCTCCGGCCGGCGCTCGCAATGGCGCACCGGGCAATTTTGCCGGTCGGCGGTCGGAACCGTCGAGGCCTTGGCGAATTCATCGAAGGAACACTGCCGGCCGGACGCCACGTAGCGGTCGTAGAGCGGAATGCCCTTGCGGCCGCTGTAGCGCAGGATGACGGCCCCTTCCTGCGCGATCTTCGCCTGCACGTCGGCACAGGCCATCTGCGTGGACGTGTAGCGGGAAACCGCCAGCACCGGCGTGGCAAGCGTCAGCATGGGCAGCAGGAGAGCAAGGGTTGCAGCGTGTATGGCTCGCATCTTAAATGTCCTGTTAAGGATCCCGGAAGGGAACTAGCGCAGACTATCGTCAGGCCAAGGGCCGGAGGAGGACGACGCGATGAATCACGATCGATACGAAGACGGTTACGTTGCCGACATCCTGAAGACGGTCAAAACCGTTGCGGTGGTGGGCGCCTCGCCCAATCCGTCGCGGCCAAGCCACGGCGTCATGGGGTTCCTGCTGTCGAAGGGTTATCACGTCATTCCGGTCAATCCGGGACAGGCAGGCAAGACCATTCTGGGCCGCACGGTCTATGGCCGGCTCGCCGATATCCCCGAACCGGTGGACATGATCGATGTGTTCCGCGCTTCCGAGTATGTGGATGCCGTGATCGATGATGCGCTGGCGCTTGATCCGTCGCCGAAGGTGATCTGGACCCAGCTTGGCGTGCGCGACGATGCGGCGGCGGGCAGGGCCGAAGCAGCCGGTCTGAAGGTCGTGCAGGATCGCTGCCCGGCCATCGAATATCCGCGGCTCATCGGGCGGCGGTAAATCGCCTCTGCGGGTCCGGCAATCCGCGCCGGACGCCCGGGGGCTGCGGCTTTACGGGTCTCTCCCTGCATGCGGTCAAGAAAAAGGGGCGGCGCGCGTTGCCACCCCAGTCTGCCTTTTCGTTTCTTCTCGCTTATTCGCGCAGCAACGGCGGCTCCGCCCGCATCACGTTGAGGGCCTGCGCATTGGCACAGTATTCGCCGAAGGTCACCGCGGCGCTGCCGTCTTCCAGTTCGTGGCGGCAGCGGCCCTTGTGGCCGCAGGTGGCACAGGTCACCTGCATGTCGCGGAACAGTTCCGGCAGGTGGGTCTGCAGATCGACCGGATCGATGTGCAGGGCCTTCAGCATCCGTTCCATTTCATCGGCGCCATGCGGGCCGGCGCGGACCACGTCCAGCAGCTGGTCGATGGCGATGTTGCAGTCTTGCGCCAGCTTGCGGCGGCTTTCCGCATCGAGATTGATCAGGGAGCGCTCCTCCTCGTGGCGGATGCGCAGGTCGGAATACCAGTCAACGAGCTGCTTGCGGACCCGCTGCCCGAGATGGGAGGTGGCGTCGTTCATGGTCATGGCAGTGCTCCAGGGCGTGATGTGTTCGTCCTGACAATGGCACTCTGCGGGCCAACGGCCTTGATCCTGGTCAAAATCTCTTTTGCGCCCGTCGTTTCTCCTGGGCTGCGTCTTGCGGACAAAAAAATCCGCGCCGCGAACGGATCGCCGGACCGGTCCGCTGGCGCTGGCGGATTCGGCCGCTATAGTTCGCGCCGGAAGGCCGGTCAGGCCTTGCCATGACGAGAACGTCATGCGGAAAATCATACGGGAGGATATGTCATGACCGATCACAATCCGGGCTTTTCGACGCTCGCCATCCATGCGGGGGCAAAGCCCGATCCGGCAACGGGCGCCCGCGCCACGCCAATTTACCAGACCACCTCCTTCGTGTTCGAAAATGCCGATCATGCCGCCGCCCTGTTCGGCCTGCAGCAGTTCGGCAACATCTATACCCGCATCATGAACCCGACCCAGGCCGTTCTGGAGGAGAAGGTGGCGGCGCTTGAAGGCGGCACGGCGGCGCTTGCGGTTGCCTCCGGTCACGCGGCACAGATGCTGGTCTTCCACACCATCATGCAGCCGGGCGCCAATTTCGTCGCGGCCAGGCGGCTTTATGGCGGCTCCATCAACCAGTTCGGCCATGCCTTCAAGAATTTCGGCTGGGAGGTGCGCTGGGCCGATCCCGCCGATCCCGCAAGCTTTGCTGCTGCGGTGGACGAAAATACCCGCGGCTTCTTCATCGAAAGTCTTGCCAATCCGGGCGGCACCTTCGTCGATATCGCCGCGATTGCCGAGGTGGCGCAGGCGCATGGCCTGCCGCTCATCGTCGACAACACCATGGCGAGCCCCTATCTGGTACGGCCGCTCGAACACGGGGCCGATATCGTCGTCCACTCGCTGACAAAATTCCTCGGCGGCCACGGCAATTCCATGGGCGGCATCATCGTCGATGGCGGCACCTTCGACTGGTCGGCCTCCGGCAAATATCCGATGCTGTCGGAACCGCGCCCGGAATATGCCGGCGTGGTGCTGCACCAGACGTTTGGCAATTTCGCGTTTGCCATCGCATGCCGCGTGCTTGGGCTTCGCGATCTCGGTCCGGCCATTTCGCCCTTCAACGCCTTCATGATCCTGACCGGCATCGAGACGCTGTCCCTGCGCATGCAGCGCCATTGCGACAATGCGGCTGCGGTCGCCGCCTGGCTGAAGGCGCATGACAAGGTGTCCTGGGTCAATTATGCCGGCCTTGCGGACGATCCCAACCATGCCCTGCAGCAGCGCTATTCGCCCTCAGGCGCCGGCGCCGTCTTCACCTTCGGCCTGAAGGGCGGTTACGAGGCGGGCAAGAATTTCGTCGAAGGGCTGAAACTCTTCTCGCATCTGGCCAATATCGGCGACACCCGCTCGCTCGTCATCCACCCGGCTTCCACCACCCATCGCCAGCTGACGCCGGAACAGCAGGTGGCGGCCGGTGCCGGGCCGGACGTGGTGCGCCTGTCGGTCGGCATAGAGGATGTCGCCGACATCATCGCCGATCTGGAACAATCGCTGGCGAAGGTCTAAGACACGGGGGGAGGTGGCGCGACCGGCGCCGCCCCCCTCACCGGAGCCTGCCGATGTCCCGTTTTCTCTCCTTCGATCTGTCCGCCATCACCCCGGAAGAGGGCGCGCCGGCGCCGGACCGCCTGATCTCCGGCGATCCGCGTTTCACCACCTGGAACATCGAGGAGGCGCAAGGCGGCCTCTATGCCGGCGTCTGGCAGTCGACGCCCGGAAAATGGCGGATCGCCTACGACGAATGGGAGTATTTCCACATCCTCAAGGGGTATTCCATCGTGACGGAGGAGGGCGGCACGCCGATCCATCTCAAGGCCGGCGACCGCCTCATCCTGCGCCCCGGTTTCCGGGGCACCTGGGAAGTGGTGGAAACCACGCGCAAGGACTATGTGATCCGGCTTTAAGGCGGGGTATCGCCTACACGCACGCCAGCACGCCATTCGCCTGCGCGGCGGCGGCCAAGGCCCTGTCGAAGGTTGCAAGCTGCCCGTCGACCCGGAGCGCGAGTTCGAGATAGGAGGCGTCGTAGATGGTGAGGGTGTGGCGGGCGCTCAGCCACATGATGTGATCCCACCCCTCCATGGAGGCCGTGACGATCGGCAGGCTCGCCAACGTTTCCAGCGCCTTGACGATTCCAACCGGACCGAGCCTGCCCCGCTTTTCGCAGATCCGCAAAATGTTGCGGACCTCGTATTGCCATATAGCCGGTACGGCTGCGCCCTGGCGTAGGGTTTTCGTGAACCATGCCTGTCCGCCCGCGCTCTGCTCGTCAGGAAGAAGCCAGGAGGCGGTGATGGATGCGTCGATGACCAGCGTCATCAACGATCATGCCCTTCGTGGCGGTAGCTCATCAGTTCTTCGAGCGTGACACCCTGAATCGAACTGCGCAGCTCCGCCAGATCGCGCTGCAGCGCCTCGATATCCACGGGGCGTCGTGGCGCCGGCGCGGCCTTCAGCTCCACCACGGTCTTCCCGTCTTCGGTCAGCACGATGGTCTCGCCGTCGCGTGCAAGCGCGATCAGTTCATCGAACTGTTCCCGGGCCTCTGCAATCGAAACATGGCGCATGTCTCTTCTCCGCTGTGGATGGCGGCAGAATACATGCAAAGCGCAGAACTGGCAAAATGTGGCGCTGTGTCACCAGGCGAGATCGAGCCGCTCCAGTCCGTGGAAATGGTAGACGTCCTTCACAACAGGCGTCCCGGCCATCCGCAGCCCCGGCAACCTCTTGAAGAGAAGCGGCAGCACGATGTTGAGTTCGAGCCGGGCCAGTGGCGCGCCGATGCAGAAATGGATGCCGGCTCCGAAGGAAAGATTGGCGCCTTCGTTGCGCTCTGGCTTGAAGACCAGCGGTTCCGGGAACTTGCCCGGATCGAGATTGGCGGCGGCAAGGATGAGGCTCACCTTGTCGCCGCGCCTGAACGGCACGCCATCCACCTCGACATCTTCGAGCGCCCAGCGCTGGAAGATGTGCACGGGCGCGCAGATGCGCAGGGTTTCCTCCACCGTGCGTTCGGTGGCGGCGGCATCGGCAAACATTGCCTGCGGATCGAGGCCGCTTTCCAGAATCACCCGCACGGAATTGCCGATCTGGTGCACGGTCGCCTCGTGGCCGGCATTGAGCAACACGATGGTGGTGGAGATCAGTTCCTCCTCGGACAGGAACTGGCCCTTGTGCTCGGTGTGGATCATGTGGCTCAGGAGGTCGTCGCGCGGGTTTGCGCGGCGCTCGGCGATCACCGTCTTCACATAGTCCGCAAATTCCTTCGCGGAGCGGTCGGCGGCGTCCTCGTCGGCGCGGGAGCGCTTGAACATGTACATGCCGACATAGTCGTGGCTCCACCTGAGAAGCTGCGGCCCCATCTCCTCGGGAATGCCGATCATGCGGGCGATCATCGTCACCGGAATGATGTCGGCGAAGGTCGAAAGCAGTTCGGTTCGTCCGTCCCGTTCGAAACCGTCGATCAGCCGGTTGGCGAGGTCGGCAATCTCGCCACTCATCTTCTCCACATGGCGCGAGACGAAGGCGCGGTTGACGAGGGTGCGCAGCCGGGTGTGTTCCGGCGGCTCGATTTCCAGCAGCGAGTGGCGTTCGGCGAGATCGAAGTTGGCGGTATGGGCGGCGGGCTCGGGAAGGCCCAGCTCTTCGCGGCTGGCGATATGCAGGATCTGCCGGCCGAAACGACGGTCACGCAGAAGCGCGTTCACATGGTCGTAGCCGCAGAAGAACCACTGCTTCTGCTCCTGCCAGTAAAAGGTCGGGCAGGCTGCATGCAGCGCGGCGTAGGTCCGGTTCGGATCGCCGTAGAAGGCGGGATTGCGGGCGTCCAGCGAGACCGTGCGGGTGGAGGGATCAATCGTGAGGAAATCAGGCAGCTGTGTCATACCCGATTGGGTAGGATATCTTGCGCGCCAAGAAAAGCGGGTTTTGACATCCGTCCCTGTGACCTGCCGTCGCCGGCGTGCTGCACCTTTACCGGTCGTCAGGCCGAAAGCGGCGGCAGGGGCGGAAGCGGAAAGGAGGTAACGCTGGTGTCCTGGCCGGACGTTTGTGGCGGCTCCTCGCGCGGCTGGCCGTCACTGACGCGGTAGCTCGCCTTGCCGTCGTGCAGCACGGTTGCATTGCGGCCTGCAGCCTTGGCGGCATAAAGTGCGCGGTCGGCATTCGACAGCATATCGTCCACCTCCGCATCGAGGATCGAGGAGACGGTCACGCCGCAGCTGACGGTGGCGATGATAATCCGGTCTGTGCCTGCAAGGCCGATCCGCTGGCGCATCAGCGACAGGCGGATGGCCTCGATGATGCCGACGGCTTCCGCCGGGCTTGCCACATGCAGCAGGCAGGCGAATTCTTCGCCGCCGATGCGGCCGAAGATGCCGCGCGTGCCGATGCATTCGATGGACGAGCGGCAGAAGGCGATGAGCACCGCATCGCCGCCCTTGTGGCCATAGCGGTCGTTGATGCGCTTGAAGTGATCGAGGTCGAAGACGGCCAGCGCCAGCATCAGCTTTCCGGCCGGCGGACGGGCGCGCATGGCCTGGACCTGTTCCAGAAAGCCACGCCGGTTCAGCACGCCGGTCAGCGGATCGGTGACGATCAGCTGCTGTAACCGACGCTCCGTGCGGGACATCAGAAGATGCGCACCAAATAATATTCCGGACACCAGACAGAATATGTTGATGACCGTATAGAAAAAGCCGTTGGGGATTTCGCTGAATGTTTCCGGCCTGACGAACAGGCAGGCGATGCCGGTATAGATCATCAGCAGGCTCTGGACGAGTGCGATGCACGCAAACACCAGACGCCCGTTGCGCGGCGGCAGCTTTGGTTCCGCCAGCACATAGGCAATCATGCCATAGCCGAGAGCGGAGATGCACTGGAACAGGAAGACGCGCATCCAGAAGGTGGACGCGAAGAAGGGAAAATGCATGCCGATCAACCAGATCGTCACGGGCGTCAGCAGCCAGACGGTGGACTTGCGGTCGTCGTAATGGCGCACGCCGGCTGCCCAGCAGGATAGCGCCAGCGCCTGAAAGCCGTTGCCGACAACGATCGACAGGTAATCCGGAATCTCGCCGCGCAACCCCACCAGCGCTGCACCGAGCGCATTGGCGGCAAATCCCAGCGACCACGCCAGCACGACCGTCTGGCGGCGATCATTGGCCCACATGGCCAGCAGCAATACTGAAAGCGTTGCCGCCTCTACCGCCCAGAGTAGCAGTGCCGTCTTCAGCACGTTGTCAGATCTCCGAATTATGCTTTGGAAGCAGTAGCACGGCTGCAACCATATAAAGAAGCCCTTATCATAAAAATCGGATTTTGCTCCGTTTGCGAATTGTTAGCTTCATGCGGCACGGATTAAGGATATCCTCCGGGCCGTCTTGAAGTACGGGGCCGCAACACTCTATGTAGGGAGTTGACCGATTTGTAGACGATTCCTGGCGCGGCAACGCCGTCGGGCGCCCGATGAAACAAAGGAACACCATGAGAAATCCCGTTGATACCGCCATGGCCCTGGTGCCGATGGTTGTGGAGCAGACCAATCGCGGCGAGCGGTCCTACGACATCTACTCGCGCCTTCTGAAGGAGCGTATCATTTTCCTCACCGGTCCGGTGGAAGATCATATGGCCTCGCTCGTCTGCGCGCAGCTGCTCTTCCTCGAGGCCGAGAACCCGAAGAAGGAAATCGCGCTCTACATCAATTCGCCGGGCGGCGTCGTGACCGCCGGCATGTCGATCTACGACACCATGCAGTTCATCAAGCCTGCGGTGTCGACGCTGTGCATCGGCCAGGCCGCCTCGATGGGTTCGCTGCTGCTGGCCGCCGGCGAGAAGGGCATGCGTTTTGCCATGCCGAACTCGCGCATCATGGTCCATCAGCCGTCTGGCGGTTTCCAGGGTCAGGCGTCGGATATCGAGCGTCATGCTCGTGACATATTGAAGATGAAAAAACGCCTGAACGACGTTTACGTGAAGCACACCGGTCGCACCTACGAGGAAGTTGAAAAGACCCTCGACCGCGACCACTTCATGGATTGCGACGAGGCGCTGGCATGGGGCGTGGTCGACAAGGTCCTGACCTCGCGTCTTGAACTGGAAGGCGGCTCCGCCTGATGATGCGGAGCAACATGCCTGCCGTCACCCCGTTGTGACCGAGAACGGGGCTTTCATCTGGCGGGCAACGCGCTAATAGTTCATATTAAGGCTGTGTTGAATTATTATGACATAGCATTCGGTCGAAACGGGGTTTCGTTGCCACCGGATCGGGGACGGGTAACATCCCACCGGTAGAGTATCCCCGGTAGCGAAGCGGGCAGGTGTCCGGAAGGACCCTGCCAGCCGGCAAGAGAAGGATCCGCGCCTGGGTGACGGGCGAGCGGTGTGCTGGAAGGGAAGTGATATGAGCAAAGTCAGCGGCAGCAACGGCAGCGACTCCAAGAATACGTTGTATTGTTCGTTCTGCGGCAAGAGCCAGCACGAAGTCCGCAAGCTGATTGCCGGACCGACGGTGTTCATCTGCGATGAATGCGTCGAATTGTGCATGGACATCATCCGCGAGGAGAACAAGAGCTCCATGATGAAGTCGTCCCGCGATGGCGTTCCCACGCCGCAGGACATCATCAAGGTGCTGGATGAATATGTCATCGGCCAGAAGCAGGCGAAGAAGATCCTCTCCGTCGCCGTGCACAACCATTACAAGCGTCTCGCCCACGCCTCCAAGAACAGCGATGTCGAACTGGCAAAGTCGAACATCATGCTGGTCGGCCCGACGGGCTGCGGCAAGACCTACCTGGCGCAGACGCTGGCGCGCATCATCGATGTGCCCTTCACGATGGCCGATGCCACCACGCTGACGGAAGCCGGCTATGTCGGCGAGGATGTGGAAAACATCATCCTGAAGCTGCTGCAGGCCGCCGACTACAATGTCGAGCGTGCGCAGCGCGGCATCGTCTATATCGACGAAGTCGACAAGATCAGCCGCAAGTCCGACAACCCGTCGATCACGCGTGACGTGTCGGGTGAAGGCGTGCAGCAGGCGCTCCTGAAGATCATGGAAGGCACCGTGGCCTCGGTTCCGCCGCAGGGCGGCCGCAAGCATCCGCAGCAGGAATTCCTGCAGGTGGATACCACGAACATCCTGTTCATCTGCGGCGGCGCCTTCGCCGGTCTCGACAAGATCATCTCGGCGCGCGGCGAGAAGACCTCGATCGGCTTTGCCGCTACCGTCAAGGCGCAGGACGACCGCCGCGTCGGCGAGGTGCTGCGCGAGCTTGAGCCGGAAGATCTGGTGAAGTTCGGCCTCATCCCGGAATTCATCGGCCGTCTGCCGGTGCTCGCCACCCTGGAGGATCTCGACGAGGCAGCCCTCATCCAGATCCTGTCGGAGCCGAAGAACGCGCTCGTCAAGCAGTACCAGCGCCTGTTCGAGATGGAGGAAGTGGAACTGACCTTCCACGAGGACGCGCTCCGCGAGATCGCCAAGAAGGCGATCATCCGCAAGACCGGTGCCCGCGGCCTGCGCTCGATCATGGAAAAGATCCTGCTCGACACCATGTTCGAGCTGCCGGCGCTGGAAGGTGTGCGCGAAGTGGTGATTTCGGAAGAGGTCGTGCGCGGCACGGCCCGCCCGCTCTACATCTATGCGGATCGCCAGGAGGAAAAGGCCAACGTGTCGGCCTGATCCAAAGCCTTTCGGACAAGGGAGCCGCGGTTCCCCTGTCCCCTGTTTGGACGGGGTTGCTGCAATCCTGTCCGGAACGGCTGGACCGGTCTCCGCAGGACGGAGCCGGTCTTTTTGCCCCCTGGGTGCCCGGCGGTGTCGGCGCGATGATCCGGGCAGCATGACGGCGTCCAGTCACGCGTAAGCAATCCGCGTTAAGTCTCTGGCCTTGGGCCGCATCTGTCCGGCGTTGGCGTGCGCAAGGCTTGAAAACCCCATTCAAAACCTCCACGTTGGGGAGGACAGAAAGACCCGGATCGATTTCGGGCCGTCTCCCGCAAGCGGGACGAGTGAAAGGAAATGACATGACGAATACAGCGTCTGCGGCACCTGGCGGTGATACCTATCCGGTTCTGCCCCTGCGCGACATTGTGGTCTTCCCCCACATGATCGTGCCCCTGTTCGTCGGCCGCGAAAAATCCATTCGCGCCCTGGAGGAAGTCATGGGCTCCGACAGGCAGATCATGCTTGTCACCCAGATCAATGCCGGCGACGACGATCCGGCGCCGTCCGCCATTCACAAGGTCGGTACGGTGGCCAATGTCCTGCAGCTTCTGAAGCTGCCCGATGGCACGGTGAAGGTTCTGGTCGAAGGCCGCGCCCGCGCCAAGATCGATACCTACACGTCGCGCGAGGATTTCTATGAGGCGACCGCGAAGGTCCTCGCCGAGCCGGAAGAGGATTCCGTCGAGGTGGAGGCGCTGGCCCGCTCCGTCGTCTCGGAATTCGAGAACTATGTGAAGCTCAACAAGAAGATTTCGCCGGAAGTGGTGGGCGCCGCCAGCCAGATCGACGACTATTCCAAGCTTGCCGATACGGTTGCCTCGCATCTCTCCATCAAGATCACCGAGAAGCAGGCGATGCTCGAAACGGTGAGCGTCAAGATGCGCCTCGAAAAGGCGCTCGGCTTCATGGAAGGCGAAATTTCCGTCCTGCAGGTGGAAAAGCGCATCCGCTCGCGCGTCAAGCGCCAGATGGAGAAGACCCAGCGCGAATACTATCTGAATGAGCAGATGAAGGCGATCCAGAAGGAACTCGGCGAGGGCGAGGACGGCCGCGACGAGATGGCCGAACTGGAAGACCGCATCTCCAAGACGAAGCTGACCAAGGAAGCCCGCGAAAAGGCCGAGGCGGAACTGAAGAAGCTGAAGCAGATGAGCCCCATGTCGGCGGAAGCCACCGTGGTGCGCAACTATCTCGACTGGCTGCTCACCATTCCGTGGAACAAGAAGTCCAAGATCAAGGCCGACCTCAACAATGCCGAAAAGATCCTCGAGCAGGATCACTACGGCCTGGACAAGGTCAAGGAACGCATCGTCGAGTATCTCGCGGTGCAGGCGCGCGCCACCAAGATCAAGGGCCCGATCCTGTGCCTCGTCGGCCCTCCGGGCGTCGGCAAGACCTCGCTCGCCCAGTCGATCGCGAAAGCCACCGGCCGCGAATATGTGCGCATGGCGCTCGGCGGCGTGCGTGACGAGGCCGAGATCCGCGGTCACCGCCGCACCTATATCGGTTCGATGCCCGGCAAGGTCATCCAGTCGATGAAGAAGGCGAAGCGTTCCAACCCGCTCTTCCTGCTCGATGAAATCGACAAGATGGGCATGGATTTCCGCGGCGATCCGTCCTCGGCCCTGCTCGAAGTGCTCGATCCGGCGCAGAACTCCACCTTCATGGATCACTATCTGGAAGTGGAATACGACCTGTCGGACGTGATGTTCATCACCACGGCCAACACGCTGAACATTCCGGCCCCGCTGATGGACCGCATGGAGATCATCCGCATCGCCGGTTACACGGAAGACGAGAAGCGCGAGATCGCCAAGCGGCACCTGCTGCCCAAGGCCATCAAGGAACATGCGCTGAAGCCGGAGGAATTCTCCGTCAGCGACGATGCGCTGATGGCGGTCATCCAGCAGTATACCCGCGAAGCCGGCGTGCGTAACTTCGAACGCGAACTGATGAAGCTCGCCCGCAAGGCGGTGACCGAGATCATCAAGGGCAAGACCAAGACGGTGGAGGTCACGGCCGCCAACATCCATGATTATCTCGGTGTTCCGCGCTTCCGCCACGGCGAGGCCGAGCGCGAGGATCAGGTGGGGGTTGTCACGGGCCTGGCCTGGACGGAAGTCGGCGGTGAACTGCTCACCATCGAAGGCGTCATGATGCCCGGCAAGGGCCGCATGACCGTCACCGGCAACCTGAAGGAGGTCATGAAGGAATCGATCTCGGCAGCTGCATCTTACGTCCGCTCGCGCGCCGTCGATTTCGGTATCCAGCCGCCGCTGTTCGACAAGTCGGACATCCACGTGCATGTGCCGGAAGGGGCAACCCCGAAGGACGGCCCGTCGGCTGGTATTGCCATGGCCACGGCCATCGTCTCCATCATGACCGGCATTCCGGTCTCCAAGGATGTGGCGATGACGGGCGAGGTGACGCTGCGCGGCCGCGTGCTGCCGATCGGCGGCCTGAAGGAAAAGCTGCTGGCGGCTCTGCGGGGCGGCATCAAGAAGGTTCTGATCCCGGAAGAGAATGCCAAGGACCTGGCGGACATTCCGGACAACGTGAAGAACAACATGGAGATCATCCCGGTCTCGCTGATGTCGGAAGTGCTGCAGCATGCGCTGACGCGCCAGCCGGAACCCATCGAATGGGACGGCACGGTGGAAACGCCGGTCATTGCGACCGTGGAAGGCGTCGATGATGCCGGGGCCTCTCTGGCCCACTGAATGATGACAGCCTGTGTTGTATCCACAGGCCGAAAGCAAAAAGGCCGGCGTTTTGCCGGCCTTTTTTGTGAAAACTCGCTAAAGCCCCTTGTTTTTCAGGCGATCGCGGCGCTTTTGAGTGTCCGAAGGGGTCGTCGAAATCAGAGTCGCCCCCGACAGATCCATGTATGTGAAACCATTGAAAGGGGTGGAAACATGAACAAGAACGAGCTGGTCGCCGCAGTGGCTGAAAAGGCTGGTCTCTCCAAGGCTGATGCAGCTTCGGCTGTCGACGCCGTGTTCGAGACCGTTCAGTCGGAACTGAAGAACGGTGGCGACATCCGTCTTGCCGGTTTCGGCAGCTTCTCCGTATCCCGCCGCGAAGCTTCGAAGGGCCGCAACCCGTCGACCGGCGCTGAAGTCGATATTCCGGCTCGCAACGTTCCGAAGTTCTCCGCCGGCAAGGGCCTCAAGGATGCCGTCAACAGCTGATTGCTGTGACGAAGACAAGGCCACGCCGCGCTGCGGCGTGACGGTTCAGGGCCCGGCGGCAGCGTCGGGCCTTTTCTCGTTTCGGCTACCCGCCTTCGGATTTGAAGATGTACCATCGGCGCTTGCCATTCCCCGCCCGCTGCCCTAACCATGGGCATGCCGGTTTTTCCGGCAGCGTTCTCGGGGCGGGGTGAAAATCCCCACCGGCGGTAGGCAACCCGGAAAGGGGTCGCAAGCCCGCAAGCGCCCGTGCCGATCTGTCGGCGTGGGGTCAGCAGATCCGGTCGAACTCCGGAGCCGACGGTTACAGTCCGGATGGAAGAGAGCGGGGAAGGGCGGCATCGTCGGATGCGCGCCTGTGTCTTGCCGTTTCCGCGGCCGGCGTTGCAGTGCCGTTTGGCCTGGCTATCCCCGTCGTCCTGATCGCGTCACAGGGTCGGACAGAAAAGGGAATGGCATGAACAGTTCGAAAGCCGCATCACTGATCCGCTCGCGGGCCGTTGTGGGCGCCGTCTACATGGTGCTGGCAGGCATCACCTTCGCCCTGGTCAATGTCGCGACCCAGCGGCTGGCCATGACGCTTGCCTTTCCGGCGGCCTCCACGGCCTTCTGGCAATATGGCTTTGCGCTCGTCATCTCGCTGCCGCTTTTGCGCCGTCTCGGCCTGTCTGCCATGCGCACCCGCTATCCGGGGCGGCATGTGGTGCGGGTTGCGCTCGCGGCACTCGGCGTTCAGGCCTGGATTACGGGGCTTGCGACGGTGCCGATCTGGCAGGCGATTGCGCTCGTCATGACCTCGCCCTTCTTCGTCATTGTCGGGGCGCGGCTGTTCCTCGGCGAGACAGTCGGCCTGCACCGGTGGCTGGCAACGCTGACGGGCTTCGTCGGGGCGATGATCATCCTGCAGCCGTGGTCGGACACGTTTTCTGCGGCGGCGCTGCTTCCGGTGCTCTCGGCCCTGCTCTGGGGCGGTTCCTCGCTGATCATGAAGGACCTGACGCATCACGAGGCACCGGAAACCGTGACCGTCTGGCTGCTGGTGCTGCTGACGCCGATCAATGCAGGCCTGGCACTGGCGGAAGGCTTTGTCCTGCCGTCCGGCGCAGCACTCTGGCTGCTGCTTGCTGCAGGCCTGTTGACGGCGCTGGGGCAGTATCTGCTGACGCTCGCCTACAACGCGGCGGATGCCGCCTATGTCCAGCCCTTCGATGATCTGAAGCTGCCGCTCAACGTGATCGCGGGCTGGCTGGTCTTCGGCTATGCGCCGAGCGGCTATCTCTGGCTCGGCGCACTGCTGATTCTCTCCGCATCGCTGGCGCTGATGCTGAAGGAGGCGCGGGCGGGGGACGCCGGCGCCTGAGGCAGGCCAGACCTTCGCAAGCTATCGGGAATGTCGCCTTCGCAGCCCCGGTCCGCAAAAGCCGGGCCGCATGAGGTTGCAATGGCGGCGGGAATGCTTTTCTATCCGCCGCCACGACAGAGGGAGACAGACCTGACATGCATTACCTTCTCACGGGAACCGCGGGCTTCATCGGCTTTCACCTTGCCCGCCGTCTGCTGGAGGAGGGGCATCGGGTCACCGGCTTTGACGGGATGACGCCCTATTACAATCTGCGCCTCAAGGAAGCCCGCCACGCGGCGCTGGCGCAGTTCCCCGCCTTCCGCCCTGTCATCGGCATGCTGGAGGACCAGCGCTTGCTGGAGAGCACGCTGGAGGAGGGCGTGCCGGACGTGATCATCCACCTCGCGGCGCAGGCGGGTGTGCGCTACAGCCTGGAAAATCCCAAGGCCTATCTCGATTCGAACCTCGTCGGATCCTGGAACGTGCTGGAACTGGCAAAAAACGCCGGTGTCAGCCACCTGATGCTCGCCTCCACCTCATCCGTC
Source organism: Rhizobium sp. RU35A (assembly GCF_900156005.1). Taxonomy (NCBI): domain Bacteria; kingdom Pseudomonadati; phylum Pseudomonadota; class Alphaproteobacteria; order Hyphomicrobiales; family Rhizobiaceae; genus Rhizobium; species Rhizobium sp. RU35A. The sequence continues at coordinate 58,530 of NZ_FTMR01000001.1, read as the reverse complement.
TACGGCGCCAATGACAAGATTCCCTTTGGCGAAAGCGACAAAGCGGATGAGCCGCTCACTTTTTACGCGGCCAGCAAGAAGGCGATGGAGCTGATGGCGCACAGCTATTCGCATCTCTACCGCCTACCGACCACCGCCTTCCGTTTCTTCACCGTCTACGGCCCCTGGGGCCGGCCGGACATGGCGCTCTTCAAATTCGTCAAGGCGATGCTGGAGGACGAGGAGATCGAGATCTATGGCGAGGGCCTGATGAGTCGCGATTTCACCTATATCGATGATCTCGTCTCGGGAATCATTGCGCTCTCGCATATCGCGCCGAACGAATCGAATCGCGTTACCGCCGCCGGCGTCTGCGATACGCTGTCCCATCAGGCGCCGTTCCGCGTCGTCAATATCGGCGGCGGCCAGCCCGTCGGTCTCATGGATTTCGTGAAAACCATCGAAAAGGTGCTGGGCAAGCCCGCGCGCCGGAAAATGCTGCCCATGCAGCAGGGCGATGTGCCACGCACCTATGCGAGCCCCGATCTCCTGATGGCATTGACGGGGCGGAAGCCTGAAATCGGGCTGGAAGAGGGCGTCAGCGCCTTCATCGACTGGTATGTCGATCATCGCGCTGCGCTGCAGCTGTGAGGCGTCGCAGCGCCCCGTCGTGTCACGACAGGGATGTGTTCTGTGGAATGCGCCGGTTAAATGGAACGGTCACGTGTTCTCGTGACAGCAACGTGACGTCAATCTGCCGCCCGACCCCGTTCTAAAGATAACGGCGGTCGCGTTCCGATGGCGCTTGTGCCAGAGGCGGGGCGGGGTGTCCAGAACTTGTTGGGGAGGCGTCTCCGCCGTCCCGGCAATCGCTCTGCAGGCCACCCCGTTTAAGGATTGCTTCTCTCCTCAGCGAGCCCTGGCCGAGCAAGCGGTGAGCGGATGAGGGGCGTCGGGACCTACCCGTCACAGACACCGGCTGGACAGACAATATACGGGTCACTCGCCGCATCGCGCACTTGGAGCGCCTGAGCGTCAAAGACAAAGGAGCGAAGAAAAAAATTATAAAGGGGAAGATGGTGGGCGATGAGAGCCCGCTATTTGTGAGATTTTCCGGCAGTTTATGGGATTTCGAGACACAGAAAAAAGTTAAATCATTTCCGTGTCGCTCTGTTGGTGGTGTCTCGGCTCTTGAAACCCCTTCGGTGATGCTCGGAGCGGTCTTTTCATGACCCCCAAGCGCCCTCTTCAAAACACATTCCGTCTTGATCCCCGAAGGATCAAAGATCCTGCCGAGCTTCGCCGTCTCGCGAGGAACGCGAACTTTGTTCGCATTCTGGCAGGCAAGCGCGGCATGAGCGCAATCACAATTTGCGAGAAATTTCGCCTGCCAATCTCGGAAGCTATTCAGATACGCGACAGCGCCAACGAATGGAGGCGCAGCTGTGAGAAAGCGCAGTGAGGCAAACATTCGGGAGCTGGGGCCTCTCGCTGATCTTGCGGCCGGGGAAGCCAGATCGGCGGTGCTGAACGGTGTGCCCTCAATTGCGGCCAAGGTGTTGGCTGAGAGGAGTGCGCATGATGCCGAGATCGTCATGGAAACTCTCAGGGCGTTCCTTGAGAGGCAAGGCGCGGCCGGTGCAAAGGTGGTCTTTGAGGTGTTCAAAAATTGTCGCGTCGGCGGGGTGCCGGGCGATGTCCTGTACCTCGACAGGCAGTGGAATGCCGTTAACAGCCTGTCAGCGATAAACCCTGCGAAGAGGCCGGATGCGAGCGGCGACTCGCAACAGTCCTCGCCGCAGGAAATCGATATTTCTCGGCTGTTCGGAGAAAGCTCCTCGTCGGGGCAGAAACTCGTCGCGGCAACGCCTTACATCTGGACTGATCCTGCAGATATTCCGAAGCGTCCGTGGCTATACGGTCATCTGCTGGTCCGTGGTTTTGTGACGGTCACGGTTGCGCCTGGCGGTGTTGGCAAGAGTTCTCTGGCGAAAGTGGAGGCCTTGGCTATGGTTACCGGCCGGCCGCTGCTGGAGAAGCGGCCGGTTGCCCCCCTGAATGTTTGGTATTGGGGGCTTGAAGATCCTGCCGACGAATTGCAGCGCCGAATTCAGGCCGCGTGCGAACATTATGACATATCGGCCGATGATCTGTCTGATCGGCTGTTTGTCGACAGCGGCAGGATGCAGGGTCTGTGCGTCGCCCATTCCGATGCGAAGGGCAGAACGCTTGTCAACAAGCCAGTCATTGCCGCGCTGGCACAAGAGCTTATCGCGAGAAAGATCGACGTGCTGATCGTTGATCCGTTCGTTTCGAGCCATGCTGTTTCCGAGAATGACAATATCGCCATCGATAGGGTGGCTAAGATGTGGGGGCGCGTTGCCGACGCTGCCAAGTGTGCAGTTCACCTGGTGCACCATACCCGAAAGCTGGGGTCAGATGCCGAGGTGACGACAGAAAGCGCCCGAGGCGGGAAAGCTCTAACCGATGCAGCCCGTGTCGTTCGAACGGTCAACCGAATGTCTGCCGAGGAAGGCAAGGAATTCGGGATAACAAACCACCGCCAATTCTTCCGGGTCTACGACGACAAGAGCAACATGGCGCCGCCGCCGGAGGTTTCGGAGTGGCACGAACTGCGGAACGTGGTCCTGCCGAACGGGGATCATGTCGGCGTGGTGACGCGATGGGCTCCTCCGGACGCCTTCGACGGCGTGACGATAGAGAACCTGAAAGCGGTGCAGGTGGCGATCAGCCGTGGCGATTTCAGGGAGGATATTCGCGCAAGCACGTGGGCGGGAACGGTCGTTGCAGAGGTGCTCAGCATTGACGCCGCAAGCCCTCTCGGTCGCCACAAGATCAAGAAGCTGCTGGCGAAGTGGATCGAGACTGGCGCTCTTCGCGTCGAGTTGGTGAAGGACGAAAAGCGGCGTGACCGGGCGTTTGTGAGGGTTGGGGAATGGGTGTGATCAAGCACCGCTCCAGTCCTTTTTATGAACTGGAGCAAACTGGAGCACTGGAGCAAAACCCATGTCATTTTGGGGGTGCTCCAGTTCAAAATATCAACTGGAGCAGACTGGAGCACTGGAGCGCAAAGGATGCTCTGAAGGTCCGCTCCAGTTTGCTCCAGTCAAGCCGGCCGGCGCAGTCCAGTCACACCCCCTTTAGGGGGGGTGATGACTGGAGCACTGGAGCTAACTGGAGCGGCCTGCATCCGGGTGTGGGTAACTGCCAGTACAGCGAGGCGGTAGGACGTTCCGAACTGGAGCGCGTGAGTGGACCCCACATGTCAGGCGATCGCGCTCCAGTTCGGGGCGTCCGGGTGCGCTGCCCGATGGCGGATACGCGGGATCGTCTCACCTCATGCGAACGGCCAAGCCTCCTACGGCCTCTTGCCCGGAGGAGCGCCCCCCTCCCTGGGGCAGGGACCGTACACACGAAGCCGGCCGGACGGGCCGGGACGACCCCGGTTTTTCGTCAGTCACAGACCCTTGTTTGCATGGTTGACGGGGTTGACGTGGTTGACAGTGGGGTTGTCGGCCGTGGTTGACCGCACCGCCTTGTCGATCGTCGCCAACCAGCCGACCGAGCCTCAGGGGCCTGTTGCGCAGTTCCGCGACATGCACCGCCGATGGATCGAGGGCCGTCCGTTGACGCCTTCGCAGGTGGCGATCCTCATCGAAGGGTTTGGCGGCTACCTTGATGCTGTCGATGCAGGCGAGCGCGCTTCGCTGGACTGGTCATTCGGGCTGAAGGCCTGGGGTGGACTGTCCGTCGCGAAGCAGGATCGTCTTGCCCGACGCGACACGATGATCCGCAACCTATGGCGCGTGATGCCCGATTGGCAGGGCCAACAGCCCGTCACTGTCGCGCGGCTGATGGCTATAGACGCTTCCCGATACGAGCGGCAGCGATGGCCCCGCGAACGTGCCGCGCCGCCGCCGGCGCAGCCTGCCGCCACCTGGTGGGCCATCCTCGACGATGGCTTGCCGATACCGGGGATGAAGCGGCTTCAGCAGATCCTCGAGCATCCCGCCAACGAAGGTTTTTTGCTGCAAAACTGAAAGACCGTTTCTGAAATGCGAACAAAAACAGACAACTAGATAGAAATTCAAGTGGTGTTTGGATTTCCGCAGACCTGAATAACACTGATCGCAACAGGAGTTTTCACATGGATTTTGACCACACTCTCGATCCCAGCCGCCTGCGAGCGCTGGACGCTATCAGGGAAAATTTGAAGGCGTCATCGCAGGCACTGTCGGAAAAGGTCCGTACCTTGACGAAAAAGCGGATTGACAAGAACACCCAGCTCAACGCTGCCAAGGCCGCGTTGCGGGGTGCCCGAAGCGGCGGAGCTATCGTCGAGCATCACTTTGATGGCGGCATTCCGACGAGCATCACCCGGTTCCAGTCGAGTGATCACGTCATGTCCTGGACTAGCAAGGTGGAACGCTTGGAAGCCGAGTTGGCAGATATCAATCGCGAGATCACTGCCGCAAACGATGCCGCAGCCGCCGCGTCCAGTCGCTTCAGTGAGGCCGACGGACTTTGCCAGTCCTGCACGAAGTTCCTCGACGATCGCTTCCAGATCTCGGTTGCCGAGGATGTGGAACGTCAGCAGCTCAACCGCGAGGGTGGACAGGCCAATGACTGACATCAAGAAGCTGATCGGCGGTGCCTTGGCGCTGTCGCGTGAAGCCAGCCAGCAGCTCGGCCGTGGTGTCGCGGATATTCGCTCCCACATCGTGGCGCTCAAGTTGGAGCGAAAGCGCATCGCGGCTTTGCCCGTCGATCAGGACGAGACCTTTGCCCGCATCGATCGCCTGGTCGATGTTGCGACCGAGGCGGCCCGGCAGCTGTATCCGACGCCCGCGGACATGGTACGCCCTGATTACCAGCCGAAGCCGGTCGCCCTGAAGCCGGAGCTTCTTCTGCTGGCACAGATGGGTGCCGAGATCGGGCAGCGCATGAAGGCCGAGGCTCTGGAGTTCTACAAGGCCAATCCGGGCCTTGATGCGGCGACCCGAGCTGACCGGATACGCAGCGTCGATCGGAAGATCCTCGACGCCGAGCTTGCCGAAGAGAGCATGATCCGCAGTGCCGAAGCTGCAGGCTTCCCGATCCTCCGTCGTCGCGATGCAGATCCACGCGCCGTCCTTGCTCATGAGAAGGTTCTTCCACAATGATCGAGAAGAAGGTTTTACGGGCCTATACCCGCGAAGAAGTCAGAGCGGCACTGAACGCGAAGACGACTGTCGCGTACCAGGCGCCGAGAGGTTTTGCTCCGAAAGGGCTGAACGCCACAGCGATCTTCGAGAGGCGCAAGGCTGATCTGGTGTCGTCACAGCCTGCGACCAGCGCTGACACAAGTCCGCAGCCGTTTGGATCGAAGGCATTCGCACAGACCGTTTTTGCGCAGCGGCGCGGCCAACCTGCGACAGCTGCAGCGGCGCCCCAAGCGCCCCCGGCGCCATCACGGGATGCCGAGGACAGTCCGGCACCTGCCGTTTTGCGGGCCATGGCAAGCCGTCTGCAGAACTTCACCGCAGCGGGCGGTACTGTTGCTCCGGCGAAGCAGACGCTTGCCGACACGATCAGGGAAGCCGTCCACGATTGGCGGCCACCCGATAGCGCTTCCGTCGAATAGCAGGAAGCGCAATTACTCTCACCAACGAGGAGCAGACCATGATTGAAACCACAATCAAACTCGGTCGCAAGTACCGAGACACAGTTTCCGGCTTTGTCGGTGTTGCGACAGCCGTCCAGATGCATATCAGTGGGCCTGATCAGGTGTGCTTGACACCGATCGGCGCTCCTTCCGAGCTCAAGCCGGACGTGTGGCTTGACGAAAGCCGGATGGAGATCGCGCCGCACGAAACCGTTCCCGAGCGCGGTATCGTCGATACGAGAATCATCCTCGGTGCGAAGTACGTCGACAAGGTAACGGGCTTCCTGGGAACGGCAACGGCCATCGCTGCATATTCGTCTCGCCCGAACCGGGTGTGTTTAACGCCTGACGCGATCGATCAGGTCGACGTGAAGCCGGATTTCTGGATCGACGAGGTTCGTGCAGAGCGCAGCGGAACCAGCGTCGTTACCCTCTAGCCGGCTGCAGACAGGGCACCCCTCTGGGGCAGGGACCGTACACCCCAAACCCACCCCACGGGCCGGGACGACCCCGAAATCTCGCCAGTCTGAGGCTAAAAACGAAGCCTAAAGAGCGGCTAAAGTCCTAAAGTGACTAAAGAACTCGAACATGGGCGCTAACCTCCAAGAGGCCGAGGAGCCAGGCCGATAGCGACAGCGAACCTCCCCGCGCCCAAATCAGACTGGGGGGTCAAGGTTCGCAAGGCTCGTATTTCAACATCCAACGAGGATACGTCTATGAGCACCGTTAAAGTACGTCTCTCCCGAACCTACACGAGCCCGGAAGGCAATTTTGACAGCCTGGACCTGCGCGAACCGACCTACAGGGACCGCCACATGGACGGGATCGGCGCTCCGGCGGAATGGCAGATGTTGCAGACCGGGGCGCCGATGTTCGTGGTTCATCCGGCAACCGTCGATGCCTATGTGCAGCGGCTGCTCGTGGCCCCGAAATACGAATTCATCGGTTCCATCTCGGCATCCGATGCGGGCAGGCTGGAACAGGCCGTCCTCGCTTTTTTTCGCGATGCCCCGACAGCGAACTGATCGCTGATGGGATGGTCTTCCGCCTTGGCTGGCGTGCGGCCGATGTGGAAGCGATGACACTGTCGCAGCTGGCGCATTGGGCGGGCCGGTTGGTGGATTTCCATAGGCGGACAAGCAGATGATTGAGATTGACGACAAGGAACTGGAGGCGCTCCAGCGGGCATTCCGAAAGCTTCCCGGTGAAATCAAGACCAAGGTCATGGCGCGCGCCATGCGCAAGCTGCGCAATCAGGTCCGCACCCGGATCGTTGGCGAGGCCTCGAAACACACCAACATGCCTCGCCCCATGATCAACGCGCTGACGACGGCTTACTTCAACGCGGGCGGCAACACCCAGGCTGTGGTTGTCGAGTCCGGATGGATCCATCTTTACAAGTACGGCGCCGTGATGAACGCGAAAGGCACCTATGTGAATGCGCGCGGCCAGTACAACCATGCCTTCGTCACGGGCTTCAAGAGCGGGCACTATGGCGTCATGCGCCGTGTTCTGGATACGCAGATGCCTTCCGCTCCAGCGAGTAAGCGTCGGCCTGGCGAGAAGGTCAAGCGCCAGCAGATTCGCGAGCTTTTCGGCCCCAATCCGGCGCACGCGATCACCAACGATCCGGACCGCTACATGGAACAGATGGCGGATATTGTCCGCGAATATCTGATGCCGAATTTCGCTCGCGAGCTAGATCGCGCTCTGACCTTCCGTTGAGGGGAACCCACTATGACGAACAAGAAGATCAAGGCCGAACTCGAAATTCAGGGCAAGGACGATACCGAAAAGGCGTTCAAGTCCGTCGCGTTGCGGATGGGCCAGATTGAGCGGCAGATGAGCCGGTTCAACAAGACCGCCGGCGACTTTCAACGAAAAGTCGAAAGCGTACAGAGAAGCGCGTCGGCCCGTGGCGGTATGGCATGGCAGATGCAAAAGGTCTCTGCCGGCATGGAAAGCGCTGCGCTCGCCCTTCGAACCGGGGTGGCTGGCATCGGCGCTGCTGTCGTTGGCGCGGGTATCAGGGATGCTGTTGTCGACTTTGCCGCCCTGGAGCGGCAGATGACGCGCATTGGGCAGACTGCCGGCGTTTCGAAAGAGACGACAGATGAGGCTCTCAAGAGCATGAAGCGGCAGGCAAAGGACCTCGCACTTCCCCTCAGTGAAGCTGTTTCGGCCATGCAGGTCATGACTGCCGCAGGTCTGGAGTTCAAGGACGCGATGGACTTCCTCCCGAGCGTGCTTGCCACGACCCAGGCGACAGGTTCAACAGCGGCCGAGATGGCCTCGACGACCGTGCAGGCTGCGAATGCTCTGAAGATCGCGGCTGCTGACATGCAGCACGCTTTCGACATCATCAACGAAAGCGGCAAGGCGGGGTCGTTTGAGGGGCGCGACATGGCGACCTATCTTCCCATGCTTGCGAACGGGTTTGCAGCGCTGGGCTACAAGGGAACTGAGGCGGTTGGTGAAATCTCTGCTCGCATGCAGGTTCTGCGGGCGCACACCGCCGATGCTTCCACTGCCGCAGGGCAGATGGAGAACATCCTCGCAAAAATGAACTCCGAGGAGACGATCAACAAGTTTAAGAAGTTCGGGGTCAACCTTGAACTAGAAATGAAAAAGCGTGCGCGTGCAGGTCAACGGCCACTTGAGGCATTCGTCGATATCGCGCGCGAGGCTCTGCATGGTGACCTCTCGAAGATCAGCCAATTGTTCGGTGACATGCAGGTTCAGCAGGGCATGCTTTCGTTGATCAGCGATGCGGAGACCTATCGCCGCGTGATTGGGATCATCAATTCCAGCCGGGTTGACGGATCGGTACAGCGCGACAATCAGCGCCTTTTGGGGGAAACACAGGCGGCAATCGACAGGCTGACAGAATCTCTTAATCAGCTGAAGACTGGTGTCGGCGGTGCGATTGCGCCTGTTTTGACGCCGCTTCTCGAAAGCGAGGTCAAGAACCTCGATTATGTCACCGCCATGAACGAGGGGAAGCGTAAGCGGGGGTACAGCAAGTTTCAGCAGTGGAACCCATTCCTGAGCAAGGATGAGAAGATGATGCTCCCCTATGATGGGGGCTATCGAGATCCTGCCTATCTCGCCGAATACTGGGCCTACCGTTACGGCCGCGCCGCTGGGGACCCGGTTCGCCCGAAAGCATCTGTGGGGCGACAAGGTCAGGCAATAGTGCTGCCGGAATTTCCAGGGCGCGGCACGGGGGCCATTCCTGTTCCGGTGGCACGGCCCCAGGCATCGCCGGCAGTCGACATGATGCGGGTTCTCCAGGATCAGTACACGTCGTATGGCAGCGGGCGGCAAATGGCTGCCGATCGGGCGGCTATGCTCGTCAACGCAAATCCGTTCCGCGCCTTTGAAGAGCGGATTGCCGATCTGTCCACGAAGACGGCGGATGGAGGGGAAAAGGCGGGGCAGGCCATTCAGGAAGGCGCCAGCGCATTCGACGACGCTGTTCAGGGGCTTCGTTCGGTTGTCGCGGATTTCCGCAGCCTGGTTCGGGATCTCGGCTCAACGACGGTCAAGGTACAGTCGGCATCCGATGCGGGCGCGCAGATGGGGCGGCGGGTGAATGCCGATACCGGCCGATCCATGCCGCCGAGCACCTTCGGCCCCCGTTGAGGACTTTTGCATGGATGACGCTCCGCTGATCATGGCGACCATTTCGCAGATTGCCGAGCGCGACGGGGTGTCGCGTCAGGCCGTCTCAAAGGTCCTGAAGGGATTGCTATCCGATCAGCCGCAAACGCCCGTGGAGCGCGGCGGGCGTGGCCAGGTACTGCGGGTTTCGCTTGCGCATTACGATCATCACCGTCAGCGCCATGTGAACCCCGCAAAGGCGTCGGCGCCGTTGCGGCGCGTTGGCGAGGCGCTTTCAGCTGCGCCGGCCGGCGTCGGCACTCTTCGCGACAGCGATAGCTACGAAGAGGCGCGCCGCCAATCCGAATGGCTGCGGGTCAACCGCGAAAAGCTGAAGTTTCAAGAGGAGTGCGGACAGTTGATCAGAACCGACAGGCTGGAAAGCGTTGCGGGCGCCATCGGCGCCGATATCCGAACGATCCTCGCGCGATTGCCGAATTATTCCGATGAACTCGCCCTTGCCGTGTCGAAGGAGGGCGTTCACGGGGCTCGTGTTCTCCTGCGAAAGATCGCCTTTGATGTCGGTGTGCAGGTTGCCGACAAGCTCGAGCAGCTTGCCGAGCTTTCGCCGGAGCGTGATCCGTTGATCGAGGACAAGGATTGACGGCGGCGGAGGAATATTCTGGCTTTGAGGTGACCGTACATGGGAACGATTTCCGAGCGCACGCGCCGCAACGGCGCAAAATCATATACGGCGCAGATCCGGATTAGACGCGAGGGGCGGATCGTCCATTCCGAGGCGCAGACTTTCCAGCGGTATCGGGTTGCGTCTGCCTGGCTGAAGAAGAGGGAAACGGAACTGGCGGAGCCCGGCGCGCTGGAAGCCCTGCACGCGCCCGGTGTCACGCTGGATGATGTGATCGAGAAATATCTGCAAACGGAACGCAGGGGCGTCGGCCGCAGCAAGGCGCAGGTGCTGGAAACGATCCGCAAGCACCCGTTGTCGCTCATGCGGTGCGAGAAGATCACGTCGGTCGAGATCTGCGCGTTTGCAGAGGATCTTCTGGAGGGCTGGGTTCCAGACGGTCGCGAGGCTCGGCCGCGAAAGCCGCAGACCGTTGGGAACTACCTTTCGCACCTCGGCTCGGTTTTCGCCATCGCGCGGCCGATGTGGGGCTATCCGCTGGATCGCGCAGCTTTTCAGGACGCTTTCACCGTTAACAAGCGCATGGGGGTTGTGAAGGCCAGCGATCGGCGCGATCGCCGGCCCTCACTGGAGGAACTGGACGCGCTGCTTTCACATTTTGCCGAGCGGGCAAAGCATCTTCCGCAGGCGATACCGATGCATCAGGTCATCCTCTTCGCGCTCTTTTCCACGCGCCGGCAGGAAGAGATTACCCGCATCACCTGGGCCGACTACCATCCGAAGGACAGGCGGGTGCTCGTGCGCGACATGAAGAACCCGAGCCAGAAGAAGGGAAACCATGTCTGGTGCGATCTGCCGCCGCCGGCCATGGCCGTGATCGAGGCGATGCCGCGTCAGGATGAGAGGATCTTCCCGTTTCAAGGCGACGCCATCAGCGCCGCCTTCACGCGGGCCTGCAAGCTGCTGGGCATCGTCGATCTGCATTTCCACGACCTGCGGCACGAAGGTGTCAGCCTGCTGTTTGAGCAGGGCTTGACCATCCCTGTTGTGGCAACGGTGTCTGGCCACCGTTCGTGGACCAGTTTGCAGCGTTATGCACATATCCGGGCAGGGGCAGACAAATATGCCGGGTGGCGGTGGATGCCGCAGTTGATGGCTGCTGATTGTCGAGCAGGTTCGGTGTGATCTCTCGCCTAGGGTGCGTCTTCCCGCGCCTCAGGCCTTCGGTTCCTGCGGCGGTGTTGCAAGCTTGCGCAGGTGCTTCTCGATCTCGATCAGGATTGCCAGCAGCCCACAGACGACAGCCGCCGCGAGAATTCCCAGCATGAAACCAAGGATCGCAAGCCCGGGAGATCCGACCGTTTCCCCGTACCCATAGCCCGCGACCGTGCACAGGATAACGATGCCGATCGCGAGGAGATTGTTCAGGCCGTCGAGTGCCCATATCAGAGTTTTGTTCATATGCCGGCCGCCCCCCTGTCGAATATAGAATAGAATAAATCAGGGAAGCCTGTATGTGTCTATTAATTTCGCTACTGAATGAGCGTCCAGTTGAAGAAAGCGTGAAAATTTCAAGTCCACTTCGTCTTCTTTCGGACTTTCTCAAGGAATTCAGCCGGCGCACCTTGCGGCTTGAGCTTATCTGCATTGGCAAGATATATAAGATAAGCTTGGTAGCCCATAGGCGTCATTGGTTCCAGCTCTTTTTCCTCAAGCATTCTCATGATTTCGCTGCGGCTTGGCATGTCTAAGGCCGCATGTAAAAGTTGAACTTCAAGCCTGGCTTCGCGCAGGCTCTCTTTTATTTCGCGCTGTTCATATTCCGAGTGCTCAAAGTCGAGGCTGTCTTGCAAACGCTGCACAATCTCAGCGTTCATCGATCGGTTATTCTCGACCGCTGACAGCATGATTTTTTCTTTAAGGTCGGCGGGCATTCGCAGGCCAAAAGGCGTAATGCTGGCGACCTTTTCGCTGGGGCTTTTTTTCTCGCTCATAGCGACACTCTGTAGCCATAAAATTCTTGACCGCAATAGCTACAGAGTGTAGCTAGCTACACAGTGAAGCCATAAAGGTGATGTCAATGAGTAAAAAGCTTATACCGCCAACAGGAGTTCGCATACCTGATCTCTTGCGACAGCGGATTCGCGAAGCGGCCGAAGAGAATCGGCGGTCGATGAATGCGGAGATTGTGTATCATTTGCACAAGGCGATGTTCGCGCCAGAAAACGAAAAAGCCGACGCACCGCGAGCCTAGGAAACTCGTGCGTCGGCTTTTCTATACCCACCCCTTACGGAGGAAGTGAACATGGATACCAATACCCCGAAAACACAGGTCGGCGCAAGGCCGGCGCTGGCGGCTATGCTGGATGATTTCCGGCTGAATGAGCAAGCGGGCGGCGCGCTGGATGCGGAATGGATGGACTTTCGCCGCCGCCATCTCCCGGAGAATTTCAATAGCCTGCCAGTCGGCGACAAGGCGCAGATCGAGATGCGCATCGAGGAGATGCCCGAAGCACGCAACATTCGTAGCGCCATGGCAAAGCGCGACACTGCGGCCGAAGCCCTTCGCAAAAAGATCATGGCTTTCCCCTGTCAGAACTTCACCGATGCTCGGTTGAAATACGATTTTGCCAAGGGCTGGCTGTGGAGCACCGAGGCGGAACTGTTTGCGGATGAAAGCGTGGCGATGCTGCAGAGCCTGTATTCGCTGCTGCGCGATCCTCCAGCGCCTTCCTTAGCGGCGCCGGTTGATGTGGCGAATGATCCGATCGGCGTCGATGTGGACCGCATTTACGATGACGTGCGGGAGGCCTTGGCAATGGTCCGCTTGATGCATCAGAGCCTGGTCCAAATCTCGATGACACCGATGCGCGGCGTTCCGATGGATGTCATCGACAATTTCGGCGACTTGCGCCGGTGCTCGGAGGTGGTCGCGCGCGGTCTGTCGGGCGTGCTGGCGAGGATCGACAACGCGATCGAGGCCGCTTCGGAGGGCTCGGACGATGCAACCGCAGCAAACGGGTGAAGGCTTCCGTTTTTCCCTTGGGGAGCGGGTGACGATCGCCAAGAGCCGGCATTCCGGCAGGGTCGAAGGGCGGGCCGAATTCCTCTCCGGTAGGAAGGGCTATTACGTCCGCCTCGATCTGAGGATCGCCGGGCGTGAAACCCATTGGTACGACGACAGCGACGTTATCGAGGAACAGTGATGGCACGGGTGGCGACCTCAAGAGACGGCGGCAAGTTGCCGTTGAATAAGTCCGCGGCGGATGCATCGGAGCATCGGCAGATCTCCAAGCGGAAGAGCATCCAGCCGACACTTCGAACGATTTCCCTGCAGAGAATCGCTCTCAGGCGTGAAGAGGCAGCGGCAACGCTTGGAATTTCACCATCGACATTCGATGGCTGGGTTCGAACCGGCATGATGCCCCAGGCTGTCAAGGTGGGCGGCGTTGCTCTGTGGGACGCGGAGAAAGTTCGAAGCGCCTGGTGCAGTCTGCAGGATGCTGCCGAGCGCGAATCAGTCGATGACGGGCCGAACCCGTTTGACGGGGTCGTGGTTTGATGAAAACCGAACTGCGATACCTCGTGCACGATCCGGACGAGAAGGGCAGGGACCGATTCTATGTTCGCCTCAAGATCGGCGGCCGGTTCCGCAAGAAGCGCATTCGCCAGCCGTTCAAGGATGCGGCTGGCGAGATCACTCGAGATTTCATGCTTGCGTACTTTGCGGCGCTGGCGGAGCTGCGAGGCGATGCGCCCGGCGAGGAACCTGCGAAGCCGAAAGCCCCGGTAATCCGCGAAGAGACGTTCAACTGGCTGTTTGACCAGTACTACCGGTCGCCTGAATTCCTGCGGCTGGACAAGGCCACGCAGAAAGACAAGCGGAGTGTGTTGAGCCGCTTCGCGGAGAAGGCTGGGGATCATCCATATAAGAAGTATCGACGCGAAGATATGGAGCGAAGCCAGATTGCTCGGAAGGATACGCCGGGCGCGGCTGACAAGCTGGTTAAGGTGCTCCGGGCCGTCTTCAACTGGGCCATGAAGCGAAACCCGAAGCTGATGAGCCATAATCCAGCCGTCGGTATCGTGCCGATCAACCGGAAGAAGGGCGGCTTCCACACCTGGACGCCTGCTGAGATCGACATCTATCGTGCTCATTGGTCTGTCGGAACAGTGCCGCGTCTCGCGATGGAAGTCATGATTACGGTCGGTGCGCGGCGATCGGATGCCGCATTGATCGGTCCTCGCGACGAGTTTGTGAGGGAAGGGCAGCGGTGGTTGCGGTTCACGGCGCACAAGGGGCGCAATCGTTTCCCTGTCGAGATCGAATCTCGTCTCACGCCTGAACTAATCGAGGCGTTGGAGAAAACGCCCACCGGCACCAGTCATTATGTTCTGAGTGCGCGGCAGGCGCCTTTCACGATCGAGAGCTTTGGCAACGCGTTCAAGCGATGGTGTGTCGAAGCTGGCCTGGGAGAATGCTCGGCTCACGGGCTGAGAAAGGCTGCGGCTGTTGCCTATGCCGAAAGCGGGGCAACCGCGCCGGAGCTATGTGCTGTGTTCGGGTGGTCCAACCTTCGGACGGCTCAAATCTACATTGACCAAGCCGAAAAGCGGAAGCTGCGGGCGAACGCATATGAGCGGCGCCAAGCCCACGAAAAACTCAAAAGTGTCTCGGTTTCCGCAAAAGGAACAACCAGCGAGACAAACGAGGTAAAAAGAGATGGAAAAACAAACCCGAAATTGGGAAATGGTGGGCGATGAGAGACTCGAACTCCCGACATCCTCGGTGTAAACGAGGCGCTCTACCAACTGAGCTAATCGCCCGTCCGCTGTGCGGTTCGTGTCCGCCGCGTCGGTGGCCGTGATCTATGCGGATCGCGGGAATGACGCAAGAGGGTTTGTGAAGTTTTTTTGATTTTTTTGTCGTCCGAAGCAAGGCGGATGGTGAAAAGCCCTGCGGTTCCGGCCATTTGAGTGAATGCGAAAATAGATCCGTCCACAGCATGCATTGGGTGCCTCGAGGGGTCTCTCCAAGAAAGCGCATGACGTCACGGTTTTGTCGTGAAACCTGCTTGACACCCCGGGATGAACCCCTTAGAGAGCCGCTCATCGACTGGCGCTGCCGGTCGGCGGGAAGACTTCTTCCTTCCCTGGAAACGATGCGCGGGTGTAGCTCAGTCGGTTAGAGTGCCGGCCTGTCACGCCGGAGGTCGCGGGTTCGAGCCCCGTCACTCGCGCCATTTCCTGAACCCAAGAAGAAGACGGATGTTGATCATCCAAAGATGCGCGGGTGTAGCTCAGTCGGTTAGAGTGCCGGCCTGTCACGCCGGAGGTCGCGGGTTCGAGCCCCGTCACTCGCGCCATTCTTTTTCCTCCTCCTTGCCTCCGTACTCGCGCTCCGGGTTAACGCTGGTTCGCCGCATGGGTCCGTTGCGGGGAGATGGCGTTTTTTATCGCGCGCTGATCCTGCGGCGGTTGCGGACCTCTGTCCATTGTCTGTCATCGTGTCGCTGGCGGGGCTCTGCTCGTTCTGCTGCGTTGCAGCATGAGGCGCTCGGGGCTTCATGCACCTGATGCGGTGGAAAGGGGGGTGCCTCATAGCCGATGGTTGCCTGCGTCGAGCGCGCGGCGGGGGTGCGTACACCCGTCGTTGCGCGCTGTCCTGCACGCGTGCTGCGCAGGGCCGTGCCGGTTGGGTGTCGCACGGCGACGCCGATTGTCGGTCGTATCGGGTGGGTGCCTCAGCTTAACATGCGTTCGGCTCAGCAGTCATTTTTCCGTGATGGTCGCGGTGTGTTGCGGGGGTGCGTGACGGTGCCGGGGACCCGGTGCCGGTTCAGTGCCAAGTCACGGAAATATGGCAGACTCTCGCATTTGAGGGTATGCTCATATAAATGCCGAGACCCTATTGCGTTCGGTTTGGCGCGGTCCTATCTCTGCCTTGGCGGGTGAGACAGCGCCGCGCTCTGCCGCGGGTGTCTCTCCGGTCCGGGCGGTCTTCTCGCCGGACTTTAACGTGATGTGAGAAATCATCTTTTCGGGCCTGTCTCATGCGGAAGGTCCCTTCTTTCGGCCTCTTCGAGCCGAGTCTGAATCAACAACGACCGGCCGCGGCACTTTGTGTCATTTTGGTGCTGGATGTGGCGCTCAAAGGTCTTGCGCCGGGATGCGGCCTGCGCTAGTCACGGCTTGTTGCAATGCACGTTCGCTTGCCGCGCATTCGCTCACGTGCCGCCCCGGGCACCGCTTGGCAAGCAGGGATCGAATACCATGACTGAACTTCTCAGTTCCTATGTCCCGATCGCGATTTTCATCGGAATCTCCCTCGTGATCGGCCTGGCGCTTCTGATTGCGCCGTTCGCCGTTGCCTACAAGGCGCCCGATTCGGAAAAGCTCTCGGCATACGAGTGCGGCTTTAACGCCTTCGACGACGCGCGCATGAAGTTCGACATTCGCTTCTACCTGGTGTCGATCCTCTTCATCATCTTCGACCTCGAGGTCGCCTTCCTGTTCCCCTGGGCCGTGTCCTTCGGCGCGATCGGCTGGTTCGGCTTCTGGTCCATGATGGTGTTCCTCGGCGTTCTCACCATCGGCTTCATCTATGAATGGAAGAAAGGAGCACTCGAATGGGAGTGATCGATCCTTCGTCCACCCTCGTTGCGCCGCAGCCCAAGGGGATCATTGATCCCAATACGGGCAAGCCCATCGGCAGCGACGACGCTTTCTTCGGCGAGATCAACAATGAGCTCGCCGACAAGGGTTTTCTGGTGACCTCAACCGATGAGCTCATCAACTGGGCGCGCACCGGCTCGCTGATGTGGATGACCTTTGGTCTCGCCTGCTGTGCCGTGGAAATGATGCAGCTGTCCATGCCGCGCTACGACGTCGAGCGTTTCGGCTTTGCGCCGCGCGCCAGCCCGCGCCAGTCCGACGTGATGATCGTGGCCGGCACGCTGACCAACAAGATGGCGCCGGCGCTGCGCAAGGTCTATGACCAGATGCCCGAGCCGCGCTACGTCATCTCCATGGGCTCCTGCGCCAATGGCGGCGGCTATTATCACTATTCCTACTCGGTGGTCCGCGGCTGCGACCGCGTCGTACCTGTCGATATCTACGTTCCGGGCTGTCCCCCCACGGCAGAGGCCCTGCTGTACGGGGTCCTTCTGCTGCAGAAGAAGATCCGCCGGACCGGTACGATCGAGCGCTGAGGGCGAGGACCTGACATGAATGAAGCCCTGAACGAATTTGCCGCCTACCTGGCCGAGGCACGGCCGGGTCTGTTTGCCGAAGCCAAGGTGGCCTTCGGCGAGCTGACGCTGACGGTGGAAGCCGACAAGCTGCTTTCGATCGTCACCTTCCTGCGCGACGACGTGCAGTCCGGTTTCGTCAACCTGATCGATGTCTGTGGTGTCGACTGGCCCAAGCGCGAGCGTCGCTTCGACGTGGTCTATCACCTGATGTCGCCACGTCAGAACATGCGCATCCGCCTGAAGGTGGAAACCGCCGAGGACGTGCCGGTTCCCTCGCTCACGGGCATCTTCCCGGGCGCCGACTGGTTCGAGCGTGAAGCCTGGGACCTCTACGGCATCCTCTTCACCGGCCATCCGGACCTGCGCCGCATCCTGACGGATTACGGCTTCGAAGGTCATCCTCTGCGCAAGGATTTCCCGACCACCGGTTTCGTCGAGGTTCGCTACGACGACAGCGCCAAGCGCGTCGTCTACGAGCCCGTTGAACTGCGCCAGGAGTTCCGCAGCTTCGATTTCCTGAGCCCCTGGGAAGGCACGGACTATGTGCTGCCGGGGGATGAGAAGGCCAAGGCTTGATTGGGTTTTAGGGCGAATAGCGAGTAGCGAATAGCGAATAGTTGTCGCCACAACGAAAGGATTAGGCAGACGATCAGCTCTTACAAGGATCTCAAGGTGTGGCAGCAAGCCATTGAGCTGGCGGTTGAATGCTACCGCTGCACCGAGAGCTTTCCAAAGAGCGAGGCTTACGGACTGACAGCCCAGATACCACGTGCGGCGGCATCGGTCGCCGCCAATATCGCGGAAGGGCATGGTCGGGACAATACCGGAAGCTTCGTGCAGTTTCTGAGGATTGCTCAAGGGTCGCTGAAGGAGTTGGAAACGCACATGATCATTGCGTGGAGGGTCGATATTCTCCCGCAACAGCCGTTTCAAAGCTTGATGGAGCAATGCGATGAAATCGGCCGGATGATGCGTGCGCTGATCAGAAGCCTGCAGGAGAAGACATGAGCGGTATAGACCTACTATTCGCTATTCGCTATTCGCTAATCACCAGCGCGGAGCGCGCCAATGACTGAACATAACGTCCGCAATTTCAACATCAACTTCGGGCCGCAGCATCCTGCGGCTCACGGCGTGTTGCGGCTTGTTCTTGAGCTGGACGGCGAGATCGTCGAGCGCGTGGACCCGCATATCGGGCTTCTGCATCGCGGCACCGAGAAGCTGATCGAGAGCAAGACCTATCTGCAGGCTCTGCCCTATTTCGACCGGCTCGATTACGTCGCGCCGATGAACCAAGAGCACGCCTACTGTCTGGCGGTCGAAAAGCTGCTCGGCATCACGGTTCCGATCCGTGGCCAGCTGATCCGCGTTCTCTACTCGGAAATCGGCCGCATCCTCTCGCATCTGTTGAACGTGACCACGCAGGCCATGGACGTCGGCGCGCTGACGCCGCCACTCTGGGGCTTCGAGGAGCGCGAGAAGCTGATGGTGTTTTATGAGCGCGCCTCCGGCTCGCGCATGCACGCTGCCTATTTCCGTCCGGGCGGCGTCCATCAGGACCTGCCGGTCGAGCTGGTGGAAGATATCGGCAAGTGGTGCGATGCCTTCCCGAAGGCGCTCGATGACATCGATGCGCTAATCACTGACAACCGTATCTTCAAGCAGCGCAACGTCGATATCGGCGTGGTGAAGCTGGAAGATGCCTGGGCCTGGGGCTTTTCGGGCGTGATGGTGCGCGGTTCCGGCGCCAAGTGGGACCTGCGCAAGTCGCAGCCCTACGAGTGCTATGCGGATCTCGATTTCGACATCATGATCGGCAAGAACGGCGACTGCTACGATCGCTACCTGATCCGCATGTTCGAGATGCGCGAAGCGGTGAAGATCATGAAGCAGTGCGTCAATCGCCTGCTGTCCGACGCCAAGACCGGTCCGGTGTCGTCGATCGACGGCAAGATCGTTCCGCCGAAGCGCGGCGAGATGAAGCGGTCGATGGAAGCGCTGATCCATCACTTCAAGCTCTACACCGAAGGCTTCCACGTGCCGGAAGGCGAGGTCTACGCCGCCGTCGAGGCGCCGAAGGGCGAATTCGGCGTCTATCTCGTCGGCGACGGCACCAACAAGCCGTATCGCTGCAAGATCCGCGCCCCGGGTTATGCGCATCTGCAGGCGATGGACTTCCTGTGCCGCGGCCACCAGCTGGCGGACGTCTCGGCCATCCTCGGCTCGATCGATATCGTGTTCGGAGAGGTGGACCGCTGATGGGCCGAACGCTCCTCCTTCTTGGCGGTCTGCTCGTTTCGGGTCCTGCGCTGGCGCAGACCTCCGAGCCGAGTACCCAGGGCGGTGGAGCATCGGAGACCATGGCGCATCTGCTCTCCAGGGAGTATGAAATCAAGGCGGCCGTGCCCAATGGAACGAAGCTCATCGTTTTCCTGCAGAAGGGCACGTCAGCTTATGCCTGTGAATTCGTGAGTGTCACGAAGACGCGGTGCGGATCTGTCAATTGATAAGGCGTGAGAAAGAATGTCCGTTCGTCGACTAGCCGAAGATCAGTTCCAGCCGGCAGCCTTTGCCTTTACTGCGGATAACGCCGCATGGGCGGAGGCGACGATCCGGAAATATCCCGAGGGTCGCCAGCAATCGGCGGTCATCCCTCTGCTCATGCGTGCGCAGGAGCAGGATGGGTGGGTCACCCGCGCGGCGATCGAGTTCATCGCGCAGAAGCTCGCGATGCCCTATATCCGCGTGCTGGAGGTGGCGACCTTCTACACCCAGTTCCAGCTGAAGCCGATCGGCACGAAGGCCCATATCCAGGTCTGCGGCACAACGCCGTGCATGCTGCGTGGTTCCGAGGCGCTGATGGATGTCTGCAAGCGCAAGATCCATCACGAGCCCCTTGAGCGCAACGAAAGCGGCACGCTGTCATGGGAAGAGGTCGAATGTCAGGGCGCCTGCGTCAACGCGCCGATGGTGATCATCTTCAAGGATGCCTATGAGGACCTGACGCCCGAGCGTCTGGAAGAGATCATCGACGCGTTCGAGGCAGGCAAGGGGGCAGAGGTCAAGACCGGCCCGCAGATCGACCGCCACACCTCGGCGCCGGAAGGTGGCCCGGTGACGCTGCTCGACGACATCAAGCCTGTGCGCACCAATCTGGATCCGAAGCCGGTCGAAGAGGCCGTCTCGGTTCCGCCCGGCGATGCCGCGCGCCCGAAGGATACCGCCGCAGAGACGAACCCGGCCGTGAAGACGCCGGCGACGGCACCGGCGGCGGCGGAAGCCAATGCCAAGGCCGCCGAGACCAACGACGGCACGAAGAAGTAAGCAGATCCGGGGAAGGGGCGGGACGCCTTCTTCCCCCGGGCCGCACCCGGCAGACCGGGCGCATCACGCATTTGACAAGCCGGCCGGAAGTGGCCGCGGACTGGTGGAATAGATCATGTTGAAAGATCAGGATCGCATCTTTACCAACATCTACGGCCTCAAGGACAAGTCGCTGAAGGGCGCGATGAGCCGTGGCCACTGGGACGGCACCAAAGAGATCATCGAAAAGGGCCGCGACTGGATCATCAACGAGATGAAGGCATCCGGTCTGCGCGGTCGCGGCGGCGCCGGCTTCCCCACGGGCCTCAAGTGGTCCTTCATGCCGAAGGAATCGGATGGCCGTCCGCATTACCTCGTCGTCAATGCCGACGAGTCGGAACCCGGCACCTGCAAGGACCGCGAGATCATGCGCCACGATCCGCATACGCTGATCGAAGGCTGTGTGATCGCCGGTTTCGCCATGGGCGCCCACACCGCCTATATCTACGTGCGCGGCGAATACATGCGCGAGCGCGAGGCGCTGCAGGCAGCGATCGACGAATGCTATGACGCGGGTCTGCTCGGCCGCAACGCCAAGACCGGCTGGGATTTCGACGTGTACGTCCATCACGGCGCCGGCGCCTATATCTGCGGCGAGGAAACCGCGCTGCTCGAAAGCCTCGAAGGCAAGAAGGGCCAGCCGCGCCTCAAGCCGCCGTTCCCGGCCAATATGGGTCTCTACGGCTGCCCGACCACGGTCAACAACGTCGAATCGATTGCCGTTGCCCCGACCATCCTGCGTCGCGGCGCCTCCTGGTTCTCCTCCTTCGGTCGCCCGAACAATGTCGGCACCAAGCTGTTCATGGTTTCCGGTCACGTCAACAAGCCCTGCACCTTCGAGGAGCAGATGGGCCTGACGTTCCGCGAGATCATCGAGCATCACTGCGGCGGCATCCGCGGCGGCTGGGACAATCTGCTTGCCGTCATCCCCGGCGGCGCTTCCTGTCCGGTCGTCAAGGGCGAGGACATGAAGGATGCGATCATGGACTTCGACGGCATGCGCGACGTGAAGTCGTCGTTCGGCACCGGCGGCATGATCGTGATGGACAAGTCGACCGACATCATCAAGGCGATCTGGCGCATTGCCGCCTTCTTCAAGCACGAGAGCTGCGGCCAGTGCACGCCCTGCCGCGAAGGCACCGGCTGGATGATGCGCGTTCTCGAGCGCATGGTGCAGGGCAAGGCGCAGAAGCGCGAAATCGACATGCTGTTCCAGGTCTCCAAGCAGATCGAGGGACACACGATCTGCGCGCTGGGTGATGCGGCTGCCTGGCCGATCCAGGGCCTGATCCGCAACTTCCGCCCGGAAATCGAAGCGCGCATCGACCAGTACACGGCCAATGCGACCAGGGACGGCGCTGTTCTGGTGGCTGCGGAGTAAGCACGAATGGCGGACGGGACAAACGGCAAGGATCGGGAAAAGCAGGGGCCGGCGTCGTCGCTCGGCTTCACGCTGCCCTTTGCCGATGAAGTCCCCGCCGGCACGCTGGCCAATCCGGTCGCGGTGATGGCCGCGGCAACGGCGGCCAGTGTCGCGATCGGCACACAGTTCGCCACCGCCTTTCTCGGCCTGATGCAGGCCTCGATGGAGGCGATCGGGCGGACCGACGCAAGGGATGCGGCGGCGCAGCGGGCCGAGCCGAAGGGTGCCGATGCCAGGGATGCCGAAGCCAGGAGCGCGGCGCCTGAGGTGAAGACCGAAACGGCCCCGGCTGCCACGGTCGTGGCCGCAACCGAAGCGCCGGTCGTGACGCCGAAGGTTGCTACGCCCAAGCCGGTCCGGAAGGCGGCCGAGCGTGCCGAGAAGGCGACGGCCAAGGCCGCGACCCAGCGCAGCAAGGCTGCGTCCTCGGTGGCGGAGCCGGTGAAGGCGCCGGCTGCGAAGGCAAAGGCATCGAAGCCTGCCGCCCGCAAGGCGAAGGCGGATGACCTGAAGAAGATCTCGGGCATCGGCCCGAAGCTGGAAGACCTGCTGAACGGCATGGGTGTGGCGCGTTACGCCGCCATCGCCGCTTGGACGGACAAGGACGTGGAGCATTTCGACCGGGAGCTGGGGCTCGACGGCCGCATTGCCAAGGATGATTGGATCGCGCAGGCCAAGGCGCTGCTGCGGTGACGGAATGTGTCGCCGGCTTCTCTTCGCAAGAGGGCAGGGGACTGGAAACAGGACGTAAGTGACGATGGTTAAGCTCAAGGTTGACGGCAAAGAGATCGAGGTTCCGGATCACTTCACGCTGTTGCAGGCGTGCGAGGAAGCTGGTGCCGAAGTTCCGCGCTTCTGTTTCCATGAACGCCTGTCGGTGGCCGGAAACTGCCGCATGTGTCTGATCGAGGTGAAGGGCGGCCCGCCGAAGCCGGCGGCCTCCTGCGCCATGGGCGTGCGCGACATCCGCGGGGGCCCGAACGGCGAACTGCCGGAAGTGTTCACCAACACGCCGATGGTCAAGAAAGCCCGCGAAGGCGTGATGGAGTTCCTGCTGATCAACCATCCGCTGGATTGCCCGATCTGCGACCAGGGCGGCGAGTGCGACCTGCAGGACCAGGCCATGGCATTTGGCATGGACGCCTCCCGTTACACGGAAAACAAGCGCGCCGTCGAAGACAAGTATATCGGCCCGCTCGTCAAGACGGTGATGAACCGCTGCATCCACTGCACGCGCTGCGTCCGCTTCACGACGGAAGTGGGCGGCATTTCCGAACTGGGCCTGATCGGCCGCGGTGAGGATGCCGAGATCACCACCTATCTCGAGCAGGCGATGACGTCGGAACTCCAGGGCAACGTGATCGACCTCTGCCCGGTCGGCGCGCTGACCTCCAAGCCCTTTGCCTTCACCGCCCGTCCGTGGGAACTCGGCAAGACCGAATCGATCGACGTGATGGATGCGGTGGGTTCGGCGATCCGCGTCGATACGCGTGGCCGCGAAGTCATGCGCATCATGCCGCGCGTCAACGAGGCCGTGAACGAGGAGTGGATCTCCGACAAGACCCGCTTCATCTGGGATGGCCTGAAGACGCAGCGTCTGGATCGCCCCTATGTGCGCCGCGACGGCCGCCTGCAGCCGGCAAGCTGGGGTGAAGCCTTTGCCGCGATCAAGACCGCCGTTGCCGCCACCAAGGGCGACAAGATCGGCGCGATTGCCGGCGACATGGCTTCCGTCGAGGAAATGTATGCGCTGAAGGAACTGCTGACCGCGCTCGGCTCGCAGAACCTGGACTGCCGCCAGGATGGCGCGAAGTTCGATCCCTCCCTCGGTCGCGCCAGCTACATCCTGAATTCCACCATCCAGGGCATCGAAGAGGCCGATGCGCTGCTGCTGATCGGCGCCATTCCGCGCTTTGAAGCCGCCGTGCTGAACGCCCGCATTCGCAAGCGCTGGCGCCGTGGCAACTTCCCGATCGGCGTGATCGGCGAAGCCGCCGAACTGCGCTATGCCTACGACTATCTCGGCGCCGGAACCGATACGCTGACCGATCTGGTCAATGGTTCGAACGGTTTCGTCGAAAAGCTCCGCAACGCCAAGAAGCCGCTGATCATCGTCGGTTCGGGTGCCGTCACCCGTGATGACGGGGCAAGCGTTCTCGCTGCTGCTGCCAATCTCGCCGTTTCCGTTGGCGCCGTTGCCGACGGGTGGAACGGGTTTGGTGTGCTGCACACCGCAGCCTCGCGCGTCGGCGGCCTCGATCTCGGCTTCGTGCCGGGCCCGAACGGTGCCAATGCCGCCACCATGCTGCGCGCCATGGACGTTCTGTTCCTTCTCGGCGCGGACGAAATGGAATTTGCCTCCAAGCACGCCAAGTTCACCGTCTATATCGGCAGCCACGGCGATGCCGGCGCCCACCATGCCGACGTCATCCTGCCGGGTGCGGCCTATACCGAGAAGTCGGGCACCTGGGTCAACCTGGAAGGCCGCGTCCAGATGGGCAACCGCGCCGGCTTTGCACCGGGCGAAGCCCGCGAGGAATGGGCGATCCTGCGTGCACTCTCCGACGTGCTCGGCAAGAAGCTGCCCTTCGATTCGCTGTCGCAGCTGCGCGCCAGGCTTTATGCCGCCTATCCGCATTTCGCCGAGCTGGACGAGATCGCTGCCGGTGCTGCGGACGATATTGCAACGCTTGCCAAAAATCCGGTGAGCCTCGGAAAGTCCGGGTTTGCGTCCCCGATCAAAGACTTCTATCTGACGAACCCGATCGCACGCGCTTCGGCCGTGATGGCCGAGTGTTCGGCGCTGGCCCGCAACAATTTCAAGGCTGCGGCTGAGTAAAGGCTGATTTGACATGGACTCCTTTTTCTTGACCTATCTCTGGCCGGCGATCGTGATGATCGGTCAGTCCCTGTTGCTGCTGGTCTGCCTTCTGGTCTTCATTGCCTATATCCTGCTGGCCGACCGCAAGATCTGGGCTGCCGTGCAGCTGCGCCGCGGCCCGAACGTCGTCGGTCCCTGGGGTCTGTTCCAGTCCTTCGCCGACCTTCTGAAGTTCGTCTTCAAGGAGCCGATCATTCCGGCGGGCTCCAACAAGGGCGTGTTCCTGCTGGCGCCGCTCGTCTCGGTCACGCTGGCGCTCGCCACCTGGGCCGTCATCCCGGTCAACCAGAACTGGGTGATCGCCAACATCAATGTCGGCATCCTCTACGTGTTCGCCATCTCCTCGCTCGAGGTCTATGGCATCATCATGGGCGGCTGGGCTTCGAACTCGAAATATCCCTTCCTCGGCGCCCTGCGCTCGGCGGCACAGATGGTGTCCTATGAAGTTTCCATGGGCCTCATCATCGTCACCGTGCTTTTGACGGTCGGCTCGCTGAACCTCACGGATATCGTCGCTGGCCAGAACCATGGCATCGGCACCATGATCGGCCTGCCGAGTTCCTTCCTCGACTGGAACTGGCTCGTCCTCTTCCCGGCCATGGTGATCTTCTTCATCTCGGCGCTTGCAGAAACCAACCGTCCGCCCTTCGATCTTCCGGAAGCGGAATCGGAACTGGTCGCCGGCTTCATGGTGGAATACGGCTCCACCCCGTACATGATGTTCATGCTCGGCGAGTATGCTGCCATCGTCCTGATGTGCGCGCTCACCACCATCCTGTTCCTCGGTGGCTGGCTGCCGCCGCTCGATATCGCGGTTCTCAACTGGGTTCCGGGCATCATCTGGTTCATCCTGAAGGGCATGTTTGTCTTCTTCATGTTCGCTATGGTGAAGGCCTTCGTTCCGCGCTACCGCTATGACCAGCTGATGCGGCTGGGCTGGAAGGTTTTCCTGCCGATGTCGCTCGTCCTGGTCATCGTCACTGCATTCGTTGTCAAGCTGACGGCCGGCGCCTGATCGGCGCCGCCATCCGGCTTCACCTGGAGAATAACAATGGCAAGTCTGGCACAGTCCGTCAGTTCGCTGTTCCTGAAGGAGTTCGTCTCGGCTTTCTTCCTGTCGATGCGCTACTTCTTCAAGCAGAAGGCCACGATCAACTATCCCTTCGAAAAGGGTCCGGTCAGCCCGCGCTTCCGTGGCGAACATGCGCTGCGACGCTACCCGAACGGGGAGGAGCGCTGCATTGCCTGCAAGCTGTGCGAAGCCATCTGTCCTGCCCAGGCCATCACCATCGAGGCCGGCCCGCGCCGCAATGACGGCACCCGCCGCACGGTGCGCTACGACATCGACATGGTGAAGTGCATCTATTGCGGCTTCTGCCAGGAAGCATGCCCGGTCGATGCCATCGTGGAAGGCCCGAACTTCGAGTTCTCCACGGAGACCCGCGAGGAGCTTTACTTCGACAAGCAGCGCCTGCTCGACAATGGCGACCGCTGGGAACGCGAAATCGCGCGCAACATCGCCATCGACGCGCCGTACCGCTGATCGAAAGACACTGCCGGCACCGCCCTGGTGCCGGATCGACCACAAGCATGACACCTGGCCGGTGAAACCGACCGCCGGGTTTTGACGGTGAGGGGCAGGGCCCCGCCGGGGAAGACGAAAAGGCACCACTATGGGTTTGCAGGCTGTTTTCTTCTATTTGTTCGCCTTCGTCGCGGTGGCGTCTGCGTTCATGGTCATCTCGGCCAGGAACCCGGTGCACTCGGTTCTGTTCCTGATCCTGGTGTTCTTCAACGCGGCGGGCATGTTCCTGCTGACCGGGGCTGAATTCCTCGCGATGATCCTGCTCGTCGTCTATATCGGCGCCGTGGCGGTTCTCTTCCTCTTCGTCGTGATGATGCTCGACATCGATTTCGCCGAACTGCGCTCTGGCTTCATGCAGAATGCGCCGATGGGGGCGCTGGTCGGTCTGATCCTCGCCGCAGAGCTGATCGTCGTCATCGGCGGCAGCGTGATCACGCCGCAGGCCGCGCAGTCGATCACCACGCCGATCCCGTCGCCTGCGACCCGCACCAACACGGCGGCGCTCGGCGATCTGCTCTATACGAATTACGTCTACTTCTTCCAGGTGGCAGGTCTCGTCCTCCTCGTGGCCATGATCGGCGCGATCGTGCTGACGCTGCGTCACCGGCAGAACATCAAGCGCCAGGACATTTCCAGGCAGGTCGCCCGCACGCCGGCAACGGCTGTCGAGGTGGTCAAGGTCAAGCCCGGTCAGGGCATCTGAGCGCGATCAAGGAACAGCGAATATGGAAATCGGACTTTCTCATTACCTGACCGTCAGCGCCATTCTTTTCACTCTCGGCGTGTTCGGCATCTTCCTGAACCGGAAGAACGTCATCATCATCCTGATGTCGATCGAGCTTATCCTGCTGTCGGTCAACCTGAACATGGTGGCGTTCTCGCACTTCTTGAATGACATCGTCGGTCAGGTCTTTGCGCTGTTCATCCTCACCGTCGCGGCGGCGGAAGCCGCGATCGGTCTTGCAATTCTGGTGGTCTTCTACCGCAACCGCGGCTCCATCGCGGTCGAAGACATCAACATGATGAAGGGCTGATCAGGTCATGATCTACAAGGCTATCGTCTTTCTTCCCCTGATCGGCTTCCTGATCGCCGGCCTGTTTGGTCGTTCGATCGGGGCCAAGGCATCCGAATACGTCACCACGGGCCTGATGGTCGTCGCGGCCGTCCTGTCCTGGGTGGTCTTCTTCAACGTGGCGCTCGGCCACGCCGAAGGTCATGAAGTGATCAAGGTCAGCGTGCTGCGCTGGGTCCAGTCCGGCGGCCTCGATTTCGAATGGGCCTTCCGCATCGACACGCTCACCTCGGTGATGTTCGTCGTGGTGAACTCGGTCTCCTGCCTCGTTCACCTCTATTCGATCGGCTACATGCATCACGATCCGCATCGGCCGCGCTTCTTCGCCTATCTGTCGCTGTTCACCTTCGCCATGCTGATGCTGGTGACCTCCGACAACCTGGCGCAGATGTTCTTCGGCTGGGAAGGCGTGGGTCTTGCCTCCTACCTGCTGATCGGCTTCTGGTTCAAGAAGCCGTCTGCCTCGGCGGCCGCGATGAAGGCCTTCATCGTCAACCGCGTCGGCGACTTCGGCTTCGTGCTCGGCATTTCCGGCGTCTTCGTCCTGTTCGGCTCGATCAACTTCGACACCATCTTCGCTACCGCCCAGACCTATCTGCCGGCGGAGGGCGCTGCCGATGCGCATCAGGCCGTGATCAACCTGTTCGGCCTGCATCTCGACAAGGCGCATGCGATCACCGGCGTCTGCCTGCTCTTGTTCATGGGCGCCATGGGTAAGTCGGCACAGTTCCTGCTGCACACCTGGCTGCCGGATGCCATGGAAGGCCCGACCCCGGTTTCGGCCCTCATTCACGCCGCAACCATGGTCACCGCCGGCGTCTTTCTCGTTGCCCGCATGTCGCCGCTCTTCGAACTGTCGCCGGATGCGCTGACCTTCGTGACGATCATCGGTGCCATCACCGCCTTCTTCGCCGCGACCGTCGGTCTGGTGCAGAACGACATCAAGCGCGTGATTGCCTATTCGACCTGCTCGCAGCTCGGCTATATGTTCGTGGCGCTCGGCGTCGGCGCCTATGGCGCGGCCGTCTTCCACCTCTTCACGCACGCCTTCTTCAAGGCGCTCCTGTTCCTTGGCGCCGGCTCGGTCATCCATGCCGTCGATGGCGAGCAGGACATGCGCTACATGGGCGGCCTTCGCAAGCACATCCCCTATACCTTCTGGGCGATGACGATCGGCAACCTCGCGCTGACCGGCGTCGGTATTCCCGGCACCATGTTCGGCTTTGCCGGCTTCTTCTCCAAGGACGTGATCATCGAGTCGGCCTATGCCTCGCACTCGGCGGTTTCGGGCTTCGCCTTCACCCTGCTGGTCGTTGCGGCTCTCTTCACGAGCTTCTACTCCTGGCGTCTCGCCTTCCTCACCTTCTTCGGCAAGCCGCGGGCCTCGTCGGATGTCATGCATCACGTGCATGAATCGCCGATGGTGATGCTGCTGCCGCTCGCCTTCCTGACTGTCGGCGCCGTGTTTGCCGGTGTCCTCTTCGAAGGCCATTTCTTCGGCGAGGAGTATCAGGAGTTCTGGAAGGGCGCGCTCTTCACCTCCGAGCACAACGAAATCCTGCACGAGTTCCATCACGTGCCGCTGCTCGTGAAGTGGAGCCCGTTCATTGCCATGATCACCGGTCTGGTGACGGCCTGGTACATGTACATCAAGTCGCCGTCGACGCCGAAGCGTCTCGCCGAAAACCACCGGGTTCTCTACCAGTTCCTGCTCAACAAGTGGTATTTCGACGAGCTCTACGACTTCCTCTTCGTCCGCTCCGCCAAGGCACTTGGCCGGTTCCTGTGGAAGAAGGGTGACGTCGCCATCATCGACGCCTATGGCCCGAACGGCATTGCCGCCCGCGTCTCGGACATCACGCGCGGTGTCGTGCGCCTGCAGTCCGGCTACCTCTATCACTATGCGTTTGCGATGCTGATCGGCATCGCAGCCCTCGTCACCTGGATGATGCTCGGGAGTTCCTTCTGATGACCGATTGGCCGATTCTTTCCACGGTCACCTTCCTGCCGCTGGTCGGTGTTGTTCTTCTGCTGCTCACGCGGGAGGACGGCCCCTTCGGCCGCCGGAATATCCTGAACGTGTCGCTGCTGACGACGGTCTTCACCTTCGTGGTGTCGCTGTTCATCTGGATCGGGTTCGACAATGCGAATCCCGGCTTCCAGATGGTGGAAAAGCATGAATGGATGAACACCGGCATCGCCTATCACCTGGGCGTCGACGGCATCTCCATGCTCTTCGTGATCCTGACGACCTTCCTGATGCCCTTCTGCGTGCTCGCCAGCTGGGATTCGGTCGAGAAGCGCCTGAAGGAATACATGATCGCCTTCCTGCTCCTGGAAGTCGTCATGATCGGTGTCTTCGTCTCGCTCGACATCGTTCTCTTCTACGTCTTCTTCGAAGCCACGCTCGTGCCGATGTTCATCATCATCGGCGTCTGGGGCGGCAAGGATCGCGTCTACGCATCCTACAAGTTCTTCCTCTACACGCTGCTTGGCTCTGTGCTGATGATGGTCGCCATCATGGCCATGTACTGGCAGGCCGGCACGACGGATGTCACGGCGCTGCTGAAATACGGCTTCCCGGCCGGTCTGCAGACATGGCTCTGGCTTGCCTTCTTCGCCTCCTTCGCGGTCAAGATGCCGATGTGGCCGGTCCACACCTGGCTTCCGGATGCGCACGTGCAGGCGCCGACGGCGGGCTCGGTCATCCTGGCCGGCGTCATGCTGAAGCTCGGCGGCTACGGGTTCATCCGCTTCTCGCTTGCGATGTTCCCGCTTGCCTCGGATTACTTCGCGCCCTTCGTCTTCACCCTGTCGGTGCTCGCCATCATCTATACCTCGCTGGTCGCGATGATGCAGGACGACATCAAGAAGCTGATCGCCTATTCCTCCGTCGCCCACATGGGCTACGTCACCATGGGCATCTTCGCCGCCAACCAGCAGGGCGTGCAGGGCGCAATCTTCCAGATGCTGTCGCATGGCATCGTCTCGGGTGCGCTCTTCCTCTGCGTCGGCGTGATCTACGACCGTCTCCACACCCGCGAGATCGCGGCCTATGGCGGCCTCGTCAACAACATGCCGAAATATGCCGTGGCCTTCATGATCTTCACCATGGCCAATGTCGGTCTGCCCGGCACCTCCGGCTTCATCGGCGAGTTCCTGACGATCATCGGCGTGTTCCGCGTCAACACCTGGGTGGCCCTGTTTGCCGCCACGGGCGTGATCCTCTCGGCATCTTACGCGCTCTGGCTCTATCGCCGGGTCATCTTCGGTGCGCTGGAAAAGGAAAGCCTGAAAAGCCTCCTCGACCTCAGCACCCGCGAGAAGATCGTGCTCTATCCGCTGGTCATCCTGACCATCTTCTTCGGCGTCTATCCGGCCCCGGTCTTCGATGCGACCGCCGCTTCCGTAGACTTGCTGGTCAATAACTACTCCGCTGCCCTTCAGGCAGCCGGGAAACTGGCACTCCTGGTGCACTGATACGGGACACGATTGGACATGACTGCTGAAATCCTCCTCGCGAGCCTGCAGATCTCGACGCCCGAGCTGATCCTGGCGATCGGCGCGCTGGCGCTCTTGATGATCGGCGTTTTCTCGGGCGACCGGTCGGCTCCGACGGTCACCGGGCTGGCCGTGGCGATCATGATCGCCGCCGGCCTGTGGCTGGTCCTCGTTCCCGTCCAGGGCGAAGCCTGGGGCGGTGCCTTCATCCTCGATCCGTTCAGCCGCTTCATGAAGGTGATCGCGCTGGTCGGCTCGATCACCGCCATGGTCATGACGGTCGGCAATGCGCGTTCCGAACAGCTGGACCGTTTCGAATTTCCGGTCCTGCTGCTGCTCGCCACGCTCGGCATGATGCTGCTGATCTCGGCCAACGACCTGATCGCGCTCTATCTCGGCCTCGAGCTGATGTCGCTTGCGCTCTATGTCGTCGCCGCCATCAACCGCGACAGCCTGCGCTCCACGGAAGCGGGCCTGAAGTACTTCGTGCTTGGCGCGCTGTCGTCCGGCATGCTGCTCTACGGCATGTCGCTGATCTACGGCTTCACCGGCAATACCGGCCTCGACAACATCGCCCAGGTGCTGACGGCGGAAACCCGCTCGCTCGGCGTCGTCTTCGGCCTCGTCTTCATCCTTGCCGGCCTGGCGTTCAAGATTTCGGCCGTGCCGTTCCACATGTGGACGCCGGATGTCTATGAGGGCGCACCGACCCCGGTCACCGCCTTCTTCGCCTCCGGTCCGAAGGTTGCCGCCATGGCCGTTTTCGTCCGCGTCGTGACGGAAGCCTTCATGCCTGTCTTCGCAGACTGGCAGCAGGTGGTTGTGTTCATCTCGATCGCTTCGATGCTGCTCGGTTCCTTCGCCGCCATCGGCCAGAAGAACATCAAGCGACTGATGGCCTATTCCTCGATCGGTCACATGGGCTATGCGCTGGTCGGCCTTGCCTCCGGTTCGCAGTCCGGCGTGTCGGGCGTCGCGCTCTACATGCTGATCTACATGGTGATGACGCTCGGCACCTTTGCCTGCATCATGGCCATGCGCCGCAAGGATGGCGGTGCGGTGGAAAACATCGAGGATCTCGCCGGTCTGTCCTCCACCAACCCCTTCATGGCGCTCGTCATGACGGCCCTGATGTTCTCGCTGGCCGGCATCCCGCCTTTCGCAGGCTTCTGGGCCAAGTGGTTCGTCATCCTGCCGGCCATCGAGGCCAAGCTCTATGCGCTGGCCATCATCGGCGTTGTCGCCTCGGTCGTGGGTGCCTATTACTACCTGCGCGTCATCAAGGTGATGTGGTTCGACGCGGCAACCGGTGAATTCGGTCGCATCTCCGGCGAACTGCGTCTCGTCTTCGGCCTGTCCGGCCTGTTCGTCACGGCCTATGTGCTGTTCGGCGGCCCGGTCGGCAGCGCGGCGGAAGCCGCCGCCAAGGCCTTCTTTTGAGCAGGATCGCGCGAGGGGGGCGCTACTCCCTCGACGCCTTCCGCCATCAGGCGCTGGGCGAGGTCGGCTCCACGAACACCGAATGCCTGGCGCGCGCCAGGCAGGGTGACCCGGGCAATCTCTGGGTCACCGCCACCCGCCAGACGGCCGGCCGCGGCCGTCGCGGGCGCAGCTGGGCTTCGGAGCCCGGCAATCTCTACGCTTCCCTTCTTCTGATCGATCCCGCCCCGCCCGAACGGCTTGGTTCGCTGCCGCTCGCCGTGGCGCTTGCCGTGCATGGCGCGCTGCGCTCCGTTCTGCCGCCGGGTGCCGAGGCGCTGGAGATCAAGTGGCCGAACGATGTGCTGATCGGCCGCAAGAAGTCCTGCGGCATCCTGCTGGAAGGCGAGGGGCTTGCGCAGGGGCGCCGTGCGCTGGTTGCCGGCATCGGCATCAACATCCGCTTCCGCCCGGAAGACGGTCCCTATGGCGTCACCTCGCTGCAGGAGCAGGGCTCGGATATTTCCGCCGAGGAACTGTTCTCGCATCTCTATCGCGAAATGGCCGAGGTGCTGGTGCTGTGGGACGAGGGGCGGGCGGTTGCCGCCATTACCGAGCGCTGGCGCTCGGTTGCCTGTGGCATCGGCGAACCGATCCGCGTCAATCTGCCGGATCGCTCCATCGACGGGCGTTTTGCCGGTATCGATGATCGGGGACTTCTGCTACTCGATACACAACACGGCACCATGCCGATCGCCGCCGGCGATGTCTTCTTCCTCTGACATCCGGCCCTGGGCGAAGCCCGAATTCCTTTGAACCGAAATGAGTATGTGAATGGCAAAACAGGACGAACTGGTATTTCTGCCGCTGGGCGGGGTCGGTGAGATCGGTATGAATCTCGCCCTCTATGGCTACGGGCCTGCGGCGAAGCGCCAGTGGATCATGGTCGATTGCGGCGTCACCTTTGCCGGGCCTGACCTGCCGGGCGCCGATCTTGTGCTGCCGGATATCCGCTTCCTGGCCCGTGAGCGTGATCGCCTGAAGGGGATCATCATCACCCATGCGCATGAAGACCATTATGGCGCGCTGAACGATCTGTGGCCGGGCCTCAACGTTCCGGTCTATGCCTCGCCCTTTACTGCAGGCATGCTGGAAGCCAAGCGGGAATATGAAGGCACCCGCGCCGAAATCCCGATCACCGTCTTCAAGGCCGGCGACCGTATCACCGTCGGTCCCTTCGAGATCGAGGCGGTCGGGGTCAACCATTCCATCCCCGAGCCGATGTCGCTCGTCATCCGCACGCCGCTCGGCAATGTCGTGCATACCGGCGACTGGAAGATCGATGCCGATCCCTCGCTCGGGCCCCTGACCGACGAGAACCGCTTCCGCGCCATCGGCGACGAGGGCGTTCTGGCGTTGATGTGCGACAGCACCAATGCCATGCGCGAGGGTGTGTCGCCCTCCGAACAGGAAGTGTCCGAAGGCCTGCGGAAGGTCATCGAGCAGGCGGAAGGGCGGGTGGCCATCACCACCTTCTCCTCCAATGTCGGCCGCATCCGCTCCATCGCACAGGCCGCCGAGGCGGCGGGCCGCGATGTTCTGCTGCTCGGCAGCTCGCTGAAGCGCGTCTGCAACGTGGCGCGCGATGTCGGCCTGATGGAAGGCATCAAACCCTTCATCGCCGAGGATGAATATGGCTATATCCCGCGCGACAAGGTGGTGGTGATCCTCACCGGCAGCCAGGGCGAACCGCGCGCGGCGCTGGCCAAGCTTGCCCGCGACGAGATGCGCCATGTGGCGCTCGCCGCCGGCGATATTGTCGTCTTTTCCTCGCGTGCCATTCCCGGCAACGAGAAGGCCATTCTGGAGATCATGAACGGCCTGATCGACCAGGGCGTGAAGATCGTCACGGACGGCCAGGCGCTGGTGCACGTGTCCGGCCATCCGCGCCGCAACGAGTTGCAGAAGATGTACGAGTGGATCCGTCCGCAGGTTCTGGTGCCGGTGCATGGCGAGGCCGCGCATCTGACGGCGCAGGCGGAGCTGGCGACGGGGGCAGGTATCCCGATCGTTCCCCGGGTCCGTAACGGCAACATGCTGCGTCTGGCGCCCGGCGAGGTTGCTGTGGTCGAGGATGTGCCGCATGGGCGCATCTTCAAGGACGGCAAGCTGATCGGCGATATCGACGAAGTGGGAATTTCCGAACGCAAGAAGCTTGCCTATGTTGGCCATGTCGCGGTCAACATCCTGCTGGATCAGCGCTTCGATTTCCTCGCCGATCCCGACGTGGTGCCCTATGGCCTGCCGGATTATGACGAAGAGGGCGAAGACATGGCCGATACGCTCTATGACGCCGTGCTGGGGGCCGTGGAAAGCATTCCGCGCAGCCGCCGCAAGGATCTGGGTGCCCTGCAGGAATCGGTGCGTCGTGCCGTGCGGGCCGCTGCCAATGCCGCCTGGGGCAAGAAGCCCGTGGTGACGGTGTTCGTCAGCAAGGTGTAAGGCCGGGGTCTGGGGAGGCGCCGGACAGAGGGTGGATCTGAGGGAGGAGTAGCATGCTCGGACGTGTCAACCATATCGCCATCGCCGTGCCGGACCTTGTGGCCGCCACCGCAACCTATCGCGATACGCTCGGCGCCCGCGTCTCGCAGGCGCAGGCGCTGCCCGAGCATGGCGTCACCGTGGTCTTCGTCGAGCTTGCCAACACCAAGGTGGAGCTTCTGGAGCCGCTCGGCGACGCTTCGCCGATCGCAGCCTTCCTCGCCAAGAACCCGGCCGGCGGCATGCATCACGTCTGCTACGAGGTGGAGGACATCCTTGCCGCCCGTGACCGGCTGAAGGGGGCCGGTGCCCGCGTGCTCGGCGATGGCGAGCCGAAGACCGGCGCGCATGGCAAGCCTGTGCTGTTCCTGCATCCGAAGGATTTCAACGGCACCCTGGTGGAACTCGAGCAGGTGTGACACTGCGTCCTCGGGTGCGGCCTTCTGCGATCGCGCCGGAGCAGATAGAGTGATGCGTCCTGGGATGGAGAACTGCGGTCACCTGTCCGGATCCGGACGAGGTCCCGGACGAAGATGTCCCGGACGAAAATGAATGCCGCCGATGCCTGACGGGTATCGCGCCGCACGGGGGAAGAGGAGTTTGCCCGCATGTCGTTGATGTTGACCTTCGCCTCCTACTTCATCGTCTGGTGGATCACCTTCATTGCGCTGCTGCCCTTCGGGCTGCGCACGCAGGCGGACGAGAATGACGTGGTGCTTGGCACGGAGGCGAGCGCGCCGGTGCATTTTCGCGGCGGACGGGTGGTTTTGCTGACAACCGTAATCTCCGCAACGCTTTACGGCATCTGGTACTGGCTGGCCGTCCGCTACGGCCTCAGCCTCGGAAATCTGCCGCGGATCGTGCCGGATTTCGGCCACGATTGAGCCGCCGGAAGGCTGGCTTTCCGAGGCCTGAAAAGGGCTGACCGATTGCTCGCTCGGGTGTCGGAGAATCAAAAAAAAACAAGGCTTTGCAGCCTTGTTTCAAGTGTCGCGTGATCCTTTAACCGTTGCCGGGGCTGCGAGCGAGCGCGCCTAAGATCTGATCCTCCCAAGACTTGACCGCGAATGGCAGAAATTTGAACTCCCTGCCTCTTTTCTGAGCCGAAACTAGCTTAACATTTGGGCCTTGTCACCATCAAATTTGGCAGTTTTGCTACACTTCCGTAAAAATTTTCCTGTTGACGGAAAAGAGATCGGGCTTGTCACAAACATGGCGCAATCGGGGCGGGCGGGTGCTTCGTCCGGCACCCGAACCATTGTCGGGCTTGCGTCAGTGAACAGGGGCGGGGCCTTCCGGAATGCGGCATGCGGCTGTCCTTTCGTCCGCCCGTGCCTTGCGTCTGGCATGTGGGCGACCGGCGGTTGCGGGTTTCCTTGCGGCCCTGAAAAGGCTATGAAGCCAGCCCTATATCAGCCCGTCACCGGCCGATTCCCGCCATGTTGGCAACGGCCG
The DNA here is from genome assembly GCF_900156005.1 of Rhizobium sp. RU35A. Lineage (NCBI taxonomy): Bacteria > Pseudomonadati > Pseudomonadota > Alphaproteobacteria > Hyphomicrobiales > Rhizobiaceae > Rhizobium > Rhizobium sp. RU35A. Next base: position 22,143 of record NZ_FTMR01000001.1, on the reverse strand, counting down.
CACAGAACCCGGAAACCGCGATGCGCCTGTCCCGCTATTTCATGCCGATCCTCAAGGAAAATCCCAAGGAAGCGGAAATCGTCTCCCACCGCCTGATGCTGCGCGCGGGCATGATCCGCCAGCAGAGCCAGGGCATCTATTCCTGGCTGCCGCTCGGCAAGCGGGTGCTCGACAAGGTCAACAAGATCATTCGCGAGGAGCAGAACCGCGCCGGCGCCATCGAACTGTCGATGCCGACGCTGCAATCGGCCGAGCTGTGGCAGGAAAGCGGTCGTTATGACGACTACGGCAAGGAAATGCTGCGCATCAAGGACCGCCAGGAGCGCCCGATGCTCTATGGTCCGACCAACGAGGAAATGATCACCGACATCTTCCGCTCCTCGGTGAAGTCCTACAAGAACCTGCCGCTCAACCTCTACCACATCCAGCTGAAGTTCCGCGACGAGATCCGTCCGCGCTTCGGCACCATGCGTTCGCGCGAATTCCTGATGAAGGACGCCTACTCGTTCGACCTCACCAAGGAAGGCGCGCTGCATTCCTACAACAAGATGTTCGTGGCCTATCTGCGCACCTTCGCCCGGCTTGGCGTGCGCGCCATCCCGATGCGCGCCGATACCGGCCCGATCGGCGGCAATCACAGCCATGAATTCATCATTCTGGCCGATACGGGCGAATCGGAAGTGTTTTCCCACAGGAGTTTCACCGAGTTCGAGATCCCCTCGGAACATACCGATTTCGACGATGTCGCCGGCCTGCAGGCGATCTTCGACAAATGGACCTCGGTCTATGCCGCAACCTCGGAAATGCATGACGAGGCAGCCTTCAACGCAATTCCCGATGCCGATCGTCTCTCGGCGCGCGGCATCGAGGTCGGCCACATCTTCTATTTCGGCACGAAATATTCCGAGCCGATGGGCGCCAAGGTGCAGGGGCCTGATGGCAAGGAGCATCTTGTCCACATGGGATCCTATGGCATCGGCCCGACGCGCCTTGTTCCCGCCATCATCGAAGCATCGCATGACGAGAATGGAATCATCTGGCCTGCCTCGGTTGCCCCCTTCGATGCGATGGTCATCACCATGAAGGCCGGTGATGAAGCCTGCGACCGCGTTTGCGACAGCCTCTATGCGGGCCTCACCAAGGCCGGCAAGGACGTGCTCTACGACGACACGGATGATCGTGCCGGTACGAAGTTCGCAACCGCCGACCTGATCGGCGTGCCGGTGCAGCTGATTGTCGGTCCGCGCTCTGCGGCCACCGGCGAAGTGGAAGTGAAGGACCGCAAGACGGGGGCCCGCGAAACCATGACGGTGGAAGCGGCGCTGAACCGTCTGACGGCTTCGGCGTAAAGACGACGGACAAGCCCCGCCGCGCAGGCGGCGGGCACAGGGAGAGACGATGGCGAAGGCTGCGAAGGTTACGACGCAACAGCAGGACGCGGTGCCTTCCGCCCGTGCCTTTTCGGTGTTCGAGCGCATGGTGGCCTGGCGCTACCTGCACTCGCGCCGCAAGGAGGCCTTCATCTCCGTCATCGCCGGCTTCTCCTTCGTCGGCATCATGCTGGGTGTTGCCACCCTCATCATCGTCATGGCGGTGATGAACGGGTTCCGCACCGAGCTGATCTCCCGCATCCTCGGCATCAACGGCCACATGATCATCCAGCCGGTCGATCAGCCGCTCAACGATTATGCGCAGCTCGCGCAGAAATTTTCAGCCGTGCCCGGCGTCACCATGGCGTTGCCGCTGGTGGAGGGCCAGGCGCTTGCCTCCGGCAAGCAGAGCGCCGGCTCCGGGGCTCTGGTGCGCGGCATCCGCGCCGAGGATCTGGAAAAGCTGAAGGCCGTCTCCGGCAATATCCGCTCCGGCAATCTCACCGGCTTTGCGACCGGCGACGGCGTTCTCGTCGGCTCGCGGCTGGCGGCCTCGCTCGGGCTCGGCGCGGGCGACCGCATCACGCTGGTCTCGCCGGAAGGCGATGTCACGCCGATGGGGGTCAGCCCGCGGGTGAAGTCCTACACGATCTCCGGCGTCTTCGAGATCGGCATGTCGGAATATGATGCCTCGATCATCTACATGCCGCTTGCCGAGGCGCAGGCCTATTTCAATGCCGACGGCATCGTGCAGTCGATCGAGCTGTTCCTCGCCAATCCCGATCTCGTCGACCAATTGCGGCCGAAGATCGAGGCGGCGGCCGGCCGGCAGATCTTCATCACCGACTGGCGCCAGCGCAACCAGACCTTCTTCTCCGCCCTGCAGGTGGAGCGCAACGTGATGTTCATGATCCTGACGCTGATCGTGCTCGTTGCGGCGCTCAACATCATCTCCGGCCTCATCATGCTGGTGAAGGACAAGGGCAGCGACATCGCCATCCTGCGGACCATGGGAGCGTCCTCCGGCTCGATCATGCGCATCTTCTTCATGACGGGGGCTGCCATCGGCATTGTCGGCACCATTGCCGGCGTGGCTCTCGGCGTCGTCGTCTGTCTCAACATCGAATCGATCCGCCAGTTCTTCTCCTGGGTTTCGGGCACGGTGCTGTTCGACCCGGAGCTTTATTTCCTCAGCCAGCTGCCGGCGGAGATGAGCTTTGGTGAAACCGTGTCGGTCGTCGTGATGGCACTGACGCTGTCCTTCCTCGCGACCATCTTTCCGGCCTGGCGGGCCTCCCGGCTCGATCCGGTGCAGGCGCTGCGTTACGAATAGGACTGCGTACAGCCCATGCCCCGCAAAACCGTCTTGAAACTCACCGGTGTCGACCGCCATTACGGCCAGGGCGATACGGTGCTGTCGATCCTGAAGGGTGCCAATTTCGAGCTGAATTCCGGCGAGGTCGTTGCGCTCGTGGCGCCCTCCGGCACCGGCAAGTCGACGCTTCTGCATCTTGCAGGCCTGCTGGAACATCCCGATGCCGGCGAGATCTACATCAATGGCGAGCCGAGCAACGGCCTGCCCGACGAGCGCCGCACTGCCATTCGCCGCACCGATATCGGCTTCGTCTACCAGTTCCATCATCTGCTGCCGGAGTTTTCGGCGCTCGAAAACATCATGATGCCGCAGATGATCGCCGGCCTTCCCAAGAAGGAAGCTGCCGAGCGCGCCGCGCAACTGCTGGATTACATGCGCATCGGCCACCGTGCCGGTCACCGTCCGGCCGAGCTTTCCGGCGGCGAACAGCAGCGCGTGGCCATTGCGCGTGCCGTTGCCAATGCGCCGCTCCTGCTTCTCGCCGACGAACCGACCGGCAATCTCGATCCGGAAACCGCATCCTATGTATTCGAGGCGCTGGAGGCCCTGGTCCGCCAGTCCGGGCTTGCGGCGCTGATCGCAACCCACAACCACGATCTCGCCGATCGCATGGACCGCCGTGTCACGATCGAGGGCGGCAAGATCCGCGAGTTCTGATTCTTTCTCGCCCCGGCTTGTCGTGATGGATGGATCTCGGGGCAGGGGCCTCCATGCAGTCTGCTGAAGGCGTTCGCGGGGCTCCCCCACCCTAGCCCTCTCCCCGAGGGGAGAGGGGATTCTTCGTTAAGCCTACCGCTTTTCCCAAGACTGCCGCGCTCGCGACTTCTCCCTTTTCCCCTGTGGGGAGAAGGTGCCCGAAGGGCGGATGAGGGGCCTTGCTCGCCCCGCGAAATCTCCGCCTACCAGCTGCCGGACAACGCATTGCCGGAGAGCGGAATGGCGCGCTCGGCGCCCGCCGGGTCGCGCAGCGAGAGTGCCGGCTGCATCTGCTTCGGCGCCTTGCGGAACCACTGGCTGGCAATGCTGGCAAGGTCGCCGATCAGACCCTGGCCCCGCCAGTCGGCAAAGCGTCGGGCCATCGCTTCCGGCTCGGCATGAAGGAAGAAGTCGCCGGATTGCCCGAGATCGTTGATCGAGGCGGCCATGGCGCTGACCGGCTTCTGGAACATGCGGGCCGGCACCTCGGCCGTCTTCACCGCCTGCGGAAAGGCCGGCGCCATGAAGTCGAGGACGAAACCTTCCGCCTCCACCCAGCAGTGGAAGGTTTCGCCCGCGCCGGTCACATAGCCGTCGTCGCGGTGATCGGCAAACAGCACGATGGTGCCACCCAGATTATAGGCCGCCAGCCCGCCCTTCGGCACCGCCTGCAGCTTGAAGTGATGCTTCAGGATGAAGGCGCCGAAGCTCGCAAAATACATCGAGGCGGTGGCGGGATCGGCCTTCTGCGCCACAAGCAGGCTGTGGATGACCTTGTAGATCCGGTGATAGTCGCTCTGCTTGATCAGCATGGGTGTGCCTTCCGCCTGTGATGTGCCGGGTTCCAGTAGGCGAGGCGCCGGCGGATGTAAACGGCTGGATGATGTCCGCGCCTGACCGTCTTCGGCCGGCCCTCCGCCCCGGAACGCAAAGCACTGGCCTCCCCGATGCGTGTGCCCTCTGCCACCCGTCTGTCTTGCCTCGGAAATCGGCCTGTCGCACCGGAAAACACCGCTTGCCAGACTGCAATGCGAGCCTCCCACTGCCCACTGCCCACTGCCCACTGCCCGCCGCTCCTTCCTGATGTTTTCCTGATGCCCGCGGGCACGCTCCCCAATCGAAACCTGATCTGCATCGGCCTAACCTTGCGGCATTGGTGATGTCGTTGCTGGCAACGGCATGTTCAGGGGAGTTCGTTCAATGATAAGCCGGTTCGCAGGCATGGCCCGCTCATCCTTCTCCGGGGCGCGGGATCAGCGGGCAAGGGGGCTTCTACCCCTCGCGCGGTCCCAGCCGGATTTTGCCGTGGCGTTGCGCCTGTCCGGTCTGTTCGGCCTGATTGCTCTGCTTTTCGCCGGCATGACCGGCTTTGCCGTGCTGTGAGGGAGGCTGCCATGCGGGTGAAGCTTCCGTACCGTCTCGGTTATCCCTCCGTGCGCCTGTGGATCGGCCGGGACAAACGCGGCCGCTGGCTGGTCTGCGACGGGCGCGGCACCGTCGGCGGCATCTTTGCCGACCGGGCGTCTGCCGTGCATGCGGCGATGTATGAAAGCGATGGTGCGCCCTGTTCCGTCTGCTGCCTGCCGGAGCAGCAAAGCCTCGACATCGAGGGCGAGATCGTCGATGGCGTGCCCCCTGACCTGCTTCGCCGCCCGCTGCTGCGGAGGTCCGACTGATGCGCCGCATACGCAAAGGCCATGCGCGCCCGCTGCCCGCCGCGCCCGCCCGCCGTCCGCCGCTCGTCCTGCGCGCCACGGACATCATCCTGCTGATGCTCGCGCTCGGCATGGCGGGGTTCCTGCTGGTGCATGTGTTGACCCCGCCCGGCATGGTGCAGCCCTAGCGCCGGCGAGGCATCGAGGAGGAGCAGCGAGGGCGGCCTGGCGCCGCTGCCGCGCGAACAGGAGCATCAGGCTTGTCTTCGGTATGTTCCAAGGGCGGTGCCCGCGTATCATCCGAGCATGAACACTGTAGCAGACAGCGGCGTCTCTTGCGGCACCCGCAGCTCCACAGACTCGGTCATCCCCGGGCTTGACCCGAGGATCCATGACCCCGTGCTTCTCCCGCCAGCCCCTCTGCCCTGCGGGGGTAATCGCCCCACGGACGGGAGGCCGCATTGCTGCGCCGGCTTCCCGCCCCATGACCGTCGTAATCGAAGAAACCGCTTCGAGCTCTCGGTGGTGCGAGCGGCCAACCACTCTGCCGATCTCCCCCCTTGAGGGGGAGATGTCCGGCAGGACAGAGGGGGGTAGCCCCATCCGCGAACGTCCAACGACAGCTCCCTAACCCATTGACCGGACACGCCTTCCGACAGGTCTCCGGACAAAGCCTCCAAGCCTCCGGCAAAAAAATCACCCTCGCAATTTCCCCACCCCCGAAATCCATGCCTACAATCGCCTCGTCCCGCAGCGGATACACCGGCAGGCGTGCCGGCGATGCGGGGCCGGTTCGGGGCAGGCGGGTGAGACGCAAAACCGCCTGAGCCGGGTCCGTCAACAGGGTCCCCCTCCGGCGACCGGGTGGAGGACAAGGCGCGTCGGACGTCTGCGCCTTGTCCTTCAACGCTCCCAGCTGCGCGTCGGGCGTGCCTTATGTGGCACACATGGGGAAGGCCGGCAGGGGCCGCATCGCCCGTTGTCCGCCCGCATCCCTCCCGCAGGGGAAGGATGACGGGAACTGTAACCCGCATAAACAGATGGCACTAACCGGGATAATCCGGGAATTGGTGGGAAAACGAGGGAAGCTGTTGGATTGGCGGGGTTTTTGCCGTGATTAATGGTGTGAGGGCAAAATCGGTCACGCAACATCATATGGCAGGAAGGAGGGTTGAACTGAATGGCCTCAGCTCATAACCAGCCATCGCGGTAAAGAGCCGCTCTTAGACTAATACAGCTGGAAAGCTTGCCGTCAGCAGCAAACTTATTTCTGACCGCGGCCTCCACCACCGGACGAAGGGCCGCAACATCGTCCGTATTGAACTCATCCGCTAGCTTCTCAAGCCAGGCACCAACCTCAGGCCTAAGGGTGATGTGACATTCCTGCGCCATCCAGTACGTCGTTCCGAACTTCACTATGTCGGATTTGTCGTCTGCCTGCGAAATACCGGGCAACAACAACACTGCTGCGGCGAAAAGGGTTGTTTTTTCAATCATATCGACCTCCCGAACCACATTACACGACCTGCGATATTGAGCTGCTCGACCTCACCGGCGCTGACCTCTTCGGGCGGATAGCGCGGATTGTCGCTGATCAGCTGTAAAGAGCCATTAATGCGGCCGTGAATGCGCTTTACGAGCACCATATCGCCGTAGACGACGACGTAGATCGAGTTATCGCGCACGCGGTCGATCGAGGTATCGACGAGGAGCACGTCGCCGTCGCGGATCGTCTCCTCCATGCTGTCGCCCCTGGCCGTCAAGATCCGCGCCGACGCGGGGTTGATGCCCCGGCTACGAAGCCAATCCGCCTGAAAAGCAAGGTATTCCAGCGGCTCCTCATGCACCGCCAGCCGGCCGTTGCCTGCCGAGGCCTGGATGTCAAGGCGAGGTATCAGCGCGAAGCCTTCAGGGCCTGTCGTCTTGGCCTGAACCACCATCGAACGGCCATCCGGCAGTTCCGCTTTGAAATCCGCACCTGATGCAGCTTCCTGCACGCCTTCGCCAGTAGCGAGCCAGTCGACACTTAGGCCGGCAGCCCTAGCGATACGGGCAATGCCGAAAAAATTCGGTTTTGAAAACCCATCTCGCCATCTAGCGATCTGCTCGTCGGTCACCCCCGCAATTTCACCGGCGCGGGCTTGAGTTCCGATTCGGTCGATGGCCAAAGAAATGCGGCTTCCGAAGTCCGAAGAGTAACCTTCGACGGTAGTGGGAACGGGCTTCCCAGTTGTCTTTTGCTCTTTTTTCACTGCACAACCGATTGTTTTCGCTCACAAAACCGAAAAAATTCGGCTTTGTGAGTATTCCCGAAACTGGGAACGAATTTATTCGTTGCAGGCCGCATAAATTCGGCTAAAATCGCTGCAACACAGTCACCACACTGTTGAAACGCCTTACTCCAACCGAACCGACCTTTTGCAGAGGTCAGAAAACAGGGAGCAACCATGACGACCACTCGGAAGTGGGATCGCGCGGCCATCAAGGCGGAGCTACTTCGTCAAAACAAGACTTTGACGGGTATCGCCCGCGATGCTGGCCTTTACGACAGCGCGTGCCGTGCCGGCATCATCGGAGCCAGTCGCCCTGGGGCTGAGGCAATCGCCGCAGCCCTGGGCATTCCGTTTCGCGAGATGTTTCCGGACAGCTACACGCTGGGCCGTCATGATGCTGGCGAGACTACCAGCAAGGGCAAAGCGAAGGCCAGCCAAAAACGCGCAGGATCAACTGACAGTGCGCGGAGCGTTGCATGACCGCGCTGGCTGCTCATCCCGCTTCCGTAGACAGCGCCCAGCCGGCCCATCTCGAATTCGAGATCTCCGTCGCGCTCGTCGACATTGCTGCTGATCATCGCAAACATGCCGATATCGCCGTTCGGGCGATGGCGGAGGACATGGCCGTTCGCGGCCAGTTGCAGGCCATCGAAGTCATTGCCACCGAGGGGCGTTACCGGCTTGTGTTCGGTCGCCTGCGCCTTGAAGCAATCCGCCTCGCCGGTCAGGCCACCATCCGCGCCCTGGTGCGCACCGCCTCCGAATTCGCATCCGAGAGCGAGCTGCGGCTCCGTTCTATCTCGGAAAACATGCACCGGGTCGGTCTGACGGCGCTCGATCGCAGCGTCGCGATTGCCGACTGGTGCTCGATCTATCGCGCCGCACAGCCGGCGCTGAAGCCCGGACCGAAACCCGCCGAATTGAGTCTAAACTTTAGACTCAATTCCGATGAGGCGCTGATGCAGGCGAGCGAGAGCTTCGCCGCCAGCTTCTCCGAGGCGGCGCAGTCCTTCCTTGGCATCTCGCGTGCGGCTGTGTTCCGTGCCCTGCGCATCGCCTCGATCCCCTCCCTGCAGCGTGATCGCATTGCCCTGCATGCCCTAGCCCGCCTGGAGGGCGAACTCTATGCGCTGGGCGGCGTCAAGGAGGCCGATCGGCAGGTGCAGGTGATCGACCTGATCCTCTCGAATGCGGTCCAGAGCGTCGAGCAGGCGCTTGCCCGCATCGATGGGCGCATACAGACCGAGCGCAGCCGGTGGGAGCGTATGTCCGACAAGTTCGGCCGGCTCCAGGAGGCCGAGCAGGACCGGTTCTTTGACCTGCAGGCGCCCGCCATCGACCGGTGGAAGGCCAAGCGAGGTCATCGCTGATGCCACCCCGCAAGCGCGATGCCTTCACGGTCGATCTGTTCCGCGAATACCAGCCGGCTCCTGTCGTTGACCGCTTTGCGGATGACGAGGTGCGCGCCTGGTCTTTGGCGGGCCGGCTTTCAAAGGCGATTGCGCTGACGATCGAGGACAGCGGCATGACGCGCGAGCAGATCGCCGTCGCCATGTCCGAGATCAGCAAGTCCCCCGTCTCCAAGGCCACGCTCGATGCCTACACGAGCCAGGCCAAGGAACAGAACCAGATCTCGGCCGTGCGGCTTGCCGCGCTGGTCGCGGTCACCGGCGATCCCCGCGCGCTCAATGTGCTGCTCGAAGAAGCCGGGCTGATCGCCATCCCCCGCAAGTACGAGGCGCTCCTGAAAAGGGAGCGCGCCAGAGAGCTGCGCGAGCAGCTGGAGCGAGAAGAGAAAGCCGCTGACGCCGAATGGAGGGCGAAACGATGAATGTCGCGAATGCCAAGGAACTGAACTACTTCGACCGCCTGCCGCGCTATGCGCTGCCCGGTCTGCAGGCTGCCTGGGACAAAGCAAAGAATCGCCAGTTTGGCACCCATGCCATCTATCTCGGCTTCTGCCGGGACATGGAATACGTCGGGCACGCCAAGCCGACGAAGCCCGAAATGAGCGAGTGGATCAGCAAGGTCGAAAAAGGTCTCATTCCGCGCCCTCTGGCAACCACCGAGGACAAGCGCGACGAGGTTGCCCAGATCGCCAGCGACGGGGAGCCGGTGACTGCACCGGTGGTACCGGAGGCTGATGATCCGGTCCTTGACGTCCTGGAGACCGACATCATCCGCTCGATGGAAGCCGACACCGCACCGTCGGCGCCGAGCGAGCCCGCACCGTCAAAGCCCTTCTTCGGACCGGACTTCCCGGCCGAGGACGCACCCATCGCGCCGATGACCGATACGCTGCGCAGTGTCAGCGGCAAGATGCTCGACCAGCTGGTCGCGGAATTCGAGGCGAATGCCCGCCGTCATGCCACCACGATCGTGGTCGGCATCCTGCGCGATCTGGCTGCCGAAATGGAAAGGGCTGCCTGATGGCCGTGCTGTCCACCATCACGCCTGTGCATGTGGCGATGTTGCTGCTGATCTTCTGGATCAGCGTCAGCCTGCTTTCGCTCGCCGCTTTTGCGCGCGTCAACCTACGGCGTGGCCCGCAGGCCATGACCCTCGCCGGTGGAGCGGCAGTCATCGCGCTGGCTACCATCATCCTCCTCGTTTGGGCGGGGCTGCGGTCATGAAGGGTCGGCGCGCACGTCAAAAGCTCATGGTGACGGATCGCCTTTGCGATCTTCGCGACGTTGCTTCTTCAGCAACTGGTGGTATCGCGCCGCTTCTGCCGCCGCACCTCGCTCAATTTGGGCAAGCTCATTCAGTACGTTTCCGGGCTGAAGTTGCATCTGTTCCAGGTGACGGCGAAAAACTTCAAGCGAATGCGCAGAATATTGTGGATCGGTTTCTTGCGTCACTGCGAAAGCGGAGGCCGTCGCCATGAGAGTATCGACAATCTTCAGCAGCGTGATTTTGTCGATAACTCCCTTTTCGATCAGCGCGCAGGCAATCGCCGTCGAAGGCCAGAACGAACCTGCGGCCATTGCATGTGTTCCGGTAAGATCAACATCAAGTTCATCCAAGCGCTGCCGAAATTCCTCTTCATCCATCAGGATCGTCCCTCCGTGCTCGTTTCTCGGGGTGATGACAGGTGCCGGAGGGCGTTCCCCCGCCCTCCGGCACCGCAACCCTAGCAGGAATTTTTCCTCCGTCATTCCCTTCACCTGCTCTCGCAGCAACGGCTTGAGGGCAGAGCGCGCTCCTGTGGCCTCCCACACGGTGAGCGCGCTGCCTTTCCCCATTCTCTCCTTCGTGCGCCGATCCGGTACCGCGTCCGGCGCCCGATGCCTGCAGGCCGGCCATATCACCCCCGCCGTGGCAGGCCTGCAGATCAGACACACACGAGGACGCACATGAAAGAGTGGCTGACAGCACGCGAGATCGCGGCACTTCGACTGAGTGGAATGCCTTCCACGGAAAGCGGCGTCCTCAGGATGGCCGATCGAGAAAACTGGAGCGCTTCTCCGCGTCTCGCGCGGCCTCGCACGGGACGTGGAGGTGGCCTGGAGTTCAACATCCGAGTTTTGCCAACCGCCCACCTTGCTTTGCTGTTGCCCCAACTGAGCGAAGAGAAGTGATCATGAAAGAGTGGCTGACAGCCGAGGAAATCGCAGCGGAAGCACTGCCAGACGTCCCCAACACGAAACGCGGGGTCAACCTGCTGGCGGACCGCAGCGCATGGGACAGCAATCCTGCTTATGCCCGGCCGCGTCGCGGTCGCGGTGGCGGCATGGAGTATCATTACCGCATCCTGCCGACGCTGGCCCAGGTCGCGCATGTGCAGCGCTACATGGTGGTGGGTCAGCCTGACACCGCCGACGAGCCGGTCGCCTCCGCTCCCGTGATTTCCGGCAAGGCCGGCGTCGAGCGTGACGCACGCCTGGCTGTCATTGCCGCCTTCGAGACCTTCTCGCGCGGGCTCAATCTCAACAAGCAAGGCGCGGTCCAAATCTTCTGCGACCGATACCAGATGGGCTTCATCAAGGTGGAGGACTGGGTCAAGGAAACGATTCCGAAGGTCTCCCGGCGCACGCTGTGGCGCTGGCTGAGCATCAAGCGCCTGGGCAAGACCGATGCGCTGGCCGTCGATCGGTCCAAGGCCCGCGCCGGATCCGGCATCCTGGAAACCGCCAATGGCGGAAACGTTCGCCTGCGCATCCTCGGGCTGATTGCCACCCAGCCGCATCTCTCCGCCGACGCGGTCCGGACGCAGATCCGCGCCGACTTCGGAGACACTTTGAACGTGGTTTCAAAGGGGCTTTCCTGCATCGTTCCAATGCCAAAGATCCGCACCTTTCAGCTTTACCTGAAGGAGCTAAAGGAGACGCACAAGACCGAGCTGCTCAAGCTCACCAATCCCGACAAGTTTCGCTCGACGATGCTGCCGGCCGGACGGGGCATGTATTCGGATATCACGGCGCCGAACGCGCTGTGGCAGATCGACGCCTCGCCGGTGGATGCGCTGTGCACGGATGGCCGTCACTCGGTCTATGTCTGCATCGACATCGCCACCCGGCGCATGGTCACCTACATCTCCAAGACCCCGCGCGCAGCCGCCGTGGGCCTGCTGATCCGCAAGGCCATTCTGGCCTGGGGCACGCCTCAGGTCATCAAGACGGACAACGGTTCCGATTTCGTCGCAAAGGAAACCCAGCGCCTGTTTACGGCGCTCGGCATCGAAGCCGATCCGTCCGATGCCTACAGCCCGGCACAGAAGGGCCATGTCGAGAGGGCGATCAAGACCTGGCAGCATTCCTTCGTCACACTGCTGCCCGGCTATGTCGGCCATTCGGTGTCGGACAGGAAGGCGATCGAGGACCGCAAGTCCTTTGCCGATCGGCTGGGCCAGGACACGGCCGACGCCTTCAACGTGCAGTACACGGCAGCCGAATTCCAGGAGCGGTCAGACCGCTGGTGCGAGGATGTCTACCAGCACCGGGAGCATGAGGGCCTCAACCGGCGCACGCCGTTCCAGGTCGCTGCGGCGTCTGCCCAGGCAATCCGCACCGTGGATGAGCGGGCTCTCGATGTGCTGCTGATGCCGGTCGCCCGCAAGAACGGGCAGTGCCATGTCACCAAGTTCGGCATCCGGATCCAGCACAATTACTATCGCTCGGCGGCGCTCGATGCCGGCTCGGTGGTCTTTGTCCGCATGGATCCGAACGATGCCGGCCGCGCCCATGTCTTCAGCGTGGATCAGTCCGAATACCTCGGTGAAGCCATCTGCCCGGAACTTCGCGGCATCCATCCGCAAACCTTCGAAAAGGCACGCAAGGAGATGAACGCGCAGCTCATGAAGGAGCGCGTCGATCCGATCAAGGCGGAAATCAAGAAGATCACCAGCGGTCCATCGCTGATCGACAAGGCTCTGCAGGTGGCTGCCCGCGACCTCCCGAACGTGATCCCGCTGCCCAAGCGCGAAGAGCAGCACACCACGCCGCAGATTGCCGCCGCTCTGGATGTTCGATCGCCGTCCGATCTGCCTGCCGTCTTCGCCGAGGCCGACCAGCGCCGCGACCAGATCCATGCCGAGATCCTGGCCGAGCTGACCCCGCAGGCATCCGGCCAGAACGTCACACCCATCCGCACCGCCGCCACGCCGGCACAGAAATTCCGCCGCTGGCTGGATTTCAACCGGCGCCGGCTGGCGGGCGCCATTGTCACTGAAGAGGAGGCCTACTGGGCAGGACACTACGAGCAGAGCGCCGAATTCAAGGCGCAGAAGGCAATGCACGACGACTTCGGGATCGAGCCTGGCGAAACCGCGCCGGGGCGGCCCTGACCGAAAAGGCGAAGCCTGCAGGCGGCAACCGGCAGGCTTCGGGAATACGAAAATCGAGAGGGATGATGAATTCCATGAACACAAATGTCAATCCACACGCAGCCGCCGGGAGCTGGGCGCCGCTCAAGAACGTCGCGACGGGCATGTCCGTCGCCTACAAGATCATTGAACGGCCGGCCGGCGTGGATGGTCTTGGCCTGTTCTACGGGCCGTCCGGCTACGGCAAGTCCAAGGCCTCGACCTACATCCAGAACAAGACCAACGCGATCTACCTCGAAGTCTTCGAGTTCTGGACGCGCCGGACATTTTGCGAGCTGCTGCTTGAAGAGCTGGGCGTGTCGCAACCGCGGGGCAGCATCGCGACCATGATGCGCGAGATCCTGCGGCGCCTGCAGGACGATCCAAACCGCCTGCTGATCATCGACGAGGCCGACAAGCTGATCGACAAGCACATGATCGAGTATGTGCGCGACATCTACAAGGGTGCGCGCATCCCCGTTCTGCTGGTCGGCGAAGAGCAGCTGCCGCAAAAGCTTGCCCGCTACGAGCGGTGCGAGAACCGCGTGACTGCCTTCGGGATGGCAAACCCGGCCGACCTCGACGATGCGCAGAAGCTCGCCCGAATCTATCACCCGCGCCTGACGATCGGCGAGGACCTTCTAACCGAGGTGGTGGCGAAAACGCGCGGCGTGGCCTCCCGCGTCGTCACATCGCTGGCCGAGATCGGCCAGTTCGCCACGGCAAACGGGCTGACCTCGATCGACCTGCAGACCTATGGCGGAACCTTCTTCACGGGTCAGGCACCCCGGAGGGCTCGCTGATGCGGATGCAGGTGCGACTGGACATCAAGGGCGCCCGCCCGCTGCGTAATGGCAGCGCCTTCTGGTGGGCCGAGATCCTGGAGCGCACGCGCGATGGCGGTGCCTTCACCTATGCGGACCTCGACGGGGCCTCGGAACCCTACCACGAGAAGTATCTCGGCCAGTTCCTGCGCAAGCTGGAAGAGGCCGGCTATATCGAGCGGCAGCCGACGGATGAGAGTGCCAGGACCTATGTCCTGGTCAAACGGCGGAGCTATTGCCCTGTCATCGCCGAGGACGGGTCCGACAGCAATGTCGGCAAGCGCCAGCAGGCCATGTGGAACGTCATGCGGCGGCGGAGGCAAGGCTTCACCGTGGACGAACTGGCGATCGATGCCAGCACCGAGGGTGCCATCATCGCCCGCAACACGGCCAAGCAATACTGCCTCCTGCTGAAGAATGCCGGCCTGCTCGTCATCCAGAGGGTCGGAAAGCGCGGCGAGACCCGCAATGTCTACGTGCTGAAGGGCTCGGCCAATACCGGGCCACGCCCGCCGCGCCGCATGCGCGCCCGTCTCGTCTTCGATCCCAACCGCAACCAGGTGTTTGGCGATGTGATCGCCGAGGAGGAGGAAAGCCAATGATGCGCGGACCTCAAGCCGGCCGCACGGCCGGCGATGCCCTCGATCGCGCCACCTCATGCTGGGGAGACGCCATGCCGGATTGGGTGGCGGTCCTGGCGGAAGCCTGCCGATCGACCAGCCAGTCGGCCGTCGCCAGACGGATCGACTACTCGGCCGGCGTCGTCAGCAGCGTGCTGTCCAACACCTACCGGGGCGATATCGCCCGCGTCGAGCAGATGGTGCGCGGCGCACTGATGGCCGAAACGGTGCCATGCCCGGCGCTGGGCGACATCGCCCGCAATGTCTGCCTGGACTGGCAGGCCAAGCCCTATGCGCCGACCTCGTCGCATCGCGTGGCCATGTATCGCGCCTGCCGCGCCAGCTGCCCGCATTCCCGGATCACGAAAGGAGACCCTGATGCTTTCTGACGCCCTGCGCGAGTTGCACCAGCGCGTGCGAACCCATGGCCTGCCGGAAGATACGGCCGGCCTGCTGTTGTCCCTGCGCGCCTTCGAGATCGAGGCGCGCAATCTGGAGGAGCGGATCGAGATCGCCTCGGGGCGGCCCCATGTCGCGCTCGACGGAATGCTGATCGCCGCCCCAACCATTCAGATCGGAGGATTGTCCCGATGACCGAGGATTTCGAAAAACTGTCCGACATGCTGCTTCAGGCCCGTAACCGCCTGGCAGACGCCCGCCACGGCGGAATGGTGCTGGCCGGCGAACACCTGGAAGAGACCATCAGCGCCTTCAGCCAGTTCGCGCGGATGGCCCGCACGATGGAACTGCAGCTCTCGGAAACCTCGCGCCTGGAGCGCGCCGCCCTCGATTGCCGCGTGCTGGTCAACGGCCGCGGTGCGGCCGTTCTGGCGGCCTTCCGGGGCGAGGAGAGCAACGTGGTGCCCTTCATCCGGCGCCCACAGCAGCCCGTCAACGGACCTGCCTGAACAGGTCTTTGAAGCCGCTTTGAACCCCATTCCCAGACAGGATCACGAACATGCAAGCCGTAATCATTGAAGAGACCGAGCGTACCGATGGCGTCGTCGTCATCAACGGTCGCGAATACATCCCCGATTCCAAGGGCAATCTGGTGCGGGCCGAGATGGTAAAGCCGCAGCACAAGCTGGAGGACGAGACAGTCCGCAAGATCATGGCGTTTGCGCTTGATCTTAACGCCCAGATCGCCCGCTTCCGCAATCACACCATGGTGGATCTCGGCACCTTCGATGCGCTGCTTGCCCAGGAATATGGCGCCAAGATCGGCGGCGCCAAGGGCAACCGCACCTACCAGACCTTTGACGGCCTGATGAAGGTGCAGGTGCAGGTGGCCGACCAGATCGATTTCGGGCCGGAGCTGCAGATCGCCAAGCGGCTGGTGGACGAGTGCCTGAACGAGTGGTCGGCCGACAGCCGGCCGGAGATCCAGACGCTGGTCAGCGATGCCTTCGACACCGACAAGGAGGGCAAGATCAACCGCGCGAAGATCTTCATGCTGCTGCGCCACTCGATCGAGGACGAACGGTGGATGCGGGCCATGGATGCCATCCGTGATGCCATGCGCGTGACGGGCTCGAAAGAGTACGTGCGCTTCTACACGCGCGAGAAGCCGGATGGCCAGTGGCAGGCCATCACCATCGATCTGGCCAAGGCGTGAGGGGCGATGGTCATGGATATTGCCAAGGTTCTTTGCGCACTAGCTGCCGTCGTCATGGTTCTCGTGGCTGGATATCTGGCCGCAACCGATCGGACAGGATGGCGCTGGTTTCTCCTGACTGCCCTGATCGCAATCGGAGGGGTGGTAGCATGACCTTGCTCCCCACCCATCGCATCAAGACGCTAGTCGCGCTGTCGGAATGCCCGGTGTGCAAGCGGCCGATCGTTTGTGGCGGAGGCGGCATCGCCTTCGCCAGCGCCACCTTCGCCTGCGGAGCCGAGTTCGTCACCGCGAACGAGGAGATCACGGTGTCATCACCTTGCCCCTCCGGCAGCAAGTTTGTCGTGGGATACCTCAACGACCTGGCCGCAGCGGCCGCAACAGCGGCGGCGGCTGCAGAGGCAGGCGTGCCATGATCCTGCCGGAAGACATGCCGCGTGCCGATCGCATCGAGGCGCTGCTCGTCCAGGAGTTCCGCGCCGATGGATACGTCGTCATCAGCGCCGAGGACGGGAACTATGCCCGCGTCGTCGCGCTCGATGACGACCGCGCCATCCTGATGGCCGACATCAACCTGACCACGCTCGCCCGCCAGATCGACAGGGGGATGAAATGACCTATGGAGGCTATTGCCTGCTGGGCCTGCTGACGGTGGGCCTCATCATCACCGGAACGAATTTCGTGGTGGATGCCGGCCAGTGCCGGGCCATCCAGAGGAGTTGGAAATGACCGGCATCTACTGGACCCCGGACGAGGCTCAGCTGAAGAGCTATTCGAGCGCTACCAAGGGCAGCACCAAGGGTGCGGCCGAGACGATCCTGAAGATCGAGATCAGCGTCCGCGACCCTTACGCCCTTGGCCATCTTCTGCAGACGCTTTCCGACATCACGATCGAGCAGCGCCGCAAGGCCAAGCCGACGCCAAAGCATAAGACTGAAAAGGCGATGACATTGGCTCTGCCGGCGCCGCCGCTACAGATCGCCGACATGCGGGAGGAAAGGGAATGACTGTGAGCTTTAAAACGTTGGATTGGATCGTTCGCGGGCAATCTGCAGAAGTCCCGGTCATCTACGCCGGCGCCTTCGGGATTGATCGGTTCTACAGCGTCAAGGGCACGCCCGGAAACTGGACGTTGTCCTACCCGGGTGCCGATTGCATGACGCATCTCGACGGGTTCCAGACCCAATCCGCGGCACGGAAAGCCGCGCAAGCAGACTACGAAGCTCGCGCCATCGTGCCGCTGATTTTCCCGCCACCCTCAACACATGTGGAACCCGTAGCGGTCATAGAGTTCGCGCGGTCTAAGCCGGGCAACGAGAATGAGATGCCGCGGGTGGTCTCTTGCAACTGGCAGCCCGACGGGGTTTATGCGGTCCATCTAGCCCCATCGCCTCATTCGAACGTCGTTGGCTCTAACGACGGCTATACCAATGGCCTCCTGACCGCCGCTCAGCTGATCGAGCTTCATGTCATCAAGCAAACCGACAAGGGCAAAGTTCTCGCCCCAAGGCAGGACGGGAATTTAGACGGTTTGCATTACGCCGAAGAAATTCGCCTGCTGGTTCGGCGGGAGGGTTGCGAATGACCTCCTCCACCACGCTCATCAATATTGCCAGAACCAAGCTCGGCCTGGACGAGGATACCTACCGGGCAAAGCTTCAGGTCATCACCGGCAAGTCGTCTCTGCGTGCGATGACCGAACCGGAACGACAGAAGGTGATCGAGACCCTCCGCCGCGAGGGTTTCGATCCGGCCACATCGCCGAGCAAGGCGATCAGCGGCAAGTATGCCAAGCGCCTGCAGGCGCTGTGGATCGCCGGCTATAACCTGGGCGTCATTCACGATCGGCGCGACAGCGCCATGCTGGCCTTCGTCAAGGCCCAGACAGGGCT
Organism: Rhizobium sp. RU35A; assembly: GCF_900156005.1. Lineage (NCBI taxonomy): Bacteria > Pseudomonadati > Pseudomonadota > Alphaproteobacteria > Hyphomicrobiales > Rhizobiaceae > Rhizobium > Rhizobium sp. RU35A. The sequence continues at coordinate 4,020 of NZ_FTMR01000001.1, read as the reverse complement.
CGATCACGTGCGTTTCCTGCATCAGACGGACGACGCCACCTCTGCGATCGAGGCGCTGAAGGCCTGGCTGAAGCGCGAGGCCGGCGTGATGTTCGGCAACACCAATGGCCAGGAGTGGCTGGCCGGTGATGGTGCCAAGATTGCCTGGGCGCAATGGAAGATCCTGCATCCCGAGGCCAACCTGATGGTGCGCAAGGGATTTGACGCCGAGGTGTCAGCGATTGTCGGCCGCCAAGCAGTCTGGCTTGCGGACCTGAAGCCGAAGGAATGGCAGATGGTGATGAACGCGCTGGGGCGCCGCGTGCGTGCCCGGAAGGGGGCAAAGTGATCGAGCGGCATCTTTACGGACAACCGACCAGCCGCAACTTCCAGATCAGTGCCGGCATCTACTTCCATAGCCATCAGCAGGCGTGGCTGCTGATGAGCGTCCTTCAGCGGGCAATGCAGGAGCGTGCTGGAAAGCCTGAAGAAACGTTGCTCGCGAAATGGCACAACGACGTCGTCGCAATCCAACGGCGAGCCACCGATCAAAACTGGACTGGGTGGGACGGATGACCGTGCCGCTGCCGCTCCTGGACAGGATGGAATTGCTGGAGATCCAGCGCCGTCGCCAGGTGTTGCAGCGGCAGCTTCGGCTGGGTGGCGTGCCGGCACGCACGCGCATCCGCCGCGAACAGGAGCTGGCGCGGCTGACCGCGCTGCAGATCCAGATGGAACAGAAACTCGACATCGGAAAGATGCGATGAGCAAGACGGCCCGGCCCGAGCGCGCGCAGAGCGAGATCCGCGTGCCGGCCCATATCCAGCCCTATGTGACGGCGATCGGCATCGACAAGACCGTGCAGTTCCTGCTGGCGTTCGGTGGCTCCTATGCCTATCTCTCGGAAAAACCGCAGGACAGGTCTCCGGTGGCGCAGCAGATCGGTCGCGACGCCACGGTTGCGCTGGCTCGTCATATCGGCGCGGGAGGTTTCCGGGTGCCCACCGGCAAGCCCTTTATCGCCGCGCATTTCAAGTATAATAAGGGCATGACGATCAACGAGATCGCGCGCCATCTGCATGTCACCGACGTGACCGTGCGCAAATGGCTGGCCGAGGGCGAAGCCCGCCAGCTGGACCTGTTTGGCTGACCCACAAGCCCTTGCGGCTGTTTTGAAACTCTCCCCCACGCGAAAGTCGCCCCAACGATGAGCAGCGGGGCCAGTCATGACATTCGACCAGTGGGTTATCATACGGTTGCGCGCCCATGGCTTCTACGCCGGGGTGGTCGATGGGGTACCCGGCCGCGAGATGATCGAGGGTCTCAAGCGGTTTCAGGCTGCTGAAGGCCTGAAGTCGACCGGGCTCGCCGACGAGGCAACCGTGAACGCGCTGCGTCGTGACAAGGATGGCGGTGGTCGATCGGCCTCAGTGATCGCCATGCCCGGCAAGAGTATTCCCATTCCGGCCGAACCGATCTGGATGCGCGAAGCCCGCCGCCTGATGGGCATCGCCGAGGTGCCGGGGCCTCAGTCCAATCCCGTTATCATCGGCTGGGCAAAGGCGCTCGGTGGCTGGGTCGCATCCTGGTACAAGAATGATGACACCGCCTGGTGCGGGCTTTTCGTCGCCAATGTCATCGCCACGACGCTGCCGTCCGAGGCGCTGCCGGCCAATCCGCTCGGAGCACTGAACTGGAGCAAGTTCGGGCGCGAGCTGAAGATCCCGGAGCCGGGCGCGATCCTGACCTTTGTGCGTCCTGGCGGTGGACATGTCGGCCTTTATGTCGGCGAGGATGCCACGCATCTGCATGTGCTGGGCGGCAATCAGAACAACAGTGTCACCATCACGCGCATCGAGCGCGGCCGCCTGCAGGCCGTGCGATGGCCGAAGACGGTCGAGCCCACGATGCGCGGCCGCGTGGTGCTGACGACGGCCGGCGTGCCTGTATCCAGCAACGAGGCTTGATCATGAGCCGGCCGACCTATTCGACGTCCAAACAATCGCTCTGGCTTTCCCAGGCCATGGCCTGGGCCGTGATCCTGATCCTGTCGATCGGCGCGGCCTATAACGGCCAGGCCGTCGAGTTCGGCACGATCGCCGTGCCCAGCATGGTGGCGCTCATCGTCTCCATGCTCGGCATCCATCGTGTCACCGGCTCGATGGACTACCGGGCAAGCCGCGATACTCCCGCACCCGCACCGCCATCCGCTCCCCCCTACGATTCCCGCGCAGACCCGGCCGGAGGTGCATCATGATCGAGGCCCTGCTTGCTCGCGCTGCAGCGCCTCTGGTCAAGGTGGGTGTGGTGTTTGCCATCGGCGCCGGGCTTGCCCTCGGCGCCACTCTCGTTGGCTACAAGGCTGCCGACATGCTGGGCGCCATCATTGTCGATCGCGTTGCCGCAGCCGTTGCGGAGCGGGACGCGCACTGGAAGGGCCAGATCGCGGAGGCCAACGTCAAGGCGGCACTCGCCGAGGCGGCCCAGGCCAACCAGGCCATGAAACTCAACAGCGAGATATCCGCCGCCCGCGAAGCCGAACGGATGGCACAGGATCAACTGGAGACAGCAAATGCAGCGCTTCCTGAGGATGCTGCTGGCGGCCTCAGCCGCGAGCGCGTCCGCCTGCTCAACAAGCGTTAGGGAGGTGCCCGTGGTGCAGCTCCAGCAAACGCGCGTATCCGTGCCGGCAGAGGCGCGCATTCCCTGCGCCCCTCCTCTTGCGCTGCCTGACCGCCGGCTGTCGGAGGCAGAGGCAACCAGCGCCTGGGGGCGCGACCGCGGCGAACTGAGGATCTGCGACCAGAAGCGCGCCGCCGCTGTGGCCGCCATCGATTCCACGGGAGGCGCTCCATGAACTTCGGCGGAAACCGTGCGCTGGATCTGGCGGCCGAGCGCGCCGAGCAGGAACGCGAGGCGGGCGTCATCGCAGCGTCAGATGCGCTCAGGCAACGGGGCACGTGCGAGTGTGTCGATTGCGGCGCAACCATTTCGGCCGCGCGCAAGCGCGTCTATCCCGCAGCCACCCGGTGTCTGGAGTGCCAGATAGACGTCGAGAAGGAAGCCTACCTGAAATGACCCCGCAAGAAATGCTCCCTTATGTCAGCCTCGTGCTCGGTCTCATCGCACTTCTCGGCCACGCCAAAGGCTATTTCTCATCGGGCGAAAAGACGCTGATTGCGCAGGTCGATGCCAACGAGAAGAAGCTTGTCGAGCATGATCGCCGCATCCAGGCGATCGAGGGAGAGCTGAAACATCTTCCGGACCGGGAGACCGCCCACAAACTTGAGCTGGCGCTCGCCAACATTTCCGGGCGCCTCGACACGCTGGACGAACGCCTCAAACCCATCGCCGCGACAAGCGGCCGACTTCAAGAGTTCTTGCTGGAGCAGGCCCAGAAATGAGCATCGAAAGCATCATTCAGGAAGAAGCGCGCCTTACCATCCTGAAGGAACTGGCGAAACAGCCCAACAAGGCGCTGACCTCGGAAGCCGTGCGCCGGTTTCTGCTGGACTTCCTGTTGATCGACAAGCCGCGCGAATGGGTCGAGGCCCAGTTCCAGTATCTTTCCGATCTCTCGGCCGTCGACGTGTTGCCGGCTGGATCGGTCAAGATCGCGAGGTTATCCGAACGGGGCGAACTGCATCTATCCGGTCGGATCTGCATCGCCGGCATCCAGCGTCCGGGGCAGGTTTGAGCCATGGCCGGACGTGGACGCCTTTCCAGCCTCGACCTGTTGCCGGATGAGGCTCGCGACGACCTGCTCTGGGCGCTCGCCGAACTGAACAGGCGCGAGCGCACGCAGGCCGACATCCTGTTCGAACTGAACGACCGCCTTGAAGCCAAGGGGCTGGAGACGATTTCCCGCTCGGCCTTCAATCGGAAATCCATGCGTCTTGCGAAGCGGACGATGCAGCTGGAAGAGCGCCGGCACATCTACGCCGGCATCGCCGAACGCCTGACGCCGGAAGAAGTCGGCAATGCCGACCTGGTGCTCGGCGAATTCCTGAAGACGCTGCTGGACGAACTTCTCGACGAGGA